>AVDB01000034.1 GCA_000472185.1 Rhodobacteraceae bacterium HIMB11 | reverse complement strand
TGCGATCGCACGATCTACATAAATGTTTCGCTAACTTGCAGCTCAAGATCACCATCCAATGAAGAAACGAGAATCCAAACATGCAAGATGATCAGGAAAACAATTGGGCAGATTGGTATAAGATCATTACCATTGCAGAAAAAACTTTGTTGGTAATCATTGCATTTTTGACGGCCTATGCGGTGTTGGTTGAAATTGTGGTGATATTAACCGAACGCGCAGTCAAATTGACCGACCTGTTGCTTTTGTTCATTTATGCAGAAGTATTAGGCATGGTTGCTGCTTTCTATAAGTATCGCAAAATACCTATTACCGTGCCAATATTTATCGCTATCACTGCGCTATGCCGTCTCATCATCTTACAGGGTAAAGGGATCAATACAGTTGATCTTCTGTATGAAAGCGGTGCTGTCTTACTGCTAGCAATTTCGGCGTTAGTCATTCGCTGGAACCT
>AVDB01000033.1 GCA_000472185.1 Rhodobacteraceae bacterium HIMB11 | reverse complement strand
CTTCAGACGGTGTTCGATTGTTGCTAATTCATTTTGGTTGTGTAGGCTCTTAACATAGATAGTGAACACACATCCGTGGAGTTGCGCATGTCAAAAGATGATAGTCTCACGCCATATCAATTGCCCTTTCCACCCGAGGCTCTGGAAGAAATTGTTGTGCCTGACGCGGCTGCGCTTGATGACCGCGAATGGGTCCCGCAGTCAGAAAATGTATGGTTTCGTCCACTATGTTTAAATCGGTCACAGGGCTATTGGATGAATTTGCTTAAGGTAAAGCAGGCTGGTGTGCTGTCGCGACATCGCCATGCACAACCTGTGCATGGCTGGGTGATCAAAGGAAAATGGCACTATCTAGAGCATGATTGGGTGGCGACAGAAGGTAGTTATGTCTTTGAACCACCGGGTGAAACACATACTTTGGTTGTGCCTGAAGGCGTTGATGAAATGATCACGTTCTTTCAGGTGAATGGTGTCATGATTTACGTCGATCCAATGGGTGAAACACTCGGGTATGAAGATGTGTTTACAAAGATCGACATGTGTAAGCGTCATTATGAAGCTGTTGGTTTGGGCGCTGATTACGTAGAGCGTTATATTCGTTAAATTT
>AVDB01000032.1 GCA_000472185.1 Rhodobacteraceae bacterium HIMB11 | reverse complement strand
CTGTCAGACTAACGAGCCAAAGCATCGGTAGTCGTTTGACGGCTATATTCTATGAGATCACTAAGGATCGCCACTCGGTGAGAGCAGCGTCACGGTTTAGTTTGAATGTACTGCGTTTTGAGAGTGACCTTTGCGAGTTGAATAGATTGTGAAACGAGGCATGGATGGAGGCGAACTTCTGTAGGCTGTGTATTCGTCTAAATCGAAGCATGGCCCTTTCTCGTCGGCGAAAGGGTAAGTGTGAATTCTCAACTCTGTTATTTGCCCATCGATTAGTAACCTGCTTTTTCGAACAGCCCAGTTCTCTTGCTGCTGCACCGTAGGACCGAAGCTTATCTGTGACGATCTCACTGGGTGTTCCATAGCACCGCATGGCTTTCTTCATGAACTTTAAAGCTGCTTTTTTGTCTCTCTTTTTGGTGACATAGCTTTCTAGCACTTCGCCTTCATGATCCACTGCACGCCATAGGTAATGTCTTTCACCATTTATCTTCACAAAGACTTCATCTAGGTGCCATTTCCAATTACTGGACTGCATGCCCCCTGCCCTGCGCTTCTTGATCTGGCTTGCGAACTGAGACCCAAATCTATGCCACCAGTACCGAACAGATTCATAGCTCACGTCGACGCCTCGTTCGTGCAGAAGGTCTTCTACATTTCTTAGTGAAAGCGGAAACCTTACATACAGCATAACTGCAAGTTGGATAATCTCAGGACTGGTTTTGAAATAGCGGAAAGATAATGGATTAGGCATGGCCC
>AVDB01000031.1 GCA_000472185.1 Rhodobacteraceae bacterium HIMB11 | reverse complement strand
GCGCGTGCAGGACAATCAGACGTGGCCAATATCATTGAAAAAGATAGCCTTACCCTGATCGAAAAAAGTGGATTTGCCGAATACTATGATCCCATAACAGGTGCGCCCTGTGGAGGTGGTCAATTTACATGGACCGCTGCAATGGTTATTGAGTTCATAAAACAGTCAAAGGCAGTGGCATGAAACGGTCTCAAATCAACGAGATCATGAGCGCAGCAGATGATCTAATTCGGTCGCATGGCTTCAACCTACCTCCGTTTGCATATTGGAGTGTCGATGAATTTCGGGTGCGCAAGGATGATGCAAAACCCGTGATTGATGGCCGATGCGGTTGGGATATCACCGATTATGGCGCTGGTCAGTTTGATACGATGGGGCTGTTCCTATTCACTCTACGAAACGGGCGCCTATCTGATTTAAAAGGCGGGCGCGGCATGTGCTACGCCGAAAAGCTGCTGATCAGCCGGCAAGATCAATTGTCGCCCATGCATACTCATATCATTAAGGCTGAAGATATCATCAATCGTGGTGGCGCGACATTGATCGTTGAACTGTTTGGGTCAGATGATCAGGGTAATTTTGCAGAAGAGCGGGGCGGTGTTGTGTATTGCGATGGGATCCGGCGCGAATATGGCCCAGGCGACAAGCTAGCTCTAGCCCCGGGTGAAAGCGTGACACTGATGCCAGGGGATTGGCATGCGTTTTGGGGTGAGGGTGGCGATGTCCTAATTGGAGAAGTTTCAACGGTAAATGACGATGAAACCGACAACGTCTTCCGCGAACCGATTGGCCGATTTGCGAATATCGAAGAGGATGTTGATCCCATGCACCTATTGGTCAGTGATTA
>AVDB01000030.1 GCA_000472185.1 Rhodobacteraceae bacterium HIMB11 | reverse complement strand
ATGGCAAAGGAAAAGTTTGATCGCAGTAAGCCGCATTGTAACATCGGCACGATTGGTCACGTTGACCACGGTAAGACGACGTTGACAGCGGCGATTACGAAATATTTTGGTGACTTCCAAGCGTATGACCAGATTGATGGCGCGCCAGAAGAGAAGGCACGTGGTATCACGATTTCAACAGCGCACGTTGAATACGAGACTGAGAACCGTCACTACGCGCACGTTGACTGCCCAGGTCACGCGGACTACGTGAAAAACATGATCACAGGTGCGGCGCAGATGGACGGCGCAATCTTGGTTGTGAACGCCGCAGACGGCCCCATGCCACAAACACGTGAGCACATCCTATTGGGTCGCCAGGTTGGTATCCCAGCAATGGTTGTTTTCATGAACAAAGTTGACCAAGTTGACGACGAAGAATTGTTGGAATTGGTTGAAATGGAAATTCGTGAGCTGTTGTCAGACTACGACTTCCCAGGCGACGACATTCCAGTGATCGCAGGTTCAGCGCTTGCGGCGATGGAAGGCCGTGATGACAACATCGGTTCAGAGAAAATCAAAGAATTGATGGCGGCAGTTGATGATTACATCCCGCAGCCACCACGTTTGGTTGACGAGCCATTCTTGATGCCAATCGAAGACGTCTTCTCAATCTCAGGTCGTGGTACAGTTGTGACTGGCCGTGTTGAGCGTGGCGTGATCAACGTTGGTGACGAAATTGAAATCGTTGGTATCCGCGATACATCAAAAACAACATGTACAGGTGTTGAAATGTTCCGCAAACTGCTTGACCGCGGTGAAGCAGGCGACAACATCGGCGCATTGTTGCGTGGTGTTGACCGTGAAGGTGTTGAGCGTGGTCAGGTTCTATGTAAGCCAGGTTCAGTGACACCACACACAGAGTTCGAAGCAGAAGCCTATATCCTAACGAAGGAAGAAGGCGGACGTCACACACCATTCTTTGCAAACTACCGTCCACAGTTCTACTTCCGTACAACTGACGTTACAGGCACAGTCAAACTGCCAGCAGGCACAGAGATGGTCATGCCAGGCGACAACCTAAAGTTCGAAGTTGAACTGATTGCGCCAATCGCAATGGAAGAAAAACTACGCTTCGCGATCCGCGAAGGCGGCCGCACAGTCGGCTCAGGCGTCGTTTCTAAAATCATCAAGTAATAATCATACTTGAAACGGTTAGGG
>AVDB01000029.1 GCA_000472185.1 Rhodobacteraceae bacterium HIMB11 | reverse complement strand
GCCGCTTTATCAATCGCGGCTTGGGTGATGGCCAAATCCTCTTCACTTAGGATCAAACTTGGATAGGTTTTGCCGGGTGATTTGAAAACGCCATTGGCGTGCAATGTGTCATTCCATACTTTGGCCGCCTGCGCATCCCCGTTTTGAACCATGCGATAATCCAGTGGTTGAATGTCGTGAAATACGACCTCAAACAAAGTGGGATGCCCGACAATATGAAACGGCACACTTGTTTGACTAAGCGCGTCTTCCATCATTTTAGAGACCGTTTCCCCAATTCCAATAAAATTTTGATAAGCACCCTTACGCCGAAGAATTTCCAAACTTTTCAAACCCGCGGCTGCGGCAATGGGATTACCCGATAGCGTTCCAAGCTGCATCAACCATTTGTCCGCACCAACATCGGATTTGTCAAAATGCGCCATGATATCGCGACGCCCCACAATCGCAGCCAATGGGAAACCACCGCCAATCACCTTGCCCAGTGTCGTGACATCGGGGGTCACACCGTAATATTCCTGCGCCCCGCCATAGGCAAAGCGGAAACCCGTCACGACCTCATCAAAGATTAACACAATGCCATAGCGATCACATTCCTGACGCAACAGCTCAAGAAACCCTGGCGCGGGTGGAATAATGCGTTGCAGCGGTTCTACAATGATTGCCGCCACATCGTTGCCGAATTCCGATAGCAGTGATTGGATATAAACAGGATCGTTAAAGGGTGCGACCAACACATTTTCCCCAACATCAGCTGGGATGCCCGCGCTGTCGGGCACAGCTTGGGGGAAATTCACACGTTTGCTGGGCGCAAGGCTCATCTGTGCTTCGGCGGACATGCCGTGATAGCCGCCCTCGAATTTCACAATTTTTTCGCGTCCCGTATAGGCACGTGCAAGGCGGATCGCATACATATCCGCCTCTCCTCCTGTTGAGACATAGCGCAGCTGTTCGGCGCAGGGCACCGCATCACAAATCACCTCGGCCAATTCAATCCCAAGGGTGTTATTGGCAAAAAACGTCTGTCCCTTTGGCAATTGTTCGAGAACGGCTTCCATGACTTCGGGATGCCCATGGCCCAGCAACATCGGACCACTGCCAATTAGATAGTCAACGTATTCATTGCCATCCATGTCCCAAATCCGCGACCCGACGCCCCGATCCACGATCATGCCTGCATCGAAATTGCCAAACCCACCCGCAGGCAAGACCGCACGCGCGCGCTGCTGCCATTCAGATTGTGTTGAAATACGATCCATCGTGATTACTCCAATTCCAATGCAGGTTT
>AVDB01000028.1 GCA_000472185.1 Rhodobacteraceae bacterium HIMB11 | reverse complement strand
GGTGTGTTTTTGAATCACACACGCATAACGTTAGTTTGTGAAAATTAAGTTGCTGATATTATTTTTGAAAGTGCTGCCCGGGGGCGGAATCGAACCACCGACACGAGGATTTTCAATCCCCGGCTCTTTCCACTGGACTTCCTGTCTTCCGCAAGCCTGTGTGTTGATGTGCCCGAATAGCGTCGGGCTCTGCTCAGTACGAGTGATTTGTACGGAGTAGAGCATGAGATTAGATTTGGATGGATTGGCCGCGGCCTCGCGCGAAGCGCTGAAGGCAGAGTGGCGCAAGGTGGTGGGTCGCCCGCCCCCAAAGCATTTAAGTAAGCGCCTGATGGTGCAGCTTTTGAGCCACGCCTATCAGGTGGACACGGTTGGTGGATATACCAAGCGATTGGATCGTCGGCTCAAGAGTGCCGCCCGTCGCGATGTTGTGCGCCCTGCCTTCAAGCCAGGCAGCCGCTTTGTGCGAGAATATCACGGGGTCACCCATGTGGTTGAGGTTAATGATGATGGGCGCTTTGTTTGGAATGACCAGAGCTTCAAGTCCCTCTCCCACACAGCGCGCGCAATTACAGGCTACAACGTCTCAGGCTTCAAGTTCTTCGGGGCAAGCACATGAGCGTTCTTGGAAAGCCCGTCGTGCGTGCTGCTGTCTATACACGCAAAAGCTCTGATGAGGGATTGGACCAAGAGTTCAACTCATTGGATGCCCAGCATGAGGCCTGCAGCGCCTATATCGCCTCACAGCGCCATGAAGGCTGGAAACTGATTAAGAAGCGCTTTGATGACGGAGGTATCTCTGGTGGGACGTTAGAGCGCCCTGCTCTGCAATCTTTGCTTACTGATGTAGATCAGGGCCTCATCGATATGATTGTGGTTTACAAGATAGATAGACTTACACGATCCTTGTCAGACTTTGCAAAGCTCATTGATCGATTAGAAGCTAAGGGCTGTTCTTTTGTCTCAGTCACCCAATCCTTCAACACCTCTTCCTCCATGGGACGGCTTACTCTGAATGTGCTGCTGTCCTTCGCCCAGTTTGAGCGCGAGGTTACTGCAGAGCGCATTCGCGATAAGATTGCAGCCTCTAAGAAGAAGGGCATGTGGATGGGAGGTATGGTCCCCTGGGGTTACAAGGTCCACTCTGATCCAAAGATGCAATCAATCGAGATATGTGAACAGAAATCATCAGACATACAGATCGTCTTTGATCTCTATGAGCAACTAGGGTGTCTCAGTAAGGTGAAGCGCTCTGTCGATACGCTCTGGCCCGAAAGAAATTGGAGTAGAGGGCGGATACACAATATTCTGATCAATCCCATCTACATAGGTAAGATCAAACATAAGACAGAGGTCTATGAGGGATTACATGAAGCAATCATTGAGCAAGATCAGTTTGATCGGGTTCAAGAGCTGCTTCAGGCAAAGTCAGTGATCAAGCGAGG
>AVDB01000027.1 GCA_000472185.1 Rhodobacteraceae bacterium HIMB11 | reverse complement strand
GCCCTAGTTTTTCCAATCGAAGAAGTTGTTTGGAGTACTGTTTAGGATTTTGCTTGCCATTTCTGTTCCGAGTTTTTCTCCGTCTTCGATGGGGCATGATTGATCGTCGTTGATGGCTTCACTACCGTCTGGGCGCAGGACTTCGCCGCGCAGGCGCAGGGTTGAGCCGTTCAGTTCAGCAAGTCCCGCGATTGGGGTTTCGCAGGATCCATCTAGGCCCCGTAAAAACGCCCGTTCTGCTGCCAATCGATGACCTGTCGGAGTGTCATGTATAGCTGACAGTATTTCGGCGATGCGAGTGTCATCGCTGCGCCGTTCGATCCCAATGGCCCCCTGTGCCACTGCGGGCAACATGACGTCTGGATCCAAGAATGACTTGGCAATATGCGATAGCCCCAGTCGGTTCAAACCAGCGGCAGCCAAAAACGTTGCATCGGCCACGCCATCCTCAAGCTTTTTCAAACGCGTCTGCACATTGCCGCGAAATTCCACAACCTCAAGATCAGGACGCGCCAACATCAACTGTGCTTTGCGGCGCAAACTGGAGGACCCCAGTTTTTGACCCGCCTCTAGCGCGTCCATGCTATTTTTTGTTAAGGATACAAAGGCATCACGCACATCTTCACGCGGCAAATAGGTGTCCAAAATCAGTCCAGCAGGCTGTTCTGTGGGCATATCCTT
Source organism: Rhodobacteraceae bacterium HIMB11 (assembly GCA_000472185.1). Lineage (GTDB taxonomy): Bacteria > Pseudomonadota > Alphaproteobacteria > Rhodobacterales > Rhodobacteraceae > HIMB11. The sequence continues at coordinate 1,394 of AVDB01000027.1, read as the reverse complement.
CATCGAATGAACCGCAATATCAATCCGCCCACTCAGCAGATCTTCTTCGATCTCGCGGGTGAAAAGCCCCTTACCCCCGATCTCTTTCAACGGACGATCTAGGACACGATCGCCTGTTGTTTTGATCACGATGATCTCAAAACAGCTCTCTTCCAGATCAAAGGCCTGCGATAATCGCTCCCGTGTCTCATGGGCTTGCGCCAATGCCAAGGGGGATCCGCGGGTGCCGATTTTAAGGGGTGTAGTGGGGGTAGGTAAATTCAAAGACATGGAAAAGTTTTAGGTCTATAACGTCTAAAACACAAGACACATTGCTTGACTTTAATGCCGTGGCGTATGACGAAGGATGAAACGATAGGTGACCCATGAGTAAAGATAAAACAATTCTACGCGCCCTTGCTGGCGAACGCCAAGAGACCCCGCCCATTTGGATGATGCGACAGGCGGGTCGCTATTTGCCAGAATACCGTGCTACGCGAGCTGAGGCGGGGGATTTCCTATCGCTGTGTTACAACAGTGACCTGGCGGCAGAGGTGACGTTGCAACCGATCCGCCGCTATGGATTTGATGCGGCGATTTTGTTTGCGGACATCTTGTTGTTGCCTCAGGCACTTGGGGTGGATTTGTGGTTTGAAACAGGCGAAGGCCCACGGATGAGCACCACAACCACCGCGGATGAATTGGCAGGTTTACGCGCCACGGCAGATATCCATGAAACGCTGAATCCGATTTACGAAACCGTGCGGATCCTATCGCGCGAATTGCCGCGCGAAACCACATTGATCGGGTTTGCAGGCGCGCCATGGACCGTGGCCACCTATATGATCGCGGGACGCGGCACCAAAGATCAGGGGCCCGCACATGCGCTAAAGGCGGAAAATCGTGTAGTCTTTGAGGGTATTTTAGAACGTCTGACAGAGGCCACCATCGAATACCTAAGCAAGCAGATTGAGGCGGGCGCAGAGGTGGTCAAACTCTTTGACAGCTGGGCAGGATCACTCAAGGGGGAGGATTTTGTAAACTACGCCCTAAAGCCTGCGGCCAAAATCACCCAAGCGCTGAAACAACGCCATCCAGGCATCCCCGTGATTGCCTTCCCACGCGAAGCGGGTGATGGGTATATCGGCTTTGCCAAAGCAACGGGCGCAGACTGCATCGCAATCGACAACAGCGTCAGCGCCGAATGGGTCGCCCAAAACGTCCAGCCCGACAGTTGTGTCCAAGGCAACCTCGCCTCTTCTCACATGGTCACAGGGGGCGATGACCTGATCCAAGAAACCAAACGCATCGTCAACGCCCTCAAAGGCGGACCTCACATCTTCAACCTAGGGCACGGCATCACGCCAGACGCTAACCCTGACAATGTACAAATCATGATCGATACAATAAGAAAC
>AVDB01000026.1 GCA_000472185.1 Rhodobacteraceae bacterium HIMB11 | reverse complement strand
ATCTTGATTGGTAATGCAGTATTTTGAAAAATGTTTATGATGCGAGCGCATGACCGCCGTTATATTTACCACTTTTTCTGCGAACTTGAGCGTGTTCTACAATGCGATCCCTCGCTACACCTCGTAACTCTTCGATGGAATTATACCCTTTCCGCTCCATAAATTCATTTAGGTCGCCGGTTAATTCTTTTATTAGCTCAACACCAACACCACCGCTTCCTTTTTCTTCCATAGCTGCTGTACAGATCTGTAAATTCCCCGCCCCATTAGCGATGAAATTAAATGCTTCGCGAAATCCGCGAATGCCCCCGATCCCAGAGATAGCTTTGTCTGGATAAGCCTTAGATATGTCACAAACTCTTTGTAGAGCCTGATGAAGTATTGCTAACCCTCCAAGGCCACCAGATGTAACGAGCCCGTCAACTTCCACTTCAAATTTCATAGTCTCAGGATCCATCAAAGGTAGTGATGGAAAAGTGTTACAAAGTGATATTGAAGCTGCGCCAGCATCATAAGCTGCACCGGCGGCATCTACCAAAGTAGACGTTGAAGGTGTTAATTTTACCCAAATGGGAACATCTACTGCCGATGTAACTGCTTGCAATATCGAGCGAATTATATCTTCGTCGTTGGCAATGTTGGCGCCCATGTCTTTACGATCCATGTGCGGGCACGACATGTTGAGTTCCAAAGCGTCGCAACCTACACTAACACATGCTTTCGCCAGGTTAGCCCAGTTGTCCATTTCTTCATTGTTGCCCGCACCCGCCATAATGGAAGCTATTAGCATTCTATCAGGATATGTGTTTTTAATTTCTTCCAAGTCAGGAAGCCACAATTCCAAGGGTTGATCTGAAATTAACTCCCAATTCCACGAAGAATGTGAAACGGTGTCCGATCTTTTCATACGAGATATGTAAGGCTTTTCGGTACTGACACGTTGAAAAATCGTTTTCGGGCCAGCAACATTCTCAACTGGATGCAAGCCTATTGTCTTTGTTACGACACCACCCCATCCAGCGTCAAAGGCTCGTAATATTTTCTTTTTACTTTCGGTCGGCGGGGCCGACGCCAGTACGAACGGGTTTACAAAATTTAGTCCCGTAAATGTAGTTGCAAGCTTTTCCAACTCTCGCTCCTATTTATTTGACCATTTGGTAAAACATTCCACTTAATTATGAAAAAAGTCAAGTCCAATGAAATGGGACAATACTGCAAATGAATTACCGCATGATCGATGACATGGGTAATTAATCAACGAAAGCTTTTTCGACGACAAAAGTATTTGGCTTGCTATTAGAACCTTCTTTTAAACCAAAGCTTTCAAGGAGGGTCTTTGTATCGTTAATCATATTTGCAGAACCACAAATCATTCCGCGATCCACTCCTGGCGTTATTTTTCCAATTCCCAAATCGGAGAAAAGGTTACCGCTTGATAGTAGTTCAGTGATCCGGCCCATTTTTGTAAACTTTTGTCGTGTTGTTGTTTGTATCAACTGAATTTTATCCGCGAATTCACCGCAGAGAGGATCGTTTATAAGATTTCCACAAACCTGTTTGCTGTATACAAGCTCATCAACATCTCTGCAGGTATGAGTAATGAAGATTTTTTCAAATTTTTCGAATGTCTCAGGGTCGCGAACTAAGCTAGCAAATGGAGCAAACCCCGTACCAGTAGAAAACATCCAAAGGCGTTTACCAGGTAAAAGAGCATCATTAACTAGGGTGCCCGTCGATTTCTGCCGCATTAAAACTGAATCACCTTTTACTATTTTTTGCAAATGTTCGGTTAGTGGTCCACCGGGTACTTTAATTGAATAAAACTCGAGTTCTTCGTCCCAACTAGGTGATGCTATTGAGTAAGCTCGGAAGACTGGCTTTTCAGCATTCGGCAGACCAATCATAACAAATTCACCGGATCTGAACCGAAAAGTGGGAGGCCGAGTAATTCTAAATCTAAATAAACGGTCAGTATAATGCTCGACGTCTGTTACTGTTTCAACGTGTGTGCCAGCTGGTTGTGGATATTTGGACACTGAGGTATTGGTTTTAATCATCTTGTAATTTTCAGCTCGCTGCTTTTTCTGACAACAGGGAAAGTTTATTTTTGTTATCTGCCCAAACGTCCGCTTTTGGGAGGGGATCTCCTTTGACCAAAATATTAGGCCAAACTTCAGCGTATTTTTGGTTAAGTTGAATCCAAAAATCGGCATTGTGGATTGTATCTGGTTTAATGGCACCCACGGGACATTCTGGCTCACACACGCCACAATCAATACATTCATCCGTGTTAATTACGATTGTGTTTTCACCTTCATAAAAACAATCTACTGGGCACACTTCGATACAGTCTTGGTACTTACAATTAATACACTCGTCGGTGACTAAATATGTCATAATTTGCCTCTAACAAAACTTTTACCATTTGGTAAAAAATAGATCTATGTAGCGCGTTTGGTCAAGTAAAAATTTCAGAAATAGATTTGATGAGGCACTTTCAGAATAAACCACCTTGCCGGACATCGTGCTGAATATTAGCCGATCACCTAATCCCACTCCAGTATCCTACCGATATTTCAAAGCCAGCCTAAAGATCATCCAACTCGCAGTTATCCTTCATGTAAGGTTTCCACACGCTGCTGATGACTAAGCTTGCGGGACTGCGAGCACCTAAAATTGTAATCATGAACCTAAGCTTCATAAAATTCAATTTCATGTTTCCCCATACCTCTTATACCA
>AVDB01000025.1 GCA_000472185.1 Rhodobacteraceae bacterium HIMB11 | reverse complement strand
TAACAAAATCAGCAAGCCGCCTCACAGCTGATCAAAAACAATTGATCTCATTGGGGCGAGGCCTGGTTCGCGATGATGTTGCAGCAGTTTTAATGGATGAACCTCTGACCGTGATTGATCCAGACCTTAAGTTTCGCCTGAGGAGGCAATTGAAAGAAATTAATCAAAAATATCGTTCAACTTTAATTTACGTTACTCACGATCAAAACGAGGCCATGACTTTTGCGGAGAACGTAATTGTTATGGATGCTGGTCGTATCGTGCAAGTTGGCACACCAAAAGAGCTTTTTGAACAACCCAAAACAACCTTTGTTGGTTATTTTATTGGTGCACCAGCGATGAATTTTTTCCGATGTGAGAGAGACGGTGATTATTCTTTGCGATTTGGAGGCAACAGTATTACGACACAAACACGCCTTACAGAGCTTAGCACCTCTCAGTTGAAAATAGGCATCAGATCTGAATACATACAAATTGTTGATACCATCGGTCAGAATACGATACCCGCGCGCGTTCAACGAGTTGAGGACTTGGGAAACCATAAATTAGTTTCCGCTGTATCTAATGATTTAGATATTAAAGTGAAAGTACATCGAGATACTGACATACCAGCTGAACAAGTTCATCTGGATTTACCTGCTGAAAACTGTTGCGTGTATGCAGATGAAATCCTTGTGCAAAATTAGATTTTATGTTTGTCCAAACTGCAAAATGATGCTGGCTGATTTCTGAAGATGTGATCGCTCAATGTTCTTTATGCAACTTGAGCAGAGTGTATCATGTTTCTGCGATGAATTGCACGACTTCGCTTAGTTGAACTCGTTAAATGTATGAGCGTCATTTTCCAACGTTTTTTAGTAATATTATTGATTTTCAAAACCTGGCTCTGGAGTTTCAACTTAAGGCGCAAATACTAATCATATGGATATGATTGTGCTAAAAAATTGTGCGCACTCCATTGGATAAGATGTGTTTGCTCAGGTCAAACTCATATGAGTTTTAAAAGTGTGTTAGCCTGTAATCGTTGAACGTTTCCTGTCAACACGGTGGCTCAATTGCGTTAGCGCTGTCAACAGGGTGGTTGGGCCACCAACTTCACTGGACACCTCCCAACGTCCAAGAATGTTTGCCACTGTTCACTCCTCCTTGTCGTGGACAGTGGCTTACTTGCTGGATTTTACCAGTAACCTCTGATTTAATATAGCAGAAGTGGCTACAACATTGTTTGGTCTTTTGACAGGTGATCTCCGTTGAACTGACTAAATTCGAACAGTAGCCGTCCTGTCTCTGTGACATCGGCATTTTCATCAATGTAATTGACAGATTTAGCAAACCTAACTGCTTTATCGTAATCAGGTAAATTATGCTTGGCTTTAACATATTTTATGAGCCACGAGCGCGCATCTATCTCTCTCACTTTCATGAGAACCTCCCAAGATTATTTAAGCGTCGCTTTCGCGTAGTTAGTTTGTCGAAGCAAGAAATCAAAATGTACTGATTACCAGGTGCTATCAGGCGTAAGCGTTCAACTCCAAGCCCTATTGAAGACAAGTTTCTTTCTTCGCTTGGGCTAAGCTAGCATTTTGTATCGTTTGTCTGCTGAATCCTACGCCCCGGGCATGGTTCAATTCGGTATGCTACCAAAACATTCCTGACGCTTTATTGCCTAACGATTAGCTTTCTGCACTAGAGTATTTTGGGAATGGACTAACTAATCTTCCAAACTGCCCCTCCACTCCCGAGCGTAGGTAAAACGCGCAGGGCCTGCGTAAAACTATCAACGAGATCATCATGCTTGCCGTTCGGGAACTGGCGCAGATGGTGCAGAAGAAGGTCCAGACTTTTTTCTTCCGTAATAAGCCCAACCTGACGCGCGTTTATAAGATAGAGCACCAGTTCTAACCTTGCTGCTTTCGAGAGGTTTTGATGCGGTACGCCTTTTATGTGCACCTGCCCATTTGCTCTTTTTTGAAGATCACGAATGAGGTCACGTGCATGATTTGCCTCTTCAACGAGAACATGTTTTGCAGACCAGGCTTTTGCATGTTTGATTATGGCATCAACCAGCTTGTCGCTGGAAAGCTTAATCTGTTTTGCGTGTAACAGAACGAATTTACGCGATGGCAATCGTGCCCATGTGGTGACAGCACTGTAATCTGAGTTTGCATTTGCTGTGAGGGCTGTATCCCATGATTGAACAATGAGCGCATGCTCTAACTCATCTGCAATGTCCTCGCGCTTTACAAAAGCGAGCTTATCAAATTCGATCGGATTGTTTTCTTCATATATTGGGGCTTGCAGATACTGCGCTGCATAGGCCGCTTCACCCATTTCTATGCGTCTATCTTTCAGCACGTCTCGCGTTAGATGCTTTGGTACAAGAAGATCACCTACCTGCGCTTTGTGTGTGCCTCCAAAACGACCAAGAGCATAAACCGCGGGCGCCATAAATTCCGCGGGCAGAGCAAGTACGGTCCAGGGATGATCCTCGTTCTCAGTCAGGCGCCCACAGAGGTCTGATGGGGCAATGCGCTGTTGTATGAGGAGGATCTTACCAGTGCTTGGATTGTTGAGACGCGTTGAAAGCGCCTCTCGGAATGTGGTCTCAAGATTATCGCTGCGTTTGTCTGAACGCCTGTGTGCCGCTTGCAGCGGGTCATCCAGGATAATCCAATCGGCACCAAGACCGGTCATTGTTCCTTGGATAGATGTGAAGTGAATTTTGCCACCAGCACTTGTGCGGATGGCCTGGCCTTGCGAGGCTGCGCCAACACAGCGAGTGTGGGGAAACAGATGCATGTAGGCGGCATGGCGCATTAGGTGATGTACTTTGCTTGCAATGTCCCGCGTGAGCTCTTCCCCGTAAGTGAGTAACATGATCTCTGCACTTGGATCCTTTCCCAGTATAAAACCGATATTGAAGATGGTGCAGAGATTTGTCTTTGAAGAACGGGGAGGGGCATTGATGATAAGACGTGTCGTATCCCCGCGCGATAGCGACATGATAGCTTCACTCATGGCATGGATATACCAATCCATTTCAATTGGACGCTTTGGGTGCAGTAAGGGATAGAGATACTCAAAGAAGTGTCCGACAGAGGACCGCGCCCGGGCGTGGATGTGTGCTGGTGTGATTTTAGTCATCAACATCATCCCCCTGATCATTAAACTCACCGGGTGTATCGTCGTTCATGGAGTTTAGCTGCTCGTGAAGCTCATGCAGTAGATCTTCATCGTAAGACTGCAATTGTTCTAAGGTGAGTTGATCAGTCTCGCCGCCTCTAGCTAGCGCAAGTAAACTGAGGAGTAATTTTTGCTGACTGACTTTGCCCGCAATAGCTTGAGCGAAGACCCGCTTTACAACACCTTTTCCTTTTGTGATTTTGATAATCGATCCATTATCATTTATCTCGAGTGTATCCACCCATTCTTCGTTCACATACTGAATGATATCATCCAATGGTTCCGGCTTTGGCGCTTTCTTTTTTCTGGGCCGCCCTTTGGGATTGCCGGATTTCCCTTTTTTGAATTGATGTTCCTTTGGAGGATTTTTATAGCCACGCTTTGTCATATCTGGGCTCCGCTCTTTGACTGCCGTGCAGCAGCGATTTCTGCGTAGGACAGGTTAGATACCAGGTGGATTGCGTCTAATCCGCAGCGGTCTTTAAGGCGCTTCAAAGCAACGTCCACATAGCGTGGTTCATACTCAATGCCCAAACATCGTCTGCGGGTTTGTTCCGCCGCTTGGCACGTGGTGCCACTGCCCAAAAACGGATCGTAGACCCAGTCTCCGATTGATGTGCAATCAAGGATAATATCCGCGATCATTTGTGTAGGCTTGATTGTGGGGTGATCATTGAGATCATCTGCACGTGTCGCGCTAAAACTATTTACACCGTCATAGACCCAAACATTGGTGCGATAGCGTCCCGAACTGCCAAGCTGGATATTGTTCTGGAAACGATCACTACGACTATAGACGCCAACGAGTTCATGTTGTGATCGATAAAACGATCCCATGCCTGCATTGGTTTTAGACCAAACGCAAAGGTTCTGCTGGATCAGCCCATTACGCTTTGCAGCAGCATTCAAGTTCCCAACATGTCGCCAGTCCATAAACAAGTAATAGAGTGCTGTCGTATCCATGTAGGGCAGGGAGCCTGTTATTGAACGAGAAAGAAACTCTGTAAAATCCTGATCATCCATCTCACCCGCCGCCATAGCAAATTCGGTATGTTTTTGCGTCGTGCGGATGTGACCCGCGGTAGGAACATTATAAGGCGGATCAGTTATGCATGCCTTGGCCAGCTCCAAGCCATCCAAAACGTCACCTAAAACCTCATCAGGAGACAGCGCATTCCCACAGGCTATAATGTGATCCCCAACCTGCCAGATGTCACCGAATTGAGTGACGGGATCGCTAGTAGTCCAATCCTGATCCTCAGGTTCGATCACCTCAAACGATAAGATGTTATCAATCTCGGCTGTTTCAAAACCTGTGAAAGTTAAATCAACATTGAATTCGATCAATTGTTCAAACTTTGTTTTGAGCCGTTCAGTATCCCAAGCACCGTCTTCGGCCAGTCGGTTAAGTGAAAGTTCGAGTTGCAAGAGCTCTTCCTCTTTTGCATCCGAAACAACAACTGCGTTGAGTTCTTGCAATCCGAGCTCTTTGGCGATTTCAAATCGCAAGACCCCATCGATGATTTGCCCGTGCTCATCCACAATGATGGGCACAACAATTCCATGCTCTGAGAAGAGCGCGCGCGCTTTCTTCCGCTGCTGTCTGTTATGTTGTCTTGCTGTTGAGTTTGGCGAGCGAAGCTCCCCAACACTCAACGTTTTCAG
>AVDB01000024.1 GCA_000472185.1 Rhodobacteraceae bacterium HIMB11 | reverse complement strand
AATAAATCTGGTACACAAAAAAGAGTGACGAAACATAATCGCAAGTGACAGAACATTTGGCGGTAACAGCATGATTGTGTTTTAACCCAGATGTCATAAGGTCAACCCCATGATTTTCAAATGCGGTATCCTCAAAAATCATGATATTCTATTGCGAATATAAATAACACTAGGACAAGAAACATGGACCCTATTTGCGAAGCCTGTCTAGAAACAGCAGACCCCGCCGACCGGAAAGATATTGACGCTTTTATTGCAAGCTCGGAAGAATGGATGCTCGTAGTTGAAAACAACACTCCCAAACTCACAAAAGTTTACAAATTCGCAAATTTTGAAGAAGCACAAGACTACACAAATAAAGTCAGTAGGCTTGCAGAGGATGTCGGTCACCATCCGGTGATAGTACTACAATGGGGTTCTGTGCGAGTAACTTGGTGGAGCCATAAAATAAAAAATATTCACCCACTAGATTTAATTTTAGCGGAGCGGTGCGACGTTGCTTACAACAAAGTGAAGCAAATTAATGTCTAAATATCAGCAACAGCTATAGTATGTGATAACATTTTCCACTGCTGATCAACCTTATCCAAAGCTTGCAAGTCTATTTTTAGATCGGCTTCCCAGTAGCGCCCAGAACTGATAAAATACCCAAGAGATTTTTCTTGGTCGAGTATACTCTGCACGCTCGCATTATTTATCAATAAGTGGCAAGGGTTAGCATCAATATTGCGACTGCGTCTCGGAAAGCAAAGTTTGGAACTCTGATCTGAAAGGTTATAAGTACTGCAACCGTTTCTAGCAGCTAAGCACATAAAACGAGCAGACTTTGCAGACAAATCTCTCAAGGTGAAATCTTCACGCAATGGATCTGGATTACCCGCTCCGTAGAAATGAGTTTTACCGGCATCAGGGTAAACCATATCGCAACCGAGGATATGTATTTCTGAGGGCATATGCTCGCCTAATGCCCAATAGAGCGCTGTAAACGCCATGGTGCCACCTGCGTAGATGAACCCACCAAATTCATTTTGTATTCGAACAAAAAGCTTTTCATCAATCGGTCGTTGGCCCTTTGTGTAACGCAGTGGCTTACTCTCTTGGGGAAAATCATATGGGAAAATATGCTCTGTCCAAGATCCCAAAACCTGCCAAGCATTATTTATTACAATAATTTCGTCATAATAGCTGACATCAATATCCTTAACCGCAACAACATTTGGGGCAGAGCCAAGTATCAATACTTTAGGGGAATTTTTTTGTGGCAACACGCTTAGATATTTCCTATTTCTTCTATCGATATAAGTTATTTCTTAAGCACGCATAATTCAATAAGAACGCGCGTTGTTATCTGATAGAATTGCATCATCAGTGAAAACATTTGCACGAGAAGAGGAAACTCAACTCAGGTTATTAATGAAGCACTTTTCAGAGTCAGAAATTTGTGCTTGGGTCCATGAATATTTTAATCGGCACAAACAATATATAACAGGAATTAAATTCGTACTCACTAAAGTGTGCTATTCAAAAATTATTGAATGCACCTTATACATGCATATTGAACGTGTCTGTTATGATCGTGATTTCTATGATGGCTTAAGAGAAGCATATCAATTAGCAAAATATGACCATGTAAAAGTCCCAGAATTTCTAGAGATGTGGATCGCTGAAACAATTTCACCAGCTCATCGTCCACCGTAAAATAACCACAAAATGTCAATTATTGATCTTTTCCACCATGTGGTTTGTCAGTGCATTCACAAGTCAGCACGTTTTACCCAATTTCCTGCAGTGAAAGCTGCTGCTTGCGAGTGCGACAGTCAATCTATAGCCGAAATTATTTCTAAAGAATTAGGCCTAGAATACAATGATGTAAAAAATATTTGGCTCAAACGTGATCGACAATGGTTCCCAAACTAAACTGGATATTCAAGAACTGTGTTCTGTCACTAGGTTCGAGACACAGTGTGGGAGCCGTGAATCCCAACACTCAGACACACGAAAAAGTGTGTGTTTGGTTTTTGAGAGTTGGCAAAATCCAAACCTATGTTAATACGACCGTAATAGTTTGAGCGACCGGCAAAATCTGTTAAGCTTATGTATTTGGATTTATCTGATTTTTGCTCATCTTCATCCCAGTGGAGGCAGGCATCGGAATGTCTGAAGCAACCCGAATATTCAGTTTGCGCTCTCTATAAACTGCATAAATTCCACCTAACAAAATCAGAAACATACCCAGCCATGAAAGAGTATCTGGCCACTCATTCCAAATAAATATCCCCCATAGAACACTGACTGGTATTGCCACGTATTCAAACGGGGCCACTAGTGATGCCTCGGCATTTCTATAAGCGTAAGATGATGCGAAAGAGAGAAACAGAACCGCACATGCACAAATAGCAAAGAAGGTAACCTCGACAAATGTTGGAAGCACCGCTTTTCTCAGCAAAAAATCAAGCGCTTGATTACCCGATAGCTCGTGACTGCTGAACATATTGTAAGCGACGAATGGCAAGGCAGAGACAAGGTAACATAAATGTTGAATGGTAATCAGACCCGGAAGATCTCCCATACCTTTTAATCTCCGAGTGACAACTTGAAATATCGCATAGCTTACTGCAGACCCGAGTGCTAATAACATTTCAAACTTAAAAAAACTTGTGCCTGGGCGCATGATCAAAGCAACGCCTATTAGCGCGAGCAGTACCGCCGTTAGACGATGCGTTCCAATTTTTTCGTTTAGAAACACAGCAGATAATGCAGTAATCAATAGTGGTGAAAGGAAAAAGATCGACACCACAGTTGAAATTGGCAAAGTTGAGAGTGCCAAAAAGTACAGATACATCGCGGCAACTAGGCACATACCTCTTATCACAAAAAACATAATCGTTTTCCGGTCTAACATCGAAACCGAACGTACACCTTTCGTGAAGATTATTAGTATCCCAAGGGAAATTACTGCACGCATTATCACTATTTCCGCTAGCGGCAAGCGTTCACTCATTATTTTTATCAGCGCATCGTTTAGCGGGATAAATGACATCCCCAAGACTAGCAGCAATATTGCCTTCAGCGCATGTCCTTCATCGTCAACGATTTTGGGCATTTTTCACCCTCTAACTCAGAAATCTGAATGATGTTGCGAATGTTAGGTGACGAATGCTTTGCCAAAGACGACAGCCAGAAGCGTCGTGTTTGAACCAGACACATGCTGACAAACACTCATGCTGTTAATTAGTGACTGCGCATAAATACACTTTTTAACCACCGGCTGATGAACCAATTCACTTCCAAACATGTTATTATGGCACTTTTTGTACCACTTTTGTGGGGCTTGGGGTTCGTATTTGCAAAAGGGGCAATCAATCATTTTCCACCAATTTTGTTGATGGCATTTCGCTTTTCATTAACAGCATTAGTATTGGTTTGGTTCACACCATTACCTGTAGGAAAGTTTTTCCAACTTTTTAAAATCGCAATTGTCGCAGCCGCTATTCAATACAGCCTTACATTTACTGGTGTTAAAGGTTTAGAGGCAGGGCTAGCATCAATAATTGTTCAGCTGGAAGTACCCTTTCTCGTTATTCTTGGAGCATTACTCCTAAGGGAAAAGCCTGGTTACAAGAAGTGGATTGGCATAGCTATATCGTTTGTGGGTGTTGCTATTATGAGCCAACAAGATGAACTGAGTGGAAGTTTTATTTCTATCGCTTTGGTGCTCAGTGGCTGCTTTGCATGGGCTCTGGGTCAGGTCATGATCAGAAAACTCAAAGATGTTTCAGGTATGCAAGTTACAGCCTGGATAGCAGTTTTTGCTGCTCCACAATTATTTTTCATGTCGGCGGTATTTGAGGATGGGCAAGTAGAAGCAATAAGGACTGCTAACCCATTGGTGTGGTGGACCGTCCTATACCTTGGCTTGATAATGACATGCTTAGGTTATTACTTCTGGAACACGTTGATACGGCATCACGATGTAAGTAAAGTCGCACCGTTCTTATTGCTGCTTCCAGTGTTCTCTGTCTTAGGCGGAAATCTTTTCTTGGGAGAAATAATCACATTAGAGAAGTTTTACGGCGGTGCCACGATACTATTGGGAATTGGAGTTATCGTGCTCAAACCTAAATTTTTCTCAATGGTAACGCGATAGCAAAAGAGCGTAGTATTATGAGCATAAACTCTTATCATCAAATCAACTTAGAAAAACTTTTCTTAGAGTTATCTCAGGTTTTTAACGGAAACAGCGAAATTGAAAAAATTTCGTCTCAAGAATTGCTTCAAAAAGCAAAAGTTGCCTTGGCTTTCACAGAAGAGAAAGCAATATCCGAAGACATAGCCAGCGTGATGAGGGCAGATGACGCACACCCAATTTGTTCCGAAATACTGAAAACGCCGTTTAACTGGACACCACCAGAGACGTCCAAAAGCGATTTGTATAAAAAACACAGTCACTTTAAAGCACATGTAGAATTACTAGGACCAGACGGCTTGGTAAAATCTAACATTGTCCGTCTAGGTCTTTACGGAATGCAATCACATTCAGAATATGGGATCCGGACCCACCCAGCAGAAGAAATTTATGTGATGCTTGCTGGTGAATGTTTTTAGCGTCGCGGGAATTCGGGATATCAAAGCTCATACGTTGGTGGCAGGTCTCACCATCCCTCGTTTCTACCGCACGCCACTTTAACAAAAGAATTGGCGTTTATGTCGGTGTACGCTTGGATTGGCGATCTTTCGACGCAAGATTACAAATATCAGGGGTTACCTGAACTGTGTTAATAATGAATACTGTTTTCATTCACTAGGTTGTAGACACAGTGTTAGACCCCGGAAACTCTCACCACAAACACAGCAAAAATTGTGTAGTT
>AVDB01000023.1:2500-5917 GCA_000472185.1 Rhodobacteraceae bacterium HIMB11 | reverse complement strand
AGATTGGTTGCGGGAGCAGGATTTGAACCTGCGACCTTCAGGTTATGAGCCTGACGAGCTACCGGGCTGCTCCATCCCGCGTCCTTTGGAGCGTATTGCTTTGTCAGGTTATGAGCCTGACGAGGCGAAGCTGGTTTGAGAAGCCTCCATTGGAGGGTTCGACCAGTTGAGCGGGCTGCTCCATCCCGCGTCATGAGGGTTTTGTCATCGTAGAGAGATACGTTGATGTTATTTATTAGGTTTGGCGGTGACTTACTCTCCCACACCTTAAGATGCAGTACCATCAGCGCGACGGTGCTTAACGGCCGGGTTCGGAAAGGATCCGGGTGTTTCACTCGTGCTATGGCCACCAAACCGAATAAATAACATCAGTCCAAGTCAGGGTTTTATGTATGACTTTGATTGGATTGTAATAGTCTGACTATTACTGGTTCAAATCAAGCCTATCGGGCCATTAGTACCGGTCAACTGAACATGTTACCATGCTTACATCTCCGGCCTATCGACGTGGTGGTCTTCCACGGCCCTCAGGGATACCTTGTTTTGAGGGGGGCTTCCCGCTTAGATGCCTTCAGCGGTTATCCTGTCCGATCATAGCTACCCTGCACTGCTGCTGGCGCAACAACAGGTCCACCAGTGGATCGTTCACCCCGGTCCTCTCGTACTAGGGGCAACTCCTCTCAAGTATCCTACACCCACGGCAGATAGGGACCGAACTGTCTCACGACGTTCTAAACCCAGCTCACGTACCTCTTTAAATGGCGAACAGCCATACCCTTGGGACCTGCTCCAGCCCCAGGATGAGATGAGCCGACATCGAGGTGCCAAACACTGCCGTCGATATGGACTCTTGGGCAGTATCAGCCTGTTATCCCCGGCGTACCTTTTATCCGTTGAGCGATGGCCCTTCCACTCGGGACCACCGGATCACTATGGCCGACTTTCGTCTCTGCTCGACTTGTCAGTCTCGCAGTCAGGCTGGCTTCTGCCATTGCACTCAACGAGCGATTTCCGACCGCTCTGAGCCAACCTTCGCGCGCCTCCGTTACTCTTTGGGAGGCGACCGCCCCAGTCAAACTACCCGCCACGCAGGGTCCCGGATCCGGATAACGGACCGCGGTTAGACATCAAGCAGAACAAGGGTGGTATCTCAAGGGAGGCTCCACAGAAACTGGCGTTTCTGCTTCAAAGCCCACCACCTATCCTGCACATGCTGTGCCTGATGCCAGTGCGAAGCTGTAGTAAAGGTGCACGGGGTCTTTCCGTCTAACCGCGGGAAGCCTGCATCTTGACAGGCAATTCAATTTCGCTGAGTCTATGTTGGAGACAGCGGGGAAGTCGTTACGCCATTCGTGCAGGTCGGAACTTACCCGACAAGGAATTTCGCTACCTTAGGACCGTTATAGTTACGGCCGCCGTTTACCTGGGCTTCAATTCAGAGCTCTCACCCCTCCTTTTAACCTTCAGGCACCGGGCAGGCGTCAGACCCTATACGTCGTCTTGCGACTTCGCAGAGCCCTGTGTTTTTAGTAAACAGTCGCCACCCCCTGGTTTGTGCCCCCAGCCCCTAGTTGCCTAGGAACCGGGCCTCCTTCTCGCGAACTTACGGAGGTATTTTGCCGAGTTCCTTCAACATAGTTCTCTCAAGCGCCTTGGTATGCTCTACCAGTCCACCTGTGTCGGTTTAGGGTACGGTCTGATGGAGGGCTATTTCCAGGAACCAATTAGCGGCCCACCCAATCCAATAAGGGTGAACAACCTTCATGATCCGTCACATCCTCCTGGCCTAGGAATATTAACCTAGTTCCCATCGTCTACGCATTTCTGCCTCGACTTAGGGGCCGGCTTACCCTGCTCAGATTAGCTTTAAGCAGGAACCCTTGGACTTTCGGCGAGAGTGTCTCTCACACTCTTTGTCGCTACTCATGTCATCATTCTCACTAGTGATCTCTCCACCGGATGCCTTACAGCCCGGCTTCACAGAAAGCACCTAAGCCTCCAAGGCAATTCAAAAGAATTGCTAAAGAGGCGTGGTGCTATATCACACTACGCTCCGCTACCACGCATTACTGCGTCCGAAGTTTCGGCTCATGGCTTGAGCCCCGTTACATCTTCGCCGCAGGACAACTTATTTAGACCAGTGAGCTGTTACGCTATCTTTAAAGGATGGCTGCTTCTAAGCCAACCTCCTGGTTGTTTTGGTCGTCCCACCTGCTTTCCCACTTAGCCATGAATTGGGGGCCTTAACTGTCGGTCAGGGTTGTTTCCCTCTCCACTACGGGCGTTAGCACCCGCAGTGTGTCTGCCATCTAGTACTCCCGGGTATTCGGAGTTTGGTTAGGATCAGTAAGCCTGTGGGGCCCCATTACCCATCCAGTGCTCTACCCCCCGGGGTATTCGGATGACGCTCTACCTAAATAGATTTCGCGGAGAACCAGCTATCTCCGAGTTTGATTGGCCTTTCACCCCTAGGCACAACTCATCCCGACCTTTTTCAACAGGTGTGGGTTCGGACCTCCAATAAGTGTTACCTTATCTTCATCCTGGTCATGCCTAGATCACTCGGTTTCGGGTCTGATCCATCTAACTCATTCGCCCTATTAAGACTCGCTTTCGCTGCGCCTACACCTAACGGCTTAAGCTTGCTAGATAGACCAAGTCGATGACCCATTATACAAAAGGTACGCTGTCAGGGCTTATGCCCCTCCAACTGATTGTAGGCGTCCGGTTTCAGGTACTGTTTCACTCCCCTCGTCGGGGTGCTTTTCACCTTTCCCTCACGGTACTGGTTCGCTATCGGTCAGTAAGGAGTACTTAGCCTTCGGAGGTGGTCCTCCGATCTTCAGACAGGATTTCACGTGTCCCGCCCTACTTAATACGTCCAATCTTGCTTCTCGTACGGGGCTGTCACCCACTATGGCCACATTTTCCAATGTGTTCTGATCACAATCATGGCTCGGCTGGTCCGCGTTCGCTCGCCGCTACTAACGGAGTCTCTATTGATGTCCTTTCCTCCGGGTACTTAGATGTTTCAGTTCCCCGGGTTTGCTCTTCAAACCCTATTTTATTCAGGTAAGAAGTACTTGGTTCAGCCACTTATTGATCACCAAAGGTAACAATAAATAACTGTCAAGTGGGTTCCCCCATTCGGAAATCGCAGGGTCAAAGCCTATTCTCGGCTAACCTACGCTTATCGCAGAGTATCACGTCCTTCATCGCCTCTTACTGCCAAGGCATCCACCAAACGCCCTTTTCGCGCTTGATTTGATCCAGAAAAAGTCAGACTAGATAAACTAGTCCGCCGATCCGCACGCTGGTTCACATGCAAATCTCTTCTTCCGATCAAAAGTCATAAATTTACTTTCCCATTACTCTCGAAAGAGTAATTAGTTAGTGTACTTGACTTGGACAATTCTG
>AVDB01000022.1 GCA_000472185.1 Rhodobacteraceae bacterium HIMB11 | reverse complement strand
CTGTCGGGCAAGGTGGGTTATTCTGACAGTGCCAACCTGATACCAACACACACATTTTTATTATTTTAACTCTTGATAATGACAGCACCTTGACAATTCACAAATAGTAGCTGATATATTCAATAATTAGAATATTTAGGATAGTATCATGAGAACTCCATCAAAAAAGACGCTAATGATAGCGGGTATGATTTCAGTATTCGCACTCGGAGTAGGTTCAGCAAGCGTATATGCTCAAATGAAGATGCACGGCCATTCAAGTGGTGGTGGCCACATGCAACATGATGAAGTCAATATGCCGATGCTAAACGGCACTGACACAACTGAACTTGAAGTTGAAGAGCTCAAGGCGATGTTCAGAAATCATTCAGATATTACCAGAAGTGTAGAGTTACTTCCAAATGGAATTAAAACGCTTACGGAAACCGATAACGAGGAACTTGTTGCTTTCGTAATTGGACATGCCGCTGGAATGATTAATCGTGTTGAAGAAAATCGTGACCCAGGTGTTCCAATACAGAGTCCTACGCTAACTCCACTTTTTGAAAAGGGGCACCTTATCAAGACTGAGATAGAAACAACCGAGACTGGAATACTCGTAATTCAGACCTCAGATGATGCAGAAGTTGTCGCCGCGTTGCAAAAACACGCCATGGAAGTAAGCGATTTGGCGGATCGTGGAATGGCTGCTGTTCATGAACAAATGATGGCACAGCATCACAGTAATTGATAACCACTCGTTTTGATTATCCTAGGTAATCCATAATTGGACAATTGGGACGGTCATCGCCGTGACATGATTGTACGAGGTTGGAGAGCTCTTTTCTGAGTATCTCCAATTCCTTTTGTTTTGTTTCTATTTCTAGCAACCGTTTTTGCGCTATCGCTTTTACTTCAGCACTAGAACGTTTTTCATCACTGTATAATGCAAGCAATTCTTCTGTTTGTGAGATGCTAAAACCAAATTCACGAGAGCGTCTGACAAAAATCAATCGTTTGACAGCGGTCTCATCGTAGGTCCTGTAACCATTCGCTGTCCGCCCTGTTTCTTTTACCAATCCAATATCTGCATAGTATCTGATTGTTTTAACAGGTAGCTCGGATTTTTTTGCTGCGTCTGAGATATTCATTGATTGACCCTCCAGTTACTAGAAGCTTTATATCAAAGAGAAATAATCATCAATTAGTGTCGGAGAAAGTTAGATGTCTTCTTTAAAGGCGATTAACAAGGAAGCGGTCATATTCAGAATGGTTACTGCACAAAAAATGTGTGTGCATGGCTTGAAGGCAAAAGATTTGCTTCGAAGAAAAGGGTACCACGTCACAGATAATCATCTGACATGCCCCGAAGAAATAGCAGCTTTTAAATCCAAACATGGCGTTCAAACTGTTCCTCAAATATTCATTGATGACACGCGAGTTGGTGGATTTGATGATCTGCAACATTTTTTAGGTATTGGAAATCGCAGGCAAGACGAAACGACTTACACGCCCGTAATTGTACTGTTTATTATTGCCGCCGCATTTGCACTCAATGCTATGTTCATAGCAAAGTTAGATGTTTCATTAACACGATTTTTGGAACTCTTCATTTCAAGTGCGATGGTCCTATTAGGATTACAAAAACTCCAAGATATTGACCGATTTGCGACAATGTTTTTGAGTTATGACCTACTTGCACAACGTTGGGTTCGATACGCTTATTTTTATCCATTTATTGAATGTGGTGCAGGAATTCTAATGATGACAGGCACTCTTACAATAATCTCCGCCCCCATCACTCTCGTAGCGGCATCGATAGGTGCTATAAGCGTGTTTAAAGCAGTGTATGTAGATAAACGTGAATTAAAGTGTGCTTGTGTTGGCGGCGATAGCAAAGTGCCACTTGGTTTTGTGTCGCTGCTTGAGAATGTGATGATGGTCCTGATGGCCATATGGATGCTCACAAACTTGTGATAATTTGCAGCCTTGAGCTTCCACCTACAGGAAGCTTTATGCTCCCAAAAAAAGAACAGGAAGTGACATGCGTTTCTTAATTCCCAGCCTGATACTCATAGCTGCAATTGGTTTATATACGCAGTATGCTGGTACAAATTCGAGCGTCGCCGAAGCACAACAAAGTAATGCGCTCGTGCAAATTGAAATTCCTTCTGAGTTGAGTGGTTTGGCCACAATCGGAAAGCGTGGCTTTGATAAAAATTGTGCCGCATGTCATGGAGAAAACGCCGTAGGGCAAGATGGCGTTGCGCCACCTCTTATTCACATAATCTATGAGCCAAGTCATCATGGCGATGAAAGCTTTCAACGAGCCGTTGCGATGGGTGTACGTGCACATCATTGGAAATTTGGAAATATGCCTGCAATCGAGGGCCTGACCCGTGCTGACGTGAAGGCTATCACTGCATATGTCCGCGAATTGCAGCGTCACAACGGAATTAACTAAACAGGATTGATCACATGCGTTCATTTGTAGTTTCAGTAGTCTCTATCTCACTCGTTGCATCTGCTGTGTTTGCGCATAGTGGTGTCAAAAACGAAGATGTTATGAAGCGGATGAAGCAAATGAGTGAAATGGCTTCAAATATGAAAGTTCTTGGAGCCATGATGAAGCAGCAGCAACCATTTGACCTGCCTCTGGCTAAGGCGGCGATTTCTAAGATTGGTGAGTTATCGGCGGAAACTGGCAAATCGTTTGCAACGAAAGCAGAAGACCCAAAGTCAGAAGCAAAGCCAATTATTTGGGATGAGTTTGACGAATTCACCAAACTGGCCGATGCATTGACAAAAGATGCACTGCAATTGCAGTCCTCACTCAAAGGGCCCGAAGACTTAAGAAATGTCATGGCAACATTGGGTGGTGCATGTAAGCAATGTCACTCTAAATATCGCGAATAGCGATGTCTCGACTATTCTTTTTCCTACTCGGTACGGTATTTGTAAGCGCAGCGGCGTTCATAGTTTTTGATAAAGATTATCCTAATGCACAATTGCCTGCACAATATGTGGCTGATGTGGATCATGGAGAGACTTTATTTTACGCTTCAGGATGTCGAAGCTGTCACTTATCAACCAATCCAACTTCGCCAAATGAGCTGGGTGGAGGGGAAGCGTTTCAAACAAATTTTGGGACTTTTTATGCTCCAAATATTTCAACAAGCTCAACATATGGAATTGGTTCTTGGACGTTTGAAGATTTTTATGTTGCTATGAAGCACGGGCAAAATCCTACAGGTTCAAACTATTTTCCAGTCTTTCCTTACTCATCTTACTCAATGATGAATACTGAAGACATTGCAGATTTATGGAGTTATTTGCAGACACTTCCCGCAGTCGACACACCCAGTAAAAAACATGATCTGGGGTTTCCGTTTAATATTCGTGAAACCATAACTGTATGGAATATGTTATACGCTGATAATGCGAAATACAGTTTGATAGATGATAGAGCCACTTATTTAGTCGAGGCACTAGGGCATTGTGCTCAGTGTCACACTCCAAGAAATATTTTAGGTGGATTAAAAACGGTTGCCTGGCTGAAAGGTGGTAAAAATCCAAGTGGTAAAGGGAAAATTCCAAGTATTCATCCAAGTGATTTGAAATGGAGCAAAGAAGAAATAGTTGAATATTTGAGTTCTGGATTTACGCCTGATTATGATGTTGCTGGAGGGAAGATGGCTTCAGTCGTCGAAAATACATCTAGATTATCAGAAAGTGACCGTATCTATATCGCTGAATACTTGCTGAGGCTGAATGATGAATAAACGCACTCTTATCACGAGCATTGTATTTACGAGTCTAAGTGCGAGTATTGCTGTCGCACATCACGAGCTCCAAAATAGAAATTTGATGGCTGGCTCTGAAAATTATCGAGACCATTGTGCGAGTTGCCATGGGGTAAACCTTGAGGGACAGCTTAATTGGCGAGAGTACAAAGCTGATGGGAGCCTTCCTGCCCCACCGCATGACGAAACAGGACATACGTGGCATCATGATACCAAGATGCTCTTTGAATATACGAAGTTTGGGGGCCAAGCGACACTAGAAGCTGCTGGGGTCACTGGGTATCCTAGTGGCATGCCCGCTTACGAAGGCATTTTATCGGATCGAGAGATTTGGGAAATTCTTGCCTACATACGATCAACCTGGCCTCAAGAAATCCAAGATGCACATGCAACGCGACACCCGATGTCGTTTGATGATTAGGAGCAACGACATGACAATGGATCGACGTCAATTTTTGGCCACAAGTGCTGCTGCTACTATTCTTCCAAGTTTAGGCTCAGCAAAATACTATGAACATAACTTAGTTGCCGAACCCATAGTCACTAGCTTGGTTCCAGGGTACGATTTTAAGACAGAAATGCTTGGATTTAATGGTAGCTTTCCTGGCCCTGAAATCCGAACACAAGTGGGTCAGCCACTTAAGGTCAATGTCAGGAATAATCTCGACGAAGGCACAGCAGTTCACTGGCATGGTATAAGACTACCAAATGCTATGGATGGCGTTCCGATGCTGACACAAGACATCCAGGAACCATATACCACTAAATCTTATGAATTCGTGCCACCTGATGCTGGCACCTACTGGTATCACTCCCATTACAACTCTCTAGAGCAAGTGGCGCGAGGGTTGATTGGGCCGCTCATTGTTGAAGAAGCATCACAGATCGATGTTGATGAAGACATAACTATAATTTTGTCTGATTGGCTTATGAATAATGATGGCCAATTGATCGAAGAATTTAGTGATATGCACAGCGTTGCCCACGCGGGCTTCATGGGAAATTATGCACGTGCTATATTCCCACAAACTAAAATACACATGGGTGATAGAGTTCGGCTTAGATTAATTAATTCCGCAACTAATAGAATATTCCCCCTAAAACTGTCGGGAGTTGAAGGTAAGATCGTTGCATTTGACGGGATGGCACTCGAAACACCACGTGATTTTGAAGATATCATTATTGCTCCTGCCCAACGTGTCGATTTGATTGTAGACGTGAGCGACAACCTAATAATTGATCAATTGTTGAGAGATGGTTTTTTCAGACTCGGCGAACTACCAATAGAAGGTGAAAATTTGCAGCGAAAGGTGTCTCCAATCGAGGCATTACCCAAGAGTACTAAACCAAAGCCCTCGTCGCCAAATAGAGAGCTGGAATTAGTTATGATGGGTGGTGCTATGGGAGGTGCGCATGGTGGTGATAATATTTGGTCGTTAAATAACGTATCGGACATGCCTGCACAGCCTTGCGAGACGTTCGATAAGAATGAAACGGTAAAAATAAAGCTAGTCAACCAAACAGCATTTCCCCATGCTATGCATCTGCACGGACATCATTTTTATGAACTGAACGACAATGGTGAAGTTGGTGACTTTCGAGATACGACATTGATAGGAGCACGAGGTTCACAAGACATATTGTGCTGTTTTGATAATCCAGGAAATTGGATGCTGCACTGTCACATGCTCAGTCACTCAATGGGTGGCATGAAGACCTGGGTAAAGGTAGGCTAGAAAATCGAAAAACTCTCTTGTAAGACCCACCTGAGAGGAAACCTAGTTTCACATCACAAACAAATCTGACCGCATGGGTTTTTAATTGGGAAAATTTTCACAAAGAACTGTGTTCTTTCACTAGGTTTGAGACACAGTGTTGGACCCCGAAATCCCAACAATCAAACACGCGAAAAAGTGTGTGTTTGGTGTGTTTCTAAATCTCACACGCATTGCGTTAGTGTGCAAAAATTAAGTCGGTGATATTGCTTTGAACAGTGGTACCCCCAGAGGGCTAAGGTCTAATTATATTATCTTTTTTATTCAATTTCTTATGGAATTATTAATCTAGCAAAGCGGTCCCAATAGCGGTCCAGTTTAATTGTGGAAATCAAACAATAAGCATTACATCATCCACTTAGGGTCAGTTGTGAAGTTCCCAAATGTTGCTCTGTATCAAAAGCCAATTTTAGACAGTTTTTCTGAAATAGCATGCACGACGCTAAATCAATGAATTCAATGTCTCCACCACAAAAATATGTGCAGCCTGAGCCGCTAAAAATGCGGCTCAGGGTTTTGGATTAGTAGACTATGGTCTGATGACAAAATATCCGCTGTTATCCAATTTCATGAGCCTGCCAACACCACCTGGCACAACAACTGCAGACTCAACAAGTTGAGGGGCTTTACCTTCTTTTTTGGTCATCCCGTTAATCGTATTTTGGCAGGCGCTGAATTGTAGGTCAGGTATGCTTGCCGAAAAGTTTTTCACACGATCTAACACCGGTGACGTATCCTCTCTCAGCATGTGAAGTCCTGCGTTGAATGCAACGATTTCAATTTCGAACATATTGCCTTTTTCACTTTGCATGCGTGCAAAATTCGCGGCAACGTTCAATACTTTGTTTAAGGTCGCGGGATCATTGTCGCTGACCTGCAAAGCCAATCTGTTGACACCGTCTCCCGCCTGACCTGCATAGGCCATGTGTGACACGAACACGCTTAGACACATAGCCAAACACATTTTGATAATGTTTTTCATTTTTTACTCCCTGTTTGCTACACCAGTAGTGTAAGCAAATTTTTCAAATTTAATCTAATCTAAATTTGCGGGCCTCTTTGGTGCGGGTGTTGAATGCAATTAATCCACCACTTCCAACCGCCTGTCCTGTCACTGATGTGATGACAACTTGATGGGTCACCATCAAGGTCACACCTGGTTTCAACTGGCTAAGTTTTTGTTCTAACTTCTTCAAAACGACATTTTTGTAGGCGAAGTCCTGAAAAAAGGAATTTAACCCAGAAAATGGATCCCATGATCCAAGTCCCAGCAATTCAGTCGTCTCTTTGCATCGGCACCACTCGCTTGATATGACTTCGGTGAAAGTTGTTGCGCTACGTCGTATTTCCGCACCAATTTCCATGGCCTGCTTACTGCCGACACTGTCCAAATTGCGTTGTGTGGCACAGTTTTCTAGCGCAAAATTGGCAGGGTCACCGAAGCCCGGTGCAAGTGCATGGCGCATGAACACAACATCTGCATCAATACTGGCGATTGTCGCGGTTAATTTGTCCTCGGCAAAGGCTGAACCGACGCTGAAGAATATCGCAAAAAATCCAATTAAAAAATGCACAGTTCTTTCCTTAAATTTAGAATGTTGTGAGGAGAGGGTAGGTTGCTACATAAAAATTGCGAGATACCGGCGTCGTTGGAAAACACTCACGATAACAATTCTAGACATCAGTCCGACAAGGGTG
>AVDB01000021.1 GCA_000472185.1 Rhodobacteraceae bacterium HIMB11 | reverse complement strand
TTTTTCACGTGTTTGAGTGTTTAGAATCCTAGGTTCCACACTGTGTCTGCAACCTAGCGCATCCGTGAAGGGCGCGATTTGCTGCTTACTTGGAGTTTGCGTGGTGATTAAGATAGATGTTTATAGATCGTAGTTCTAGACATTCCGAGCTGTCTTGCAGCTTCTGAAACATTACCGTTATTTTCTGCAACTACATTCTTTATCGCTTTACATAATTCTTCTTTCCATGAGGTGCCGCTGCACGCCTCGCAAACAACTTTGGATTGCTGCGTGTCACTCAGTTGCAAGCCAATTGATAGAACGTCTGTCTCGGTAATTATTTTTTCACATTTTCTGATGAGTTGATCGATAGTGCTCCTGACTTCGTGAAAATTTTCTGGCCAGTCGTAGCCTAGTAAAAGATCAAGTGCTTTATCGTCAAATTTTAGACTGGGGGACTTGTACGCAACAATATTTAAAATGATCTCTCGAAGATCTGAGCGATCGCGTGTACTTGGCAATCTAATTTCCTGTCCTGTCAACAGCAGGCGTAGACCATTAACAAATTCGTTTTTTTTCAGCTCTTCCGATGTTGATGAAAGAAGCAAAATATCAGTTGCGTCGCCTTGAAATGTTACCGGGTTCATAACTTCTTGATGGGTGATCAGATGCTTTATAGCTGGTTGTATGCTTTTTGGCAGTAAATCAACGTTGTCTAAGTGGAGCGTTCCAAATTTTGCGCGGCCCAAAATCCCGGTTGATGCGTTTCCGGTACCAAAAAATACCTCTTTTACTGTGCTGTCTGCCAGCATCGAGCAATCAATATTCACAAATTCGCCGTCACGTTCACTCGCAGCATGCAGCATACGGGCTGTTAAAGATTTACCAGTCCCCACATCACCTCGAATGTGGATGACTGGGTTTTCATGAAGCACTGATGAAACCTTTGATAACTGAGAACCGAGTGCCTTATCGCCGATCACAACGTCCCTAAAGTGGTTTTTAGCTCTTACTCTTGATGGTGCCTTTGGTAGTTCAGTTCCTGACAAACTCATTCTTGCTAAGGCGAATGCCGCTTTATTCGCAACACATCTTATTGAAACAGCCGACCCTACATTATCTCGAACTCTTAATACCTCACCAGTAGCTAAGTGCTGAATGAGACTTTCAATATTGTTATCGAAAAGCTCATCAAAGTGCTTCCCCATTAAATCTTTTTCGGAAGATATGAACGCGTTTCCGCGTCGATTAGCTGCGACCACCCTGAACGTCTCATCGAGTACCAACAATCCTGCGCTTAACGTAGTCAAATATTCCTGACGCGGGTGAAACTGTATGATGATACAGTTATCGTGACTGTTCCTGATAAGACTATTTTCGATATTACCTGCCGACATTTGGACCAATGCGGCGGTGTGCTGTTGTCTAATTGTTGATCTGCAAGAAGCATCTAATAAGCCCGCGAGATTGCCTTTCCCGTCAAATATTGGGGCACTGATGCATGACACGTCTGAGTGTACTCTTAAGTAATGCTCTCCGCCATATACTTGAACTGGCTTGCGTGTGCGTAGACATGTACCTAGAGCGTTTGTTCCCCTTAGTTCTTCTGTCCATACTGATGCTGGGATTACTGCTTTTCCAGCACTCGAATAACCAAATTGAGTGTCTGCTAAAGTATCTAGAACCACGCCGTCGGGCGATCCAAGGGCGATTACAAAATTTGAGCCTGCAATTTGGTCATATAAAGTTTCTAGTTCGGGACGTGAGTAATTTATTAACTTTGAATACTGTGAAGTTTGATTGCTGAACTCAAGTTCATTTAGAACATAGTCCCCAACACCCTCGAAGGGATCCAGACCGCTCTCTAGGCTTAAATGCCAACTTTCTGCAATGACCGAAGGAAGTGCCCCTGATGGAATTTTTCCTTTTGATTCCAAGTACGAGCGCGCACGGTCAATTGAATTTGCTCTTGGTTCCATGATGTTTCTCCCAAGTCACAACTATCCTCACTGTCTAACGAGTCAAGTTTCAGTGATCTTATGTTGCGAGTTGTTCACATTATGAACAAAATACCCATCAATTAAGCAAATAAGCCATATTTCTTTAATTTCAGACTTTGGATGTGCAGATATTGGACATCTGATTTTGATGTTTGTTCAGCAAGAGAACAGATTTTTCAGAACACTAGTGCCGTTTTGCGTTGCTAGCATTTGTACTGTTTTTTCACCGTCATCGAATGATGAGGGTTAGTTATGAAAGCACAAGTATTACACAAATATGACCCAGATTTATCATCTGGGAGTTGGGTTAATCTCGAAGACGTAGACGATCCAAAAATTGAAAAATCGACTGATGTTGTTGTGCGAATTGGAGGAGCTGGTGTTTGCCGTACTGACCTCCATATCGTTGAGGGTATTTGGATGCCCCATATGGATCCAGACGGAAATTCTCTCTTACCTTTGATTATGGGTCATGAGAACGCTGGATGGATCGAAGAAATTGGCCCTGAAGTTGAGGGATTTTCCGTCGGTGACCCAGTTATTGTCCACCCAAAAATAACCGGGGGGACTTGCTTAGCTTGCCGCCGAGGCCACGACATGCATGGCGACGGTACGTTTCCGGGGTTAGACAGTAATGGTGGTTATGCAGAGTATTTGCAGACGACTAGCCGTAACCTGGTAAAGCTCCCAAAGACCTTAGCACCAAAAGACGTAGCGCCATATTCTGATGCAGGTTTGACTGCTTACCGGGCTGCGAAGAAAGCTGCGCAGCAGTTGTTACCTGATCACTCAGTAGTTGTTATTGGCGCTGGAGGTTTGGGCCACATTGGTATTCAGGTCTTACGCGCGATGTGCGCTGCAACTATCATTGTGGTGGACATAAACGACAACGCTCTGGAGCTTGCTGGAAAAGGTGGTGCTGATCATCTTGTGAAGGCTGACGGAAGCGAAGTTGATGCAGTAAAACTTCTAACCAATGGCCTCGGCGCTGAGGCAGTTATTGATTTTGTGGGTGAAAAAGGTACCACGAAAAAGGGTCTGGATATGACCCGTCCAATGGGCAGCTATTACATCGTTGGCTATGGCGAAGATATTCAAATTCCAACAGTAGATATGATCATCACTGAACGGAACATCATCGGAAATCTAGTAGGCACTTGGGCTGAGCTGACTGAGCTAATGGCGCTGGCAGACAGAGGTTTAGTTGACCTCGAAACCCGCCATTACTCGTTGAGCGAAGCAAACCAAGCACTTTTGGATCTGCATCACGGCAAAATCCAAGGCCGGGCTGTACTAGTTCCATAACTTTTTCTCGGGAGGAAAAAATGACCAAAATCAAAGGTGTAAGCGGAGCAAGTTTGCTGGTTGCTGCGGCTATTGCTACGCAAGCTAGTGCAGATCAGTGGAGTGATAAATTTCCGCATATTAAGAACACTGGTGATATTGCGGGTGAATGCTCGTATGAATCTATGTCAAAGAAAGACTATTCCGGTCAGACTTTGACCATCAATACACACGCTGTACCCGTCATGGGAGAGCCAACAGCTTTGCATGCAGAGCAGTTTGCTGCTTTGACAGGTGCAGAGGTGAACGTCATCCACACACCTGCGGGTGATCTGTACTCGAAAGCGATGGTTCCTTTTCAAGCAGGTCAGGCGCCATATGATATCGTATTCGGATTTTCTAATTTCATTCGCGACTGGAAACAGTATCTTGAGCCCGTGCCCGCAAAGTACGTGAATATGGTTCAAATGAAAGATGTTACGCAGAGCCATATCGATGTTAACTCCTGGGACGGACAGATGATCCAGTTCCCAATTGATGGTGACCGTCACTACCTAAAGTATCGCAAAGATGTGATTGATAACCCTGTTTACCAAGAAAAATATAAGGCTGAAACAGGCAAAGAATTGCGTGTGCCACAGACGTGGAAAGAATATGCTGAGATGGCAGCATTCTTCAATGGCTGGGACTGGGATAACGACGGTGAACTTGAGTACGGATCTGCTGAAGTCATGAAAAAAGATGACTTGATGTACGCAGCATTTTTCAGCCGTTCGGTTGCTTACTCAAAGAATCCAAGAGTTAAAGGTGGCTTCTTCTTTGACCTTGAAACGATGGAGCCATTAATTAACGGTCCAGGCTTTGTTGAAGCTTTGACTGATTGGGTAGAAGCAACCAAATATGTCCCACCCGGTGGGATTAATTTTGGTTTAGGTGATGAAATTAATTCCTTTGGTGGCGGACAGACATTGTTCAGTTTCTCATGGGATGACGCTTTCGTAGCAGCAATGCAAGATGACAGTCCAATCAAGAACAAAGTCGGTGCTGCACCGCTACCGGGTTCTGAGAGAGTTTGGAACCGTGTATCGGGCTCGTGGGAAGACACCTACAACCAAGCGCCGTATATTGTATGGGGTTGGACTGCAGCAGTTGCAAAGAAAAGTAAAAACCATGAAATGGCTTTTGACTATCTCTGTTTCTTCGCGAACGATGCAAATCACCAAGCAGATATCGCTATCGGCCGTTTTGGTGTGAACCCGTTCAAAAAATCAGACTTCAAAGCAGAATTGTACGTAGAGCGTCAAGGTTGGGATCCAGAAATTGCTAAGCAATACGCTGAAACACTTATGGAGATGGAAGAAGGAAGCACTAATCGCGTGTTCCCACTTCGTGTGCCTGGCGTATTCCAATTCAACAGTGCAGTGGCTACTGGAACATCGAAAGCGCTTGCTGGCCAATTATCGCCTCAAGAAGCCCTTGATGAAGTAGCTGCTGAATGGAAAAAGATTGTGAAGCGTATTGGACCTGACACAATCCGTGAAGCTTATGCAATTGGCGTTGCTTTAGAGGACGCAGAATAAATCTTCAATTTTACAACTAAAATTGAGCGCTCCTGATGTGGAGCGCTCTCTTAGAAGCAGGGCGATGGTAAATGAACTTCAAACATAAATACCTCTTTTTACTTCCTGGACTATTAGTTCTTTTGGCAATTTTGATATTTCCGATTGGGTTTACAGTTCGCTTAAGTCTATCAAGTTGGGATAGTTTTTATCCGGCCCTCGATTTTATTGGGATAGAGAACTACGTCAGATTATTCACCGATGACGCTCGCTTTTGGGAAGCATTTGGACGTCTAAGTCTGTTGTCTGTGACAACTGTATTTCTGCAATATGTCATTGGTTTTGGTCTGGCACTGATAGTTTGGAAAGAGATCGCATTTCAGCGTTTCTTCAGAGTACTTTTCCTCATACCAATGATGACCACTCCAGTTATCATGACTGTTATTTGGCGCACGTTTTTTCACGAATCCCTAGGACCTGTTAATGATATCTTGAGTCATTTTAACGTTGCTCCGTTGTGGCTGAGCAGCGAAACACTATCGAAATTCACCGTTATGATCGTGGAGGTTTGGCAATGGACACCTTTCATGTTCCTGCTATTGCTCGCAGGACTTTTGTCACTCCCTAAAGAGCCATTCTTAGCTGCTTCGATTGATGGAGCAGGCCCGATCCGTACATTCTTCTATGTCACCTTTCCGTTAATGGCGCCTATTTCTATTGGTGCAATTATCATTAGATTGATCGAAGCATCCAAGATAATGGACACGGTTTATGTTCTGACATCTGGGGGTCCTGGCACTGCAACGGAAACTTCCAGCTTCTACATCTTCATTAAAGGTTTGCGTGAGTTCCAATTTGGTTACTCTGCTGCCTTGTCATTAACGTATCTAATTATCATGATCATAAGCTTCACGATTATAGCAAAATTATTGGTGAAACTTATGGTTCGGGGTAACTAATCATGAGAGTTCTGTATACTTCATTAAAATATTTGGCTGTGGTTCTCTGGTCCATCTTCGTAATCGCGCCATTTCTCTGGGCAGTCTCCACGTCTTTTAAAGACTTTCAATCGGTGACAAATGGGGCAACTTACATCCCGTGGGTAGACTTTGAGCCTAACTTGGAAGGCTGGCGCGCCCTATGGAAGTCACCTGCACAGGGCGGCGTCGACATAGTTGAGCCATTTTTCAATAGCGTATTTGTGACGGCGTCAGGTAGCTTGATAAGCATCATATTGGGAACTCTTGCTGCATATGCCTTGTCACGCTTCACCTTTAAGGCAGGGTTTATCCGCAACGGAGATATAACATTTTTCTTCATCTCGCAGAGGATAATGCCACCTGTTGTTTTAGCTATTCCATTCTTCATCATGCTGGGGAAATTTAGTTTGCTAGATACATTAGCGGGACTGATCATTGTTTACATTGTTTTGCTTATGCCGATTGCAGTGTGGATCATGGTTGATTTTTTCAATAAGGTTCCCGTCGAAATCGACGAGACTGCACTGATTGATGGATGCAATCCGCTACAGGTTTTTTACAAAGTCGTACTTCCAAATTCCATTCCTGGGATAATCGTTGCTGGTATGTTTTGCATGATATTTGGTTGGACTGACTTTTTCTTCTCTTTCATTTTGACGTTTACCGAAGTCCAACTCCTGCCAGTTGCAATTGTGGCTTTGAACTCGTCAATCACCCCATGGTGGAGTTTATCGGCTGCTGCTTTGGTGAGTGTCGCTCCTTTGGTGTTAGTCGCCTTTATTGTTGAGCGATACTTGTCAAAGGGTAACCTATCTGGAGCGCTAAAATAATGTCACTGATTGCATCAAACCTCAGTTTTAAGCCAGGGAACGAATGGCACTTGGATAACGTCTGCTTTGAAATGTCGAAGGGGCAAATATACACCATTTTAGGTCGCACCTTGGCTGGTAAAACTACGTTACTTAAAACTTTGGCAGGTCTCATTTCGCCTGACGAGGGTACATTGACTTTGGATGATCGTGACTTTGGTTCAATTCCAGTATGGAAGCGCGAAGTTGCGATGGTTTATCAACAATTCATCAACTATCCTCACTTAAGTGTTTACGAGAATGTTGCATTTCCTCTCAAACAGCGTCGCATGCAGTCTGACCAAATTAAAGCGCGCGTTATGAAAGCACTTCAGCAGGTTGGATTAGACGGTTTTGAAAATAGAAAAATCCAAGCGCTTTCAGGTGGTCAACAGCAGCGCGTAGCTTTGGCTCGATCTTTGGTGAAAGAAGCAAGCGTTATCTTGCTCGATGAACCGCTTGTAAATTTGGATTATAAATTGCGAGAGCAACTGAGAGAGGAATTTAGAAACATCTTCTCTTCAGAGGCCTCAAAAGACTCGATTTTGATTTATTCATCGACCGATCCTGTTGAGGCAATGCAACTAGGCGGCCAAATTTTAGTCATGGATGAGGGAAGGATTTTGCAACAAGGTACGTCCAAAGAGGTCTATGAGAATCCGAACTGTACCAAAGTAGCTCAAATCACAAATGACCCAGCAATGAACTTGTTTGAAGGTAGGGTTGACAATGGGAGGATAATTTTAAGCTCGGAGATTGACCTTGAATTGCCTCAACATTGTAAAGGATTGGCAACAGGCTCGTATATTTTTGGTATGCGTGCTGCAGGTATTACCTTAAATTCAACAGGCTTTCCATTCAGTGTAGAGCTCTCTGAAATCAGTGGTTCCGAAACATTCTTACATATTCGACATGAAATGATTGGAGTTGTTGGGTTATTGGATTCAGTACAAAATTTTAACACTGGTGAGGTTGTACGTGTGCAGTTCGATACCCTGCAATTGTACGTATTTGACCAAAATGAACAGTTAGTGTCCTCACCTTATCGTGGATTGGAATAATGGCTAAAATTGAACTTCAGAACATCGCGCATTCATATAATCCCCAATCAGCGGAACAAAATTATGCATTAAACCCATTTAACATGACTTGGGAGGATGGTGGGCGCTATGCTATTTTAGGCCCATCAGGTTGTGGCAAAACAACAATGCTGAATATTATGTCGGGCATCGTTCATCCTTCCGAAGGTAAGTTATTATTTGACGGAGTGGACGTTACAAAACTTTCCACATCTGAGCGCAATATTGCCCAAGTTTTTCAGTTTCCCGTAATCTATGGAACGATGTCCGTTGAACAAAATTTAGCGTTTCCGTTAGTGTGCCGGAATTATGAAAAGCCTGCGATAGACGCTAAAGTTAATGAGGTTGCTGAAGCATTGGGGCTTCAAGAATTAC
>AVDB01000020.1 GCA_000472185.1 Rhodobacteraceae bacterium HIMB11 | reverse complement strand
TGTGGCGCGCAGTCGATCATGAAGGCGAGGTGCTAGAAAGCTATGTCACCAAAAAGAGAGACAAAAAAAGCAGCTTTGAAGTTCATGAAAAAAGCCATGCGGCGCTATGGAACACCAAACGAGATCGTCACGGATAAACTTGGGTCCTACGGCGCAGCAGCAAGAGAACTGGGCTGTTCGAAAAAGCAGGTTACCGAGAGAGGGGCAAATAACAGAGTTGAGAATTCACACTTACCCTTTCGACGAAGAGAAAGGGCCATGCTACGATTTAGGCGCATGCACAGTCTACAGAAGTTCGCCTCAATCCATGCTTCGTTTCACAATCTGTTCAACTCGCAAAAGTCACTCTCAAAACGCAGTACATTCAAGCTTAACTGTGATGCAGCTCTCACCGAGTGGCGCTCTTTAGTGATCTCATAGAAAAATCCACCAAATGAATACTGATGCTTGGGCTCCTTTGTCTGACAGCACCGCCATTATTTTCATAGTAAGTCACTGTTTTAATTTAGTTATCATGGTTTTAGTTGCCTGTCATGGTACTATAAATGGTACTAAATGTCGGGAGGTTTACATGACATTGCGGGAAAATGTGATGCAAATCCGAGAGGAAGTGCGAGCAAAATATGCTCAGCAGAAACAGCAAGAGGCAGCTTTCGCACCACTGCGCACCACTTTCGCCACCGCATCTGTGTTTCTATCATAAACCAGTACATCATTTTTTGCGGCAAGATTGATCGCCATGGGCGCTCCCATCTGTCCTAAACCTACGAATCCAAATTTCACGGAACGAGCCTTACTTTATCTATTATCATCGTACGCTATCACCTTAGAGTGGCGTTTGAAGCATTCCGATTGGTGATCCCCCCATTCGAGTCCCATGGATTGTGTTACAGTTCCCCCGCCAATACACCGCGTAAGAAGTCTGTCAGGTCGACATACGCGCAGTCCCACTCTGCTAGCGTCGTTTGCGTTAGTTTAGGATCATCCATGACAGTTAGTGTTTCATCATGATCTACTGCGTCGTGGCTGGGCACCAGAACAACAACGGCATCACCAGTACCAGCCTCGAAAGCGTCTACGGTGTCGAATAACGCCTGTTGGTCGATACGAGACAGCAAACCAAGCATCTGTGAAGGCCCAGCACCAAACTGCGTAAGTCTGAACTGTAGCTGTGCCAGTGCGGCGTGGAATAGGTTGTACCGATGTGACGACTGAACCGTTTTGACAGGATAAAAGTGATCCCATTCGTATCGGCGCCTATCTAAATTCCATGTGTCGCTGGTTGGAAATCCACAGAAAAAGGCGATATTTCGACTAGTCAAATTCATACTTCACTCCGATCAATTTGATCTCTCAATATACTGTTTATAATATCATATTTTGATTTGAGTGTCGCCGCTTTGCAGGGGGGGTAATTTGAGTGCAACCCCCTTGTAGAAAGTGTGAGACTGCCTTTCGAAAGCAGCGCGAACGACCCGCTTTCGGGTCCTTCCCAAAGGATCCAATGTGGGTACGCATGAGGCGATCACGTCCTGTAGCGTCTGAGGGTTTGCTAGGGGGGTGATATAATTTTTGATCGGACGCTGATCTATTTTCGACCAATCATCAGCATCAGGCATCAGTCAGGCGTCACGACGACACTGTATCAAGGGTGTGTCTGCAATGAAGTCGGCCATTTGATTATGCGCCCCCGGGCACAACTTTCAAAAACAATTCAATGACAAAAATGACAATTCTTCGCTTATCAGACGTATGAGGGATTTGTCGCATACAGTGATAGTACGGTAGATAAGGTAAACTTTGTCATTTTTGTCATCACACCCGTATTACTTGAACTTCAGGTTGATAAAACCGCGTGCGAAGCTCGGCACTTTGCATTAACACTACACACACTTTTTCGCGTGTTTGAGTGTTTAGACCCTGGGGTTCGACACTGTGTCTCGAACCTAGTTACAGAACACAGTGTTACATTTTATAGTAAAGTTTACCTACGCTGGTTTGCCGGTAGTGTTTCTAAGGATCAATTTTGTCGATACTTTACTTGACTTACTTTGTTGGAAGGGGTCGATTATCCGATCCAGGATGGTTTTAGCAAGTAAAGTACCCAATTTGTAAGGTTTAGTAGAAATCGTGGTTAAGGCTGGAGTTGCCAAAGCTGCATCTTGCACATCATCAAATCCAATAATTGAGATTTCTTTACCCGGTGTTTTTCCAATTTTTTGAAGAGCAAAACATGCTCCTAATGCGATCATATCGCCGTTGCAAACCAAAGCCGTTGTTTTTGGGTATTTGGTTAGTAACTCATTCAAAGCAGTAACACCTGACAATTTATTATCTGGTGCATCCCAGATAATACTTTTGTCAATTTGCGCTTCTTCTAAAGCCGTTTGGTAGCCCAGAATGCGCTCTTGTCTTACGTCGGAATGCGGCTCGCCACCAAAATATGCTATGTTTGTGTGGCCAAGACTTATCAAATGGCGTGTGGCGGTGTAGGTCGCATCAGAATTCTCCAACCCGACGTGATCGAATTTTCCAAATTTTGATTCACGTAAAAATGTAACAGTTGGGATCGAATGTGTTCGCAACATTTCAATTGTTGTTTTTGGTGTTTCGTGAGCTGGAACCCAAATCAAACCTCCGCGTGAGCTGCGAATGAATGCCTCCAAATTCCGCTTTTGATGTTTCACGTCATCACGAGAATCTAGAACAGAAACAAGGTATCCGTAGCCCTCAAGGTGATCGCTTACACCGCTGATCACTTCTGCATTAAAGGGGTTGGAAATACGATGAATCAGCATTCCAATTTCGCGTTTTTCCCCTGATCGCATCGATGCCGCGCGTCCATCAGGCACATAGTGCAAACGTTCGGCTGCCTTCAAAACTTTCTTTCGCGTTTCCTCGGATATGCGGCCCGTTCCACGCATGACTTGGCTGGCTGTCGGCACAGAGACGCCAGCAGCTTGCGCAAGGGTTTTGAGGTTAGGTTTTTTCGTCATAGCAATATCGTGATTTCTCATAACGATATATCACAAATAGTAATTATGCAAATGAAAATTTTCCATATAAACATATAACATATTGAAAATAATACATTAATAATTATTGACGATAGATATAACGTTATATCAAACTAATACATAGTTGCCGAGTGAATTTAGATTCGTTGGGCATAGTCACGTGTGTATTTTCACGCGTAATTATAACGAAACTCTGGGAGGGTTTGATGAAACTAAAAGTAAAATTGACTGGCGCGGTTTCTGCGATCGCACTAAGTTTGACCGCTGTTGCAGCACAGGCAGATGTGTTGTTCTGGTCTACTCAGGCAAAACCTGTAGAAGAAGCGCAAGCGATGCGTGACCAGGTCTTGTCGGGTGCTGATATGGCAATCGACTATCAGCCGAATGACGGTGGTCCTTGGCTTACACGTTTGAATGCGGAACTTCAGGCGGGTTCAGGATCAATTGGTGTCCTAGGCGCACTTCATGGCGATTTCTCTGCAATGGATGACGCGGATCTTGTCGATTTGGGTGGCATGGGCGTTGAGTCAGCATCTGCAACATTTAACGAACTTGCAAAACTTGGCACAGGTGACATGCAGTACATCCCATGGATGCAAGCAAGCTATATCATGGCGGCCAGCAAAGAGGCACTGCCCTACCTGCCAGAAGGTGCTGATATCGATGCGCTAACCTATGATCAGTTGATTGCTTGGGCGGGGAACATCAAGGAAGCTACAGGTGAAGCAAAATTTGGTTTCCCAGCGGGGCCAAAGGGATTGAAGCACCGCTTCTTCCAAGGTTACCTTTATCCATCATATACCAATGGTGTTGTGCGCACCTTTGCATCGGACGAAGCAGTCACTGCTTGGGAAAAAATGCGTGAGTTGTGGGCAGTTACAAACCCAGCATCAACAAATTTCTCATTCCTACAGGAGCAGTTGTTGAACGGTGACGCATGGATTGCATTTGATCACACATCACGCCTTGCCGGTGCGTTCAACGAACGGCCAGATGATTTTGTTGCATTCCCCGCGCCCGCTGGTCCAACAGGCCGTGGCTTTATGCCCGTTATCGCGGGTGTGGCAATCCCACGCACTGCGCCTGATACGGAAGCATCAATGGCGGTTGTTGCCCACATGCTGAAGCCTGAAACACAATTGGCGACACTGCGTGCAACAAACTTCTTCCCTGTCGTTGATGTGGAACTTCCAGGAGACCTACCGCCAGCGGTTCAGGCTGCAGGTGGCGCAGTTGCGAAAATGTCTGGATCAGCAGACGCGAACCCAGGACTTCTTCCTGCGGGACTGGGCGCAAAAGGTGGTGATTTCAACCGCGTCTTCGTAGACAGCTTTGAGCGTATTGTTCTTGCAGGCCAAGATATCCGCACAGTTCTGGATGATCAAAAAGGCAAACTGGCTGCGATCATGAACGAAACTGGCGCACCCTGCTGGGCACCAGATGCCCCATCAAAGGGCGCATGCCCCGTCGAATAATGCGTTAATTTCCTCCTCTGTCCGGTGGGTTTGCTCCATCGGGCAGAACCCTATATTCATCCGAATAAATCCAAGTAACTTGAGGTGATACAATGCAAGCGCGCTATCTGCCCTACGTTCTAATCGCGCCTGTCTCTGTTTTCTTGGGTCTATTTTTTCTTTACCCATTCTATCTTGTGGCACAGACGGCGTTTTATGATGGCGCAGGTTGGTCATTGAAAAATTTTCAAGAGGTGACATCCTATTGGAAATTTCCAAGCTCGTTCAAAAATACTCTTTGGCTTGCCGCTGTTGTCGTTCCAATCCAATTGGCGCTTGCGCTGTTGATGGCAACAATGGTCAACGCCATGAAAAAAGGGCGTGATTTGGTTCTCTACATTTGGACCATTCCACTTGGTATTTCAGATTTGGCCGCAGGGATCATATGGCTGGCAATTTTTGAACAATCTGGCTTCTTAAATTCAATCATGCACGGGTTGGGTTTCATTGACCGTCCGACCGCACTGATCAGTTATCAAAATCCAACACTGATTTTTGTTGCAATCGCGCTTGCCGAAATTTGGCGGGCAACGGCGATCATGCTTGTGATCCTTGTTGCGGGTATCGGGCTGATCCCAAAGGAATATTACGAAGCTGCGCAGGTTTTTGGCGCGGGGCGGTGGAAACAGTTTGTACGCATCACTTTGCCATTGCTGCGTCCATCGCTTTCCACGGCACTGGTTTTGCGCGTGATCCTTGCATTTGAAGTCTTCGCAGTTGTGCAGGCGCTGGGCGGAACACTATTCCCTGTGTTGATGAGTGAAACATATGCCTATCAATTCGAATTGTTGAATGGCAGTGCCGCCGCTGCGGTGGCGCTGATTATTCTTGGAATTTCCATTGCCTCTACAATTGCAATACTGCGCGTCCTTCGCGTTCCAAAAGGAGCGACGATCTGATGACTATGGCATCTTCTGCACCTCAGGATCCTCGACGTACAGGTCGCTATGTCTACGCGACTGCTGTATTTTTGCTGTGCGCGTGGGTTTTGGGCCCACTGTATCTTTTGTTCGTGAACACTTTGTCATCCCCTGAGGCAGTTAACAGTTTCCCAAAGGCTTATGTCCCCGAATTTAACTTTGAAAGTATTGAATTCTTCATGGAATTCGCTGGCATGACCAGCGCCCTGTGGAATTCAATAAAGGTGGCTACATTGACGATGATCATGTCCATTTTGGTGGGGGCCCCTGCGGGCTATGCGCTGTCTCGATTTGAGTTCAAGGGTAAAGAAACCTTTCGTATTCTAATCCTGCTGACACGCGCGTTTCCGCTACCTCTCTTGGCACTGCCATTGGCGGTTTTGTTCATTCGCACGGGATTGGATGATACAATCTTTGGCCTTGCTTTGGTTCACACAACGCTCGCGGTGCCTTTCGCGGTACTGATTACCTTTTCGCTGTTTTCTGGCATCCCGATGGAATTAGAAGAGGCGGCTTGGACATTGGGTTGCAACAGATTGACCGCGTTCATCAAAGTTGTCCTTCCACTAATCCTGCCTGGCATCACAGCCTCAGCAATTTTTGCATTCGTCATCTCATGGAATGAAGTGTTTGCCGCTGCGGTTCTGACGATTGAAAATCGAACGCTGACGGCCTTTTTGCTGCAAAACTTGGACACCTCGGCCCTACATTTAAAGTTTGCGGGCGGCTTCATTCTTGTTGTTCCAGCACTCATCTTCATTTTTGCGGTTCGCAAATACCTATTCGCGATGTGGGGCATCGCAAATCGTTAGGACTTCTCAATGGCTGAAATAAAAATCAAAAATGTTGCCAAAAACTTTGCGAGTTATCAGGCGTTAAACGACATCAACCTAACTGTGTCGGATCAAGAATTCATGGTTCTGTTGGGTGCATCAGGGTGTGGAAAAACAACCCTATTGCGGATCATCGCTGGGTTGGAAACTGCGACGCAGGGTGAGGTGTGGATCAATGATCGACGAGTTGATCACCTGCCGCCCAAAGATCGTGGGATTGCGATGGTCTTTCAAAACTATGCTGTTTTCCCGCATTTGACTGTTTTTGAAAACATCGCATTTGGTTTGCGTATGCACAATCACCCCAGTGCTGAAATCACAAAACGCGTGCATCGGACAGCGGAACTGATGCACATCGAGCGATTGCTCAAACGCTATTCGGGTGAATTATCGGGCGGACAACGTCAACGTGTGGCTGTTGCGCGCGCGTTGGCTATGGAACCTGATGTGATCCTGATGGATGAACCACTGTCCAATTTGGACGCATTGCTGCGCCTTGAAATGCGGGCCGAGTTAAAGGGTGTTCTAGCAGAAAGTAAAACAACCGCGATCTATGTGACCCATGATCAAGTTGAGGCGATGAGCCTTGCAGATCGTATCAGCGTCATGAACCAAGGCCGCATTGTGCAGGCCTCTGATCCTGTCGATATTTATCGCAATCCAGCTGAAAAATTCGTGGCGGGGTTCATTGGCAATCCACCCATGAATTTTCTGGTCGCAGACAAACGGCCCGATGGTCGCTGGACTGTCGGAGGACAGCCCTATGATGGCCCATCCTGTGCAGAAAACACGTTGGATTTCGCCATTCGGCCCGAAGATGTGGTTTTGGCCGAAACGGGTATTAAGGCAAAGGTGAATGTTGTTGAACCCCTGGGCGCGCATCTGTTGGTGACTTGTGATGTGAACGGGGCGCAGTTTCGCGCAACATTGGACAGTGATGCGAACATTGGGCGTGGGGACACAATCGCGCTACAGCCACAACTTGATAGAATACGATGGTTTAATCCATCAAATGGGATGCGACAGTCATTGGAGAAGAATGATGTCTGAAAATTTGATTTCGAAAGCTGCTGAGATCCTAAAGTTAAATGATCTGGGCCACTATACGGTACCAACTCATGGTCTTTATCCCTTTCAGTGGAACTGGGATAGTTGTTTGACCGCACTTGCCCAAGTCTACTTTGATGAAGCGCGCGCATGGGTCGAAATTGAAACGTTGTTTGCGCATCAATGGGATGATGGCATGGTCCCACACATCATTTTTCATGAAATGGATGATGGGTATTTTCCTGGTCCTGATGTATGGGCCACAGGACGTGATGTTCCGACTTCTGGCATCACGCAACCGCCTGTCGCGGGGTTCGCTATTCGCCAAATCTTTTTACGCTCCAAAGATCGTGATGCAGCAGCAGAGCGCGCGCGTGCTTTATTGCCCAAGGTTTTAAAATGGCATGAATGGTTTTATCGGTGTCGTGATCCGCGCGATAGTGGTCTGACCGCAATAATACACCCGTGGGAAACAGGCCGCGATAACTCGGTCGATTGGGATGCGCCATTTGAGCGTGTGCCGACAGACGGAGTGTTACCTTTTGTGCGACGCGACACCCAGCACGCAAATCCTGCGCACCGACCAACACAGGCACAATATGAACGCTATATCTGGCTGGTCCAAAAATTCCGTTCACTAGATTGGAATAACGAATTACTGCATGATGCGTCGCCTTTCCAAATGGTAGACCCAGGCTTCAACGCAATCCTTTTAAGATCAATCCAAGAAACCGCTGAATTGGCCGAAGAGTTGGGCGAGCATGACATTGCAGCAGCGTCCAAAGCCCAATTGGAAAAGGGGTTGGCGGCCTTAGAAACGCTGTGGAACGGCGATATTGGGCAATACACCTGCTATGATCGCGTTACGGGCGAATTGTCTTCGGTTCCGTCTGTTGGTGGAATTCTTGCGGTATTCGCACCCATCAAATCAGAACGTGCGGCCCAGATCGCTGATCGCATTTCAACGATGAAGGACTACAGCACATATGCGGTCCCCAGCCATGACCCAAAGGATGCCGAATACGACGGCGAGCGGTATTGGCGTGGCCCTGTGTGGTTGATTGTGAACTATATGATTGCAAATGGATTG
>AVDB01000019.1 GCA_000472185.1 Rhodobacteraceae bacterium HIMB11 | reverse complement strand
CGCAACATGGTTGAAATAGATATATCTCGAAAAGCTAACACGAGTTGGATCAGCATATAAACTGTGTCCCGCCATTGGTTGGTGACACAGTGTTTGATCCAAAATGCATAAAACATCGAAAACACACTTTTTCGCACACCAAATTTATGGTCATACAACTTACTGTATTCATGAAATTACTTATTGCCATCTCTATTGAAAATCCTCGTGTCGGTGGTTTGTTTCCGCCCCCGGGCACCACTTTTCAGAGCAATATCGATGACCTAATCTTTCCGCGTTAGCGCTATGCGTGTGAAATTCAAAAACACACCAAACACACACTTTTTGTGGTGTTTATCTGATTAGATTCCGGGGTCCAACACTGTGTCTCCAACCTAGTGGAAGAACACGGTTCTTGCTACTTGCAAGCATTTGGCAGTTCTTAAGGCTTCTAACTGTACGTGTTTTTTTATTTGTTGTTTGATCGAAACTGAATTACGTCCCGATCAGAACTTTAGAGCTTTTTAAAGAGTTTTTAAACCAAAGCAGATGAATACTTTGCCTTTGTTTTGGGCATCCTGTGATGCTGAATAAAACGTTATAATACCATGTATTGATGCTTTGAATTGCTGCTTAAGCAGTTATTCTCGCAACGTCGTTTCTGCTTTCTCCATCC
This sequence comes from Rhodobacteraceae bacterium HIMB11, assembly GCA_000472185.1. GTDB lineage: Bacteria > Pseudomonadota > Alphaproteobacteria > Rhodobacterales > Rhodobacteraceae > HIMB11. Next base: position 9,181 of record AVDB01000019.1, on the reverse strand, counting down.
AATTCCTCAACGCACTCTCAGCTCCTATACCTGAAGCTGTTATATTGAATAACTGCAGCTGTATTAGTTTGGTTGGATCAGCAACTTCGCTGGGGTTCCAATGGCCATCGTTTTCGATGACAATTTCGCCGAATTCATACAAAGCTGAGCGACTGTTCATGATGCGCTCATAGGCATTTTGTAATTCTATTCGATTTCTATGCATAACGTTGGTATCTTTCGGATCTGTGTGTGACTCCCAGACATTCTGACATTTACTTTTCCAGTTCTAATTGAAAGCTCAGCTGATACATACATACTGTCAAACTGTTGCGAAGATCCTGTCGCCTGCATCACCTAAACCCGGCACGATGTATCCACTTTCATTCAATTTTTCGTCTATTGAGCCAGTAACAATGGTGACATCAGTGTGATGCGTTTGCATGTTTTTTATGCCTTCGGGAGCCGCTAACAAACATAGAAACCTAATATCTTCAGCGCCAGATTTCTTTAGTAAATCAATTGCGGCAATAGATGAATTGCCAGTGGCAAGCATTGGATCTACCACAATTACTGTTTTGTTTTGCAAATTCTTTGGGACTTTATAGTAGTATTTCACCGGCTTGAGTGTTTCTTCGTCGCGATATAAGCCGACGAACCCTACGCCCGCTGTAGGTATCAGTTCCATAATACCATCAAGCAGTCCATTACCAGCTCGTAGGATTGAAATCAAAACTACCCCATCGGTAGAGAGTGTTGGAGCCTGCATTCGGACCAACGGTGTCTCAATTTCTTTTGCGGTCAATGCTAGGTCTGAAGTAACCTCGTATGCAAGCAATTGGCTGATTTCTTTAAGTAATTGTCTGAAGACGTGGCAAGAGGTCGACTTGTCCCGCATTATCGACAATTTATGCTGCACAAGAGGGTGCTTTACTTCTATCAATGTTGGCATGTGTATATTCCTTTTTATTTACTCGTCAGATATTGTTGGGCACTCAGAAACCTGTTTTACGCCTAGTCCTTTAAGGACTAATTTTTTTATGTCTTCTTTCACTTCACGCCACTGAGCTTCGGTTAAATCTGAGTTGTTGTTTAAAGTGCGTATTTGATGTTGGAAGTCGGCGTAATGTTGCGTGGCGCTCCAAATAAAATATAGCAGTGTCTTGGGGTTTATTGGATCCATCAAACCTTTCGCTATCCACATTTCGATTATTTCAGCTTTACTATGCGTCCAAGCAGTTAGCTTGCTTTCCAGGTAGTCTTGAATGATTGGAGCGCCTTGGATCACTTCATTTGCCCAGACTTTTGATCCATTTGGAAAATGTCGAGAACTTTCAAGCTTCGCATCAATATAGCTCGAAAGTCCGTCTTTTGGCCCTTCAGCAGCGTCAAATATGTCCGCGGCTTCAAGCCATAAGTTGAAAATCTTGTCGATTACATTCCTGTATAGAATTTCTTTAGTCGGAAAATAGTAGTGCAAATTTGCTTTTGGAAGACCCGCTGCATCTGCTATTTGCTGCATAGTTGCTCCAGCATATCCCATATCAGCAAAAATTTTTTCCGCAGCCGTGATTATCAGAGCCTCGTTTTCTTTCCGTTTCGAACCCGATTGATTTCTTTGCGTTGATAGGATCATTCAATCTTCCAGCAAAAATTTCTTGACCAAGTGGTCAAGATTGTTAACCTAAATTTAACCAATTGGTCAAGAGTTCTCTCTGGCTTCACTAATTCAGAATAGTTGGGAGGTTATTGTGTCGTTATCTGGAAAAAATATTCGCATTAATGGTGAGCGTTTGTGGGATAGTTTAATGGATATGGCTGAGATTGGCCCCGGTGTCGCTGGTGGCAATAATCGGCAAACGCTGACAGATGATGATGCAAAAGGTAGGGAATTATTTCAAAAATGGTGCGTATCTGCTGGTTGTTCCATGGGGGTCGACAGCATGGGGAACATGTTTGCTACTAGACCCGGCGCCGATCCAAAAGCGCTACCTGTCTATGTTGGATCACACTTGGACACTCAACCTACCGGCGGAAAATACGACGGAGTACTTGGTGTTCTAGGCGGCTTGGAGCTTATTAGAACTTTAAATGATTTAAATATCAAGACGAAGCATCCAATTGTTGTGACTAATTGGTCCAATGAAGAGGGTACTCGTTTCGCTCCTGCAATGCTGTCATCGGGGGTATTTGCAGGCGTGCATAGTGAGGATTGGGCCAAGAGCAGAGTTGATGCGAATGGGAAAAGTTTTGGGGATGAATTAGCGCGCATCGGCTGGGTCGGTGATGAAATCGTTGGGTCGCGTAAAATGCACGCTATGTTTGAACTGCATATTGAGCAAGGGCCAATATTAGAAGCAGAAAAGGTGGATATTGGCGTTGTAACGCATGGCCAGGGATTGAGTTGGACACAGGTAACAATCGTTGGAAAAGACGCCCATACCGGTTCAACCCCAATGCATATGCGCAAAAACGCAGGGCTTGGCATGGCAAAAATTCTCGCATTAGTCGATGCGATTGCTTTAGATAATGGTCCTCACGCCGTCGGTGCAGCCGGGCACATTGATGTCTACCCAAATTCTCGAAATGTGATCCCAGGCAAAGTAGTATTTACCGTGGATTTTCGATCTCCTGATTTGTCTGTAATTCAGAATATGGAGAATAGATTGAAGACCGAAGGGCAGTCGGTCGCTGATAGTCTGGGGCTAGATATCGAATTTGATAAGGTTGGTGGTTTCGATCCCGTAACATTCGATGATCACTGTGTTGGCGCTGTGCGTAGTGCAGCAGAAAAACTTGGCTACTCCCACATGGATATAATCTCAGGAGCCGGGCACGACGCCTGTTGGATAAACCGGGTTGCCCCCACTGCAATGATCATGTGCCCTTGTGTAGATGGTCTTAGCCATAATGAAGCTGAAGAAATCACTAAGGACTGGGCGACTGCTGGTGCCGACGTATTACTGCATGCCGTCCTTGAAACGGCGGTGGTTGTTTCATGATCAATACACAAAATCTAAGATAAATATTACGAACTAAGAGGTGCAAAATGGTAACGGTTATTAAAAATGGCACAGTTGTAACTGCCGACTTAAGCTATCAGGCTGATGTATTAATTGACGCTGGAAAAATCATTGAAATTGGAATGAATTTGAGTGGAGGCAAAGAATTAGATGCAACAGGGTGTTATGTTATGCCTGGTGGAATTGATCCACACACGCACCTAGAAATGCCATTCATGGGAACTTATAGTTCAGATGATTTTGAAAGTGGTACACGAGCAAGTCTGGCGGGTGGGACTACGATGGTTGTCGATTTTGCACTTCCAAATCCTGGCGAAAGTCTGCTTGATGCATTGAAGCGGTGGGATAATAAATCTACTCGCGCGAACTGCGATTACTCTTTCCACATGGCCGTTACATGGTGGGGTGAACAGGTTTTTAACGAAATGGAAACCGTTGTTAACGAAAGGGGCATTAATACTTTCAAACACTTTCTTGCATACAAGGGAGCTCTGATGGTGAACGACGATGAATTATTTTCAAGTTTCAATCGGCTTGCAGATCTCGGTGCTACTCCAATGGTACATGCTGAAAACGGAGATGTCATTGCAGAGTTAAGCGCGAAGCTTCTTTCGGAAGGTAATAGTGGTCCAGAGGCTCATGCATATTCCCGACCAAGCCAAGTAGAGGGTGAGGCTACGAATAGAGCGATAATGATAGCTGATATGGCAGGTGTTCCGCTATACGTAGTTCATGTCTCCTGTGAAGAAGCGCATGAGGCTATTCGGCGGGCACGGATGCAAGGGAAACGAGTTTGGGGTGAGCCTCTCATCCAACACCTCACACTGGATGAGAGTGAATATTTTCACGAAGATTGGGATCATGCTGCAAGACGTGTTATGTCGCCTCCATTTAGAAATAAAAAACACCAAGATAGTCTTTGGTCGGGCCTCTCATCAGGATCGCTCAGTGTTGTTGCTACAGATCATTGTGCATTTACAACAGAGCAAAAAAGATATGGGGTTGGAGATTTCACAAAAATTCCAAATGGCACAGGTGGTTTAGAAGACAGGATGCCAATGCTTTGGACACATGGTGTGTCAACGGGAAGACTAACAATTAATGAGTTTGTTGCCGTCACATCCACGAATATAGCAAAAATTATGAACTGTTATCCCCAAAAAGGTGCAATTCTTGTTGGTGCTGATGCTGATATTGTTGTGTGGGATCCAGATAAAGAAAAAACAATTACCGCGAACACGCAGCAATCGTCAATAGATTATAACGTGTTTGAAGGGCATCACGTAAAAGGATTGCCAAGGTATACATTATCTCGCGGTCAAGTCGCTGTTTTCGATGGTGAAGTTAGAACTCAGGAGGGACACGGCAAGTTTGTATCTCGAGCACCAAATGCGCCTGTGAATAGAGCGCGCTCAGTCTGGAAAGAATTGACTAATCCACAACCTGTTGTGCGAGCAGGTATTCCTGTAACGGGTGTATAAGCATGAGCCAAGATCCTGTCATCGAGGCGCGATCCCTCAATTTGACATTCGCAACAAACGATGGACCTGTTCATGCACTTAGCGATGTTAATCTTACAATCAACAAGGGTGATTTTGTAAGTTTTATTGGACCGTCTGGTTGTGGAAAGACTACATTTTTGAGAGCTTTAGCCGCTTTAGAAGAGCCGACTAGTGGAACCATTCTCGTGAATGGCCAAACACCTGATCAAGCAAGACAAAAGCGAGCATACGGATATGTTTTCCAGCATGCTGGTTTATATCCTTGGCGCACAATTGCTGGAAATATTAAGCTACCATTGGAAATTATGGGATATTCAAAGAGTGAGCAGCTGCGACGAACGGACGAAGTTCTCCGTTTAGTAGAACTGGAAGATTTTTCCAAAAAATTTCCTTGGCAATTGTCCGGCGGAATGCAACAGAGAGCCTCCATCGCGCGCGCACTGGCATTTGACGCGGAATTGTTATTAATGGACGAACCGTTTGGCGCGCTTGATGAAATAGTGCGGGACCACTTGAATGAGCAACTCTTAGAGCTCTGGAAGCGCACGAATAAAACAATTTGCTTTGTTACCCATTCAATTCCCGAGGCGGTTTTCTTATCGACAAAAATCGTAGTCATGTCACCAAGGCCAGGACGCATCACTGATGTCATTGAAAGTTCACTGTCAGTGGACAGACCACTTGAAATAAGAGATAGCACCGAATTCATAGAAATTGCGCAAAGGGTCCGAGAGGGTCTTAGGGCAGGGCACGGTTCTGAATGAGGCGTTCGTTTCTCCCAATAATTGTTGTTATAGCTGGCCTATTAGCGATTTGGTACGCCGCTGTAGTGCCAATGAATATAAAAATGGCTCTAACAGCAGCAGAACGTATTGGCATTGCTGTTACACCAGTAGGAGCCAAAGAACGTCGTGACCGGTCAGCGATGCGGCTAGTGGTTCAGAATACGTTCGCAATCAAAGACACCTTCGCGTTAGAGCGCCCACGACTTCCGGCACCACACCAAGTCGCTACTGAACTTTGGAATTCTACAATAAATAAAAAAATTACTTCAAAAAGAAGTTTGGTTTTTCATGGGTGGATTACTTTGAGCTCTACTCTTCTGGGCTTTGCTATCGGGACGGGACTCGGGATTTTGTTGGCGATCGGGATTGTATACAATCGAGCAATGGATATGAGCGTGATGCCTTGGGCGATTGCATCGCAAACCATACCCATATTGGCAATCGCTCCGATGATCATAGTGGTTTTCAACTCCGTTGGGTTGCAGGGGATCGTTCCCAAAGCAATTATTAGTGCATATTTGAGCTTTTTCCCTGTGGTGGTCGGCATGGTGAAAGGCTTGCGTAGCCCTGATCAAATGCACTTAGACCTATTGAAAACATATAACGCGAGTTCACTGGAGGGTTTTTGGAAATTACGTCTGCCGTCTTCCATGCCTTTCTTATTTGCATCTTTAAAAATTGGTATTGCGGCCAGTCTAGTAGGTGCAATTGTGGGAGAACTCCCAACCGGTGCAGTGCGTGGGCTCGGCGCGCGCCTTCTATCGGGGTCGTACTACGGACAAACTATCCAAATATGGTCGGCTTTACTTGCTGCTGCGCTATTGGCCGCTTCACTTGTAGCCTTGATCGGGTTGTTGCAACGTTTAACGCTTAATCGAATGGGTATGTCATGACATTGGTTATTTTTGCGTTTGTTTTTTGGCTAGTATCTTGGCGAATAAATTTTGTTTTGGCAAATTCAGCGGCTTCTGAAACACGCTTGATTAAGTTGGTGGTGCCCGTAATTTTTGGTATCACTATTTTAGTGGTCTGGGAATTAGTAGTCAGAGGTCTCAATGTGCCTTTGGTCATCCTTCCTCCGCCCTCGGTAATTGCAGATACCTTTTTAGCCAAGCTGCCCATTCTCTGGAAAGATTTTATTCAGACCTTTGTTAAAGGAGCCCTAAGCGGATATTTAATAGGCTGTACTGCGGCGATTGCTTTGGCAATTCTAGTTGAGCGTTTTGACTTTCTTAGACGCGGTTTACTGCCAGTTGGAAATTTTCTAGCAGCGCTACCGATCATTGGCACAGCGCCAATTTTGGTAATGTGGTTTGGATTTGACTGGCACTCTAAAGCTGCAGTGGTTGTTGTCATGGTTTTTTTTCCAATGCTCATCAACACTGTCGCCGGATTGAGTGAAACAACTGCCATGCAACGCGATCTAATGAAAACTTACAGTGCGGATCCCTGGCAGGCTTTTATAAAGCTTCGTTTGCCTGCAGCCATGCCTTTTATTTTTAATGGCTTAAAGATCTCAACAACGTTGGCTTTAATCGGAGCCATAGTAGCCGAATTTTTTGGTTCACCAACCTTGGGCATGGGATTTCGAATTTCCGCATCTATTGGGCAACTTGCACTGGATATGGTGTGGGCTGAGATAGTTGTCGCCGCAATCGCAGGAAGTGCGTTTTACGGCATCGTAGCAATTATAGAAAAGGGGGTCACATTCTGGCACCCCTCACAGCGAGGCTAGTAAGAGCAAAGTAACGACCAAAACAACCTGGAGGTAAAAATGAAAAAACTATTAACCAGCGCGCTAGCGCTTTTAACGGCAACAGCCGCATATGCTGCTGATGAAGTACGACTACAGTTGCAGTGGGTCACTCAGGCTCAATTCGCAGGCTATTATGTAGCTTTAGATAAAGGGTATTATGACGCGGAAGACCTGGATGTTTCAATTCTGCCAGGTGGCCCTGATATTGCTCCACCGCAAGTTCTTGCTGGTGGTGGTGCAGATGCGATGTTGAACTGGATGCCCTCAGCTCTCGCGGCACGTGAAAGAGGTCTGCCTGTGGTCAACATAGCTCAGCCATTTAAATCATCGGGGCTGATGCTCACTTGTTGGAAGGATACTGGCATAACAAGCCCAGCTGATTTCAAAGGCAAAACCATTGGAGTTTGGTTCTTTGGAAACGAATATCCCTTCCTCAGCTGGATGAGCCAGGAAGGTATCTCAACAGATGGTGGTCCAGATGGTGTGACGGTTTTGCGCCAAGGCTTCAACGTTGACCCACTATTGCAAAGGCAGGCAGATTGCATCTCAACCATGACATATAATGAATATGGCCAGGTATTGGATGCCGGCGTTTCTGAAGATGAATTGGTGACATTTAAATATGAAAACCAAGGCGTCGCGACACTGGAGGACGGTATTTATGTGCTTGAGGACAATTTGAACGACCCAGCTTTTGCGGATAAAATGGTGCGGTTTGTGAGGGCATCGATGAAAGGCTGGAAGTATGCAGAAGCCAACCCGGGTGAAGCTGCGGAAATTGTGCTTGATAACGATGAAACAGGCGCTCAAACAAAGGCGCATCAGGTGCGAATGATGGGTGAAATTGCCAAGCTGACAGCTGGATCAAACGGAAGCTTGGACCCGGCCGATTATGAGCGGACAGTTGCAACTCTTATGGCTGGTGGCTCTGACCCGGTTATAACAAAAATGCCTGAAGGAGCATGGACACATGCGATTACAGACGCAGCTTTGAAATGATAATTTTGTTTATGGGGCGGTTTCCCGCCCCATAGTATCATATTTTAAATGGAGCCTAAAATGCCAAAAGGATATTGGATTGCACATGTAACGGTTACGAACCCTGAGCAGTACGCTATTTATGCTGAGGCTACAGCTTTACCATTTAAGATGTATGGTGCAAATGTGCTCGCGCGAGGAGGCAAATACACAGCTTTAGAAGGTGAAGATCGTAGTCGAAATGTAGTTATTGAATTCGAAAGCTACCAGAAAGCGTTAGACTGTTATAATTCACCTGAATATCAGAATGCGCGTAATAATCGCCTAGGTGCTGGGATTGCCCAAATCACGATCGTTGAAGGGGCCTAGGGCTTCAGTAATTTTGTGTACATATTTATCAGGTACGCTTCTGCGCTTGCTATGATTTTTTCTGGGGTTCCTGATAATACCTCTATTTGGGCTTCAAAGTCAGCGTAATGTTGTGTTGTTGCCCAAATGGAATATATTAGGTGATCTGCTGGAACTTCCGCCAATTTACCTTCTTTCATCCATTTTTCGAGAATATTTACTGTACGATCGAATAAGCCTTTGAGGTCACTATTCATACTTTCCTTCAATCGCGGTGCACCTTGTACGATTTCGTTTGCAAAAAGTCTACTTTCCCTGGGCATCTCTGCGCTCATTCTGACTTTTTTCACAACGTATTCGATAACTTGCTCCAGTGGTTCGCCATCTGGATCAATTTCACGCAGTGGGGCAAGCCACTTGTCAATATGGCTGTTTAATAATGTGATGAAGATGGCTTCTTTATTTGGAAAGTAGTAGATGACATTAGGTTTGGACATTCCGGCGTTATTTGCAATTTGCTCTAAGCGTGTGCCTCTGAAGCCATGTGCTGAAAATGTCTCCAAAGCCGCGGCCAATATTGCTGCGCGGTTTTTGTTCTGGACTGCGCTCAAGGGTTTTTTAGATGTCATTGTACTCGAAACGGATTCTTTGACTGCTCGCACCGCATAGTATATCATAACTTTTACTACAATGCTCTTCTCAAACATACTTAAGATGCTATGCATGGTCACTAAGAGTGTGACCCTAATTACTCTTTAGGTGTACTCTGTGCTTCAGATTTGACTTGCTTCTAAATAGGCAACCGCCTGC
>AVDB01000018.1 GCA_000472185.1 Rhodobacteraceae bacterium HIMB11 | reverse complement strand
TGAGCAGCTGATGTCCAGGACGCTATTGGGCAAGGTGGGTTATTCTGACAGTGCCTGAAAAACATCCTTTGCTCGCAAAAATAGTATAACTGCGGGATACTGGAGTAGACCTAGCTGAATGGCAATTCCCAGAGCGCTCTCAGGTAAGAAGGTTTATTCTGACAGTACTTGGGAAATTGATAGTGACGACTGCGAACGCGCACGGCAAAGGGGTGTACACTGAAAAGTCCCGATTAGTGACTTAAAATCATATCAGCAGCTTTTTCGGCAATCATAATTGTCGGCGAATTCGTATTACCGCTTGTTATCGTTGGCATAATTGAAGCATCAACGACTCGGAGACCACCAATACCACGCAATTTAAGTCGTTGATCAAGCGGTGCAGCCTCGTCAGCACCCATCCGCACAGTACCAACTGGGTGAAATATCGTGGTCCCAATATCTCCAGCGGCTTTTATCAAATCTTCAGCCGTATCCGAATAATTTCCTGGTTTGATCTCTTGGGGTTTGTATTTTGACATTGGGCCATGCGACATAATTCTTCGCGCTTGTCTAATGGCAGAAACCGCAGTCTGCTTATCGCCTTCAGTGCTCAAATAGTTTGGAGAAATGGTTGGCGCATCATTCGGATTTTTTGAGGAAATGGTCACTGTACCACGGCTTTCTGGTCGTAGATTGCAAACACTCGCTGTAATTGCGGGGAATTCGTGCAAGGGTTGACCAAAAGCTTCAAGAGATAATGGTTGAACATGATATTCTAGGTCAGGAGTTTCTAAATCTGGGCGTGATTTGGAAAATGCACCAAGTTGCGAGGGTGCCATAGACATGGGACCTGAGCGTTTGAATAGATACTCAAGCCCAATTTTGGCTTTGCCAAACATTGAATTAGCCATTGTGTTTAACGTTTTTGCACCCTCCAATTTCCAAGCGCAACGCAATTGCAAATGGTCTTGAAGATTTTGACCAATTTCATTTTGATGTAAATCAACCTCGATACCATTTTCCCGCAACACTGAACCTGGTCCAATTCCAGATAATTGTAACAACTGCACCGACCCAATCGCACCAGCGGATAGAATGACTTCAGCTCTTGCTTGGGCAGTTTTGATTTGCCCATTTTGCATATATTGCACCCCTACAGCTTGGCCGCTCTCAATTATAACGCGCTGTGTCATTGCATTCGTTTCGACACGCAACTTATTGCTTTTCGTGGAACGCAAAAAAGCCCTGGCAGTATTCATCCGCCAACCCTTCTTCTGGTTTACTTTAAAATACCCAACACCTTCGTTGTTACCTGCATTAAAATCCATAGTTTTTGGGATACCCTCATGTGTTGCAGCAGACATCCAATCATCTAAAACTTCCCAATGAAGGCGTTGATTATCGACACGCCATTCACCACCAGCTCCATGCATATCTGACGCGCCATCAACGTAGTCTTCAGACTTTTTGAAATATGGTAGGACGTCATCCCATCCCCATCCCGTCAATCCTGCTTGCCGCCATCTATCGTAATCCGCCGCCTGACCTCGTAAATAAAGCATCCCGTTAATTGATGAACATCCACCCAAGACCTTGCCACGTGGATAAATAAGCGACCTGCCATTCAATCCGGGTTCACTTTCTGTTCGGAATTGCCAATCTGTGCGGGGGTTATCTATGCAATACAAATACCCCATCGGGATATGAACCCAATGGTAATTATCATTTCCACCAGCCTCTAAAAGCAAAACTGAGTTTCCTGCTTCTGACAAGCGTTTAGCCAAGACACAGCCCGCACTGCCAGCACCCACAATTACAAAATCATAAACCATTTCGTTATAGTATCCTCATCCATACGGTAGGACAACCGACCTAAGTTCATCGCTCTAAGGGTGAAAAACAGAATAGTAACTGTTAGTGCAAAGACGGCTTATATCGAACCAGGCAAATCAAATCCCTAGTTACACCAATCTATGCCTCTGCGTGATTTTATGTCTTCATTAAATCGCTTGGTTATGCCACTCATACGGACCAAGCTTTTCACGTGTCTCATATGATAAATTTCCTTCAAGTTTCTGACCTCCAGCGACCAATGTTGCGATTTCATTTTGGAAATCTGCTCGAAGAACCTTTGCGCCACTCATTTTTGATAAGTGAGTTAACAAATCAATATTTGCAGCATTAAGCCCACGAGGACCTGTCACGGCACAGGGCGTCCATACTTTCACCCTTGAAGATGCCATGATTGGAAGCAATTAGTCACACAAGAACCTTACAAAAAGCAAAATCTTGGGGCCGGTTTTAAAATAGCGGAAGAATACAAAACTGAACGTGCCAAATAATCTAGTTTTCATTGTTTGATTATCATACGGGTGAAATTATAGTTGAACAGAATATCACTTAAAAAATTAAGAATGAGGTAAACACCACAATGAAATGGGCAAGAGTTCAAGGCGAGGATGAAACAGTTTTCGTGGGTGTGATTGTCAATGACACATTCGAGCCGCGTGCAGGTCTGGGTTCAGATCATGTGACAGGCCCCATAATGGACATGAAAACTCTAAAGTTGCTTCCACCGATTGAGCCTGGAAAATTCATTGGATTATGGAATAACTTCAAGGCTGCAGCTGAAAAGGGCGGCATGCAACATCCCGATCACCCGCTTTATTTTTTTATGGCAGATACCGCGGTGTCGGGACCAAATGCTGAAATTTGTATGCCACAAAGCGCAGGACGCGTTGTGTTCGAAGGTGAACTTGGAATTGTAATTGGGAAAAAATGCAAGAATATCTCGATCGAAGACGCAGCAGATGCGATTTTAGGGTTTACCTGCGTGAATGACTTTACTTCGATTGACATATTGCACGCAGATCCATCATTCCCTCAATGGACACGATCCAAAAGCTTCGATGGTTTTGGCGTGATTGGTCCAGTGATTGAAACGGATATTGATTGGAATGACCTAACTATAAGGGTGTTGGTCAATGAACGTGAACGCCAATGCTATCCAGCAAGTGACATGATTTTATCGCCTGAGAAAATCATCAGCTGCCTTTCTCGCGACATGACGTTGAACCCCGGCGATGTTATAGCCTGCGGAACATCAATCGGTGCTCGCCCAGTAAAACCTGGGATGATTGTCGAAGTGGTAATAGAGGGTATCGGGACTTTACCTGTGCAAATTGTGTAAATTATATAAATTTTAGGCATGAGTTTACTCGAAGTGTTAGCGGTTTGAATCCGCAAGTGATACCAATATCCATTTGTCGGTGCTGTGATAAAACCGGGCGCAAGCATTAGTAATCGACTAGATAGCACACGTAATTTACGTTGATGAGAGTTTTTCTCAGCCCACTAAAACCGGAAAATTTTTCGCAAACCTCCTCACTCACTCCTATAACAGGAGCCATAAAGCTCTGTTAACCCCTACCTTTGCAGTCTGCGTATCTATTTTAGCGATTAACTCAATTATGTAACATCGCAACTTAGCAAATCGATCAAAAAAGGTCGCAGCATTGCGCTGCGACCGAGCTGGATAGGGAATAACTACGAAGAATTGTGCTAGATCTACGTTCGCTTTCGTTGGTCAGCTCGATTCTACTGACGAATGATTAATGATCCAGCCGCATGTGGTTGGCGTACACAACGTACACGACGCTGAATTTTGGGAGGCTGCTATGAAAGCCATGAGGAATTTTTGGGCGCGTGAATGGTTGATGAGAGACGTCGGCTCAAGCCACGGTACCAATGATGTGTCAACAATCATTAAAATTGCACAAATTGACGGATTACTAAGTCCCAACGCAGAAACGACAGATGTAGGCCAAAGCTATGTGACCGCCAACCGGCATCGCGTTGAAGTGCTGAAACACGATACTATTGTATATCCCGTTTAAACACCAAAACTCAGGTTCGCAATGATAGAAACAGCATATGGTCTAAACCACGCATTCACAGCACCACATCGCATAGCTACAAAAGTTGGCAGCGACATCTTGGATAACGGCGGCACTGCCATTGAGGCAATGGTTGCCGCAGCCGCTACAATTGCTGTCGTATATCCACATATGAATGGCATTGGTGGGGATGGCTTTTGGCTAATACACAAGCCAGGATCGAGCCCAATCTCGATAGCTGCATGTGGGCGTGCTGGAAGTCTTGCCACTCCGACATTTTATAAAAGTCATGGATTTAATCATATACCTGCAAGGGGCCCATTGGCAGCACTCACCGTACCTGGGACAATCGATGGTTGGCGTTTGGCGCTTGAACAATCACAACAAAACTTTTCACTCGCAGAATTGTTGGCGCCGGCTGTTGCACTTGCCAAAAATGGAATTGCCGTAACTAATAACCAATCAATTACAACAGGTGAGAAATTAAGCACTTTGGAAGATGTGCACGGTTTTTCGAATATTTTTCTTTCGAATGGTCGCGTGCCACAACACGGTGAGCAGATGGTTCAATCAGCTCTTGGCAATACGCTAGAAGCAATTGGATTGTATGGTACAAACTTCTTTTACAAAGGCGATATTGCTGAAACACATGCGTCTTTCTTAAAAGACCACGGAAGTCCCATTACACTCCAGGATATACAGAACCAAAAGGCAGAGATTCTAAAACCTTTATCTATCCAAACTTCTAGCGGTAAACTGTTCAACTTGGCACCACCCACACAAGGGATGTCCTCCCTCGGAATTTTAGGCATATTCGATCGCCTCAATGTTAAACAACCAGAAACCTTTGAACATATTCACGGATTGATTGAAGCTACCAAGCGCGCATTTATCATTCGTAACGCGAAATTGGGAGATCCAGCACACATGGAATATCCTCCCAAACATTATCTCACGGACCAGTATCTAAACGACGAAGCAGCGAAAATCGATTTTTCTACTGCGCTCTCATGGCCAAATGAACCAAAGGACGGTGATACGATTTGGATGGGGGCAACCGATAAAGACGGCATTTCAGTAAGTTTTATACAATCAGTCTTCTGGGAATTCGGTTCCGGACTAACCTGTGAAGACACTGGAGTATTTTTCCAAAATCGTGGTGCAGGATTTTCATTAGACCCAGGCCCCAACCAATTAGCACCAGGTAAACAACCATTCCACACGCTCAATCCTGCGATGGCGCTTCTGAATGACGGGCGCGTTCTTTCCTATGGTACCATGGGTGGCGAAGGACAACCTCAAACACAATCTGCGCTATACACCCGTTATGCTCAATTTGGCAGTTCATTACAGCAGGCTATCACAATGCCTCGATGGCTTTTGGGCAAAACCTGGGGTGATGCAACGACAACCCTAAAATTTGAGGAAAACTTTGACAAAAAAATCATCGATCTAATGCGGGGAGTTGGCCATGAAGTAGAGCTAGTTCCATCATTCAGTAGTATAATGGGACACGCTGGAGCCGTAGTTCGACATAAAAACGGAAAAGTTGAAAGTGCAAATGATCCACGTTCAGATGGGTGGGCGTACGCACGTTAATCCGTATATTTTTAGGTATTAGATTAGCTGACTGAGTGAAACTCACCGTCCAAGATTAACATAGCATCATCTCGCAAGCGTCGCACGCCAATCTCTCTACCCAATGATATGACTCTGACGTTAGACAGTTCGTATTTACTGGGCCGATGGGACTTTTGTGGGCGAAATGAGCTACTAGCCAATCAATTTGTGGGGGCTAACGTGGGGGCGAAACCAAGATGCCAACATCAATAAATTGAAATTATTTTGTTACTTTACTTAATATGGCGGTGCTGTCAGACAAAGGAGCCCTCGCATCAGTATTCATTTGACGGCTATTTCTACGAGATCACTAAAGAGCGCCACTCGTTGAGAGCAGCGTCACGGTTTAGTTTGAATGTACTACGTTTTGAGAGTGACCTTTGCGAATTGAACAGATTGTGAAACGAGGCATGGATTGAGGCGAACTTCTGTAAGCTGTGCATTCGCCTAAATCGAAGCATGGCCCTTTCTCGTCGTCGAAAGGGTAAATGTGAATTTTCAACTATGTTGTTTGCCCATCGCTTTGTAACCTGCTTTTCCGAACAGCCCAGTTCTCTTGCGGCTGCACCGTAGGACACAAGTTTATCTGTGACGATCTCATTGGGGGATCCATAGCGCCGCATGGCTTTCTTCATGAACTTTAAAGCTGCTTTTTTGTCTCTCTTTTTGGTGACATAGCTTTCTAGCACCTCACCTTCATGATCGACTGCGCGCCACAGGTAATGTCTTTCACCATTTATCTTCACAAAGACTTCATCTAGATGCCATTTCCAATTACTGGACTGCATGCCCCCTACCCTGCGCTTCTTGATCTGGCTTGCAAATTGCGACCCAAATCTGTGCCTCCAGTACCGAATAGATTCATAGCTCACATCGACACCGCGTTCATGCAGAAGGTCTTCTACATTTCTCAGTGAGAGTGGAAACCTCACATATAGCATAACTGCAAGTTGGATAATCTCAGGGCTAGTTTTGAAATAACGGAAGGATAAAGGATTAGGCATGGCCCAGACGCTAATATTCAGCACGCTGTCGGGCAAGGTGGTTTATTCTGACAGTGCCATAATAATCACTGCCGCATATTAACCAAATCCAGAAATGATCTAGCGACTAAGCTAGACCTAAGACAATTAAAACCACTGTGTTCTTACACTAGGTTGTAGACACAGTGTTGGACCCCGGATTCTATCCCCTCAAACACGCGAAAAAGTGTGTGTTTGGTGTGTTTTTGAATCGCACACGCGTAGCGTGAGTTTGCGGAAATTACTTTAAAGAAATTCTAACTCAATATTAAATAGGAAGAAAAATTTCATGTCTTAATCACTTCAATCAAAAACCAATGTCACATCGCTGAGTGAGAGGGTTTTCCAGCTACCCTGATCCAAGGTATCGGGTAACTTCAAAGCACCAATTTGAGTACGATGAAGTCGTACAACTCGGTTTCCAATCGCAGCAAACATTCTGCGAACTTGATGGTACCTACCTTCAGTTATCGTAATCAAAGCGCGCTTCGGGTCAATAATTTTCAATTCAGCGCTTGCTAAAGGCTTAATATCACCCCTGAGCATCAAAGCTCCTGAGGCAAAAATATCGACGGCATCTTTTGTCAATGGATCTGCGACATCCACTAAATAAACCTTTTTCACATGATTTTTCGGCCCAATGATTTTATGTAACAACTCACCATCATCCGTAATCAGCAGTAACCCAGATGTTTCTTTATCCAAACGTCCTATCGTTGACAGCGCAGGTATGCGATGCCTCCATCGATCAGGCAAAAAATCATACACCAGCTTACCTACTTCTTTGTGTGAACAAGTCACACCTAAAGGCTTATTCATCATAAGGACCATGCCTGGCAATGGATCCAACTTTTCACCTTTGATATATAATCGGTCCCTCACATCCGAAGTTATATTAATCTTGTGCGAGGAATCATGAATGCTGCTACGGTCCAGGACTATATATCCTTTCTTTGCCATGCGAGAGATGCTCTTACGTGAACCATAACCTAGTGATGATAGTAACTTATCTAAACGTACTATGGCTTCACCATGAATTTTGAGCATACTTTTTTAACTTCCACAACAGCAATACTTGGGTTTCACAGCCACTAGCTACCTACGGCACACGATGGATCATTATCGCACAAGTTTTTATTGTTATTCCAAAAATAGAAAACCAGCTTGTCTTACGAAGTAAGATTTTCAATCCAACTAAATTTCAAGAATAAACAGGTGGTGCAAAGACTCGAGAAAATTCGATGCCGAATAAAATTAGAAGTAAAATAGCAATAAAAAGGTGTTCCCGATTTAGCATGCGTGTTCAAAATTAAGTAGCATTTTTCTTAAATATCCTTGATTTGTTGGATCTGCCTCAACTCGACCGTCAAAAAGACAAATCTCGTTAATAGTGTGCTCATTTAGAAATACACGCATCTATGTAGCAGTGCGTGTACTGTAACCGGCGGCGTGTGCGGCGGTAATAAAAGCATTCTTTGCTTCACCAACTGGGATCAAACAATCCATAGCCAACTGTGTTTTCAACAGTGCCTCAGATCTTTGAGCGGTCATCTCTGGCCATTTACATCTCAACCAATACTGCGCCTTTTCTATAGTGCGAAAATGCTCAATCTTTTTATACTTTGGGGCATAGAGGGTAATTGTTTCTCCCCAGTTCACTTCAATCATCAATGTTTTCTTTCTTTAATTTCACTTCGTTTCATTTCCGTTTTGTTCGGTTTCATCTTGCGTTTTTCGAGTAACCTGAACCTGTGAAAACTTCTTTTTATAGGGTAGCCGTTTTGCTGGCGTACTTAAAAACTCTTTTAAATCCAGCTGTTTCTTTGGTGTGGAATATCCCATTTTTGTATCCTTTTTATGAATGACTATTGATACACATTCAGGCCTATATGCTTGAATATGAGGGGCTTATTGAGCTTGCGTGC
Source organism: Rhodobacteraceae bacterium HIMB11 (assembly GCA_000472185.1). Classification (GTDB taxonomy): domain Bacteria; phylum Pseudomonadota; class Alphaproteobacteria; order Rhodobacterales; family Rhodobacteraceae; genus HIMB11. The sequence continues at coordinate 5,008 of AVDB01000018.1, read as the reverse complement.
GTTCATCGCATAGCAATAACTCAAATTCTTGTTCTTCATAGCCCACCAACGTTAAGCTGCTGGCTATTACTTTTCCACCGGAAGTGATTTCTGTTTCGAAGGTTACTTTCTGACCTTCTCCGAGGTATTTAACACCCGAATTAATCACAGCGGTTTTATGGATGAATATATCTTTCTCACCAATATCAGGTCTGATGAATCCAAACCCCTTTGTAGGGTTAAACCATTTTACCGTGCCGTTTTGCATGACGCTGCCTCCATTATATTGCTAGGTCGCGCAAACGAAGCGCAACTTGAGTTCATTAATCCTCATCGATCAAAGAACACTGCAGGTAAAAACAGAGGGATAACGAAAAGAAATTCTAAAGAAGACCTACACTGTTTAACGTAATTACACAAACGAATTCGATGTTTGCCCAGATAATCCAAATTTGTAGAAAACCATTACGGCCAACCACGCGATGTTAGTCACAAAAGTTTTATCACATTGAACATCGCATAATTACGCTTTGTCATGTAGAGCATAGACACATGACGACGCTGAAACTTGCCCTCCTTAGGCTTAACCTCAATCGACACCAAGTCGCATTTTGGGAAGCTAAGATACAACATGCCATTACGCTGGCTGCTACAACTGAACAATTTGACCGCCATTCTTTGGCTGCAGAGAAAAATCTTGTCAGCGTGGAGTTAGCTAAGTTGGAACTTTTACTGAAAAATAAAATCGATGTCGCAGCTATTTCTAACCATTGGAAGGCAGCTTCACCACAAACAAGAATTCTTGTAAATTTTGAAATTAGGCATTTCTTGAAAGATAACACAGTTTTTGAAGACTTTGATCTGCACATAATTCAGAACCAACACTTAATGTTGCGTGCGATCAAATCGGCACATGCTTGGCTTAAATCGAAACGTGGTCTCGCCGCTGGCGTAAAAGCAACTGAAATCGTTCACGCAATTTCGGCAATTTATCGAGAAATAACGCACGAAAAACCTGATATTGCATCAGGTCCTATCGGAGAAAACACTATTCCTTCGCTTTTTGAGCAATTATTGTTAGCAGCCCTGAGAGAGGGTAATATCGATATCAAGGCACAAAGTGCCAGAAAACTTTGGAAGAAGATCCAGACAATTGATCAAGCAAATTGAGTATATTGGTGTCAGCGCAAATCATTCTGAACAAGCCAAGGATCAGATGTCTTGATATTCGCAGCAAAGATCCGTCCAGCATCCGTGAGATGACCAGCAGGTGTAACATAGCCCGCACCACAAGCAATGCTACGCAATCTTCTGCTGCTTATTTCTAGATGTTTGTAAGCTAAATGGCGCATAAGCACTTCATTCAACCAAAAGTCAGTATGGGTGGTCATAACGACCTCCAATCTATTTTATGGCGCACTGATATTCAACGCTGCACAGAACTAACATCATGAGTCAATTCAAATTAAAAAAAGTAAATTCAATAAGTGCCGTCTTTGCCACCAGTAAAATTTAGTAAAATCACATTTAGGGTATCTAATACTTTCAAATGATGTAGTGTCGCCTATAGCCAACATTCACAGTTACGATCTTTTGCCAAGATGTTTTGACTTATTGACAATTGTTTGCGTCGCTAGTGCCTTAATCATGGAGCAAACATTGGATAAGAAGCTGAATAGCTATGAAAAGACAGAGTTAATATACAAGCAAATTCTCGCAGATGAAGAAAATGAAAAAGCAAAGAAAATTGCACGATTGCGCGAATTGAGACTGGGTCGCCCTTCCACAGGCGCCCAACATGAAAAATAAATTAAGTGTCGTTCTACTTTTGTTACTACTTCTGTTGCTAGCGCGAGAGTGCTCAAGGATTTTATCAGGCCCAATGTTTTGATGCGAAATCAAACACTGCAACAAATTGGGAAAGCATAATAATTTGCTGCAGCTTCCTGTTCGCAGCAGATCTCTTGGGGCCAGGTTACGCTTACCCAGCATCCCACCTGGCCTCAATCGAGACTTATCAAACATCGTAATTTGCCGCTCCTACACAAACTGTGGCAAATATTGTGAGGCTAGCGTTCTGGCAATGGTTCACTAGCCTCACTTTAATATAGGATCCGACATTTCTTACGTCTTTGCAGCATAGCCGTGTAATCACTATTATGTACGGGTGAGCAATCTAACCCAATTCATTTTAAAGCAATTCTTCCCGTATGCAGTTACCTTAGCATTCGAATTACAAATAAATGGTTTGGCGTATCTACTTTCGCAAAACACCGTTCTCAGGTTATTAATTGTCGCCCCTACATCGGTGATTTTGCGTGCAGGAAGACGGTTTATTTTTTTGGAAGGCCGGTTGGATTGATCACTCGTACAAGTGAAACTCTTTACGGATGCAACCCACTAATGATCAAAATTTTCAAGATCAGACCGAATAGATATGGACTTAAACATCTCAATAATTTCTGATTGTGAGATGCGGTCGAGAACGCCATCTTTTATTTGCTGTTGGCTCCATATCAAAGATATTGTTGGATCGTGCAGCATTGCCCATTTTCCAAAAAAGCGCCTACTCACTCGCCTTCTTACAAACTGTTTTATTCCAACATGACGATCGTCACGACATATGCGGCTATAAGCAGCATCAACAGCTTCCATACTCCCCTCAAGCAATTGGATATATATGTCTTGCCTGCAGACCAGTGCCCCTGAAACACTATCACGGGAATTACATCTTCTTGCTTCTTCTAAAATAGTACTAAGCAGAGTGCTATCATATCCAAAGGGTTGCGATGCATAAATAATTTGCAATGGTTTATTACAAAGATGCGTTATGTTTGAGATAATCTTCATTCCGATAATGGCGATCTAATATTTTTGGTTACTGAGCGCGATGAAGTTATAAGAGTTTTAAGCGAGGCTAAAGACCACCAATTAAAACGCAAGAAAATTCGTCATAACTCATGATTTGCTCTGAAATTAGCAGATCGAGATCAAATTTAGTTACTGTATTGACGCTAAAATTTCATGTAACCAATCATGCACTAACAATCAATTTGGACTAGTCAGATGAGGCTGCTCAGTTACCTCAGCCAGTAGAAAGGCTGTTAACACGCTGTTGCCTGTAACCGTTATTTTGTTCTGGTGATAATGGATTGGAGGCAACGTGCACTTTTTTGCTCTAGATGTAGATTGCGTTCAATAGTTACTACAAGCCTCAAACGGCTAGAACTGTGTTTTTTCACTAGGTTGTAGACATAGTGTCCAAGGATAGGCTCTCACACCATACATTTTGCTGCACCGATCTTTTCAATAGGTGATTTTATAACTCAGTGATAGCATTAATACAGCCACCACAAGGAGCCTCTGGTTCCCAACTACAATAAATTTCCAATGCTAAGGAATTTGTTACACCTTAATTATGTGTAGCAGATACTGTGAGGTCGGTGACTTAGTGGCAATGTTAGTTCACCGATCTTACCTTGTTTTTCAATAAGACGAGGCGCAATTATGTCGCCCAGCCCAGCATGATCTCAACTAATAAGTGAGACGTAATTATAAATACAATATTTTCCTTAGCATTGTATCCTCGAGGGCGAGGCTCTCCTTGTTATGTCACGCAATTTCCTCGTCCTCACACCAAGCTTGAACGGTTTCAGTTAAAACATCATCTAAGTTTCTGCTTGTTGGATTTTTCATGAGAGACCTCTAACTTCATTGCACGAAAGGAGAACTGTTATGAAAGCATTAGCAACGACTACTTTTGTATTGATCATGTCAACCACCGGTGCATTTGCGTGGGGAGAAGGATGTTCAGGATCGAAGGCAAGCATGGCTAATTTATGTGAAGCCGGTTGGTCTTGGGACGAACAAGCAGGCGCTTGTGTGGAAACTCCAACATCATGATTTGATATGGATGGTTGGGCATACGCCTGACCATCCGATTATTTCATATCACACGATAAGCTTTGCTAATGACCGATAATCATGTAGCCTTTGAGTATGCGACGCTCAATTATGCATGGAGGCTCACATGCAAACTTCGAAAGAGTACGCAGCGCGCGCTTGGATATTAGAAGACTTGCGACAACATCTCACAACTGACGAACTAGACGATGTAATCCTTTTTGCACGACGTGCAGGGTATTTAGATGCTGACGCTCAACTCACCGACGCTGGCATTCGATATTTTAATTTAATGACCAAATACAAGAAAGAAGTGGAAACCATTTAGTGGTACGGCCAGCTTGAGTAGCAAACATTTGCTATTATTTGAGAAATCTGTAAGCTCAGAATATTCGACGCTTCACTCCTAATGGAGGTACTGATTCATGGTAATCAGAAATGAATTTGTCGAAAGAGAATGGCTACTACGCCACCTCGGACATACAATCGGAACCCATAACGTTGATCACATTATAAACTTCGCGCGCGATGCAGGCTATCTCGATGCAGATGGATGCGTGACTGTTTTGGGTAAGAACTTCTTTAGGGTAGCTAGCCGCGATCCTGACGCACTTGGGTATGACAAAAACTACGTCATACAACACTTTCATTGAGTGAAGGGAGCGGTGATGGATAGCATGCAAGAGTTTTGGGCTTGCCAATGGTTGTTAACGAACATCGGTAAAACACACAAAACGCAAGAGATACTAAAAGCGATAGAGATAGCACAAAGCGAGGGTTACATAAGCAAAGATGGCCATCTCACAGCAGCTGGTAGAAGCTACGTAAAGCAAAACAAAGAAGTGTTTTCTCTCGTGGAATAATATGAAACTTACAATTGCTTTAAATTGTATGCAAAAGTATTTAATTGACGCAATTTGATACAATCCTACCTCGGATGTATGCGACAGTTTTACACACATAGTGACTACACGGACGCTCTGCTTAACATTGCAGCCAAACACGGCGCATCGGATCGCATTGCAGCTTACGAATATTGCATGAATAAAAAGTGGTTATGTGGATATGGCCGAGTAACAGATAAAGGCTTCCACAAAGTTACTGCGAACTTCTACAAAGATAATCC
>AVDB01000017.1 GCA_000472185.1 Rhodobacteraceae bacterium HIMB11 | reverse complement strand
ATGTCGGGCAAGGCGGTTTATTCTGACAGTGCCGTTCGGAGTGATTGCTACTGGTGTAGCAAGCTACACAACTATGGTATTAGTACACTTGCACCGAGCGTCGTCCCAGACTCAATCGCGGAATGCGCCCTCACTGCGTCCTCTAATGCATATTCGTAATTGATATTTGCATCCAAAATTCCATCACCGATGGCCTGAAATAAATCACGTGCTGTCCATTCTAAATCGGATCGTTTCGCAACATAGTGCATGATAGCCGGTCGAGTAATGAAGAGTGAACCTCGGCTTCCCAAATCCTGAATTATATCTATGGGATCAGGTGGTCCAGAAACATGCCCATAAGCCGCGCAAACACCCATCATTCGCAGGCTATCTAGACTATCACTTAGAGTGTCTTTTCCAATTGCTTCGTAAACAACCGCAGCGCCTTCCCCGTCAGTCACTTCCCGAACAACATCGACAAAATTTTGCTCAGAACGCACTACAGCGTGATGGCACCCAGCAGCTCGTGCTGCCTCAGCCTTTTCATGCGTAGATACTGTACCAACAATCGTAGCTCCCAATGCTTTGGCCCATTGACATAAAATCAACCCCATACCACCAGCAGCAGCGTGTACCACAATCGTATCGCCAGGTTGCACTGCATATGTCCGATGTAACAAATAATGTGCTGTCATTCCTTTCATAAGAAGCGCAGCCACCTGCTTGTCTTCCAAACCATCAGGCATGTGCAAAAGCTTATCGGTAGGATAGTTTCGAGTTTCTGCATAGCTACCTAGGGGTGGGATACCATAAGCAACCTTATCTCCTGTTTTGAAATTTGTGACACCTTCACCTACTCCCTCTACTATACCCACACCTTCGAAGCCTATCACAACGGGGGGGGTATCTACCTTCCAAGGATGAGAAATTCCGCCACGGTGATAGGTATCAGCAAAGTTGACTCCAATCGCTGTATGTCTAAGACGAACTTCGCCAGGTGACGGATCAGGAACATGCCAGTCCTTCCATTGCATAACCTCCGGTGATCCAAACTCATTTATGACGTGGGCTTTGCTCATCTACATCCTCCAAAACTTACTCTCACTGTTAGACATCAAAAACTACAAATCAATTAAAAATGAGCGTCGCGCTAACCCAGATAACCGCACAAATTGTCTTGGGGCTGGTTTTGAAATAACGGAAAGATAAAGAATAGGGCATAATTGAGTTGTTTTGATGCATCGCCTGACCTGATCAACGAGGTTTATTCTGACAGTGCCGGCTGATGTTTAGAGTCAATCCCAATCCATAACGACCTTACCAGCTTCACCCGAGATCATGGCAGCAAAACCGTCCTCGAAGTTGTCGATGCTCATGCGATGCGTTATCAAATCTGTCAGATCAAGCCCTGACTGCACGAGCGCAATCATCTTGTACCAGGTATCGAACATTTCACGACCATAGATGCCTTTGACATTTAGCATCTTAAAAATGATCTTGTTCCATTCCACTTCAAAACCCGTCGGCGCGATGCCAAGAAGCGCAATCTTGCCTCCGTTGTTCATTTTGTCGATCATGTCGCGCATCGCGGGTGCCGCACCAGACATTTCCAGACCCACATCGAACCCTTCGGTCATACCCAGATCGGCCATAACGTCGCTAAGATTCTGCTCAGCCGCATTCACAACATGTTGCACACCTAATTTGCGCGCCAGATCAATCCGGTAAGGGCTAATGTCGGTAATGACTACTTTGCGAGCACCAACTTTCTGCGCAACCAATGCGCCCATAATACCGATGGGGCCTGCGCCCGTGACCAGCACATCCTCGCCAGGAAGATCAAAACTTAGCGCGGTATGCACGGCGTTTCCGAATGGATCAAAAATGGCTGCGATTTCGTCCGGTATGTCATCGGGGATCGGAACAACATTGGCCTCGGGGATGCAAAGATACTCAGCGAAGGAGCCGGGATGGTTCACGCCAACCCCCTTGGTGTTGCGGCACAAGTGTCCACGCCCGGCGCGGCAATTACGGCAAGTTCCACAGACAATATGGCCTTCGCCCGACACGCGCTGGCCAACGCGAAATTTGGTGGCCGCTTTGCCGCCATCAACGATTTCTCCGCAGAATTCGTGACCCGTCACCATTGGGATCGGCACGGTCTTGGCGGACCATTCGTCCCATTTCCAGATATGCACATCCGTCCCGCAGATCGCGGATTTTCTGACCTTGATGAGTACTTCGTCCGGACCAGGTTCCGGCATGGGGACCCGATCCATCCAGAGCCCCTCTTCGGCGTGGGCTTTGACCAGAGCTTTCATCAGGTTGGTCATTGGATAACCCCCATATCCCGACCGACCTCGACAAAGGCATCAATGGCGTGGTCGAGTTCCGCGCGGCTATGGGCTGCGGACATCTGAGTACGGATGCGGTCCTGCCCACGCGGAACGACTGGGAACGAGAACGGCGCCACGAAAACACCTTTTGCATCCAAACGAGCCGCCATGTCCTGCGCTAGCTTGGGATCACGCAACATCACTGGAATGATCGGATGCTCTCCTGGCAATAGATCGAAACCGGCGGCGCCCATGCGTGCGCGGAAATGCGTCGCGTTGTCCATCAGTAGGTCGCGGCGCTCGGTTGAGCCCTCTAACATATCAATGACACGTATCGATGTGGCCGCAATCACTGGGGCCAGCGAATTAGAAAATAAGTAAGGACGCGAGCGCTGTCGCAACCAGTCCACAACCTCGCGCTTCGCGCAAGTATAGCCGCCCGATGCGCCGCCAAGTGCTTTGCCCAGCGTGCCCGTTACAATATCGACGCGCCCCATCACATCGCAATGTTCTATCGATCCGCGGCCTGTCGCCCCCAGAAAGCCCACCGCGTGACTGTCGTCGACCATAACCATCGCATCATAACGATCTGCCATATTGCAGATCTCGGACAACAGAGCGATATAACCATCCATGGAAAATACACCATCCGTGGCGATCAGCTTAAAGCGCGCTCCGGATTCTGTAGCAGCCTGAAGTTGCACCTCGAGATCCTCCATGTCGGAATTTGCATAGCGGTATCGTTTCGCTTTGCACAAGCGCACGCCATCAATGATCGACGCATGGTTCAGAGCATCCGAAATGATTGCGTCCTCGGGACCAAGAAGCGTCTCGAAAAGCCCAGCATTTGCATCGAAGCAGCTCGAATACAGAATCGTATCCTCGAATCCCAAAAATCCAGATATGCGCCTTTCAAGCTCTGTGTGTTCTTCTTGAGTACCACAAATAAATCGAACTGAGGACATCCCGTAGCCATAACGCCCCAGCGCGTCCTGCCCGGCCTCGATTAATTCAGCATTGTCGGACAAACCAAGGTAGTTGTTGGCGCAAAGATTGATCACTTCTCGACCGCTCTCGAGCGCAACGGTACCAGCCTGCCGAGATGCAATGACCCTTTCGGATTTGTAGAGGCCGGCGTCCTTTAGGCTGTTGAGCTCCGCATTCAAGTTAGCTAGGAATTTGGCGCTCATGATGTAACTCCTTCTGAGGCAAAACTTCGAACTGAACCCTGCGTCAGGCGCGCGTGTTGCAAAATGTATTCTTCGACGCGGGCCCGGTCACTCGCCAGATGAGCGACGGTTTCGGTGCTTCCCAAGGGAACATCTCCCCAAATCGGAGGACGTGCTGCCTCTCCAGTCGCGTCACGCACCGCGTTGCTGAATTTTGCAGGATGCGCGGTAGAAAGCGTAATCATCGGCACGTCCGGGTCTGCATGATCGCGCGCGACCTTGACAGCGATTGCGGTATGCGGATCGGCCAGATAGCCAGTTTCTTTCCAAATCCGCGCAACCTCTTCCTGCGTTTCAACCTCAGACACCGCGTCGGCGTCAAAACTGTCGCGGATAAACTGGAGCATTTTGTCTGGCAGTCTGTACCTGCGGCTGTCCCTGAGCGCGGTCATCAGGTCGCGTACCAACGCATGATCCCGCCCTGCTGCGTCGAACAGCAAACGTTCAAAATTCGATGAAATCTGAATATCCATCGAGGGTGTGATTGTTGATTTGACGGGCCCAAGCCGATGATCGCCTGTTGCAAGGGTACGAGCCAGAATGTCGTTCTCGTTGGTTGCGATCACCAAACGGTTGATAGGCAAGCCCATCTGTTTGGCAACAAAACCGGCATAGATGTCACCGAAATTTCCAGTTGGTACGGTAAAGCTGACGGACTGCTCAGGGGCGCCCAGCACGGTCGCCGCGGAAAAGTAATAAACCACCTGTGCCATCACTCGGCCCCAATTAATCGAATTGACCGCCGACAACCGGACCGTGCTGGCAAAGGACTGATGTCTAAACATGTCTTTGACTATAGATTGGCAGTCATCGAAGCTACCATCGATCGCTATTGCATGGCAATTTTCAGCGCCAATAGTTGTCATCTGGCGTCTCTGGAAATCGGATACCTTGCCATTGGGGAACATGAAAAATGTGTCTATGCCGTCGCAGGTTTTGAACGCTTCCAGTGCTGCACCACCTGTGTCGCCAGACGTCGCCCCAACAATTGTGAGTCGCTCTTCGCGTTCGCTCAGAACGTGATCCATGAGTCGCGCAAGTATCTGCATGGCTACGTCTTTGAAGGCCAGGGTCGGTCCGTGAAACAGCTCGAGAAGCCAATCGTTTGGTCCCATCTGCACCAACGGAGTTACGGCAGGATGATGGAAAGTCGCGTAAGCCTCTTCAATCATCCGCCGCAAATCGATATCATCAATCTCTCCACCCACAAAGGGTGACATCACCGCAAAAGCCACCTGTGCGTAGGGCTTCCCCTGAAACGATTTCATTTCACCGAAGCTTAGTTTTGGCCACGCCTCGGGAACGTAGAGCCCGCCGTCACTTGCCAGGCCCACCAGCAGCGCCTCTTTGAAGGACAGCGATGCCGCCTTTCCGCGTGTCGAGATATATCGCATATTTATAATTCCTACGCTATAGAGGCGTGGCTTCAGTCAACGGAAAGCAGGCGTTCGTCCAACGGGTAGACCGACATCGTTTCGAAGCCGTCATTCGTAATTACACCTTGATCTTCCAGCTTGACCATGTGATCGCCGCCAACCTCACCTACCAGCGCCTCGACGCACAGTGTTAGGCCGGGTTCGAGAACTGCGTCAAAGGCACCATCCACCAGTCTGTCTGGATAGGCTATCAAGGGCCACTCATCACACATGCCGACACCATGCATCGGAGAGGAGTATTTAAGCGCATCGTACTTGTCCTGAAGGACATGCAACGACCGCGTCAGGTCTGTCATGTGAAGCCCCGGCCGCAAGAGCGCGGTGTTATAACGGATATGCTCTACCGCTTCTGCATAGCTTTCGCGCATATGGGCCGGAGCCAGATCGTCACCGATCCACCACGTGCGGCTTAGGTCCGCACAGATACCATAAGGCCCTATCAGATCAGTGTCGAAGGCAAGAATTTCATTCTCTGAAATAACCCGTGGCCCACATTCCTGGAACCATGGGTTAGTGCGCGGGCCGGAGGTAAGCAGCCGTGTTTCGATCCACTCGCCGCCACGCTTGATATTCTCAGCATGGAGTACGGCCCAGACATCGTCCTCAGTCACGCCGCCGTTAGGGATTTCGGTGCGTGCAAAGTCCTCCATGACGGCCATAGCGCGTTCACAGGAATGGATGGCGCAGCGCATGGCGCGCAGCTCGTGCTCTGTCTTGATGCCGCGCGTGCGTTCGGTAACTTCCTCGCCATCACGATAATCGAGGCCCGCACGGCGGATCGCGTCCAGCCCCGCCGGCTGAATCTTGTCGATGCCGATTTGTGTATGGCCCGGCGCGTGGCTGGCGAGCAGATCTGCGACCTCAGCAGCAAAGGCATCGGCCGCCGGACCGATCCGGTCACCTCGGGCAAAGTAAAACATATCTGCACCTGAACGACTTTCGCGGACAAGCGGATTGTACTCGGCGAGAAACGGCGCGTTTTTGTAGTCCCAAAGCACCATGTAGCCATCGGCACAAAGTAAGCAGGCCCGGAATGGGTTGTGGGTGTTCCATAGCTGCATGTTGGTGGTGTCGGTTGCGTAGCGGATGTTCAGGGGATCGAACATCAAAAGGCCTCCGTAGCCGCGCGCCACGATGGCATCGGTCAAGCGTTTGTGGCGGGCCTTACGCATTTCGGCAAGGTCGGGCAATTCCAACCCTGCCTCGCGCCATTCGGCATGGGCAAGTGCTGTCGGCCCAATCTCGACACGGTTGCCGTCATTCTCCGTCCCATCACCAAGGCGTGGGCCCTGGCTTGGGTCAATCTTACGATTATCACTGTAATGAACGTTCATATTCTTCATCTCCCTAAACACAATCTGAGATTTTCTTCGTTATCCCGTCGATGTCCCTTGTCTCTCACTCCAAGTAGCAACGCATGTTGGCACTGCTGTTATCCGCGGTAATCCCATTGCCCTTGTCTCTTGTCAGTGCGCGAGCAGCACCTTTTCTTCGCTAGGCGATATCCCGAAGTGCCTCTTGTATCTCTTTGAAAAAAGGAATGGCGTTGAGAACCCACACGCAATGGCAACGTCAATGATCCGCATTTGGGTATGTTGCAGCAACGCCTGCGCCTTTTCGAGCCTGAGTGTCGTCATGTAGGTGTTGGGGCTAACTCCCAGATAGCGAGCGAACAATCGTTCGAGCTGTCGAGTAGATATACCAATCTGCCTGGCGATTACCGAGGGTGAAACAGGCTCCTCAATACAATCTTGCATATAGGTTATCGCTTTTAATAACTTTTCGTTCCTTTGTTTCAGGCTGAGCGGGCTTGAATTGCTCTGTCGACAATCCCCATTACGCAGAGACCCACAAAGCAGATGATCAGCGACCTTCTCCGAGGTGTCTGGGCCTGCCTTTTGACGGATCAACGCAGAAAAAAGATCCAAGGTGGCAGCGCCTCCGCCACAGGAAACGATGTTCGCGTTCTCTTCAAAAATTGTGCAGGACGGTTCCAGATCCAAATATCCTTCATCAAAGGCGGGTTTCATGCGCCAGTGAGTGCTAATGCGTCCTTCGGTAACGATGCCGATGCGGGCGAGAAAGAGGGAGCCGCCTCCCAAAGCACAAAGTCGGATGCCTTGTCGCGCGGCGCGCCGCAGCCAAGCCACAGTCTTTCCAGACTTGCGGTAGTTTTGTGAATTGAAGGCGCAGCAAACGACGATGCAATCCCCTCGCTGGATATCCGGCAGCGGGCCATCTACGGCTACGTTCAAGCCCGAAGAAGAGACAATGCTTTCGCCGGTTTCGCTAACGGTTTTCCAATGAAAGAAGGTCTTGCCCAGCGTGTCGTTCGCCGCAGACAAGGAATCTATCCCGGATCCCAGCTCCAACGCCGAGAATCCCGGCATCAAAAGAAAAACGAAACGGTTCACCGTGACCAGTTCGCTGACCGCTTCTTCGATGATTTTTTCTGGTCGCCCCATGGCTCGCCTCCTATTAAGAACGCATGTTCGCGCCGTTGGCGTCGTAGATTGGTCCTGCTAAAATCAGCGCGTTATAGAAGTCGCCCAAAATTTCTACCTCCAGCTTCGTTCCTGGCGTTGCGAATTCGGTTGCAACATACCCCATAGCAATCGACTTGCCGACATGATGCGCATAGCCGCCTGAGCTGACATAGCCGACAGGTTCACCATCTTTTAGTATGGCCTCGTCATGGACCACGTCGATTCCGTGGACGTCGATTGTCATTGTGACCAACTTCTGCGAAACACCTTCATCTCGGGCTTTCAGCGTAGCCTCTTTTCCGACAAAGTCCTTTTTCCAGTTAATGAAGATGTCCATGCCAGATTCGACTGCATCAAAGTCGGGGCGATATTCCATAGTCCAGACACCCCAGCCCTTCTCGAGCCGCATCGAAAGCAGGGCACGCGCGCCATACCAACGGTAGCCCAGATCGGCACCTGCCTCTTCGATTGCGTCAGCCAGGCGCATCAGATATTGAGGCTTACAATAGATCTCGTAGCCCAATTCGCCAGAGAAGCTGATCCGGTTGATGATCACCGGCACGCCTCCGACAAAGGTCTGGCGCAGATCGCGGAACTTGAAGGCTTCGGCGGAAACATCGTCGCGCGTGATTGGGGCTAGCAACTCTCGCGATTTTGGGCCGGACAGGGCGATGCCGTGCCAGTCGTCCGAAACATTGGCGTAGGAAATACCTGCGGGCAGGTCTTTTTCGAACCAGCGGCGGTGTGCCTCCTGCATCGCACCAGACCCAAACAGCATGAAATGATCCTCAGCTAGGCAAGCCACCGTCAGATCGCCGTAGAGTTTGCCCTTGGGCGTCAGCATCGGCGTCAGCGCCATGCGCCCAGGCTTGGGAACAAAACCGGCAAGAATGTGGTTTAAGTATTGGCGAATGCCCTGACCTTTGAATTCGTGTTTTGCGAAGTTGGCGATCTCTATTCCACCAACGGCTTCACGCACAGCCTTGATTTCCTCCGCGACATAGTTGTGAGAGCGGTTACGTTCGAAGGTCGGAACTTCATGTGCATCTTCCGGTCCATCCGCAAACCAGAGTACGTGTTCGAGGCCGAAACCCTGATCCATCACGGCACCCTTGGCGATCATACGATCATAGAGCGCGGTCGTCTTTTGCTTGCGTCCCTTGGGAAGAGTTTCATTCGGGAAAGTCATCACAAACCGGCGTTCGTAGTTTTCCGACGACTTGATTGTGCCCCAGTCAGGTGTCGCGAATTCACCAAAACGTGCGACGTCCATCGCCCAGACATCAATAGATGGCTCACCGTCGATCATCCATTCCGCAAGGGTCAGGCCGACGCCGCCGCCCTGGCAGAAGCCCGCCATGACACCAACAGCCACCCAATAATTCTTCATACCCGGAACAGGACCGATTAGCGGGTTGCCATCAGGGCCAAAAGTGAAGGGACCGTTGATCACGTCCTTTATCCCGGCATTAGCCATTGCGGGAAGACGCTCGAATGCGGTCTCTAGACGATCTGCAACACGATCCAGATCCGGCGGCAACAATTCATGACCGAAGTCCCAGGGTGTTCCGCCAACTTTCCAAGGGGTCGCTTTGGCTTCATAAGTGCCCAGCAACATTCCTTTACCTTCCTGACGACAGTACACGTTGGCCTCAAAATCAATGCCGTGTGGTATCTGCTGACCAAAGTTTGCAACTTCGTCCATGCGCTCGGTGATCAGATAATGGTGCTCCATAGGCTGAACAGGCAGGTGAATGCCTGCCATTTGGCCAACCTCTCGCGCCCAAAGACCGCCGCAGTTCACAACGTGCTCCGCGTTGATCGTACCTTTGGGGGTGACAATGTCCCAGCTTCCGTCGGGACGCTGCGTCATATCGGTGGCGCCACAGTGGGTGAAATAATGAGCGCCATGCGCCTTGGCCGCCTTGGCAAACGCATAGGTCGTACCGGACGGGTCGAGATGGCCGTCCTGTGCGTCCCACAAAACCGCGTGATAGTGGTCAGGATCGATCAAAGGATGACGCTCGGCCAGCTCCTTGGGCGAAATGAATTCTTGATCCAAACCCATGTAGCGCGCTTTTGATCGCTCACCTTTCAGGTAATCATACCATTCTTGCGTGGAGGCGGCATAGAAACCGCCGGTTTGGTGCAGACCCACAGATTGCCCCGACAGCTCTTCGATTTCTTTATACAGATTGATCGTGTAGGATTGCAGACGCGAGATATTCGGATCCGAACTGATGGTATGGATGCCTCCGGCTGCATGCCAGGAAGACCCAGACGTCAGTTCGTCCCGTTCAAGCAATACCGCGTCTTTCCAGCCAAACTTGGCCAGATGGAACAGGATCGAACACCCAACAACGCCGCCGCCAATGACAACGACTTTAGCGTGTGATGGCAGTTTCTTTGCGCCTGTGGTTTCGATTATCTGGATTGAGGGCATGTCTCGGTCTTTCTCAGGTTAGGGCTTGCACTGGCTACACTTCAGGGCGGGCATCTCAAAAATCGGTGGCAGCGCCACCCTCGGCCTTGCGCTTAGTGACAAAGGCATCAAGTTCTTCCCGTATGGCAGGGTCAAGGGCCGGGGCATCATAGGCGGCAAGACGCTTTTTCCACTCAGTGTTTGCGCGTTCAATCGCAATTGGCGACCCGGCTTCCTGCCAGGTCTCGAAATTGCGCCAGTCGCTCAGGATCGGAGAATAAAAGGCATCGCGATACCGCGTTTGCGTGTGATCGGTGCCAAAGAAGTGCCCCGCTGGGCCCACCTCATTTATGGCTTCCAACGCCAAATCGTCGGGGCTGGTCGAAACTGGCCTAATAAACTCAGAAACCATCTGCAGCAAATCGATATCAAGTATGAATTTTTCGTATGAACAACACAGGCCTCCTTCGAGCCATCCGGCCCCGTGCATGAGCATATTGGCACCACCATTGATCGCGCCCCAAAGCGAGAAGACCGCCTCATACGCCGCTTGCGCATCCACCGTATTGGCAGCGCAGACATTCGACGAGCGATACGGTATGCCATAGCGCCGCGCCAGCTGCCCACCGATATGCTGCGCCTGCATGTATTCCGGTGTACCAAAAGCGGGCGCCCCGGTTTTCATGTCAACGTTGGAGGTAAAGCCACCGTACATCACAGGTGCTCCCGGTCGTACCATCTGAGACAAGGCAACACCCGCCAGCGCCTCGGCATTTTGCAGCGTCGCAGCCCCAGCTATCGTGATCGGTGCCATGGCCCCTGCCAGCGTGAATGGCGTGATCACAACAGGTTGACCCATCGCCGATAAGGCCATCACCCCCTGCATCATGGGAATATCGAGCTGCAATGGAGAGTTCGTGTTGATGATCGAGAACATACAGGCCCGATCACGCATCTGATCATGTGTCAGGCCATGGGCAATCCGCGTCATCTCAATTGCATCGGCCACACGTTCCTCCCCAAGCGAGTAGATGCAATAGGCCTTGTCAGTCAGCGTTATGTAAACCTGAATGCAATCCAGATGGCGGATGGAGGCATGAATATCCACGGGCTCTACTGGATACCCGCCTGTGACGTGCAAGACGTTATGCGTCTGGGCCAGTCGCAAGAAATTACGGTAGTCCTCTTGGTTGCCTGCGCGACGGCCCCGGTCAGTATCTGAGCAATTCGGTGCGCTTGCCATCATGTTGAATACGAGGTTGTCGCCGCCCATTGTGACGCTGTGCTGGGCGTTTCGTGCATGCAGCATGAATTCCGACGGCACAGTTGCAATGGTTTCGTTAATCAAATCGGGGTCGAAGCGCACACGCTCTTCACCGTCCCTCACATCGGCTCCCGCATTTTTCATCACAGCGCGGGCTCCCTCATTCAGCACATCCAGGCCCGTCTCAGACAGCAATTTAAGAGATGCCAAATGGATATGCTCGACCTGATCATCTGAAATCAGCGCAACAGGGGGATAGGGACGTTTCAGCTGCGCAAACGGTCGTTGCGTGATAGCGGGTGCCGGTTTTGCCCTTTCGCGGCGGCGCCCAAGGCGTCCGCGTTCCTGGTGGGCCATTTGTTCAATAGTCATTTGCATGCGCCTTCTTCGCCAAGACAATTGTACGATGCGTATGTTGAAGTTTGGAGATTCAGGCAAATGAGTAATAGTAATAGCCATTCATTTTTGTAATGACTTGTTAATTTTTTGGGATTAAAACGCATGCAAGCGATATTGTACAATGAGCGGGTCATGACTTCTAAAAATTCTCCCAGCCTCACCTCGCTTAGAGCCTTTTCCGTTGTAGGAAACTGCCTGAGCATCACCAGCGCGGCTCAGCAACTCGGGGTAACCCAAAGTGCGGTCAGCCGACAGATCAAGGCCTTGGAAGACTCTCTAGAATTCAAATTATTCAACCGCATCGGAAATAACATCAATTTGACGGCAGAAGGCCTGGCCTTTCACCAGAGGATCTTCACAATCTTCGGCCTTCTCGAGGATGCAACAAACGATGCAACCAATTCCTTCGCGCAGCAAAAAATAAACCTTTTGGCGCCTCCTACCTTAGCTGCCCGTTGGTTAACCCGGAGACTACGCCACTATCCTCAAAAGTTTGCCGACGTTGAACTGGCGGTCCACACAGAGCCATGGCCGAATATCCGAATGGATTGTGTAATCCAATTCGCCAGGTACCCAAGCGCAGGTTCAAAGCATGTCCAATTGTTTCAGGAACAGCATATCGCTGTCTGTTCGCGCGATCTTTTTGAAAATCGGCATGCCATGCGCACGAGCTCCCCGTTGCATATCTTTGACAAGGGAATCTCGTTTCCCCTTTGGAGTGACTGGCTGGCACACCAACCGAACTTTCCGGACCTGCCCACCGGACCTTTGATGAAATTTTCTTCTCTCGAGCTAGCGATTCAAGCGGCTAAGAATTCTGTCGGCGTCGCTATAGTCGATCGAAACATGATCGAATATGAATTAGAGGCAGGCAGCCTTGTCCAGATTTCGCCAACTACGGTTGCAGGACCCAGCGGATACTGGCTTGAAATATCGCAAGAACAACAGGCCAAGAAAAGCTCCGTCCAATTTTTCCGCTGGCTGAGAAGTGTTTCTGGCACGACACCTGGCGAGTCGTAGCTGCTGGTTTTTGCGTTGTTAAAGTACAGCGCTGTTTGGTTAAAATTTTTGGATTGTTAGAAGAATTGTCCGTCGTCAAACCAAACGTGAACCAGAGCCTCCATGCTTCAAACAGCACTCGTGTCCCATTTTATTTGACGACGGACACTATCAATGCTGAATGCAGCCTGCCATCTTTTACTGCGTTCGCGACGATACCACGGACCTCACCGTCCAAGATCAACACAGTATCATCTCGCAAGTGTCGCACGCCAATCTCCTTACCAAATTATATGGCTCACAACACCGACAAGTCTACGAAAGTGGGTGCCGCCAGACCAATGCCCTAGAACATCCACAAACCTTTAGAACTTACCCCTTTTTTGCAACTAAATTTTGTGGTATCCTAATATTGGAATAGGTAATCTGCCAATCCCCCTCGTAGCTGCGAGAGGATTACATAGCTTCAAGAGTGAAGCCCCATATCAACGGAAGGAGGTGACCATGAAAATGGTTCTGAAAACGTTGAGTGTTGGGAAGCTTCGCTCGCCAAACTCAACAGCAAGACAACATAACAGACACCAGCTAAAGAAAGCGCGCGCTCTCCTCTCAGAGCATGGAATTGTTGTGCCCATCATCGTGGATGAGCGCATGCGCATCATCGACGGCATCTTGCGATTTGAAATCGCCAAAGAGCTAGGATTGCAGGAACTAAATGCAGTTGTTGTTTCTGATGCAACCGAGGCAAAGCTCTTGCAATTAGAACTCTCACTTAATCGAGTGGCCGAAGACGGTGCTTGGGATACTGAACAGCTCAAATCAAAGTTTGAACAATTGATCGAATATAATGTTGATCTGACCTTCACAGGTTTTGAAACAGCCGAGATTGATAACATCTTGTCGTTTGAGGTGATTGAACCGGACGATCAGGATTGGACTGCTCGCGATCCCGTCACTCAATTCGGTGACATATGGCGTGTCGGGGATCACATCATAGCCTGTAGGAATGCACTGGCTCCTGATGAGGTTTTTGGTAACGTTTTGGATGGCTTGGAGCTGGCCAAGGCCTGCATAACTGATCCGCCCTATAATGTACCTACCGTAGGTCATATTCGGACCACACATAAACATGCCGAATTCGCTATGGCGGCGGGTGAGATGGACGATCAGGATTTTACTGAGTTTCTATCTCGTTCAATTACGGCCTCCCTGCCCTACATGGATACGACCGCGCTCTATTACCTATTTATGGACTGGCGGTATGTTGGGAACCTGAATACCGCTGCAAAGTACAATGGGCTGATCCAGCAGAACCTCTGCGTCTGGTCCAAAACCAAAGAAAAAGGCTAATGTGAGAATACTGGCGGGTAAGTGGTCAGTAAAAACCGTTTGCTCGGGTAATCGTGTTATCAACGGTGCTGGATACAGTACCTTTGCCCAACAGCAAGGAAACTCGGAGATATATTCGGTTTCTTATCGCGATGAATTTGGAGACACTGGCGCAGGTACATTAACGTATTCAAAAGGTTCCAAGTCCGCAGGAGTTAGATTAAAACTGCGCGATAAGTGGTATTATTACGCGCTCATCAAGATCAACAATTCGAAATGGCAAGGTCGATATGGGTCAGATTGTAAGATCACGTTCTCAAGATAAAAATGAGTACGACCAAAGTATCCCCACCCCAACTCACATTACCAACTACTCACCACAAAAACGTATATATGAGCCTTCTTCTTTGCTACGAATGTAGCCAAGCGAGGAGAGCAGCATGGACATATTCAAATCAGGCACACGCCCTACAAAGAAAGCATCTTCCGAGTATTTCACAGGTAAAGTGTGGCAAGACCCTATTGTTGAGGCTCCTGAGCCAGCACGAGTGCGGGCAATTAGGGTAACCTTTGAACCAGCTGCTAGAACAGCGTGGCACACTCATCCGCTAGGACAGACGCTCTATGTGTTGAGCGGTACTGGCTTGGTTGGCTTAAGGGGCGAACCTCCAAGAATTATCAATGCAGGTGACACCGTCTGGATACCACCTAATCAAGAACATTGGCATGGTGCTACTGCAACCAACTCAATGTGCCATTTGGCGATCCAAGAAAGCCACGAGGGACGTGTTGCTGAGTGGTTAGAGAAGGTGTCGGAAGATGATTATCAACTGCCCGATATCACCGCTGAAAAAGTGTTTAATTCGCTATTCTAGTTGGGTTATCCCCACCCCAACTCACATTACCAACCCTTCACCACAAAAACGTTTATGCAGTTCAGCTGTTTTGCTACGTTTGTAGCCAAAGGGTACCGAAATGAAATTTTCAGATCTGAAGAAAGTTGAAATTTTAGAAGTACACGCTGAGGGCGAAGTTGGACAAATTGTGCTGAGCGGAGCCCCAAATATTCCGGGCGAGACACTTCTCGACCAAATGAACTATATCAACGAGTGTGATGACAGCTTTTTAAAATTTTGCCTACACGAGCCCAGAGGCAAATCCCAAATGACTGTGAACCTCTTACTTCCCTCAAAGAATCCTGCCGCTGAATACGGGTTTATCCCGATGCAACCCGATGGTGCACACTCAATGTCTGGGTCAAATGCAATGTGTGTCGCAACTTCATTAATCGAGCTAGGTTTTGTGCAAACTGGTGAAGAAAAATGCAGAGTACCGATCGATACTCCCTCTGGGTTAATAGTTGCTAACGCAGCCGTGTCCGGCTCAAAAGTAACTAGTGTAGAAATTGAAATGCCACCAAGTTTCTTGGAGCATCCAAACATCAAGATCAACGTCAAAGACTTCGGAACAGTTACAGCTGATATAGCATTCGGCGGTTGCTATTTTGTGCTCGTTAATGCTGAACAGTTGAATCTTCAAATCTCCAATCAAAACGCTGGGAAGCTAGTGCAGCTAGGCAAAGCGATCAAAGAAGCAGCATCCGCACAAATTAAAGTAAAGCATCCGGAAATACCTGAACTAAATCAAATCGAATACACTATGTTTGTAGAGCATTCTTTACCCAAAATAAAAACATCGACTATTCTTTACCCGGGAAGAGTGGATCGCTCACCGTGTGGTACTGGAACGGCTGCGCAGTTAGCAGCCTTGGTTACGAAAGGAGAACTGCGGAGCAATCAAGAACTTATCTCTGAGTCAATCATCAATGGTAAGTTCTATGCAAGGGTGCAAGATAAAGTGAAATGCGGAGGAAGAGACGCGATTATCCCCGTTATGCGAGGAAGAGCATGGCTGTGCGGCAAATCACAATTTTTTATTGACCCTACTGATCCGTTTTTATCGGGATATACACTCAGTGATACTTGGTAGATTTTGAGTAACCAACTCACATTACCATCCACTCACCACAAAAGAGTTTATGATGATCGGATTGATTGCTACTGGTGTAGCCAGCCTAGTCACGCTGGATAGTATTTGTCCGATCATCATGTGATCTTTCCGCTGATTTGGTGAATTTGAGATGTTGTGTTAGTGTCCGTGCAGCCAACACAAGGAGACAGCCACGCAAGCGTGGTCGTATTCACCCATTTGAGTAATTCCGAATGCACAGTTTTACTGCGTTGAGCTAACGCCTTGGTGTTCTCCTCAATCTCCATTCACCGAGGCATATAGATTTGCCGCGACTAACGTCTGCAGTGGCAAATTCTGTGAGGCCAGTTGACTTGTTCCCAATAATTTTTCCGCTGGCCTCACTTTTTCTCTCCAGCGTGTTGGTACAGTTTCTGTACTGGCGGTATTCATCGCTATTGTTAGCATTTCTGCATTCACTAACAGGGAGAGTACCTATGAAAAAGTTTGTAGTCTTAGGGAAATATACAAAACAAGGAACTGATGGCTGGCTAGATAATCCTGATGAAGATCGCCGCGCTATGATTGCTGGTGTCTGCAGTAAGTTAGGTGGAAACTTAATTGATATGATGTACACACGTGGCGACTATGACGTCGTAGTGATGCTTGAGGCACCTGACATGGATACGTTACTTTCACTTAAGCTAGCCATGATGAAAACTGGTGCTATTGCAGAGTTAAATATTCACGAAGAAATTGATCTTGGTGCAATCGCAAGAAAAGGTGCAACTATGATGGGGATGTACAAAGCCCCTGGAAATTAATCACCTCTTAACGGCCCCGCCATAGAAGCCAAAGTAAGCACCAATAAGTGCCGATAGCGATCAGATGCTGTCGGCATTTTCTGTACTAATTTTGAGGGATGATTGCGCAGCAGAATAAATCAATCGAACCTTATTCAGAAAAAATGTGAGAGCGGGATAACTAGCAACATAAGCGGTCGAGTTTTGGCTGCAATGGCAACGAGCGTTATGCGTACTTGAGTATTGGCCTTTGCGATACTTGTGCAAAGGCCAACACACCTCTTGGTTCATCCTGTGACTGCTTCTCCTTGCGGTGATCGCATCGCATAAAAGGCAACAGCTAAGATCAGGAAGACAACACTTTGGTAGAAGAATGGGTTTTGGGCTATTGATCCACCCGCTGTAACAGTAAGGTACATTCCGCCAACAGCGAAAATGCCCCATCCACCAGCATGACTTACCATGAACTCATTACAGTTCTCTTGTGTGATATGAGTTGCTGTACGGTAAATCCACCAAACGACAACGAACAACGCTAATCCAAGTTGTTGCGTTTGGCCTAGGCCGAACTCATTCAACACTTCTGGTGAAACTCCCATCAATGCGAAATACGAGCTAGGTGCTAGAAAAAACCAAAGCCCGTAGATGATCCCAGCCGCTCTGGTAAACATCATCATGTTTTCTTGTAACTTCATTGTAATAACTCCCTTGTTGGCTACATAAACGACGAAACTTGGTACGTCGTGTCACCCACAATACCACATCTTGAAAGAATCCCAAAATTGGACTTTTCGGGTGTGGGTCAATCTAGAAGCTTGTTTGAAGGAATGTGAGAGTGGGACAACTAGCAACTTAAGCGGTCGAGTTTTTGACCCCCTACCCCTTATTGCAAGGTTAGATAAGACAATTCTCCCTACCCCAACTCACATTACCAACCACTCACTGCAAAAGCGTATATAAAGATCGGATTGAATGCTACTGGTGTAGCCAGCCCATTTAGCGGCTCAATTAACACCTTAATTTCTCAAAATTTTCATCGACATTCCAAGTCCGTCTACTTTTCCGTTCCAGCATCAATGTTTTTCAATAAACTTTCGAATTCTCTTTCAATTTCTTTCAATTCCATAATTGCAGCATTGATGTCTGACGTATCAAAAATATCAATTGAAACGCGGCTCCCCAATTTTTTAAATTTTGAGGGATACTTCGTTTCCTTCTGTAAGGTGTTCTTTGAGATAGTGTAGGTATTTATCGGTCTGGAAAACCCTTTTGGTGTGACAGTATCATGGAGGTTGCAATCGATTTCACTTGAAATTAAGTCAAAGGTCTGTTGCGAAACTACGATCTCATTGGGCAAAGCATGAGATTCTAGTCGCGCTGCTAGGTTTACGGGGCTTCCAAAAGCTGTGTAATCCAAGCGTTGCTGCGAACCAAAATCTCCTACTGTGCAATAGCCAGTGGATATGCCCATCCGAACTTGAATTTCTTCACCAATTCCCAAGTTATTCCAATAATCCTGGAGTTCAGAAATACGCTGCTGCATTCGTATAGCCATTTTTGCGCAATTTATTGCATCTTGGCGATCGCCATCTGACTCTGGATCGCCAAAGAAAACCATAACTGCATCGCCAATAAATTTATCTATAGTACCACCAAATTCTATTGCTATATTTGTCATCTCGGAGAGATAATTATTTACGAGTTTAGCTAAAAGTTCTGGTTCAAGCGTATCACTGATATCTGTGAAGCGTACGATATCTGAAAAGAATACGGTAAGATTTTTACGAGAATGTCTTTTTGTGTTTTCTCCAGATTCCTCAAAAATACTTTTGTAAACCTGAGGAGAAAGATAGCTCGCTAGCCTCTTTGATATTTCTTCTAAGCGTTCACTTTTTTGCTTGATCAACTCCTGATTACGGAGTTGCTCTTCGACTAATTTTTGTTTTTCCTTTCGGAGATTATCTTCAGTTGTACGATCCACAAATTGCCCTTGTATACCCTGCAGAAACGAAAAATCCGGGCTGTGCGTGATCGTCGACAAAAGAGAATAGACTCTTAACTCTCCATTTTGTTCAATCTCAAGTCTTGGTAGCAAAACACGACCATTTTCTTGGATGGTATCCATGAATCCTTGCAGAATATCATCCTTTATTCCTAATGCTTTCAGAATTTCTGGAAAATAGACACCTTGCAAATTACCCAGTGCGGGGAAAAAATTGCGGAAATTTTTATTCACACGTAAAACGTTGAAATCTTTATCGGCAAAATAGGCAGCCGTAATGGCATTTTCAAAATTGAAAAAGCTAAGATCAATGACTTTTTTTGAGTTAAAAAATTCTTCTAATACCACGGCAAATACTCCATTAACTCAAGTCGACGGGAGGATTCCCTGTTTGTTCTTATCTTGTTTACGTAGGCTGCGACATTACCATAAAATCAAGAGATTGAATATCGTCATTTGATTTATTTTACGCGGATTTGACTGAGTGCTGAGATCGTATCTCAAGGTTGTAGTCAAACAAAAAAAGATTACTAGGTCTCGATACGCTTTAGTTATCTACGATCTTGTTTTCTTGCCAAGAACCGAACCCCAAGTTGTCACGCAATATGGAAAGGTGAGTAATCCGTACTTGAGCATTGGCCCTTGCAATACTAGTGCAAAGGCCAACACGCCTTTTAAGTCATCCTGTGACTGCTTCTCCTTGCGGTGATCGCATCGCATAAAAAGCAACAGCTAAGATCAGGAAGACAACACCTTGGTAGAAGAAGGAGTTTTGCGCTATTGACCCAGCTGATGTGACGGTTAGATACATTCCGCCAACAGCGAAAATACCCCATCCACCAGCATGACTTATCTTACCAGCTTACAGATACAAGTTCTGTACTAGTTTTCAGAAACTAGCGAAGTAGACTCTGTTTTAATTAGATTAATGGGGATTACTAATGCAACGAAAGTTCACCACTATTTTAGCTCTAGATGTAGTCGAATTTAGCAAGCTTATGTCTTTAGATGAACATAGGACTTTAGTAAATTTACAAGCGCGGCGAAAGATTATTGATCCACTTATTGAGATAAGAGGCGGGAGAATATTTAACACAGCCGGTGACAGCGTGTTGGCAGAATTTAGTAACCCCGTTGATGCTGTTGAATGCGCAGTTCAAATCCAGAATAAATCTGTCGCAATCAACAACAATTCTGATGAGGCTGATAAGATGAGCTATAGGATAGGTCTCAACATGGGAGAAGTACTAATTTCTGACGGTGACCTGTTCGGTGACGCTGTGAACATAGCTGCGAGATTAGAAAGTCAAGCGATCCGCGATGGATTGTGTATCTCAGAAAGCATTTTTAAAATGGTAAACATGAAAGTTAAAGTTTCATACGAAGATGCCGGAGAACTTAATTTAAAAAATATTGCGCAGCCGGTTCGTGCTTACAACGTGTTGAAATGCAAAGGCGCAACCCGGGGTCTGATGAGTGCAGAGTCCAAGCCTAAAGTAGCTGTGAAAAGTATTGAGCCAGGAAGCCTTGCAGTACTATTGTTTAAAAATTTGAGCAACGACGAGGAGCAAGGCTATTTTTGCGAAGGCTTTTGTGATGACCTCATATCAGCACTTTCTAGGCACAAAAATCTATTAGTTAGTGCAAGCAATGCGAGTTTTACTTACGCAGGCAAAGATAAAACCAATCACGAAATCGGCGAAGAGCTTGGTGTCCGATATATAGTTGACGGCAAAGTTAGAAAAATGGGGAAACGAATGCGCATCAGTGTGTCACTGGTATCTGCACGGGAGGATACAATTATTTGGAGCGATAATTATGACACGACCTTGGATGATATTTTTGATGTGCAAGATGCAGTAGTGCAATCTACCGTTGCGAAGTTAGTTGGCAAAGTAGAAAGCGACCAAGTTAAACAGCTGGCCAACAAAAAACCTGAAGTTATGGAAGCTTATGATCTAGTATTGAAAGGCTTGGAATATCACAGAAAAAGTTCAGTTTGCGCCGAAAATAATCGGAAAGCTTTGAGCCTCTTCACCAAGGCTACAGAAATCGATCCTAATTATGCAAGGGCCTTTGCTTGGAAGACATGTTCTTTAGCAAATAATTCTGAATGGTTTCCAGAAGAAATGCCTGACAATTGGATGGAAGACGCCTTCGCATCTGTGAACCGAGCAATGGAAATTGATCCTGATGATCCAGAAGCACACAGAATACTTGGCGCGGTAAAATTAATGTTCGAAGGCGACATGGAAAAAGCGATTTATCACCATAAAAAGGCGATAGAGATTTGCCCTAGTGATACTTTCCATATAGCACGATATGCCGTGTTATTATCATATTTAGGTGAAGTTGATGAGGCATTGGACCAAATTGATCAAGCTTTACGAATAAATCCCTTCGGATCAGATTTAATTTTCGAAACACAAGGTGTTTGTAAATATCTCCAAAACAGTTTTTTGGAAGCAATTGATGCCTTTAAAAACATGCAAGTAGATACCAGAATTAGTTTATTTTATGCAGCAGCATGTCATAAGCGTTTGGGAAACTCAGAGGACGCTAGTGAAAAATTACAAATTGCTCAAGTTGAAAGTGGTATGGACATAGAGAAATTTGTCGCCACTCAACTCTTCCAAGACCAATCTACGTCAAATAATCTGCTCGCAGACTTATCTGAGTAAGGCAACCTTTGGCCTAAATGCAATTCTAAGAGAACGGTCTTACAGTCTCGTTTATCGAACCTTATTCAGAAAAATGTGAGAGCTGGATAACTAGCAACTGAAGCGGTCGAGTTTTTGACCCCCTACCCGTTATTACAAGCTAATATTGAAATGGTTTTCACAGCCAGTTGGGGGGCCAATTGGGGGGCCAATAAATTAAATTATACGTAAGTAATTGTTATGACCATGTTCAATAATATTATATGGCGGAGCGACATTCCGTCGTATTCTAGTAAGCCTTACATAAGTATAATACTAATAAACGTTGTTTTACAATAGCTTATGAAACGCCTGGCTCGTTCCAATCCATTGTCTTACGCGATACCTGAATCTTTCGACAACCATCTCATGCTAATGGGAACCCCAGGCGGAACAGTTGATTTGCGTTCGGGCAAAATGCGCCCTGCGCTACGTGAAGACATGATTACCATGCAGACGGTTGTGGCACCTGAACCTGGTACCCCCACTCGCTTCATGCAGTTCCTCGATGAGATTAAAGTGTGCCCAGACTTCCTACAGCGACTAGCAGGCTATGCGCTAACGGGTTCAACCAAGGAAGAGAAGCTGTTTTTCTTTTACGGAAGTGGTGCGAACGGCAAAAGTAAGTTTGTAGAACAGCTACAAGGGATCATGGGCGATTATTCTCGTAAAGCCGCGATATCAACATTTGTAGATAAAGCCCACGCAGATCATCCAACAGAATTGGCTGGGCTGAAGGGCGCACGTTTGGTCACCTCTTCTGAAATCCCTGCAGGTAAGCGATGGAACGAAGCTGTAATAAAAGACCTAACAGGCGGCGATACAATATCAGCGCGTCTCATGCGGCAAGACTTCTTTGACTTTAAACCACAACTCACACTAATCATCTTTGGCAACACTCAGCCAAGTCTGTCCTGCGTCGACAGTGCGATACGTCGTCGAATGGTTTTGGTTCCATTCTTAGCAAGTTTTGAGGGCAACCCTGATAAACAATTGGGAGATAAATTACGTCAGGAATGGCCACAAATCTTGCAATGGGCGATTGAGGGCGCCTTTAAGTGGTCACATGACGGCCTGAAAATACCACCAGAGGTCTTGGCTGCATCAGAAGCTTATTTGGCAGAGGAAGATATCATTGGCCAATTCATCGATGATCGCTTGGAACGTCTGCCTGAGCATTCGAGTTACTTCCTGTCCATGCATGACCTTACCTTACAGTTTGAGCATTGGTGCGAACAGAACGGCCACCAACCATGGTCGACCCGCAACTTCAAAAAAGCACTCAAAGAACGCAGGTTTGAAGAGGGTCGAAAGTCGAACGCGCGTGGTTTTATTAACCTGAAGTTCAAATAATAAAGGTGTGATGACAAAAATGACAAAGTTTACCTTATCCACCGTACTATCACGATATGCGACAAATCCCTCATACGTCTGATAAGGGAAGAATTGTCATTTTTGTCATTGAATGTTTTTTGAAAGTGGTGCCCGGGGGCGCAACCATACTTTTCAAAAAATATCATTCAAATATAGGCGCTGTGAGACGAACGAGTTAAAGCATCTACACACTATCCAAGGTGCCATTTCCAATTACTGGACTGCATGTCCCCTGCTCTGCACTTCTTGATCTGGCTTGCAAATTGCAACCCAAACCTATGCCACCATTACCGAACAGATCCATAGCTCACATTGACCCCGCGTTCATGCAGAAGGTCTTCTACATTTCTCAGTGAAAGTGGAAACCTCACATACAGCATAACTGCGAGTTGGATGATCTCAGGGCTGGTTTTGAAATAGCGGAAAGATAAAGAATTGGGCATGGCTGAGTAGCTAATATTCAGCTCGCTGTCTGGCGAGGCTGTTTATTCTGACAGTGCCGCGGCGGTTACAGTATTGGTCGTATTGAATTGATTAATCGGCACATTTTGGTGTTTGAAACCGTGGCACAGCTATATTGAAAGTACCAATCTCAGGTTCATTGGTTTGATAAAATGCAATGTTCTGAAAGTGATACAAGATAGTGGGCTCAGTTTTTTGGGAACAAAAATCTGCGTGCAGCGTCGATTGTAATGTCTCCATTGTCGATCATATTACGAACAACAATATCAACGTCGTCCCCCGTCGCTCCGGCTTGTAACGCAATATTTTTTGCGTGAAGTTTCATATGTCCACGCTGAATTCCTTCTGTCGACAGCGCTCTTAGCGCTGCTAGATTTTGTGCTAAACCTACTGACACTATCACTTGGGCCAATTCCGTCGCACTATCGACACCCATCATTTTAATGGCGGCTTTTGCTGCTGGATGTGTTTTAGTAGCACCTCCAACCAATCCGATAGCCATTGGCATACAAATTTGACCATGCAGATTTCCATTTGCGTTGCGCCTCCAAGTGGTCAGCGAGGTGTAGCGGCCATCTTTTGCGGCATAGGCATGCGCTCCTGCTTCAACTGCACGCCAGTCATTACCCGTTGCAACGACAATAGGGTCAATTCCATTCATGATACCCTTATTATGGGTCGCTGCCCTGTATGGATCGACTTCAGCAAATACAGACGCTTCTTCAATGCCCTTAATCACTTCGTCGCCTGCGAGGCCGTCTTTCTCTAATACAGAAGATTCAATTTCAACGCTTGCACGCGCAAGGCGCCGGTCAGCCAAATTGGATAAAATACGAAGTTTTACATACCCAGACGTCAGTTTTTCAATCAATGGCGAAATGTGTTCCGCCATAGTATTCACTGTGTTCGCCCCCATCGCATCACGAACATCAACCAGTAAATGTAGGATCATCATTGAACCAACATGGGTGTCTGAAAATTCATGAATTTCCAAATCTTGGCAACCACCACCAAGTGCGACCAATGTGCGGTCCTTTTCATTCGCCAACTCTATGATTTCTCGTTTATGCCTATTTATCGCAGCGCGGGCTTGGTCCATATTATCGATGCCTAAAATTTGAATTTGACCTCGCATAATCGGCGCATCGGCATTCGCAATAAAACCACCGCATTTCCGGGCCAGTTTCGCCATGTAGGATGCAGCGGCAACCACTGATGGCTCTTCTACACACATTGGCACCAAATATTCTTTGCCGTTCACCTGAAAATGAGTGGCAACACCAAGGGGTAGTTCAAATTTTCCGATGACATTCTCAATCATGCCATCAGCTAGCTCTAATGACAGCGCATCACCTCTTAAGTTAGCAGTCATGCTCTCATCGGAAAATTGGTTTGTAATGCGTTGCAAACGCGCATTGGGCACTGCGTTTTTTAAATTAGAAAACCCAGATTTGATCTTTTTCATGTATATCAAACCCTCACCACTTGCC
>AVDB01000016.1 GCA_000472185.1 Rhodobacteraceae bacterium HIMB11 | reverse complement strand
GGCTATGTGCGCCTCGTTGTTTGGGGGTCGAACTGACCCGGTTAGTTTCTTCGCGGGCATTTATGTGCAAACCGCGAAAAAATCAAGCGTTTGTTGCGCTGAAAGCAAGGTTTAAGGGGAATATTACAACAGTGTAAAAAATTACTCGGTCATGGCCGCTTCGATTTCTTCGAGCGAGTATTTTTGCACCTCTGTATCTGGATCGAACCATCCTTTGGTTGCATGCTGTTCGCGCAACCAAGTATCGATCTGCTGTGCAACGCTTTGGGTGAGTGAAACAATTTGTTCTTCGCGTGTTTGACGCAGACCTGATCCGAATAATGTACGCCGATTTGCGTTTTCCAAGAACAACAGTTTTTCTGGTGTCAGATCAAACCGTGTCATGGTTTGCGCATCCCAAACACTCAGTCGGAAACCAAGCGCGGTTTGTGGGCTGAATACCAATGGAATACCGGGCTTTCCCAAGGTGTAGGCATCAACGATCACCACGATATGGTATTCCCCCGCACCAGTGTATTGTCCCAATTGGTTTTGCAAGGCAACGTAGAGTGCGCCTTTTATTTCATCATCTGTCGCCTCGCGGGAAAAGGGGCCTTTGGTGATGTCCTCACCATAAACCGCAATGTGCCCCAGACGAAAATCACCAAAGGGGTCACTGGAGCGTTCCAGGTTCAGTTTTGAACAGCCAAATAAAGTGAGTGTTAGCACCAGGCCAATTACGAGACGCATCAAACTCGCTCCAGTTCTTCTTGATGGATAGCGCGACTACACTCTGCGCGATAGATTTAATTTCGTGATGCGCGAAATATTGATGTTTAACACGCTACTGCGTACATATTGAACATGAGCTCAACTGAACGTTATGCATATCTTCCCTTTGGGATGGACCAAGAATTTGCATCGGGGTAAGCTTTGCCCTGAAAGAGGCGATCATCATTTTGGCCACGCTCTTATCACGTTTTGAATTTGAAATCGTTGCGGGAAAAGACCCAGAATTAGAGATGATTTTCACCCTACGGTCCAAGGGCGGTGTGTGGGTGACAACAAAACCTGCATAATTTTACGAAGACGCCCGAAAAACGGCAGACGCAGGGGCAATGCACTGTATGTTGGTCCCATGTTATTTGATTTGCCAGACGATGATACATTATACGCCGCACTCTGTGCGCGCGACAAAAGTTATGAGGATCAGGCCTTTGTTGGTGTGGCCTCGACAGGGATTTTTTGCAGGCTAAGCTGCCCTGCACCCACAGCGCATCGGAAAAATTGCACCTTTTATTCGACCATAGCGGCGTGTTTTGAGGCAGGCTATCGACCCTGCAAACGCTGTGACCCAACTGGGGCGATTGCAGCCGAGGCCCCGCAATTGCAACACCTGCTAGAGGCTCTTGAAAAGGATCCCGCGCGGCGATGGCGTGAGGCGGATGTGGAGAAAATGGGGTATGATCTATCCACAACACGACGGTTGTTTAAACGACGTTTCGGCATGACATTTCTGGAAATGGCGCGACTCTCAAGGCTGAGACAAGGGTTCACCGAACTGAGCCGCGGTGGCCGTGTGATCGACGCCCAAGTTGACGCAGGATTTGAAAGCGCCTCAGCCTTCAGAGAGTATTTCACACAAGTCACGGGGTTGCGACCCAGTGATTTAAACGGGCAGGGCGGGATTGCGTTGCAGTGTTGCGATACGCTTGTGGGGCCAATGATCATCGCCGCAGATCAAACTCATCTGCATTTGTTAGAATTTGTGGATCGGCGTGCATTGCCCCGCGAAATGCAAAAATTGTATCGCGCGTGTCGTGGTAACATGGGGTTTGGCAGCACACCGATAACCGAGAAAACAGAACAACAGCTAACGGAATTTTTTGCAGGTGAGCGTCCAGAATTTGATCTTCCACTTGCGCTGCACGGGACGGAGTTTACCAAGCGCGTATGGCGGGCATTATGTGACATCCCTGCGGGACAAACACGCAGTTATGCACAACTGGCGCAAATGCTTGAGAACCCAACCGCAACACGGGCGGTTGCGCGTGCCAACAGGACCAATCAAATTGCTATCGTGATCCCCTGTCATCGTGTCATTGGCGCGGATGGGTCATTGACGGGCTATGGGGGCGGTCTTTGGCGGAAGCAAAAGTTGTTAGAGGTTGAACGGGCCTATCGCGCTACACAATAAAAAAGGACCGCGTGAGGCGGTCCTTTTCATTTGATCTCTTTGTAAATTAACTAATGGCCGCGGCCTTCACATCTTCGTCGATGTAGGGGACATATTGTTCAAAATTATCGGCAAACATTTGCACCAATTTCGCAGCCTGCGCGTCATATGCGGCAGGGTCATCCCATGTGCTGCGCGGATCAAGAAGCGCTGTGTCAACGCCAGGAACCTCAACAGGCACGTCAAAGCCAAAGTTTTCGTCCTTGCGGAACTTCGCCTCTGCCAATGATCCATCCAATGCGGCGGTCAGCAAGGCGCGCGTTGCCTTGATTGGCATACGTGATCCTGTGCCATATGCACCGCCAGTCCACCCTGTGTTCACCAACCAGCATGTCGCACCGTGTTTGGCGATTTTTTCACGCAGCAGGTTACCGTATGCTTCTGGACGGCGCGGCATGAATGGCGCACCAAAACATGTCGAGAATGTTGGCTCAGGTTCTGTCACACCACGTTCTGTGCCAGCAACCTTGGATGTGAAACCAGAAAGGAAGTGGTACATTGCCTGTGCAGGTGTCAGACGCGCGATGGGAGGGAGCACCCCAAATGCATCACATGTCAGCATGATAACGTTTTTTGGGTGTCCACCCAATGCGGTGTCCGAGGCATTCGAGATATATTCAAGCGGATAGGCGCAACGCATGTTTGCAGTTAGGCTGTCATCGTCGAAATCCAGTTCAAATGTTTCAGGATCAAAAACCATGTTTTCGATCACGGTGCCAAATTTGGCGGTTGTTGCGAAAATTTCAGGTTCCGCTTCGGGGTTCAGATTAATCGTTTTTGCGTAACAGCCGCCTTCGAAATTGAACGTGCCGCGGTCGGACCAACCATGTTCATCATCACCAATCAACACGCGTTGCGGATCCGCGGAAAGAGTTGTTTTACCTGTACCTGACAGGCCAAAGAAAACGGCCGTATCAACAGGATTGCCAACCGCATGGTTTGCCGAACAGTGCATTGGCATTATGCCCTTTTCAGGCAGCGAGTAATTCAAAAGAGTGAAGACAGATTTTTTGTTCTCACCTGCGTATTCCGTGCCACCGATCAAGATTAACTTCTTGTCAAAGTTCATCGCGATCACGGTTTCGCTGCGGCAGTTATGCTTTTCAGGGTTCGCCTGAAAGCTTGGGCAGTTGATGACGGTGAAGTCCGCGATAAAACTGTCAAGTTCCGCGCGCTCTGGGCGGCGAAGAAGGTGACGAATAAACAGGTTGTGCCATGCCAACTCGGTGACCATGCGCACATTGATTGAAACCGTTGGATCAGAACCGCCAATCAGGTCCTGAACAAAGTAATCACGACCCTTCATGTGCTCTAGCATGTCTGCATGCAGGGCATCGAACCCTTCTGGTGACATGGCTGCGTTGTTTTCCCACCAGATGCTGTCTGCGACTGAGGGTGTTTTGACAACGTGTTTGTCTTTTGGCGAACGGCCAGTGAACTTTCCTGTGGTGACCAAAAACGCCCCACCTTGTCCCAAGGTGCCTTCGTCACGCTTTAGCGCTTCTTGGATAAGTGCCGGCTCTAGATAGTTATAATAGACATTCCCCAGACCGCTGATGCCTTGATCGTCTAGTCGGAAATTCGGGTTTACCCGTCCTGATGTCATTTTATAACTCCTTATGCCACTTTGGCGGTTCTACTAAGTGTGGGGAATACATGACGAGTTTTCCCCGACTGCGCCTGAGGAACAGCGCACACACGTCCGCTTTAACATGATGCTGATCCGAGTGAACAGGACACTTTTGTCACCGTTAGCGCAAACATCACATGTTAGCGCAAAAGATAGCGATAACAGTGTCCCGATCGGAAACTTGATTGATCCGTTTGCGCTAACGCGTTGACAAGGGAAATTTGTTTCAGATGCTGAAAACACACAAAAGACGGGTGAAATTACGAATCGCGTTTATTTATTGATTGTTGAGCTAAAAAGCGGGCATACTGGTCGTTAATAATAAGAGCAATAATAGGTGCGGGTATTTCTAAAATAGCGCTTGTCGATGACGACACAAATATTCTTACTTCAGTTTCCATGACGCTTGAGGCCGAGGGCTTTGATTTAGAAACGTATAACGATGGTCAGTCTGCGTTGGACGCCTTTAATCGGCGTGTTCCGGATATGGCTGTGTTGGATATCAAAATGCCGCGTATGGACGGCATGGAATTGTTACAACGGCTGCGTCAAAAGACGAACATGCCTGTTATTTTCCTGACGTCCAAAGACGATGAAATTGATGAAATTCGGGGCCTTCGTATGGGGGCCGATGATTACGTGAAAACCGCGTGCTTGTCGTCGTCGAAGACACTGGACCAGGGATCCCAGAAGGGGGGCTGTGGAAAGTGTTAACAGGTTTTATTCCAAACGTCCCGCCAATGATTTTGGCAGTAATTCTGGATTGGGATTGGCAATTTCCAAACAGACTGTCGAAGCGCATGATGGGGCGATTTGGGCTGAAAATATTCGTCCAACGCAAATGGACGCGACATCTGCGCCGCTTGGCGCCCGTTTTGTAGTAGGTTTACCGTTGTGAGTATAAGTGATCGTGAAATTAGGCATTCCACCTGTGTGTCGGTGGATGGTGTTGGCATTTTAATTATTGGCCCTTCTGGCTCAGGCAAATCCACACTGGCGATGAAACTGATCACGCTGGGCGCATTTTTGGTTGGGGATGATTGCTGTCTGTTGATCGGAGACGAACGTGGCATAACGGTTGAGCGGCCCCCAAACCTGCCCATGGGGATCGAAGCCCGCGGCATTGGAATTTTGCGCGCGCCGATGAAGGACAATGTGCGATTGGGTTTGATTGTTGATCTAGGCCAAAAGGAAACAGAACGTCTTCCTGAACAGCGCACCGCCAAGATCATGGGGCATGATATTCCAGTGTTTTATGATTACAAACTGGACGCATTTGCGCACAGTTTGTATATCTTTGCCAGGTACGGGATTGTCAAAGACCGATAGAGGTTTGCATGTCTGAAATGCCGCTAGATGCGCGTGTTAAGCTGGTTATTGTGACTGGATTGTCAGGTGCTGGGCGAACAACCACGATCAGATGTCTGGAAGATCTTGGGTACGAAACCATTGATAACCTGCCAATTTCGCTTGTATCACGCGTGGTTGCCCCAGGTATGCCGGGGGCCAAAATTGCCATTGGCCTAGACACGCGCACACGTGATTTCACGACAAAAGCGGTTTTGGATATGTTGGCAGAGCTATCTGCGCACAGCTGGTTGTCGTTGGAAGTTGTATTTGTCACGGCATCCAATGCGATTTTGGTGCGACGGTTTTCCGAAACGCGACGGCGCCATCCATTGGCCCCTGCGGAAACGCCACAGGACGGAATTGACCGCGAACGCGATTTGTTAAACGAAATCCAAGATGCGGCAACCGTTGTTTTGGACACATCGGACATGTCGCCCCATGATTTGCGTGCGCAAGTGGATCGGTTGTTTAACCGTGGTGGCGAAAGCAAACTTGCGATTACGATCCATTCGTTTTCTTACAAACGCGGCGCGCCTGCAGGAATCGACATGGTTTTTGATTGTCGTTTTTTGAATAACCCCTATTGGGTCCCGTCCCTAAGATCCCTAGATGGAAGATCAGATGGTGTGCAAAGTTTTGTCCAAAATGACACGCGTTTTGAGGAATTTTTCGCAAAAGTGATGGATTTATCCGTCTTCCTCTTGCCAGCCTATGTGGATGAGGGCAAAACTCATTTTTCAATTGGGTTTGGCTGTACGGGTGGTCAGCATCGTTCAGTTGCCCTTGCGGAAACCGTGGCTGAGGCGCTTGCAAATCATGGTTGGGTGGTGTCAGTACGACACAGAGAGTTAGAGCGCAGGGCAAAACTATAGCCGTGTGTGGGAATTGAGGGCAAATTTTGATCGGGATCGTGATCGTTGCGCATGGAGGACTTGCCAAAGAATATTTGGCAGCAGTCGAACATGTGGTTGGACGACAGGTGGGCATGGCCTCTGTCGCGATCGAGGCCGAACATGACAGACGCGAAAAACAAGATCAGATTTGTGCCCTTGCTGATGAGGTTGACACAGGTGATGGTGTGGTTATCGTCACCGACATGTTTGGTGGCAGTCCTTCAAACCTTGCGTTGCCTGCATGTCGGGGGGACGACCGTAAAATTTTGTATGGTGTGAACCTGCCTGTTCTTGTGAAACTTGCCAAATCGCGTCATCTGCCATTAGAGGCCGCAATCACGGCCTCCATTGACGCGGGACGAAAATACCTAGATAGCATGGACGGCAAATAGGGGCAGATAACGCATGATCACTTCTCAGGGGACATTCACCATCGTTAACGAAAAAGGGTTGCACGCGCGTGCATCCGCAAAATTCGTTGACATGGTTGAACAGTTTGACGCCAGCGCGACGATCGAAAAAGACGGTGTTGACGCCTGTGGAGACAGTATCATGGGGCTGTTGATGTTGGTGGCTTCCAAAGGCACGCAGGTTGATATCACAACCGAAGGGGCGCAAGCGCAAGAGCTTTTGAACGCCCTCGGCGAACTTATTGCCGATCGTTTTGGTGAAGACCAATAATCATGGCAACAGAGCAAACATCGGATCAGGATAGTGCTGCTGTGGAAGATCAGCCCTATGACGGCCGCAAATTATCCTATGCGACAACTTTCCCAAATCCGCTTCAGCGCAAAACAATTCAGACAATTGAATTTTTGACAGGAAAATGGCGTTTGTTATCCCGCATCCGTGCGTTTGAACGTCGCGGTATTCCAAGGGGACATGCGTTTTTTGCTCAGGCGTTAGATGTCATGGGAATTGATGTGCAAACGCCTGCAGACCAATTGGCTCATATTCCGAAATCGGGTCCTGTGATCATCACGGCCAATCACCCCCATGGTTTGGTGGATGGTATGGTGCTGGCAGAATTGATTGGGCGGGTCCGCAAAGACTATAAAATTCTGACACGTTCGCTTTTGACCGATGTGGATCAGATTGCGGACTATATGATCCCAGTGCCGTTTGACCACGAAGAAGATGCAATCGCCAAAAGCATTGAAATGCGAAAGCGCGCAATGGAACATTTGGCAAATGATGGCGTAATTGTGATTTTTCCATCTGGTAAGGTCGCTTCATCCGACACGATGATGGGACCTGTTGTGGAACGTGAATGGAACCCGTTTACTGCGAAAATGATCCAACGGTCCAATGCCACTGTGGTTCCTGTCTTTTTCCCAGGTGCGAATTCACGGCTTTATCAGATTGCAAACCAAATTTCTGCAACTTTGCGGCAGGGATTATTGATCCGCGAAGTTGTGATTGCAATGAATAAGCCACAGGCCCCAATCGTACGCGTCGCGATTGATCGCTATGAAATCAACGAATGGTCCAGTGACCCGCGCGGATTTATGAAGTGGCTGCGCGCAAAGACAATTGGAACCGCTTGATCCTATCGGGTCGGAACTGGGATTTCCCCGCGATAATCATAAAAACCACGTTGGGTTTTGCGACCCAGCCAACCCGCTTCCACATATTTTGTCAGCAGCGGGCAGGGCCGATACTTCGTATCCGCCAATCCGTCGTGCAGAACATTCATAATCGCCAAACAGGTGTCCAAACCAATAAAGTCCGCCAGTTCAAGCGGGCCCATCGGGTGATTTGCCCCCAGTTTCATGGATTGGTCAATTGACTGAACAGATCCCACACCTTCATAAAGCGTATAGACCGCCTCGTTGATCATGGGCATCAGGATGCGGTTCACGATGAATGCAGGAAAATCTTCGGCGCTTGCCGCAGTTTTCCCAAGCGAATTCACGACCTCAAGACATGAATTATAAGTTTCCTGATCTGTTGCAATGCCGCGAATAAGTTCAACCAACTGCATAACGGGCACAGGGTTCATAAAATGGAAGCCCATGAATTTTTCAGGCCGGTCCGTGCGGCTGGCCAAGCGGGTGATCGAAATTGATGACGTATTAGATGTTAATATGGTTTCCGGCTTTAAATGCGGCAGCACGCTGTCAAAAATCTTTTGCTTTACGGTTTCGTCTTCAGTCGCGGCCTCGATGATCAAATCCGATGTTCCCAATTCCGCTAAATCCAGCGTCGTTTTGATCCGTCCCATCGCGGTGTTGATTTCATCCTCTGAAATCTTTCCGCTGCGCAACTGTCGGTCCATGTTTTTTCTAATACGTTGAATTGCGCGCTCTAATGCGTCTTGGTTTACATCATTCAGTAAAACGGAATAGCCAGACTGTGATAGTACATGGGCAATGCCATTGCCCATTTGACCCGCGCCAATCACACCAACAGTTTGAATCGCCATCAAATCATCCTCAGCCGTGACGTTTGATGCACCATATGCCCGCATTGATGCTGCTGACAAGGCAGCAAATCAGATTTTTTATTAGCGAATTAGAAAGAGAATCATGCGATCCCTGATTTTGGGTGAAAATTAAGTGTTGAGCTATGAGCTATGTGACGATGGACGCACGTCCAGTCGATTTCATTCTATGCCAATATGGCAATTCAAAAAATTTGTTTCGGGGTCCCAAAAAATCTTGCAAGCACTCTTATGGTGTTTGTCTGGGGGACGCGGGCACCTTTGGGGGCAAAGTTCCAGATCCCTTCAGTGCCATGTTAGAGCGTGAAATGGGCATGCCCATTTTTAACCTTGGGGCGCAGCATTCTGGCGCTGGGTTTTATACCGGGGATGATGCAATACACGAAATTGTTGAAAATGCGCAGGTTGTTTTTATCGTGGCCCCGAGTGTCGTCAATCAATCCAATCCGTTTTACCGTGTGCATCCCAGACGCAATGATCGATTTGTGACGGCCCTTGGGCCTTTATATGATTTATTTCCCGAGGCTGACTTTGTTGAGTGCCATTTTACCAAACATTTGATCACGAAACTTATCTCTATCGATTCAGCACGGGCAGACATCGTTTTCGTGCTCTCCATGGCGAATGGGTCCGCAATTAAAAGATCATGCGTGCACGTCGGCGCGCGAAAACTGTTATTTACTGGTATAAAAAGCCACAAGCTTCGCATTCCGAATTTGAATTTCCAGTTGCGGATTTGATTAGGTTTTATCCTGAGCTTTACAACGCTGTATCGCAGGTGCAGGACCAGGTCGTTTCAATACAACTCGCGATGTCGCACATGAATGCCTAGCAAGGCGATCATCAACAGATTGGACAGCGGTTATTGGATACAATTGCATCATCAAATTTTTGGGCGTTTTGCACTTGAATTCCCGTGCATGGCATCGTATCCACACCGTCGATAGGGGTATAGCTCAGCTGGTAGAGCGACGGTCTCCAAAACCGTAGGTCGCGGGTTCGAACCCTGCTGCCCCTGCCACCTTCAAACTAATCTTCATTTCATTCCCATTTAACTCGCAGGCTCATCGGCACTCTTGGTGATGTATCGATGATCGACAATCGGGGCCCGTTTGTTTCCACATCTAATGGATAGTTGTCTATGATGTGCGTTCCAGTTAGGGCGTCGTATTGGATGCGGTCGGGGACGTCCGTGGGATCGAATTCAAAAATATATTCGCGTCTGAGCGCCGGATAGGTCGCTTGTTCGACGAACAATCCTGTGTTGTCTTGGAATTCATCTTTAAATGTCACGCCAAAACTGAATTCGTAGGGATAAAACATATTCAGGATTGTTCCTGGAATAATCCTAAACGTTTGGGCATGATCAGCGTCGTCAGGTCCGTCCAATAAATTTCCAGGTGCTATCGCATCGACAAGCGAACCGTTGGCGACGTATGAAAATTTGAACTCTGACAATGCGTCTTGCATCACAGTTATGTTGAGTTTGTTTGTGATCCGCACGTCTTTTCGTCCGGGCAGAATTTGGCAAACGCACTGAAACAGGTTCTCAAAACGATCACTTCCCTGTCCGCCCACGCCATAGTGAGTTTGGTAGAGGTTCATGTCATAAAACCCATCACGCACTGTGGTCGCGCCAAATTTGGAAAGAATGTTCCGCGTGTGCAACTTTACCGTTTCGGGTGATACACTTAGAGAGGTTGCAATCTCATCTCTCGTACTGCCAGACAGCAATAATGGTAAAATTTCACTTTCTCTCTTTGTGAGCTTGGGAGGAAAGTGTAAATCCGAGAGGCGCAAGATCGCTCGTGCATCCGTGTCTTTTCTGACGCGATTTGATGGGCTAAGGTTATCGAAGTTATTTTGCGTCACGATACCAGCCCTTTCGCGCTCACAGTATAGCACAATTGAGTGTGTTTATAAATTGTGTCCGATCTTTCGTTGGTGTCAGCTTTTCTCAAATCGACAGAAAATGAAGGGTTTCGGACGTGTTTGTGATTTTTCATGGCGCTCAAGTGTAACAATTCGATAGACTATTTGTTGCTGGTGGGCGCTAGTAACTTACTCAGATTTGGGTGCAAGTTAGTCGAAATAAAATAATCATTATGACAATAAAAACTTATCGGTGATCGTCACGCAAAAGATGTGCTCTTGAAATCATCAGCTCAAAGCGATAGGTGAACAGTGCAATTCACAGAGAGTACGCAGATGGCTACGACAAACCCATTCCAGTTTATCCAGCAAGTCCGCTCGGAAGTTTCAAAAGTAACGTGGCCAACGCGCCGCGAAGTTTTGTTGACAACAGGTATGGTTTTCGTGATGAGCGCGCTTGCCGCGACATTCTTTGGGATCTTTGATTGGGTGTTCCGCTCGGGCCTTCAGATGCTCTGGAGCTTTTTCGCTTAAATCAGCGAAACTACATGTTTTATCATTTTACAGGCGCACGGCACTGTAGGCAGTGTTGTCCAGCGTAAACCGTCCATTCCCACCTCATGTCGACAGATAACTAGGTGATTGATCGGCCTTGAAAATCGGTGGGCCTGCGGCTATACGCTGCGATTAACAATTGATTGGCGTGTGACGATTCGCGTTGCACGCCGGTTTTTTTGGTGCTAACGCGACGTGAAATCTGCGTGGCACACGTGAAATGTGGCGCGAGCTGCGGGAATAATAAGGATTTAAAAGCATATGGCAAAGCGGTGGTACTCGGTCAGTGTTCTTTCAAATTTTGAAAAGAAAATCGCCGAGCAAATTCGAACATCTGTCATCGAGGCTGGTCTGGAGGACGAGATCGAAGAAGTGTTGGTGCCCACTGAAGAAGTGATCGAAGTGCGTCGTGGGAAGAAAGTCACGACCGAGCGACGCTTTATGCCCGGATATGTTTTGGTACGCATGGAGATGTCTGATCAGGGGTATCACTTGATCAATTCCATGAACCGCGTCACAGGTTTCTTGGGCCCGCAAGGGCGCCCAATGCCGATGCGCGACGCAGAAGTGAACGCAATCCTGAACCGTGTTCAAGAAGGCGAAGAAGCACCGCGTACATTGCTGACATTTGAAGTCGGTGAAAAAGTTAAAGTCAACGACGGCCCCTTCGAAGATTTCGACGGATTGGTGGAATTTGTTGATGATGCAAACCAGCGTTTGAAAGTGACCGTGTCGATCTTTGGTCGTGAAACGCCGGTTGAATTGGAATTTACTCAGGTCTCAAAACAGGGCTGAGCAAATCTGTGGGAGGTAGAGCCGCCGCGGCGTCTCTTCCGGACCACACAACGTAACTTGCCCTCGCGACGCGTCAACGGGGCGTTGGAAAAGGAAGAAAGATATGGCCAAGAAATTGGTTGGTACGCTAAAGCTGCAGATCCCTGCAGGTGGCGCAAACCCATCTCCGCCCGTAGGTCCAGCATTGGGTCAGCGCGGCATCAACATCATGGAATTCTGTAAAGCGTTTAACGCGAAAACAGCCGACATGGAGCAGGGCGCACCGTGCCCAACAATCATTGAGTATTATCAGGATAAATCCTTCTCAATGGACATCAAGACACCTCCTGCGTCTTATTACCTGAAAAAAGCAGCAGGCCTGAAGCCAGTTGGTAAGCGTAACCGTCCAAAGGGTGCGGAAACACCTGGTCGTGAAGTTGCGGGTTACGTGACTGCAGCGCAGGTTCGCGAAATCGCAGAAGCAAAAATGAAAGATCTCTCTGCAAATGACGTAGAAGCGGCGATGCAAATTATCCTGGGCTCTGCGCGCTCAATCGGTATTGAGGTGAAGTAAGATGGCAAAATTGGGTAAACGTACACGCGCCGCGCGCGAAGCCTTTCAGGGCAAAGAAAACCTAACAGTCGAAGAAGCGGTTGCATTGGTGAAATCAAATGCTTCTGCAAAATTCGACGAAACCATCGAAATCGCGATGAACCTTGGCGTTGACACACGTCATGCGGACCAAATGGTTCGCGGTGTTGTTGGCCTACCAAATGGCACAGGTAAATCAGTTCGCGTTGCAGTATTCGCACGTGATGCAAAAGCAGACGAAGCACGCGAAGCGGGTGCAGACGTTGTTGGTGCAGAAGATTTGATGCAAACAGTTCAGGGCGGCACAATCGAATTCGATCGTTGTATCGCGACACCTGACATGATGCCAGTTGTTGGTCGCTTGGGTAAAATCCTTGGCCCACGCAACCTAATGCCAAACCCAAAAGTTGGCACAGTGACCATAGATGTTGCGGCAGCTGTTCAGGCGGCAAAAGGCGGAGAAGTTCAGTTCAAAGCTGAAAAAGGCGGCGTTGTGCATGCAGGTGTTGGCAAAGCGTCATTCGACGAAGCTAAGCTTGTTGAAAACATCCGTGCATTCGTTGGTGCCGTTGCAAAAGCGAAACCAACAGGTGCAAAAGGTGCCTACATGAAGGGCATCACGCTAAGCTCGACAATGGGCCCAGGCGTCACAGTGAATGTGGACAACGCAGCAGCTGAATAATAAACACT
Organism: Rhodobacteraceae bacterium HIMB11; assembly: GCA_000472185.1. Classification (GTDB taxonomy): domain Bacteria; phylum Pseudomonadota; class Alphaproteobacteria; order Rhodobacterales; family Rhodobacteraceae; genus HIMB11. The sequence goes on along the minus strand of AVDB01000016.1, from coordinate 15,125 downwards.
GTATTACAGTTAATGGGCGCGGTTATCGCGCCCTTTTTTGTTTTCTAAAGATGAGGGCGATATAAGTGTCTTATCTTTTTCGCTTTGCCCCCTTGGCAAAAGTAAAAGAATCCCTTATGTGATCCCGTAATGCCCCAGCGTATCAAACGTCTGGGGTATTGTCTGTCCGAGACGGAGGGTAGAGATATCTCTATAAATCCTTCCTGAGATGGGAATGAGTAAGAATTTCACCGCAAGGCATAGCCTTCGGGTGATTTTGGCCTCGGCCCCTTATCACGGACCCCGAACGCCAGGGTTTCCTTGGCAAAACTGAGCCGGGGAGTGATCCCCAAAATTGGAGTGAAACTGTGGATAGAGCACAAAAAGAGAAAGTGGTTGAGGAACTCGGCCAAATCTTTGAAAGCTCTGGCGTTGTGGTCGTAGCCCATTACGCAGGTTTGACAGTTGCTGATATGCAAGATCTTCGCGCACGTGCACGTGCGGCCGAGGCATCTGTGCGTGTTGCCAAAAACAGGCTCGCCAAAATCGCCCTAGAGGGTAAGCCATGTGAAAGCATGACCCAATACCTAACAGGCATGACAGTGCTCACCTTCTCTGAGGACCCTGTGGCAGCAGCCAAAGTGGCCGAAGACTTCGCTAAAGAAAACTCAAAATTTGAGATCCTTGGCGGTGCAATGGGTGAAAACGCATTGGATCGTGCTGGCGTTGAAGCGGTATCAAAAATGCCATCTCGCGAAGAGCTTATTGCGTCTATCGTGGGTTGCATTGGTGCACCTGCTTCGAACATCGCTGGCGCAATTGGCGCACCTGCAAGCAACATCGCAAGCGTGCTTTCGACCATCGAAGAGAAAGCTGCATAAGCAATTTGATTACCTGCGGTGGATATACCCCATCGTTGGAACACAACCTTTAGTAACGGAAAGAGTCTAAAATGGCTGATCTGAAAAAACTAGCAGAAGAGATCGTAGGTCTAACACTGCTTGAAGCACAAGAACTAAAAACAATCTTGAAAGACGAGTACGGCATCGAGCCAGCAGCTGGCGGTGCAGTCATGGTTGCAGGCGCAGCGGGCGACGCAGGCGGTGCAGCTGCAGAAGAAAAATCAGAATTCGACGTAGTTCTGAAATCTGCAGGCGGCAACAAAATTGCGGTCATCAAAGAAGTACGCGGCATCACAGGCCTTGGTCTTAAAGAAGCAAAAGACTTGGTTGAGTCTGGCGGCAAGATCAAAGAAGGCGTTGAAAAAGCCGAAGCAGAAGACATCAAAGGCAAGCTGGAAGCAGCTGGCGCAGAGGTCGAATTGGCATAAGCCAATTTGCCAGGGAAACCTGGGCTTACAAAGCTTAGCTGGGTGCGAGTTTTCGCATCCAGCTTCGTCCGTCTTAATAAGGGCCATTTCGATGATGGCGTTTTTTAAGGCAGAGTTCAAAGATCGGGAGGCACTCTACGGGAAGTGTGCCGGGAATTGATCGAACTTTTTGCTGTCTCATTGGGGAACGCGACCGGTGCCCGACGGTTTCGTGTTTCTGTTGAGAAAAGAAAGGTGACACCGACCATGGCGCAAAGCTATCTTGGCCAAAAACGTCTTCGTAAGTACTACGGTAAAATCCGCGAAGTCCTAGACATGCCGAACCTGATTGAGGTTCAAAAATCGTCTTATGATCTATTCCTGAATTCAGGTGATCAACCAGCTCCACTTGATGGAGAAGGTATCCAAGGCGTATTCCAATCGGTTTTCCCGATTAAGGATTTCAACGAAACCTCTATTCTTGAATTCGTGGGATATGATCTTGAGCATCCGAAATATGATGTTGAAGAATGTCAGCAACGTGACATGACATACAGCGCGCCGCTTAAGGTGACATTGCGTTTGATCGTGTTTGATGTTGACGAAGACACTGGCGCCAAGTCGGTTAAAGACATCAAAGAACAAGACGTATTCATGGGCGACATGCCTTTGATGACGCCAAACGGTACATTTGTTGTGAATGGCACAGAGCGTGTGATTGTTTCACAAATGCACCGTTCGCCAGGTGTATTCTTTGATCATGACAAAGGCAAAACGCACAGCTCTGGTAAATTGTTGTTTGCCTGCCGTATCATCCCATACCGTGGGTCTTGGTTGGATTTCGAATTTGACGCGAAAGATATCGTTTACGCACGTATCGACCGTCGTCGTAAATTGCCTGTCACAACGCTTCTTTATGCGCTTGGCATGGATCAAGAAAGCATCATGTCGGCCTATTATGACACCGTTTCATTCCGCCATGAAAAGGGTCGTGGATGGGTTACAAAGTTCTTCCCTGAACGTGTTCGTGGCACACGCCCCACCTATGATTTGATCGACGCCGCAACAGGCGAAGTGATCGCAGAAGCGGGTAAGAAAGTCACACCGCGTGCTGTCAAAAAATTGATCGAAGAGGGCGCGGTTACGGATCTGTTGATCCCATTCGATCACATCGTCGGCAAATTCGTCGCCCAAGACATCATCAACGAAGAAAACGGTGCAATCTACGTTGAAGCAGGTGACGAACTTACTGTTGAATATGACAAAGACGGTCAGTTGATCGGCGGAACATTGAAAGATTTGTTGGACGCTGGGTTTACGGATATTCCAGTTTTGGACATCGACAACGTGAACGTGGGTGCATACATCCGCAACACAATGGCGCAAGATAAGAACATGAACCGCGAAACTGCGCTTCTTGATATTTATCGCGTGATGCGCCCAGGTGAACCACCCACGGTTGAGGCGGCCTCTGGTCTATTTGACACGCTGTTCTTTGATCACGAACGCTATGACCTATCAGCGGTTGGTCGTGTGAAAATGAACATGCGTTTGGCGTTGGATGCCGAGGATACACAGCGTGCCCTTCGTTCAGAAGACATCGTGTCGTGTATCAAGGCATTGGTTGAACTGCGTGATGGTAAGGGTGAGGTTGACGATATTGACCACCTTGGTAACCGTCGTGTGCGTTCTGTTGGTGAATTGATGGAAAACCAATACCGTGTTGGTTTGCTACGCATGGAGCGTGCTATTAAAGAGCGTATGTCCAGCGTTGAAATCGACACTGTCATGCCACAGGATTTGATCAACGCGAAACCCGCAGCTGCGGCAGTGCGCGAGTTCTTTGGTTCATCACAGCTGTCGCAGTTTATGGACCAAACAAACCCATTGTCCGAAGTTACGCACAAGCGTCGCTTGTCTGCGTTGGGCCCAGGCGGGCTAACACGCGAGCGTGCAGGTTTTGAGGTACGTGACGTTCACGCCACGCACTACGGTCGTATGTGTCCAATTGAAACGCCAGAAGGTCCAAACATTGGTTTGATCAACTCTTTGGCAACATTCGCACGCGTCAACAAATACGGCTTTATCGAAACACCCTATCGTAAAGTTGTTGATGGTAAGGTGACGGATGACGTGTCCTACATGTCAGCGACAGAGGAAATGCGTCACACAGTTGCGCAGGCCAACGCGACATTGGACGCTGACGGCAACTTTATCAACGAATTGGTATCAACACGTCAAAACGGCGACTATACGCTTGCGCCGCGCGAAAATGTGGACCTGATCGACGTTAGCCCGAAACAGTTAGTTTCAGTTGCGGCCTCCTTGATCCCATTCTTGGAAAACGATGACGCGAACCGCGCATTGATGGGGTCAAACATGCAACGTCAGGCTGTGCCGCTGTTGCGTGCTGAAGCACCATTGGTTGGTACGGGTATCGAAGGCGTTGTTGCACGCGACTCAGGTGCGGCGATTATGGCGAAACGTGGCGGTATCGTTGACCAGATCGATGCGCAACGTATCGTTATTCGCGCGACCAGTGATCTTGAGCTGGGTGACGCAGGCGTTGATATTTATCGCATGCGCAAATTTCAGCGCTCAAACCAAAACACATGTATCAACCAGCGCCCATTGGTGAAGGTTGGTCAAACTGTTGGTAAGGGCGAAGTGATTGCAGATGGTCCATCGACCGACATGGGTGAATTGGCCCTTGGTAAAAACGTGGTTGTCGCGTTTATGCCTTGGAACGGTTACAACTATGAGGACTCGATCCTAATTTCCGAACGCATCGCACAAGATGACGTTTTCACATCCGTTCACATCGAAGAATTCGAAGTGGCCGCGCGTGACACGAAATTGGGCCCAGAAGAAATCACACGTGATATTCCAAACGTAGGTGAAGAAGCGCTTCGCAACTTGGACGAAGCGGGTATCGTTTATATCGGTGCCGACGTTCAGCCAGGTGACATTTTGGTGGGTAAAATCACACCAAAAGGCGAAAGCCCAATGACACCAGAGGAAAAACTTCTTCGTGCGATCTTTGGTGAAAAGGCCTCTGATGTTCGTGATACATCATTGCGCGTGAAACCAGGTGACTATGGTACTGTGGTTGAGGTGCGTGTCTTTAACCGTCACGGTGTTGAAAAAGACGAACGTGCATTGCAGATCGAGCGTGAAGAGGTGGAACGCCTTGCACGTGATCGTGATGACGAATTGGTCATTCTGGACCGCAACATCTATGCGCGTCTTGAAAATCTGATCATGGGCAAAACAGCGGTCAAGGGTCCTAAGGGCATTGCCGCGAATTCTGAAATCACAGAAGAGCTGTTGTCTTCTTTGACACGTGGTCAGTGGTGGCAATTGGCACTTGCTGATGAGCAGGACGCACAGATTGTTGAGGCCCTTCATGAACAGTATGAGGCACAAAAACGCGCGCTAGACGCACGTTTTGAGGATAAGGTCGAAAAAGTCCGTCGTGGCGACGATCTTCCTCCTGGTGTTATGAAAATGGTCAAGGTGTTTATCGCTGTGAAGCGTAAGCTTCAGCCAGGTGATAAAATGGCGGGTCGTCACGGAAACAAAGGTGTGATTTCACGCGTTGTTCCGATGGAGGACATGCCATTCCTAGCAGACGGTACACCCGTTGACTTCTGTTTGAACCCACTGGGCGTTCCGTCACGTATGAACGTGGGTCAGATTTTGGAAACACACATGGGTTGGGCCGCACGCGGTCTAGGTCTAAAGGTGGATGACGCGATCCAAGAGTATCGTCGCAGTGGGGATCTAACACCCGTTCGCGAGGCGATGCGCATCGCCTATGGCGAAGATGTCTATGAAGAGGGCATCACTGGCATGGACGAGGATCAGTTGATCGAAGCGGCGGGCAATGTTGCACGCGGTGTTCCGATCGCGACTCCTGTTTTTGATGGTGCACGCGAAGCGGACGTTAACGATGCATTGGTGCGCGCTGGATTTGATCAATCAGGTCAGTCAGTTCTATTTGACGGTCGCACAGGCGAACAATTCAGCCGCCCAGTGACTGTTGGTGTGAAGTATCTATTGAAACTGCACCACTTGGTAGACGACAAAATCCACGCCCGTTCAACAGGCCCATACTCACTTGTTACGCAGCAGCCATTGGGTGGTAAAGCCCAGTTCGGTGGTCAGCGCTTTGGTGAGATGGAAGTTTGGGCATTGGAAGCATATGGCGCAGCCTACACGTTGCAAGAGATGCTGACAGTGAAATCAGACGATGTTGCTGGACGGACCAAAGTCTATGAATCGATTGTTAAGGGTGAAGACAACTTTGAAGCGGGGATCCCAGAATCCTTTAACGTTCTTGTCAAAGAAGTCCGCGGCCTTGGCCTAAATATGGAGCTCCTGGATGCAGAGGACGAGGAATAAGGGCCACCCCTTATTCCCCACCCCTTCGTCCCTAATTTGAGGAAATCAAAATGAACCAGGAAATCACAACAAACCCATTCAACCCGCTAGCGTCTCCTAAGATGTTTGATGAAATCAAAGTTTCTTTGGCCTCACCAGAGCGGATTTTGTCATGGTCATACGGCGAAATCAAAAAGCCAGAGACCATCAACTATCGTACGTTTAAACCAGAACGTGACGGCCTATTCTGTGCGCGTATCTTTGGCCCAACCAAAGATTACGAATGTCTATGCGGAAAATATAAGCGCATGAAATATCGCGGTGTTGTCTGCGAAAAATGTGGTGTTGAAGTTACTCTTCAAAAAGTGCGTCGCGAACGCATGGGCCACATCGAATTGGCCTCACCCGTTGCACACATTTGGTTCCTAAAATCACTGCCATCTCGTATCGGTCTGATGCTGGATATGACATTGCGTGATTTGGAACGGGTTCTTTATTTCGAAAACTACGTGGTTATCGAACCTGGTCTGACCGATCTGCAATACGGTCAGATGCTAAGTGAAGAAGAATACATGGATGCGCAAGACACCTATGGCATGGACGCGTTCACCGCGAACATTGGTGCCGAAGCAATCCGTGAAATGTTGGCACAAATCGACCTAGAAGCCGAAGCAGAGCAGCTGCGCGCTGAGCTGAAAGAGGCGACTGGCGAACTTAAGCCTAAGAAGATCATCAAGCGTCTGAAGGTTGTCGAAAGCTTCCTTGAATCTGGCAACCGGCCAGAATGGATGATTTTGACAGTTGTACCTGTGATCCCACCAGAATTGCGCCCATTGGTGCCGCTGGATGGGGGTCGTTTTGCGACGTCTGATTTGAACGACCTTTATCGTCGTGTGATCAACCGTAACAACCGTCTAAAGCGTTTGATTGAACTGCGCGCACCTGACATCATCGTACGTAACGAAAAGCGGATGTTGCAAGAATCTGTCGATGCCTTGTTTGACAATGGCCGTCGTGGTCGTGTCATCACAGGTTCGAACAAGCGTCCATTGAAATCGCTTTCAGATATGCTGAAGGGTAAGCAGGGTCGTTTCCGTCAGAACCTTTTGGGGAAACGCGTTGACTTTTCTGGTCGTTCTGTGATTGTGACGGGTCCCGAATTGAAACTGCATCAATGTGGTTTGCCCAAGAAAATGGCGCTCGAACTGTTTAAACCCTTCATCTATAGCCGCCTTGAGGCCAAAGGTCTTTCGTCCACTGTGAAACAGGCCAAGAAATTGGTTGAGAAAGAGCGTCCAGAGGTTTGGGATATTCTGGATGAAGTGATCCGTGAACACCCCGTTCTTTTGAACCGTGCGCCGACACTTCACCGTTTGGGCATTCAGGCGTTTGAACCGGTGCTGATCGAAGGCAAAGCGATCCAGCTTCACCCGCTTGTCTGTTCTGCGTTTAACGCGGACTTTGACGGTGACCAGATGGCGGTTCACGTTCCATTGAGCCTTGAGGCACAATTGGAAGCACGCGTTTTGATGATGTCCACAAACAACGTTTTGTCACCTGCAAACGGTGCGCCGATCATCGTTCCATCACAGGACATGATCTTGGGCCTATACTACACCACAATCATGCGTGAAGGCATGAAGGGTGAAGGCATGGTCTTCAGCTCAATCGAAGAAGTGCAATACGCACTTGATTCAGGGGCGGTTCACCTGCACGCGAAAATCACGGCGCGTATTCCGCAAGTGGATGAACACGGCAACGATGTGATCAAGCGTTATGAAACCACACCTGGGCGTGTACGTATTGGTGCGTTACTGCCGAAAAACGCGAAGGCACCGTTTGACATTGTGAACAACCTTTTGCGTAAAAAGGACGTTCAGCGCGTCATTGACACGGTTTACCGTTACTGCGGTCAAAAGGAATCTGTGATCTTCTGTGATCAGATCATGACCATGGGTTTCCGTGAAGCGTTCAAGGCAGGTATTTCATTTGGTAAGGATGACATGGTTATCCCGAACGACAAATGGGATATCGTTGAAGAAACACGTGACCAAGTAAAAGACTTTGAACAACAGTATATGGACGGTCTGATCACACAGGGCGAAAAGTACAACAAAGTTGTTGATGCATGGTCAAAGTGTAACGACAAAGTCACCGACGCGATGATGAACACGATCTCGGCACCTGGTCAGGATGACAATGGCGCAGAGAACGAACCAAACTCTGTTTACATGATGGCGCACTCTGGTGCGCGGGGTTCTGTCACCCAGATGAAGCAATTGGGCGGTATGCGTGGTTTGATGGCGAAGCCAAATGGCGACATCATCGAAACGCCGATCATCTCAAACTTTAAAGAAGGTTTGACCGTTCTTGAGTACTTTAACTCAACCCACGGTGCGCGTAAGGGTCTGTCAGATACGGCGTTGAAAACGGCGAACTCTGGTTACCTAACACGTCGTTTGGTTGACGTGGCACAGGACTGTATCGTTCGTGGAAATGACTGTGGCACTGAAAACTCAATCACAGCAGAACCTGCGGTGAATGATGGTGAAGTGATCGCAACGCTTGCGGAACGTGTGTTGGGCCGTGTCGCTGCCGAAGATATCATGCGTCCTGGAACGGACGAAGTCATCGTCGCCAAAGGCGAATTGATCGACGAATTGATGTCAGATGCGATTGATGAGGCGGGTGTTGCCTCTGCGCGTATCCGCAGCCCACTGACCTGTGACGCAGACGAAGGCGTGTGTGCCAAGTGTTATGGTCGTGACCTTGCACGTGGCACGATTGTGAACGTGGGTGAGGCCGTTGGTATCATCGCGGCACAATCCATCGGTGAGCCTGGTACACAGCTAACCATGCGTACATTCCACATCGGTGGTGTTGCGCAGGGTGGTCAGCAATCGTTCCAAGAGGCATCGCAACCAGGTAAGATCGAATTCGAAAACGAAGCGATCCTGGAAAATGCGAATGGCGAAATCTTGGTCATGAGCCGTAACATGAAGTTGCGCATCATGGATGAACACGGTGAAGAACGTGCATCACATAAGTTGAGCTATGGTTCAAAATTGTTCGTCAAGGCGGGCGATACAATCGAACGCGGTGCAAAACTGTTTGAATGGGATCCATATACATTGCCGATCATCGCTGAAAAGGATGGTATGGCGAAACACGTGGACCTTGTGAACGGTATCGCGGTTCGTGAAGAAACCGATGACGCAACTGGTATGACACAGAAAATCGTTGTTGATTGGCGTGCAGCGCCACGCGGCAATGATTTGAAACCTGAAATCATCTTGGTAGGTGATGATGGTGAGCCCGTTCGCAATGACGCGGGTGCGCCGATCACATATCCAATGTCTGTGGATGCGATTTTGTCTGTCGAGGACGGGTCGAAAATCCGCGCAGGCGATGTATTGGCACGTATCCCGCGTGAAGGTGCAAAAACCAAAGACATTACAGGTGGTCTGCCACGGGTTGCTGAATTGTTCGAAGCACGTCGTCCAAAAGATCATGCAATCATCGCGGAAATCGATGGTTACGTGCGCTTTGGCCGCGACTACAAGAACAAGCGCCGCATCTCGATTGAACCATCAGATGAGACGCGTGAACCAGTCGAATATATGGTGCCAAAAGGCAAGCACATCCCAGTTGGCGAGGGCGATTTCGTCCAAAAAGGCGACTACATCATGGATGGCAACCCTGCACCTCATGACATACTTGCGATTATGGGTGTTGAGGCCTTGGCAAACTACATGATCGACGAAGTGCAGGACGTTTATCGCCTGCAAGGTGTGAAAATCAACGATAAGCACGTTGAAGTGATCGTGCGTCAAATGCTTCAGAAATATGAAATTTTTGACAGCGGTGATACGACACTTCTGAAGGGCGAACATGTTGATCGTGCCGAGTTTGATGCAGCGAACGAAAAAGCGCTATCAAAAGGCGGTCGTGCGGCGACAGGTGAACCAATTCTATTGGGTATCACCAAAGCGTCACTTCAAACACGTTCGTTCATCTCTGCGGCGTCGTTCCAGGAAACAACGCGCGTTCTAACCGAGGCATCTGTCCAAGGTAAGCGTGATAAGCTGATCGGACTGAAGGAAAACGTGATTGTTGGACGCTTGATCCCAGCGGGCACAGGTGGCGCAACACAACGCGTTCGTCGTATCGCGACGGATCGTGACAATGTTGTGATCGAGGCACGTCAGGAAGAGGCGCAACAGGCGGTCGCGATCGCGGCGCCAACGGATGATCAGCCAGACGTCGAATAAGACGATCAAATATGAATTGGAAAAGGCGTCGCATGCGGCGCCTTTTTCTTTTTGCCCCTTTTCTTGGTGAAAAAATCGCTGCACAGTCAGCAAAAACACGGGTCCATCCATGACAGACAATCAACGCGGCGCGACGTTCATGATGCTTAGCATGGCGGCATTCGTTTTGAATGACACCTTTGTGAAACTGCTGGGCGGACACATCCCGTTGTTCGAGATTCTGTTTCTGCGTGGGATCGTGGCGACAGTCGCATTGGTCATCATGTGCTGGTATCTGCAGGCGCTGAAATTTCAACATAGCGCACGCGATTGGATGTTGATGATCGCGCGATCTGCATCCGAAATTGCGGCAGCCTATTTCTTTTTAACGGCCTTGATTCACATGCCTATTGCGAATGTCACGGCGATCTTGCAAACCCTGCCATTGACGGTATCGCTGGGCGGGGTGTTGTTTTTCAAAAATCCGATTGGCTGGCGGCGTTTACTGGCGATCCTCGTGGGCTTTGGGGGCATGATGTTGATTGTGCGACCGGGCAGCGATGGATTTGATGTTTATTCCATCTATGTTTTGATCGCCGTTCTGTGTGTGACTGCGCGCGATCTAACAACGCGCGCGATGTCCAAGGCGGTTCCATCGCTTTTTGTGACCTTGCTCGCGTCGCTTTCGGTCACGGTCTATTCTGGCATCATGATGATCGGGGCCGATTTCACGCCCATGTCTGGGCTTGATCAATTCTATTTGCTGGCCTCGGCCTTCTTTATCATCGGCGGGTATGCATTCAGTGTTTTGGTTATGCGCGTTGGGGACATCTCGTTCGTGGCGCTGTTCCGATATTCGGCAGTTATTTGGACATTGTTCATTGGGCTTTGGGTGTTTGGTGACTGGCCCGATGCGCTGACGCTGCTTGGGGCGGCGATTATCGCACTATCTGGTGGCTACACCATGTTGCGAGAGGCGCGCATAAGGCGTCGGTCCACAACCGCCTAACCAGATCAACATCGACGTTAAAGCCGGTTTTGAAGTGGTGTTGTTGTCGGGCGGTGAGAGGGGCGAATTTGAAACGATCCAACTCTCTTGCGGATGCAGAGTCGTTTTCATCATGGAATGATCGTAGGAACATGGGTGTGTCCCAATCGCTGATCACAGGCATGTGTTTGTCCAGTTTGTGATGACCAAAATTCATGATCGTATTCTTGGCCGATGTTTTGAACACCGCTGCCAATGCGGGGGTCCATAAATTTCGCACCAATTCCTCGGCCTGTAATCCTTAGGCCGACGGCCGGATCGCATAGCCGCGTGCGTAGTCGAGGGCAAAGCGCGGTTTGTTTGCATAATCAATCACACCAGTCGCCGCATCGGTCTTCAAACGTTCAACGAATGTGCGATGAACCGCATCATCATCATCCAAACGAAACTGAATTGAATGTGTATGTGTTGAGTCCACATGATCCAGGATGACTTGCGCCGCAATCTGCCGATGTGGATGCGGGGGATATGGCAGGATTTTAATGTGATCCGCCGCCGCAGTCAGATCGTCCAACCGACTACGGGCCCAGACGGGCAAATCATCGCCAATTAGGATCAGATACTGAAAATCCATGTCAGTCTGAGCAAGGATTGAGGGCAGGTTGAACGCCTGAAATAATCGCAACGGATGTTTTAAGCGGGCTTCTTCATATAAAAACGCCTTACGCTGTTCGATGGTTTCATGTTCGCGTTGAAATCCGCCCAATGCGGGATATGAAAATCGACAAAGCCCAATCACTTGCATCTGATCGTTTTTCCCGCGATATGGCTCCGTAATCTGAGGAAAGTATCTGGGCAAATGGGGCATTGTTCAACCACATATGAACAGAATATGAAAGCTTTCTGCTCAGATGTTGACAATGGTGCCGACTCTGCCTATACGCCCCGTATCTCGGAGTGGGGGTCGCCCCATCGCCGAACTTCATAGTTGAAGTGGTCAAGATCCAGGCCCTGCCTCGATCCTCTGAAAATCCGCCGCGTCGTTTCCGCGCTTCGGGAACGCATGCGGTCTTTGTGTATTGCGGACGCGCGATATGCGACCTGAGCCGCACGGGACACCTCGTGCATGATATTTTAGTTTGAGCGAACGGGGAACTTACCGGAATGCCAACGATTCAACAGCTGATCCGTAAGCCACGGCAGCCAAAAGTAAAACGGTCGAAGTCAATGCACCTAGAGCAGTGCCCACAAAAACGTGGCGTCTGTACTCGCGTTTACACGACTACTCCAAAGAAACCTAACTCGGCGATGCGTAAGGTGGCTAAGGTCCGCCTAACAAACGGCTTTGAGGTCATCAGCTATATCCCTGGTGAAAAGCACAACCTGCAAGAGCACTCAGTTGTTCTTATCCGCGGTGGTCGTGTGAAAGACCTTCCAGGTGTGCGTTACCACATCCTACGTGGTGTGCTTGATACACAAGGCGTTAAAGATCGTAAACAACGCCGTTCGAAATACGGCGCTAAGCGTCCGAAGTAAGAGGAAATTTGAATGTCCCGTCGTCACGCTGCTGAAAAACGTGAAGTATTGCCCGACGCCAAATTTGGTGATCGTGTTCTATCAAAATTCATGAACAACCTTATGATCGATGGTAAAAAATCCGTCGCTGAAAAGATTGTTTACAATGCTCTTGACCGTGTTGAGTCAAAAGTAAAGCGCGCACCTGTTGAGGTGTTCCACGAAGCGCTAGACAACATCAAACCTTCTGTTGAGGTTCGTTCGCGTCGCGTTGGTGGTGCAACATACCAAGTTCCAGTCGAAGTTCGCCCAGAGCGCCGTGAAGCGCTTGCGATCCGTTGGTTAATTTCTGCGTCTCGCTCACGGAACGAAAACACAATGGAAGAGCGCCTAGCGGGTGAGCTACTTGACGCAGTGAACTCTCGTGGTGCGGCTGTTAAGAAGCGCGAAGATACACACAAAATGGCCGATGCGAACAAAGCATTCAGCCATTACCGCTGGTAATTCAGATAAGGCAGCTAAAAAATGGCACGCGAATATCCACTAGATCTATATCGTAACTTCGGTATTATGGCGCACATTGATGCAGGTAAAACAACCTGCTCTGAGCGTATCTTGTACTATACAGGTAAGTCACACAACATCGGTGAGGTGCACGACGGTGCGGCCACCATGGACTGGATGGAACAAGAGCAAGAGCGCGGTATTACAATTACATCTGCGGCGACAACCACATTCTGGGAACGTACAGAAGATGGTGAAAACGCTGACACACCAAAGCACCGCTTGAACATCATCGACACCCCTGGTCACGTTGACTTCACAATCGAAGTTGAACGTTCTTTGGCGGTTTTGGACGGTGCTGTTTGTGTTCTTGATGCGAACGCAGGTGTTGAACCACAAACTGAAACAGTTTGGCGCCAGGCAGACCGTTACAAAGTTCCACGTATCGTGTTCGTTAACAAAATGGACAAAATCGGCGCGGACTTCTTTAACTGTGTCAACATGATCGAAGATCGTACAGGCGCGCGCGCTGTTCCAGTCGGTATTCCAATTGGTGCAGAAACCGAGCTTGAAGGTTTGATCGATCTTGTCACTATGCAAGAGTGGTTGTGGCAGGGTGAAGACCTTGGCGCGTCATGGATCAAAACAGACATTCGTGACAGCCTAAAAGACATGGCCGACGAATGGCGCGGTAAAATGATCGAAGCTGCCGTCGAAATGGACGACGACGCGATGATGATGTACCTAGAAGGCGAAGAGCCAGATGTTCCGACACTACGTAGCTTGCTACGTAAAGGCACATTGGAAATGGCGTTTGTTCCTGTTCTTGGCGGTTCAGCCTTTAAAAACAAAGGCGTTCAGCCATTATTGAATGCAGTTATCGACTATCTTCCAAGCCCATTGGATGTTGTCGATTACATGGGCTTCGCGCCAGGCGACGAAAACGAAGAGCGTAACATCGCACGCCGTGCAGACGATGCAATGCCATTCTCTGGTCTCGCGTTCAAAATCATGAATGACCCATTCGTTGGTTCCTTGACCTTTACACGTATCTACTCAGGTACAATGAACAAAGGTGACAGCGTTCTAAACTCTACCAAAGGTAAGCGCGAGCGTATCGGTCGTATGATGATGATGCACTCAAACAACCGTGAAGAGATTGAAGAAGCATTCGCAGGCGACATCATCGCACTTGCTGGTTTGAAAGAAACCACAACAGGTGACACGCTATGTGACATGAAAGAAGCTGTTGTTCTTGAAACAATGACATTCCCTGATCCTGTGATCGAGATTGCCGTTGAGCCAAAAACAAAAGGCGACCAAGAGAAAATGTCAGCTGGTCTTGCACGTCTAGCGGCAGAAGACCCATCCTTCCGTGTTGAAACAGATCTTGAATCTGGTCAAACGATCATGAAGGGCATGGGCGAACTTCACCTTGATATCTTGGTTGATCGTCTTAAGCGTGAATTTAAAGTGGAAGCGAACATCGGTGCGCCACAGGTGGCCTATCGTGAAACAATCTCTCACGAGGTTGAGCACGCTTACACGCACAAAAAACAATCTGGTGGTTCTGGTCAGTTCGGTGAGGTCAAGTTGATCATCACGCCAACTGAAGCAGGCGAAGGTTATTCATTTGAATCACGCATCGTTGGTGGTGCGGTTCCAAAAGAATACATCCCTGGTGTTGAAAAAGGCATCCAGTCAGTCATGGATAGCGGCCCATTGGCAGGCTTCCCAGTGATCGACTTTAAAGTTGCTTTGATCGACGGTAAGTACCACGATGTTGACTCTTCTGTTCTTGCGTTCGAAATCGCGGCACGTATGTGTATGCGTGAAGGCATGAAAAAAGCGGGTGCGAAACTTCTTGAGCCTATTATGAGCGTAGAAGTTATCACTCCAGAAGAATACACTGGTAACATTATTGGTGATTTGACATCACGCCGTGGCCAAGTTCAGGGTCAAGAGCCTCGCGGTAACGCGATTGCGATTGATGCGATGGTTCCATTGGCGAATATGTTTGGCTACATCAATAACTTGCGTTCTATGTCATCAGGACGTGCGCAGTTTACGATGCAGTTCCACCACTATGACCCAGTTCCACAGAACATCTCAGACGAAATTCAGGCGAAATACGCCTAATTGGAAAACGATCAGTCCTGCATGTGTAGGGCTGATCCTAAATTAACAGGAGGCCATG
>AVDB01000015.1 GCA_000472185.1 Rhodobacteraceae bacterium HIMB11 | reverse complement strand
TACCATTTTCATGGTCACCTCCATTCGTTGATATGGGGCTTCACTCTTGAAGCTATGTTATCCGCTCGAAGCTACGAGGGGGAAAGGCAGATTACCTTAACCATCGCTAACATACCACAAAATTCATGTTCAAAAAAGGGGGAAGTTCGAAAGGTTTGCGGATGTTCTAGGGCATTGGTCTGGCATCACCCTTCAGAATGTGTGTGTATTGACATAATACCGCTGTTTATTTGCACTTTTTTGCAAGCTGTAACGCAAGAAAGCGCGAATAATATCTCGCCTGGCTCAGGTTACCACCAGTGAACCATAGATTTTCTTGCGGTGTCTCAACCCACATATTCCGCAGCTCTCCAATCCAAGGGCCCGGGTCACCTTTTGTCGCTGAACCGTACCCCCAGCAAGGACCGACCCGATCGGCTGTATCTTTGTCAATCAGAGCTGCGACCCAATCCGTAATCTCACCATATCCAGTCGCATAAACAATCATATCCGCATCCACACTAGTTCCATCATTTAGATGAATGGAGTTTTCACTTAGAGCAGAAATGCCGTGACCAGACTTGACTGCAATCCGCCCATCTATGATCATTTCCGCGGCGCCTACATCAATGTAATATCCAGATGCGGTGCGGCGATACTTCATTCCGAGCCCTGTGCCGTCCTCCGCAAAATCCAGTGTAAAACCAGCGGCAGACAATTTACTGTAATACTCGCCTCGTTCATCTTTGATAGTGTCCCAGATTTCCTTATGTTTCTTCTCTAGTAAACGTAGTGGAACTGACGCTTGTAAAATATCCGCTTTTTCGGTAGTTATTCCGCGCGAAATTGCATCCTCAGAGTACAGTGGGCCGAGCAATTTCCCACAATAGTCTTCCTGTGGCACAACCAAGGACGATGATCTTTGGATCAAAGTTGGACGAGCTCCAACTCTCACAAGATCGGCTGCGATGTCGTTGGCAGAATTGTTTGCTCCGATGATTGCAACTTCTAGCCCAGAATATTCCTTTTTTAACTTAAATGCACTGGAGTGAAGCTGAAGTCCCTGAAACGTATCAGAACCATCGAACTCTGGAATTTTGGCAAAACCAGATAAACCTAAAGCCATAACAAGATGTGTTGGCTGCAGTATGATAACTTCGTTATTTTGTTCAATCGTAGTTAACCATTTTCCTGCTTCCATTTGGTAGTTTGCGGAAATGAGTTTTGAGTTTGTCCTGATATTAATATTTAAATCACAGGCATAGCTCTCTAACCAGTCTGCCATCTTGTCTTTTGGCGTAAAAATAGGCCAATCATCAGGAAATGGTTTGAATGGAAGGTGATCGTACCAAACAGGGTCATGTAATACTAAACTATCGTATCGCGACCTCCACTGATCACCAACCCGCGGATACTTATCAATAATGAGGTAATTAACCCCAAGGTCGGATAGTTGGGCTCCTAAAGCTAATCCTCCTTGGCCACCTCCAACGATTAAAATAAATGGATCAGATGATTTTATAGTGTTAATTTTCTTCTGTTTGAAGGAGTCAAGCTGAGTGAACAATGTTGCACATAACCCACCAGAAAGGCGAACATATCCCTGTCCAAAACCTTCATTCGTTTCGAATTCAAAAAAACCCTCTCTTTCATGAGAGTTGCCGTGAAATTTGACTTTCTCGAGCTGTTTATTTCGACGTACGGTGTCGTAAAATTCACATATATCTGCTCTTCCCTCAATCGTTTGCAGAGTGTCGCCAATAGAAAGATAATCTCTCCAATAGCTATCTTGTTGGAAAAGTTCGGCAATACTGTCACGCTGGCCTTTATTAAACAGTTCAGAGAAACTCGATAGCCAATCATTCGCGGTCATTGGTTCATGACTTTCTGTGACAATTTTTGGATTGCACGTTCCGTTGGTTCTGGGACTAACCCTGGTGTGTTGGGCAATTGAACTGCACCATTTCGAATTGTCATCGGGTGATCGCACAAATCAGTTCTGAGAGAGTTTTCATTTACATCGACCTCACAGTAAGATTGTTCCCCAATTGCAGCAGAAATTGAAATTGCCGCATATTGGCCAATTGCTGTTCCCATAAAGTGTGGCCAAAGTTTTACCTCGCCGGGTAATTTCTTTGCAAGATCAAGGATTGCGGACATACCACCCCACTTCGCAACGTCGGGCTGAAGGTATTTAAGTCCAAGTTCCGCCATTTTTAAGTAGTTGTTTTCTCCATATATATTTTCACCAGCCGCAATCGGAATGTTAGTTGATGAGACTAGGGTTGCCCATTCGTTGTCACTTGCATCTGCACGAAGTGGTTCTTCTGCAAAAATTAGATGGTATTTTTCTAACGTGCGAAGCTTTTTTGTTGCTTCCATAAGGCACCAGCTTTGATTGCTATCTACCATTATGCTTGCACCTTTCGGGATCAGTTTATTGCCTTTTTTTACTATTTCTGCTGTACCGTGCTCTTCAAACCCAATTTTGAGTTTGAAAAACCTTTGACCCATTTCTGCATGTTTGGGGATATATTGCTCAAGATCTGATGCATTTATTGAGGTTGCGTAGGTGTTGCCGTAGTTTGATTTCAGTCCCATGAAATCAGAAAAAGACATATCAGCGCTTCTCAACGATAGATCCCATAGAGCAATATCGATACCCGCTAAAATATGCTCGAATACATGGGCTTGACCAATATGCAAAAAATAAACTGATAGCTTTTTGCGAAGCATTTCAATTACTTCGCGTGGGTCTACATACGTCATACCACATATTTCGGAAGCTATTACATCTTCTAAAATATGTGCTTTATGTATGTTAGCGCGTGGAGGAAAGTTAGCCCAAATTTCTCCCCATCCAAAACAGCCAGATGTGTCTTCAAGGCGCAGTAAGAGGGCAGGGCGAGTGGGCATTTTTCCCAACGCCATGTTAGGTGAAATACCACCCTGAGCTATCAGTGGGAAAGCTTTTAGTGAACATAATTTGATGTTACGATTGAAACTCATGTTACCATGCGACGTAAGCAGAATGTTCAGATGTGTAAAAATTCACAGCTGTTGGACCAACCGAATACGCTCCGACACCTGAATTTTTGATCCCGCCGAAAGGCATATTATTGTCTGGAACTGTGCCATGGTTTACGTGGATCATGCCATTTTGGCTTTCGTTTAAGAACCGCTGGATTAAATCGTTACGATTTGAAAATAACGCCGAAGTCAAACCAAATTCCGTGCCATTGAGGATCTGCATTGCCTCATCAAATGTTTCATACTCAATAACGGATAATACTGGACCAAAGATCTCATGTTGACCTGCTATTGCTTCATGTTGCACCTCTGAAAGAATAGTTGGTGGGAAGAAATAGCCATCTTCGTCTTTCCCTAATTTTTGGCCACCTGTAAGTGGCTTGGCGCCTTCTGAGATAGCCTTTGAAGTGACATCGCAAACATCATTCCAGTGATCTAGATTACAAAGCGGGCCAATATCAGTTTCCGCTCTCATTCCATCACCTACAGTCATTGCTTTTGCTGTGTCACAGAGGAGCGTTTTGGTGGCGTCAGCGATATCTTTTTGAACAATAACGCGGCTTATTGCAGTGCATCGTTGACCGGAGGTCATGAATGCAGCTGCCAAAATTTGGTCTATGGCTTTCTCCAAATCCTCGCTGTCATTGAGTATGGCACCATTTTTTCCACCTAATTCTAATTGAGCTGGTATGAGGTTCTCTGCGGCGGCTTTGTACACGAGTTTTCCAGTTGGAACTGAACCAGTAAAACTTACACCGTGTATTTCTCCACTCGAGACGACATCGCTCGCGACGCGTCCCGATACCATGGCAATTTGTACCAGGTCTTCAGGAAAAAATTCCTGAGCAATTTCTGCCAATATAAAGTTAGCAGCAGGGGTGAATTGGGATGGCTTCATAATAACTGCGTTGCCGAACGCTAATGCTGGACAAATTTTTCGCATTGGTGTCGAAACTGGAAAATTCCAGGGGCTAATGCAAAAAATTACACCTCGAGGACGACGTAAAATCTGGTTGGAAAAGTTAGAGCGACCGTTCGCAATCGCCATTGCACCCATTCTTGCGGCTTCTCCAACAGAAAACCGACCTTCTGCACAAGATTTCAGGGTTTCTCCCTTACTTTCCCGAAAAAGTTTACCTTGCTCAAGCGTCCCTGCTGTCGCAAGTCGGTCAGCGTTTGCCTCGACGGCATCAATAAATGCATTTAATCTTTGTGAACGTTCGAGACCTGGCATTTTTGCCCATTTTGCTTGCGCAATGTTGGCTCTATCAATAACACGTCCCAGCTCGTCGCGGGCCATCATTTTATACCGCCCTATCTTCTCAGTTGGATTTGCAGGGTTCAGTGTTTCAAAGACATCTTCACCAACGCCATATTCATATTTAAAGTTCATTTGCTTTTCTTTCTTTGGATTACAGCAGTGGCTGCTCTCGTGATTGCGTCGGCGTCGATCCCAAATTTTCGCATTAGATAAGGTGTTGTCCCACCTTCACAAAATTGATCTTGAATACCTATTCGTTTGAAGGGGATGCCGATGCCTTCATCCATTAGGACCTCAGCGACAGCCGAACCTAAACCACCAATAACGCTGTGATTTTCGGCAGTGATCACAGCTTTGGTTTTGATGGCACTCTCTATAATCAAATCAACATCGATGGGTTTAATTGATGCCATGTCAATGACTCGAGATTCGATACCCTTCTGCGATAATAGTTCTGCTGCGTTAAGGCTTTCGTGTACGCAGAGACCTGCAGAGATAATCGTTATGTCTGTTCCTTCGCGTCTAACAACGCCTTTTCCAATTTCTAGCGGCATTGGTGTAAAGGCAGTCGGTGTTGTTTCTGGGCGCTTCATTCGTAAATATGCGGGGCCGTCCCACTCCAATGCCAGCTGAACCATTGCGGCGTGATATTCTGGGCCAGATGGTTCAAATATTGCCATGTTAGGTACTGCGCGCATGATAGCAATATCCTCGATTGCTTGGTGCGATACTCCGAGCAGTGTCGCTATTCCTGGTAAGAAACCAACAATCTTTACCGGTAGGTTGGGGTACGCAGCTTGCATGGTAATTTGATCGAGCACACGTTTAGTTATAAACGCGCAAAACGAGTGACAGAATGGGATTTCTCCTGAACGGGCCATCCCGCCAGCCAAGCCAATCATATTCGCTTCAGCTATGCCAACATTATGGAAGCGCTCTGGTAATTCGTCTCTGAACCTATCCGTTTCGGTTGGTGGCACTAGGTCCGCGCACAGTGTAACAATTCTTTGATCCCCCAAAGCGGCTTCAACCAATGCATCTCCGTATGCTCGAGGTAAAGGTTTGAAAGAACGATTAATAAAATCAGCGGCTTCAAGCTGTGTCAATGTCGTCATTATTCTGCCTCTAACTCTGCTCGTGCTGAGCGCGCTACTTCTTCTGGAAAACGCAACTGGTGAAACATAAGTCCCTCAAGCGAGGGCACGCCTTTTCCCATCAATGTGTTAGCTTTTATGAAGCTTGGCTTGTTTTTTGTTTCTCGCACTTTCGTAAATGTATTCAATAGAGATGCTATGTCGTTTCCATCCACTTCGTGACAGTCAAAGTTAAAACTTTGCATTTTTTCCATCAAAGGTTCTAAGCTCATGACTTTATCCATAGAACCTTCTGATTGGACAAAGTTGTAATCAACAATCAGGCACAAATTATCCAGGCCTTTAGCTCCGGCAAACATAGCGGCTTCCCAGATTTGACCCTCTTGCATCTCACCATCACCTAGGATTACGTAAAATCTACTAGATCGACCTTGTCGTTTAGCTGACAGCGCACACCCAATAGCCACTGATAGGCCTTGACCGAGTGATCCACATGTGGCTTCGACAAATGTGCCCATACGCTCTGAAGAGTTGATCTCGAGTGTTGAGCCATCATTCACGTAAGTGGCGAGTTCTTTAACTGGGAAAAATCCGCGCTCTGCTAATGTCGCATAAAATATGGCAGTATTGTGTGCTGTTGTTAGAAATATTCTATCACGATCTTCCCAATTTGGGTTTGCAGGGTCCATTGTTGCTTCGGCGAAATAAAGTGAAGTGAAGATATCGGCAGCTCCAAGACCTTGTTGAACGTATCCTTGTCCCGAAGGCGCAATCATATCAACTACGTGAAGTCGTAGTCGCTTGGCAATTTCTTGCAATTCGTTCAAATTGTGGTTCTCTTTCATGACTTACCCATGCTATAACCTAAAAGGTATAGAACTATATACCTATAAAGATGAGGTTTTTGTCAATATGAATCTTCAATCTATTCGGCGTTCGTCGGTCCCACTTCATGTAGAGGTTGCTGAATTATTGCGGCGCCAAATTCTTTCAGGAGATTTGGTTGCTGGGGCTAAGTTACCGCCTTTGCGGGTTTTGATTGAGCAGCTTGGCGTTGCTCGCATGACGATTATACAGGCAATGAATGCTTTGGAAGAAGAAGGCTTAATCGAAAGGCACTCCGGTAGGGGTACATTTGTGAAAGCAGTGAATATTCCAGATCGTCATACGATGCAGATGAAGGCGGATATTTCACAAATATATGCAATGGTTGAGGGTTTAGAGGTTTCCGTTTCTCAAAATGAAGCTGCAATTGATAAAACCTCTAACGGTCAGTATGTGCGCGCTATCAGGCGTATTCATAATCGGTCGGGTAAGCCCTTTTGCCAAGTTGATATCAAGCTGGACGATCAAATTTATGAATTGGCGCCAGATCGTTTTTCTAATGAAATTGTAGTTTCAGTTTTGAGAGATCTTGGGTTCGTTGTGAAAAAGGCACGTCAGAAAGTTACAATTTCATATGCTGATTTTTCGCTTGCTCAGGCTCTTGGAATAAAGGTTAACTCGGCGATATTTAAGGTCTTCCGTGAGTTTATCGATATTGATGGTCGGCTGATTTATTCTGCAACCTTATCATATCCAGGAGATTTGCTGGATCTTGAGATTGAATTTGATACGGAAGAATTCTGAAAAGAATGCTTGACTTTATGTCAGGTAAATTAAAAGGTATATACATCTAGAACATTATAGTTACTGATATGTGATGGAAGCAGGGAGGGCTTCATTATGAAACTACTAAAGTTGGCAGCGGCAGGAGTTGCAGCGTTTGGCTTCATGGCCGGTGCAGCATTTGCTGAGTGGCCGGAAAAGCCGATTACATATGTTGTAAGTTTCAAGGCTGGTGGGAATGCGGATATCGTAGCGCGGATGAATGCAGAAGTGTTATCCGAGAACTTGGGTGTGCCAGTAAATGTTGTTAATAAGCCAGGCGGCGCGCACATTCCTGCAACTATGTCAGTCGTCGAGGCGCCTGCAGATGGATATACAGTGTTTAATTGGTCGCCGCCGTCATTCATGATTGTGCCGCTAACTCGAGATACGCCCTATAAGCCGTTAGAGGATTTTGTTCCATTGTTTGCGGGAATTTCAGCGTCAAACGCACTGTATGTGCGCGCGGACAGCCCATACAACACCTTTGAGGAATTTATTGAGGGTGCTAAAGCGAATAAATTGACAATCGGTGTTAATAATTTGGGTGCACCACCCAACTTGTCAGCAGTTCAGTTGGCTTCTGAATTTGGTTTGGAGTTCAAAACGATCGCCTTGAAAACAGTACCTGCTACCATGGCGGGATTGATTGGGGGGCAAATTGACGTTGCGGTTGGTCAGGTTGCTTCTATCCATGCGTACAAGAATGGCGAAGTACGTCCCTTGATTATCCTTGATAACGCGCGACAAGGCTACATGGAGAAAGATCTTCCCGGTGTGCGCACCGTTGGAGAGGCGTATCCAGGAAAAGAAGCTGGTGTCTGGGTTCATGGCGGTCTTGCTGTGAAGGCTGGGACGCCTCAAGAGATTGTTGATAAATTGCTTGCGGCATCAAAGCCAATGGGCGAAGAGGCTTTTATCAGCCGCGTGCCAAAATCTGTAGGTTATAATTGGGTCCATGGCGTTGATGAAACAACGGCGCTGATCCAATCAGGTATTGATCTTTATTCACCGATCCTTGACGGTCTTGGTTTATTGAAAAAATAAATTCTTAGAGCAAACTTACGGCGCAGTGATTAGCTGCGCCGTATTATATGTTAGGGGTCGAGATGCTTAGTAAGCGAATTGGAAACATTATTTTTGCCGCGTTTTTGATCCTAGCAAGCTTGTATTTTGGCTGGTTGGCAGAAGGTTTCGAGACCACCGGTCTATTGGCAACTTCAGGATTGCCGTCAAAGTTTTTTCCACAATTGATGTTGGGGTGTTCGGCGATATGTGCAGGCATCGTGATTTGGCACTACGTTGTGCACGACCAAAAGCAAGAGTTCGTGTTCGTCACTTCGTCTGATGCGCGACGCGGAGCGTTGATACTTCTTGTGTCAATAATAAGCTATTTCATTTGGCGTGAGCTTGGCTTTGTTCCCATGGCGGTCGTTTTCGGGCCTCTTAGCCTATTGGCGATGGGTATTAAGCAGATTGGTATCTATGTCATTGTTTGGGCTCTGAGCGCACTGATTTGGGTTATCTTCACGTTCGTACTAGGAGTGCAACTGGTCTGATGGGAACTACCGAGGCTCTTCTCTCAGCACTTATTCAACTGAGTGAACCACTGGCATTATTGTTGCTGATCGTCGGCATTGTGCTTGGGTTGATAATTGGCATTTTACCTGGCCTTGGTCCGCCCATTGCTATCGCTCTGGCCCTGCCATTCACATTTTATTTAGATACCGTTCCATCAATGGTGCTGTTGCTGGGTATATATTCCGCTGCAATCTATGGAGGTTCCATTTCAGCAATTGCTGTTGGTATTCCTGGAACAGGTGCAGCGATTGCAACAGTGCAAGACGGTCATCAGATGTTCAAGAATGGCCGAGGTGGTGAAGCACTTGGATTTTCGCTGACCGCTTCTGTTTTTGGCGGGTTGGTTTCAACTGTTTGCCTTGCGTTCATTGCGCCATTATTGGCGGATTTAGCAGCAAAATTTGGTCCTCGCGAATACCTTGCTATTTCGGTCTTTGGTTTGGTTGTTGTGGTACGTGTTGCAGGAGACAATCTGTTTAAAGGATTGCTCGTAGGTGCACTCGGTATTTTCCTCACAACATGGGGACTGGACGAGTTAAATGGAACCGAACGTTTCACGTTTGGATCTTATCACCTCTATGAGGGTTTACCTCTCGTTCCCTTTCTTGTTGGACTCTTTGCTGTGTCAGAGGCTCTTGTTGGAGCGGAGCGAGCTTTACAAAAGGTTGAGTTTGATAAGGACAGTCTTTCGGTCAAGTTGCCAGGATTTAAACAGCTGGCGAAGATGAAAGACAATCTTATGCGATCTTCTCTAATTGGTACAATCATTGGGATTATACCCGGTGAAGGCGCCGCTGTTGGAGCATTTTTTGCGTATTCAGAGGCAAAGCGGCGATCCAAAGAACCTGAAAAATTTGGGACAGGTATACCTGAAGGTATTGTCGCGCCTGAAACTGCGAACAATGCAACTGTCGGCGGTGCGCTTGTTCCAACGCTCACTTTGGGTGTGCCTGGCTCTCCGGCAGCTGCAGTTTTACTTGGAGCGTTGCTGATTCAAGGGCTTACTCCAGGTCCAGCATTGTTCTCGGACGAACCCGATATTATGTATGCGATTTTTATTGGGCTTTTTATCATCAATTGTCTGATGATGCTCATAGGTTTGGTCGCTATTCGTTTTGCCGCACATCTTATACGCGTGCCGACTGCTGTGATTGTCCCAACTGTCATGTTATTGAGCTTTGTTGGTATTTATGCTGTGTCAAACTCATTCTTTAATGTCGGAGTTTTACTCGGCGCAGGGATTTTGGGCTACGTTGTTCGCAAGCTTGGATATTCAATTGCTCCATTAAGTATCGGCTTCGTACTTGGCCCTATTCTTGAGAACTCCTTGCGACAATCACTAACCATTGCTGATGGATCGATTATTGAATTTTTTAGCACCCCCATTGGACTAGTGATCTATATTGCACTGGCAGCCACGATTTTATGGGGCTGGTGGTCAGGACAAAGCAAATGACACGACCTAACATTCTTATAATTTATGCAGACCAAATGCGTTACGACGCGATGGGATGTGCTGGTAATGCAGTGATCCAGACTTCAAATATTGATCGACTAAGCCGCGAGGGCGTTCATTTTGAAGAAGCTTATACAAGCTATCCAATTTGTTGCCCCTTCCGCGCATCAGTGCTTACTGGAAAATACGCCCAAAACCACGGCATGATCCAAAATCACTTTCCATTACGTGGTGGGCAAGGGTTTTTGGCCGAATATCTTAAAGATGCCGGTTATCAAACCGGCTACATTGGAAAATGGCATTTAGAAGGCGGTCCAAAACCTGGTTTTGTACCACCGGATCGTCGTTTCGGATTTGATCATTTCATAGGCTTTAATCGTGGTCATGATTATCAATCGTCGATTTATTATGATGACACTGGTCAGGCTTATCATTCCTCTCGCTACGAACCTGACTATCAGACTGATCAATTTATCGAGTTTATTGATACAGCTGCTCAAAAAGATAAGCCTTTTTTTGGATATCTAAGTTATGGACCACCACATTTCCCCATGGATATGCCAGAAGATTTGCGTTCAATTTATAATCCTTCAGAAGTGCCTTTACCTCCTGGTGTTCCTGACCCAGAACTTCAGCAGAAGGTTCAGGAATATCGTAATAATGTTTTGTGTAATGGTGATCCGCGTTCTGGTCACAAAAGCCATTGTAGTCATGAAGCGAAACCAGTGGGTGAAGTTGAATCTGAAGCAGAAATTCGTGAATTCATCGCTGAATATTATGGTATGATTCATAATGTCGATACAAACCTTGGCAAGATTATGGACCGGCTTGAGCAATTGGGCATTACTGAAAATACTGTTGTTATTTTCTTGTCCGATCATGGTGATATGTTGGGTCAGCATGGTAGTTTTTGTGGCATTAAGAACCAAGGCTATCGAGCTTCAATGCATGTGCCGTTGATTGTACGTTATCCTGCACGTTTCAGACCACATCGTTCTGAGGCGATGATAGATGTCGGTGTTGATATGATGGCGACCCTTTTTGACTTACTAAGCATTGATATGCCCGGGGATCGCGACAGCCAAAGTTATCTGTCTGTTCTTGATGGAAAAACTGATGAGCATAGAAACAGGCTATGGTATCAAGTTTTTCGTCAAACCGGCGGAAACCCGATTGAATATACGCCATACGCAGAGCGAGGAATCCGTTCAAAAGATTGGCTTTACGTAAGGCGCAAGGATCATCGTGCATATTTGTACGATCAACGTGTTGATAGAGATGAACAAATAAATTTGGTCGATGACCCTGCATACATGGCGATCATGGATAAATTTGACTCAGAGTTAGCCGCCCATATGGCGGCCACTGGTGACGATTGGGATATGGCCGCTGATTTTCCACCACCTGATTGGGTGACTCATGCCGAAGCAAAAGAATACCTAGAAAAGGTCCTTATTCCCAATGCGATACATGTGAACTGATGTTACTGAAAAACTCTCAAACTTTCGATCCAGCACCATTTGACACTATTAGCTTTGATTTGGCGTCACGTCGAAAAGACGTGATAATAATGAGCAGTGATTTAAGCAAATACTGTCAGGTTGTAAGAGTAAAAAACGAACTTCCAGACCAGCATTTGGATGTCGGTATGGCTGAGCAAAATCTTCTATCTGTTGCTGCTGGGATCGCCAAAGGCGGATACATTCCAATCGCCACTTGCTTTGCCTGCTACATCACCAGACGTGCATACGATCAGATGCTGATTTGTATGGGCACTGGCAGTGGGCCAGGCACTAACCAAGACATTGGACCAACAAATATTGCGATTGGTTTTACTCCAGGCATAGCCAATCCTGCGCGTATCCACCATCAAGCGGCCGAGGATCTGGGGATGGTGCGCGCTATTCCAAATGCGACCGTGATTGACCCAATGGACCCAATTGATTTTAGAGCGGCAGTAGAAGCGGCGGTAGGTCGCCCCGGTTTGACCTACATTCGTGGGCACCGTGGCGACACGCCTAACCTTTTAGACCCATCGAAATTTAACTTTGAAATTGGTAAAACCTATAAGTTGGTCGATGGCAAAGGTTTAGGTATCATAACCACAGGACATGCGACTGGTTGGTCACTTGAGGCGTCAGATTTGTTATCAGAACGTGGTATTGATCATTCTATTTTGCACTGCCCGACAATCAAACCGATAAATGAAGAAGAAGTTGCAGCCTTTGCCTTTGAGCACGATCAGATTGTGACCATTGAGAACCACCAAGTTGTTACGGGACTAGGCTCATTGGTAACAGAGATCATCTCGGACATCGGTGGCGGTCCTCGTGTCACGCGGTTGGGCTTGCCGAATATTTGGGCCCCGGGTGGATCAATGACACATATCAGACGAGTACTTGGGTTAGATGCAGAGGCGCTCGCTAATCGGATCGGAGAGTTATGATGGACGACCGTATTAGAAAACTAGAATTAACCGCTGCTCGCATCCGCCGCAACGTCCTAGATATCTGTCGTCAACGTGGAGGCTACGCTGCTCAAGGTGTTGCGCTCGCTGATATTGCAAGTGTTTTATATTTTGACGAAATGCGCGCTGATGGAAATGGCTGGTTTCACGATCGTTTTGTTCTCTCCAATGGTCATGACGCAATCATGACTTATGGTGCTCTAGCAGAAAGTGGGCACTATAAAATGGAAGATTTGCGCACCATCAATGAAGATGGTGGTTGGGTCGATCAAAGCCCGATTGAGGGCCAACTCGGTTTTGAAATAACCGCTGGTTCGCTTGGGCAGGGACCTAGTCAGTCTGCTGGACTAGCCTGGGCACTTCGACACCGCGGATCAGATGCAAGGGTTTACTGTCTATTCTCTGATGGTGAGTTGCAAGAAGGTAATGTTTGGGAAGGTGTAATGTTTGCAGCGCACCAAAAATTGTCGAACCTTTGTTATATCGTCGATAATAACGACATGCAGGCCTCTGGACATGCAAGCAATGTCATGAATGTTGAGCCTGTTCATGATAAATTCGCAGCTTTTGGCCTGCATTCTATCCGCATCTCTGGCACCGATATCGCGGAACTCATCGACGCATTTGCACAGGCTCGGAGTGTTACCGACAAACCTAGCGTTTTGATATGTGATACGCGTCTGTGGGATGGAATTGATTGTCTACAAGAAGCACTTCCGATGGCGCATTATACAGCCAAAACAGCGGTGGATTGGGATGCAGGGCTTGCGGAGATTGGTTCAGTGATAGCAGCACTGGAGGGTGTAGTTGGCTAATCTTGAAGGCAAAGTCGCGGTGATTACAGGGGCGGGCCGCGGCATAGGTCGAGCAATTGCATTGCGCTTTGCTCGCGCAGGAGCAGATGTCGCAATTTGTGCACGCTCAAGCGACGATCTATGCAAGGTGTCAAGTGACATTCAGGCTCTGGGACGGAAGTGCTTATACCTGGCGTTCGATATATCGAGCCCTGACGAAGTACCAAGTTTTTGTGACAAAATTATTGCTGAATTTGGCAGGGTGGACATTCTTGTCAATAATGCGGGTGCATATCTGGAACGAGGTGCGTTTATAAATAGTGATCCTGAATTATGGTGGAAAACAATTGAAGTGAATTTACGCGGTCCGTTCTTAGTATGCCGGCACTTGGCTGGCGCTATGAAAAATAACGCAAAAATTATTAACCTGACATCTGGTAAGGGCTTTGCTGCGGGCGCGAATAGTAGTGCATATCATGTTTCCAAAGCAGCATTGAACATGTTGACTGAAAGTTTAGCCAATGAGCTTTGGGAGTTTGGGGTCGAAGTTAATAGTTTAGTCCCTGGCCCGACGGCCACCACAACTTTTGACAATAAACCTGCAGGGCAGGAAAGAAGTGCGGAAGCTATTTTGAGCGCTGAAAAAGATACACTCCCAAAGGGACTGCCGAGATGGGAGCGTGTGAAGCATCCAGATGAGGTTGCTGAATTTGCGCTTTCTTTAGCAAGTTACCCGCCTGGTGGGCCTACTGGGCAGGTATTTTCTCTTGCGCGACGGCCCTTGTAATTAAGTCCTCGCAATGTGCGCGTTAACAGTTAGTAATTAGATATCCATATCAAACGGGAAACTTTTGGGATGTCTATGTTTGCCCGTTCGCAACTGATTAAAAAGAAATGGTTAAAGTTTTGAAGACTTCAGAGAATAATTTTGATGATACGTTCTGTTGTAACCCGAACAGATCAGAGCAAAGCAAAACGGATCAGCATTTAGGTTTTGAAACATCGAAAGAAGTTGGAACAAAACGCTGTAATATTCCGGGTGGAACAGCATTCGTAGGCACAAATTCTCCTAAAATGAAGGTTGATGGTGAAGGTCCACTTCGAAAGGTAAACATCAGAACGTTCCAGATGGATAAGTTTGCAGTTACGAACGCGCGGTTTTCTGAGTTTGTGAATAAAACAGGATTTGTAACTGATGCAGAACGTTATGGAAATTCGTTCGTATTCGTTGATTTGCTACCAAACAATACTGCGTCTAGTCAGGCTGTTTCGGTGGCACCTTGGTGGCGGGTAATGGATGGGGCAAAATGGAATGCTCCAACAGGACCAGGATCAAATATATCTGATGCCTGCGATCATCCGGTGGTTCACGTAAGTTGGAACGATGCAAAGGCCTTTGCAAAATGGGCAGGTGGACGCTTACCAACAGAAGCTGAATGGGAACATGCCGCACGGGGTGGTTTAGGAGATGTTCAGTTTCCTTGGGGGGACAAAGAACCCAATGATGTTGATTTCTTCCCCTGTAACATTTGGCAGGGTGAATTTCCGAAAGAGAATTTGGAGAAAGATGGTTACCTGGGCACTGCACCTGTGACTTCTTTCGAACCAAACGGCTATGGATTGTACAATATGGTCGGGAACACGTGGGAGTACACCTCTCAAGCATTTAAGGTGAAATCGTTGAAAAAAGACATAAAGCGATTGCATGCTGATAAAGTGGGTTTCAAGCTCTCAAAAGGTGGCTCATTTTTATGCCATAACAGCTATTGTTACCGATATAGGATACCCGCAAGAACAGGTACTTCGCCGGATAGTTCGACTTCGCACCAAGGATTTAGGTTGGTATACGACACTTAGGTTGGCACTGTCAGAATAAACCGCCTTGCCTGAGGTTGATAAAGGACATAGCCATTTTGGCATGCCGAATCCTTTATCCTTGCGCTATTTCAAACCCCGCCCTGAGATCATTCAACTTGCAGTTATGCTGTATGTCAGGTTCCCACTCTCACTGAGAAGTGTAGAAGACCTCCTGCATGAACGCGGTGTTGATGTGAGCTATTAATCTGTTCGGTACTGGTGGCATAGATTTGGTTCTCAGTTCGCAAGCCAGATCAAGAAGCGCAGAGCAGGGGGCATGCACTCTAGTAATTGGAAGTGGCACCTGGATGAAGTCTTTCTGAAGATAAATGGTGAAAGGCATTACCTATGGCGCGCAGACGATCATGAAGGTGAGGTACTAGAAAGCTACGTCACCAAAAAGAGAGACAAAAAAGCAGCTTTAAAGTTCATGAAGAAAGCCATGCGGCGCTATGGATCACCAAACGAGATCGTCACAAATAAGCTTGGGTCTTACGGTGCAGCAGCCAGAGAACTGGGCTGTTCGAGAAAGCAGGTTACTAAGCGATGGTCAAACAACAGAGTTGAGAATTCCCACTTACCCTTTCGACGACGAGAGAGGGCCATGCTTCGATTTAGACGAATGCACAGTCTACAGAAGTTCGCCTCAATCCATGCCTCGTTTCACAATTTGTTCAATTCACAAAGGTCCCTTTCTAAACGCAGTACATTCAAACTAAACCGTGACGCTGCTCTCACCGAGTGGCGTTCTTTAGTGACCTCGTATAAATAGCCATCAACTAAATACTGATGCTTGGGCTCGTTAGTCTGACAGCACCATTCCACATAAAGTGCCCAGCGTCATTAACCTCTACCACATGAGTGACCCCGTGATATTCCCGCACAAAGCGGCTGCCTGGCTTGAAGGCAGGGCGGACAACATCGCGCCGGGCGGCTTTCTTCAGACGACTATTCAAACGCTTGGTATACCCACCAACCGTATCCACCTGATAAGCATGGCTCAAAATCAGCACCATCAGTGGCTTACTTAAATGTTTAGGATGAGGCCGCCCGACGACCTCGCGCCACTCTGCCACCAGCGCCTCACGCGAGGCCGCTGCCAATCCATCCAAATCTAATCTCATGCTCTACTCCGTACCAATCATTCGTACTGAGCAGAGCCCGACTCTATTCGGGCATACCTACACACAGGCTTGCGGAAGAGAGGAAGTCCAGCGGAAAGAGTAGGGAGTTTGTCATCAAGAAATTTGGGGCAAGCAATGTGCCTCCCATAGTAATTTGTAAACCGTATCGCGTATGTTTATCGATAATTTTCACCCAATGATGATAAATAGGATTCAATTCTCGATCTAAAATCCAAAAAGTCTGGACGATCTCGATCGCTACGTCTTGACCAAAAAGCTACGTTCCTCCTTGGTAGTTTAATTGATGTTTCTAGAAATCTAAGTTTAGATGAGAATGTCGAAAGCTCGGTTAATTTCTTTGGCAGTATGCAAAGTGAATCGGTCATTGTGAGCATTTCCATTGCCATGAATATATCGCCCGTGAAAGATATGCTTGAAGATGCATTTTTCACTCCAAGTTGGGTTAACACTTCTTGATTCGACCCGTAAATTCCGGATAAGGCCCCCACTGATATCCATGATTGTTGCGAAAGCATATGTGGAGCAACAATATTGTCAGGATCAGATAACTGATTTTGTGATCCAACAAAAATACCAAGTTCGTCTTCCAATATCCTTGTTTGGACAAGATCGTCTTGCAGCAGACTAATTTGCTCTGGTGCAAGGACTATATCTAGATCGTTATTGTTTAATCGCTCGATAAGGCGGGAGGCAGTGGCAGATACTACCTTCAATGCATATTTTGGAGGTCTGTCTGTTAAAGACGAAAAAAACTTACCCATTATTGACGAAGCGAGCATGGGGCCAACACCAATACGTAAATCACGTTCTAACCCGTCTCTCCAAAGATCAATCATATCCTCGGCACTGTTTCGATGTTGCGCGATTTGACGACCAGTGGCGACAAGTCTTTCGCCAATTTGCGTTGGTCTCACTCCGTGTCGTTCTCGTGTTAAGACCTTACCTCCGACGCGCGCTTCAATGACTTGCACCGCTCGCGTCAGTGTGGGTTGGGTAACATTTAATTTTTCTGCCGCACGACTTAACGATCCTAGGTCAGAAATTTCAGCAAGCCAAAGTAGATGTTTTGCGTCTATCATGATTTTTTCCAGATATGCATTTTTAAATATCTTATGACGAATTTATAATTTTACAAATATTTTGTGGTTGTGCGAAGAACTATGCATCGTAAAACTCTTGGGAGGTATAAGATGAAATTAGTAAGAAGAGCATTCTCGGGGGCTATATTAGCCTTATCGGTTGCTGCTGCGCCGGCATACTCCGAGACTTTAAAAGCTGAGGGAGGCTCGGCAGCTGGTCTTTCAGCGTTGGTCCCACAATTGATGTCAAAATACGTTGCAGACAGTCATGAAGTTCGCGTCAACGTAGATCAAACTTTAACACGAGCAACTTTGAAAGTGGCTACAGGTGCAATCGATATCGCTAGCACGCCGGCTGGGGCTTTTGCAAAAATGGAAGTGGGTAAAGGCCCGTATAAGAAGTTGGGCGAAGAAGCAATTGCGGCTTCGAAAAATGTTCGTTCACTGTTCTCCTTCTTAGGCGGTCATGTCCACGTAATTGTCGACGCAAAGAGTGATATTTCCTCATGGGAGGATCTGCGTGGAAAACGAATTTTCATTGGACCGCCAGCGGGATCTTTCGGTGGGCAGACACAAGCTTTGATTAAGTCAATCACTGGCATGAAGAATGGTGAAGATTACGAAGGTATCAAACTCGCCTGGGGTGCCGCGAACCAAGCATGGGAAGATGGTAAATTTGATGTCTTTATGCGGCCAGGTACTATGGGCTCGGCAGCTGTTGATCAATTTGGTGCCGCTCGTCCATTCCGTCTTCTGGGTATTCCGTCCGATGTGCTGGGTACAGCCGCTTGGGACAAATACTTGGAAACTCCTGGGTACGCTGCTGATACAATGCCGGCTGGTACATACAAAAACCAAGCAAACAACGGCGAAGATTTGTTGGTTTCAGCCTATGTCATGTTCGTATCCGTTAACAA
The DNA here is from genome assembly GCA_000472185.1 of Rhodobacteraceae bacterium HIMB11. GTDB lineage: Bacteria > Pseudomonadota > Alphaproteobacteria > Rhodobacterales > Rhodobacteraceae > HIMB11. The sequence goes on along the minus strand of AVDB01000015.1, from coordinate 10,707 downwards.
AGATATGAATGAGCAAACTGCCTACGATCTTACAAAAGCAATGTTTGAAAACTTGGATGATGCACACTCAGTAAGTGCAGGTTTAACACCGCTACAGCTTGATAACGCGTTTGTGTCTTTGGCGGCACCGCTTCATCCGGGTGCTTTGCGCTACTTCGATGAGGTTGGCGCAGATGTACCTGCGCACTTGCGAGGTGGTTGATCTTATTAAACACTGCCGGGATCGATAATTCTATCGGACCCGGTAGAAACTTTTATTCATGACACTGGGAGCGACGGGTTGTCTGGATTTTCAAAACAATTGGTTTATGCAAAACAGAATATACTGCTGTTGATAGGTTTTCTGTTTGCATTGCTTGGATTTTTAAATGCGGTGCCAGACTTTGGGCCTTTACCCTCGATTGGCGTTTTCCGTGCGGTTGATCTACATCCAGTGGTGCTAGCGATCGGTTTCCTTATTTCCGCAATTAGTATTTCTAATTTTTCGAAAAGCGGACTGATTTTGACAGTGTTTAATTTCGCACTCCTAATGATTGCGTTTTATGCCTTGTATTCTTTCAATGTGACGGTTCGGGAAATTGAGGATGAGGGTCTCTTTTTCTTTCAGGAATTCCACGCATGGATGACCATCATAGGGTGCCTGATCATTTTGTACTTTTGTTGGCGCATTTGGGGTATCCCATTGGCCGCCGTTGGGTTCTTAGCGTTTCTTTATTTCTTTTTTGGTGAGGGTCTTCCCGGCATTTTGGGGCATGCTGGTATGGATTTCACACAGGATACTCCTGCTGAACTATGGTTCAACACGGGCGACGGTGTGATGGGCAATATTTTGGCGATCCTGATTAATACCGTATTTCCTTTCATAATTATGGGCGCGGTGCTTGAGGGCACTGGTGGTGGGTCGTCCATGATCAAGCTCAGCTTTCATGCCATGAGACGATTTCGTGGTGGTCCAGCCCATGCTGCAATAATGGCATCATCTCTGTTTGGGACGGTTTCTGGTTCTGCTGTCGCAAATGTTGTGGGCACCGGCGTAATCACGATACCTATGATAAAGCGGCGCGGCTTTAGATCTGAATTTGCAGGTGGTGTTGAGGCGACAGCTTCAACTGGTGGGCAAATTATGCCCCCGATCATGGGCGCGGCTGCCCTTGTCATGGCTGATTTTATTTCGATCAGCTATTTAACGATCATTATTGCGGCGATTGTGCCGGCACTAGCGTACTATGCCTCTCTTTTCACAACGGTTGTTTTCGAGTCTCGGTCTTTGGGTGTTGAAGTTGCAGGCGATACCGACTTGGATCCAATCACATTGCAAGACTGGGTAAATTTAATACTTGTGGTCGTGCCAATTTCGATTGTTGTCATTGCATTGGTTTCGGGCTTTTCGCCTGCTGGCTCCGCAATGATTGCTCTTTCCATTCTCTTGGTCCTTAGTTTCTTAAACCCAGAAATGCGAGCTAAGCCAATTAAAGTGGCGCTGAGTTTTGCAAAAGGCGGTGTCACGTTTGGCCGTTTGCTAATGGCGATATCCACAGTGAGTATGATAATCGCTATCTTAGGAGCGACGGGGTTACCTTTAGAATTTGCAAAAGTAATCAGTGGAAATGCGGGTGATAATCTGCTCGTCACTTTAATATTCGCAGCAATTGCAGCGCTGATCTTGGGCATGGGGATGCCGACTTTGCCTGCCTATCTGACCATTGTTATTATTCTTGGACCGTCGCTAACGAGTCTTGGTCTGACTGATCTTAATGCTCATTTCTTTGTTTTTTATTTCGGTGTCGCCTCTGCCATAACGCCTCCCGTGGCGATGGCAGCATTTGCAGCAGCATCAATTTCGGGTGGCGGAGCAATAAGTACTTCCGTCCAAGCAACACGTATTGGCGTTGTGATTTTTGCTATCCCATTCTTATTTGCCTTCAATCCAGTAATGCTCATTATGCCGGAGGGGGGAGCGCCGTTTAGCTGGGCTGCATTTCTGTACCTGTTGGTGCGCTTGGCACTGTTGATTTACATGTTAGCCTCTGCAGCCAGCCGGTTTGATAAAGTGCGCATGCCTTTGTGGGAAGTGACGCTAAGGATTATTTTTGGCTTGCTGCTCATTCACCCTGAATTCAGTGTCAATATTATTGCATTGGTTGCGGCCTGCAGCTTGGTTGCAGTTCACCATGCAGTATTAACTCCGAGGTTCTCAGCATGAGTGAAAGGCCCAACATTCTATATTTTATGACCGATCAGCATCGTGCAGATTGGTTGGGTTGCGCTGGTCATCCAATCGTCAAAACACCAAACATTGATAGGTTAGCCAACAGAGGTACACGGTTTACAAATTTTTATGTGAACTCACCAATCTGCATGCCCAATCGTGCAGCCGTCATGACGGGCCGCTATCCATCTGTGAACGGGGCAAGGCACAACGGTCTACCTCTACCGCAATCGGCAAACACATTTGTGGATGTTTTGCGGCTCGAAGGCTATGATACTGCAAGTATCGGTAAGAGCCATCACCAACCCTTTACAGATCGACCAATGGTTCGAACGGATGAACAACCGAGTGTGAATGCAAATATCCCTGAAGCAAAAAAATCAGACGGATCTGATTATTTGCACGAGCATCCAGCGACATATGTTCATGACGATTTCCACGAAGTCCCGACACCCTATTACGGATTTGACCGTGTAAGGTTAGTGACTGGACATTCTGATGAATGCGGCGGTCATTATCTTCAATGGCTTCGTTCAAAAGCCAGTGATTGGCAAGAATTACGTGACCGAAACAATCAGTACGCACACAATTTTAGCTGTCCACAAGCACGTCGTACTAAGATTCCAGAGAACCTCTATCCCACCTTTTACATTCGCGATGAAGCGAAGTCATATCTTAAAGACAGAGCGTCATCTGATAATCCGTTTTTCGCGTTTGTTTCATTTCCTGATCCACATCATCCTTTTACACCTCCTGGTAAATATTGGGATATGTACGACCCTGAGGACTTTAGCGTTGACCTACCGTATGAGGCGCACAAAACGCCTCCTGCTCAGTTGCAAGCTTGGAAGAAGCTGATGGTCGATGGCGTTGTTCCAAGCAATGAACAGCAAGCCTTTATGACATCAGAGCGAGAAATCAAAGAAGCAATGGCATTGTCTGCAGGGATGATTACCATGATTGACGATGCAATTGGTGACATTTTGAAAACCTTGGAAGATACTGGAAAAGCGGACAACACGATTATCATTTTTAATTCTGATCATGGGGATTATTTGGGGGCATTCTCTCTCCTGCTTAAGGGCCCATTTTCACACTCATCTGTAAATCGGGTGCCATTCATTTGGTTCGATCCTCGCCGAGAAACTGCGAAAATTGCTGATGGCCTGGCGGCTTCAATTGATATTGCACCAACAATACTAGAGCGCGTCGGCGTACTCCCCTATTACGGAATGCAGGGGCTATCGTTTCTTCAACAGGTAAATGGTGAACCCAGTGGGAGGGGTCACGTTCTAATCGAACACGAAGAAAACAAAGTTTATCCTGGCTTTGATCGTCGCCCCAATATGCGGAACTTGATTACCCCTTCACATCGACTTACGGTCTACAAAGGGCAAGATTTCGGGGAGCTTTATGACACAAAAAATGATCCCAATGAAACGATCAGTCTGTGGAGTGACCCTGTTCACGCAAACCTGAAATCTGATCTACTTTTCGCACTGAACCAAGCAATGTTGGACGCTATTGAACCAGGTCCTTGGCCGAGGAGATTTGCATGACGAAGGAATTGAAAAATTTTATTGCGGGGGAATGGCGTGCCTCTGGCCATACATTCGAAAAGCGAAGCCCATTCGACGGGACGCTGGTTGCAATGGTGCATGAAGCGAATGAGGATATGGTTAATGATGCTATTATCGCGGGCCATGACATCTCGATCGGTAGTCAGTCAAAGCTTTGGGGCGCGCTGTCCTTAAAGGAACGCTTGGCTATTATTCACAACTTTGCAGACAAGCTTTTGGCGCGTGTAGACGATTTAGTTGAGGCAGATGTTGCAGATACAGGTCGAAGCTATTGGCAAGCCAGAACCTTCGATGGGGCTAGGGCTGTACGGTTGTTTAAAGCATATGCAGATACCGCTCTAACCATGGAAGATCGATCGTCGCAATTTGGTGGTGAACTTGGTTTCAAAGGTATGTGGCACACTTCAAGACGCCCAAAAGGTGTCATTGCATGTATATGCCCTTGGAACGTTCCCCTGTTAATGGCGGCAATGAAAGTCGCACCTGCGCTTGTTATGGGTAACGCAGCGATTTTAAAACCTTCAGAAGAAACACCATCCTCGGCAAGCGTGTTAGCTGAGGTGGTTAAAGAGTCAAATATCCCAGACGGTGCATTCGCACTTCTTCATGGATTTGGTCATGGATCGGCAGGTGGTTTTCTGACTGCTCACCCGAAAGTTGATGCGATTACGTTTACCGGGGAAAGCAGTACGGGTTCAGCGATCATGAAATCCGCGGCTAACGGGCTAAGAGAGGTATCTTTAGAACTTGGTGGCAAAAACGCAGCGATCGTTTTTGAGGATGCCACTATGGACCATGTGGCAGAGGGTATGAGGCGTTCATCCTTTTTTAACTGTGGACAAATTTGTTTTTGTACTGAGCGCGCTTATGTTCATCGTTCAAGATTTGAAGAATACGTTGATCGAATGTCAGACGTCGCGAACAGCATCGTAATTGGTGATAAAGGTTATGATGGTTTCAATATTGGGCCGCTTATAAGTCGCGAACATCGGCAAAAAGTTAAAGGATTGTTGGACACTGTTTGTGAAGACGGTGGTGAATTTGTTGCGGGCGGTAGCATACCTGAATTTGGAGATGAACGCGATAATGGCGCATTTATTCAGCCATCAATTGCACTGGGATTAAGTGAAGATGCGCGTTTCGTGAAAAACGAAGTATTCGGCCCCGTTATTCATGTCGCGCCGTTCGATGATGAAGAAGAAGTCATCGCATTAGTTAATGATACTGAATATGGTCTCGCCACCTCGATCTGGACAGAAAACAACAGTCGCGCGCATCGTGTGGCCCCACGGATTAGGGTCGGACATGCATGGATTAATTCGTGGCAAATAAGAGATTTATTAAGCCCACTCACTGGGGCGGGTGCTAGCGGCATTGGTGAGCAGGGTGGACGCCTGAGTTTAGAGTTCTCGTCTCTACCGCAAACTGTCACAACCCGTATTTTTGGAGAAGGCCAATGAACAAACAACTCGTTCAAACAGAAGCCGAAACCCGCGTCTCAGCTGGAGAGGCAATCTTGCGTTCTCTCAAGTTAAATGGGGTAGACAAACTATTTATAAATCCTGGCAGCGACTTCGCTCCCGTCATTGAGGCTTTAGCAGCGGTAGACTCAGATGAGATCCCTGAGGCTATTCCTGCCGCTCATGAAAACGTTGTCGTTTCCATGGCGCATGGTTATTTTCTTGCCACAGGTAAAATGCAGGCTGCTGCTGTTCACGTAAATGTGGGTTTGGCAAATGCTGTCATGGGACTTTTAAACGCACATTCTGATAATGTCCCCATTTTCACGATTTCTGGGAGAAATCCACTTACTGAAGGTAGCAGGATGGGTAGCCGTCACACTCCAATTCAGTATGGACAGGAGATGTTTGATCAAACTGCGTTGGTCCGAGAGGTGGTTAAATGGGATTATGAGCTTCGCTATGCTGAAAACGCGGCAGATCTTGTCAGCCGTGGTTGCTCTGTCGCACGTATGGAACCCCACGGGTCTGTATACATGTCATTGCCGCGAGAACCATTGTGCGAGCTGACGGATAAACCAGATAACCCAACACAAGTTCCCCCATCAGTAACTTTTCCCGACCCGGCCGCTATCACCGAATGCGCAAAAAAATTAGCGTCTGCCAAAAACCCACTAATAATTTGTTCTCGCGGTGACTCATTGGGTGAAGTAAGTGCAGAAATTCAGGCCATTGCGAAAGAAAATTCGATTGCCGTTAGTGAGGTGTATGTAACTCGAAATGTCCTGCCTACAAATTTTTCCAACGGGGTAGGCGGCAATGTCGTTGCGCATTTGCCTGAGGCTGATGTCGTCTTGGTAGTCGATGCAAGTGTCGCCTGGATCGAGACTAAAACTCATCCTGCAGCAGATGCAGAGGTCATTCACCTTGGGCCTGACCCATTATTCACGCGGATTCCTGTTCGTGGCTACAAAACAACACAGGCCATCCAGTGTAATACAGTTGCTGGACTAAAGGCATTGAGGGCAGCACTCCCAGGGAGAGTAAATCCTTCGCGCCAGTCACAAATTGAAGTCAAGCATGACAGTTTCAGAAAGAGTATCGATGCGAAAGCAAATGCGGGTCAACATGGGCTCGCTAATAAGCCTTGGATCGCAAAATGTATCTCAGATGTTTTGGATGGTGGAACTGTTTTCAGTGAACGCGGCGGTCCTTTTTCCCTGTTTCGGGTCGATAACCCTAATCAATGGTTTGGAAACACTCAAGCTGGTGGCCTTGGATGGGCGCTACCAGCAGCGCTTGGTTATCAGCTTGCAAACAGAGATAAGCTAACAGTTTGTGTTGTCGGCGACGGGAGCTACATGTTTGCAAACCCCATGGCTTGCCATCAGGTAGCCGCGGCTCAACGATTGCCATTGCTAACGGTGATTTTAAACAATGGAAGCTGGGATGCAGTGCGAATATCGACCCTTGATGTATATCCCGATGGTGCAGCATCTAGGGCCAACCATGTCCCAACAGTTCCGTTTATGCCTACACCGGAATTTGGAGATATTGCAGCAGCGAGTGGATGTTATTCAGAAACTGTAAATCGTGCGGAGGACCTACCTGGAGCTATGGAGCGGGCCTTGAAGGTTATTCGCGAAGAAAGACGCCAAGTTGTGCTGGATGTAAAAATAGGTATGGATGACGGTGTAAAATAGGTTTAAACGCGAAGCGTAACTTATTTCAAGGACCGCGAACGAACTTTGTACACCTAACAAGGTATTCGATCCGAGTTACGTGTCGCTGTACTCACGGCACCTATATAGGTGATGCGATTGTGATCTCGAATTTGATTAATCTCTAATCCGAAATCACTGGATATCGAACACCCCAGTGGGGCGACAACAGTGATCGCGACATTAGACCGCCATCAAGTAACCCGCGCCGAGGTCCTACGCACCGCACGCAAGATTATGGACGGGATGGTGTTTTAAACGCAAAAAATACAGCTTGCAGGAGCCAACCGACGTGAGAACGGCATGTTGTCGATAATTTGTCGGCGATTAGTCTGCAAAGGGTGCATTCCATATTTCGCCATGGCGTAAGGCCCGAAACCTTTGAAGTGAATGATCTCCTCGCTCAAGATTTTCTTTTAGCAATCGAGGTGGCTCATTCATGGGCTCTAGGGTAAGTTTAAAAGTACCCCAGTGGATCCCAACTGCATATTTTGCGTCTAAATCTGAAAAAACTTTTACTGCCTCTGCTGGATCCATATGGGCGCCCTTCATGAATTCTCTGGGCTCATAGGCACCTATTGGTATTGCTGCTAAGGTTGGACTACCTAATTTGTTCGCAGTTTCTTTGAAGTCGTTCGAATAACCAGAGTCACCTGCAAAATAGAATGAAAACTCATCCCATTTCATCATCCAACCTGCCCAAAGGGTATTATTACGGTCAAAAAAGGATCGTTTCGACCAATGCTGTACTGGCGTTGCTTGGATTTCTACGTTTCCATATTCAAAAGACTGCCACCAATCCAATTCAACAACATTTTGGGCGCCCCATTTTTTCAGTGTGCTTTCAAGGCCGAGGGGCACAAAATATTTGATATTTGGCTGAAGCTTGGAAAGCTCCACGATAGTTTCCTTGTCTAGATGGTCGTAATGATTGTGGCTCACTAAAACGATATCGATTTTAGGCAGATCGCTTACTGTGAATGGCGGTGGAGTAAGTCTTTTGGGGCCCAAGAAACTAAATGGTGAGGCTCTCTCACCAAAATGAGGGTCAGTTAAAACCGTCAAATTGTTATGATTAAGTAATATTGTTGATTGACCCACCCAAATCATGTTTTCAGAGAAGTCCACCAATGCTGCTTTGCTAGATGATATGACTGGAAACCCCTTATCTTCCCATTCATCATTTTCACGTCGAAGAAATTTTGTGGCCATTCCGAAAAGGTCAAAAATACTTTTGTCACTCTTGTCACCTTCTGGATGTTCAAATTGCCCTTTTTCAACATTGAAATTAGGGGAAGACGAATAATCCATTGGAGCAGTACATCCTGTTGTTAGAAATATTAAAGGTATGACTATTTTGCGGACCATAGAATTTTCTCAGTTTATGAGTGTAGGATAATAATGGGCAAACCGTTAATATTTTGAAAGGGTTCTGGTGAAGAACCTGGTTAGGTTACAGCTTCATTTGGTTTTTGTGACCTCATGCTTCAACGCCTCATTCACTCGTTGATAAGCGGGTTCAATCCATGAAGAATCCCAAAACCACAGGTAAAGCCCTCGATCAACTTCATGCTGGGTTACGATGGTGCCGCCCTCGACAGGTTCAAGCAACCATTGATGATCGAAGGTGATTATCCCGGGCAAGCCACCCGTCTGACGAAGTTCCCGCGTTGTCCTCAACGTTTTTACCGTTGCCGACATCTCTAGGAGATCGCCTTTTGGCGATTTAACCTTATTCAGCATTTTGGCCCCTTCAGCATAAATCCCCTCAACTTGAAAAAAGACGGGATTCCATTCTGGGTAAGTAGATGTGTCCATTAATACTTCCCAGATTTCCTCTGGTGTTGCCTCAATGAACTGTTCAACATGAAACGTCTTTTTTGTCATCAAAGCAGCGGCAATCAACGCAGTTGTTATGACCGGAACTACAAATTTTAAAATCGCCCAACCCATGGTATCCTCACATATATTTGTCGAACCACTCGTATATGCCATTCGGATTAGAGCCCAAATGCTCATACGCAGCAAACCTATTCTTCTCTAAATCAAGAAGGAGCATCTGTTTTTCAACCGTCAAATTAGCATAATATGAGTCAACAAAAGACATTTCAGTCCAGGGATCGTTGCTATTTTGAACTACCAATGTAGGCACATTAATTTGGCAGACATCATCAAGGAAAGATGTCTGTACCATATCAATGCCGGTACGTTGTTTGTTAAGTTTAGCGCTTGAGCGTTGCAGAAACCTCGGCATACCAAAAGCATCTACAAATTTTTGATACTGCAAGGGCTGCACTGCGATCATAGCCTTAACATTTTCATAATTTCTAAGGCCATTTTCCATGCCAAAGGCATATGTCGAGATAGCGCTGCCCATGCAAATACTTAACAAACCAATTTTGGCGTCTGTGTATATTGAATGGGATTCAATAAAATCCACTGCTGCAATTATATCTTTTGCTTCTTCTGGACCCCAAGTAATCCATGGAGTCGTGCCAATATCACTTTCTCCATGATTGCGCATGTCATACATCAACACGGAATAACCCATACTCACAAGCTGTTTTGCTTGACGCAAAAAGCTTATGTTCTGTTTCCACGGCTTAATAATGCCTTTGCCCTCGGGGCAATAACCCGCTCGATTACATTGAACGCCGAAATGCGACTGGATGATAATTTTATCATTGCCGCCGTCAATTAGCCAACCCCTGATGGTCACGCCGTCACTCGCTTCGAATGCCACGTCTTCATATTTTAGGTCATAGTTTTCAGGGTTATCAAAGAGAGGAGATTGGTGTGGTTTCACCATCATATCAGACAAATATCTTGTAAGCATTTTAGCCTCAGTTGAAAGAATCTACTCTGCTCTAATTAACAAATAATAAAAAAATGTAAAGTAAGAATTACAAATAATAGTTGAATGTAAAATTTATCGTTGTTAAAACCCGAATATGTCAAAGAAAATCCATATCCTAAATGCAGCTGCTCAGGTTTTTTACAGGCAAGGCGCAGCTAAAACGAAGTTCGGTGATATCGCCAAAGAAGCTGGTATTTCACGCCCAACTCTTTACGCAGCGTTCGAAGACAAAAACGCGATTATGATCGCGACAATTTATCATGTCTCTGAGCAATTGATTGATGCAATCAGGAGCCAAATTGCAGATAAGGTTACCGCAGCAGAACGCCTGTCTACTTTCACTAATTTTGCTATCATTGAGCCATATACAAACATTCAAGAGTCCGAGGATGCCGCTGATATTCTTAGTGGGCATAATGATGATGGTAGAGAAGCTATCAAGAAAACTTTGGAATTAAGAACGGCTTTCCTCTACAAAATTCTCGCACCATTTGCCAATGATGAAATTGAAAGCGAAGTACTTTTCAATCTTTGTAGAACATTTGTGTTATCTGGTTCAGGCTTAAAGAGTACCGTCGGTAATGTTGATGAATTGAAACAATGCCTGGACGTCTTATCTGCATGGCTACTAAGCAGCTTTAGGGAATAAGCTATAACATGCTGTATGTGAGGTTTCTACTCTCACTGAGAAATGTAGAAGACCTTCTGCATGAACGCTGTGTCGATGTGAGCTATGAATCTGTTCGGTACTGGTGGCATAGGTTTGGCGCGCAGTTCGCAAGCCAGATCAAGAAGCGCAGGGCAGGGGGCATGCAGTCCAGTAATTGGAAATGGCAACTGGATGAAGTTTTTGTGAAGATAAATGGTGAAAGACACTATC
>AVDB01000014.1 GCA_000472185.1 Rhodobacteraceae bacterium HIMB11 | reverse complement strand
GCGTCTTTTTTGAGTGCGACGCAAAACCTTCAATAGAACCGCGAAATCAAAATGACTTAAGTACATTGCGTTTTAAATGTAACCAAACCGAAAATCCCTGGCAAATATTGATACGCACAAAGCACCGTCCATCTTCAACTGGTACGGGGCAAGGTTCATCTACTTTACTCGTCTCTGCCGCTAAACCAATAAAGAAAGATAGCGTTATAAGACTGGAAGATTTAGTTTTAGTTGAGGCAACTAAGCGAAATACCCAATCATACTTTAGCAGTGTAAACGACGTTATTGGACGCAAAGCGAAGAGAACAATCTACAGGGATCAATTAATAAAACCACAACACGTAACAACGCTTTGGTTAATTAACGCTGATCAAACAGTTATGATAGTCAATATGGCTGGGAGGATACGCGTTGAAACTGTCGGTGTCGCACTTGAAAATGGCCAGAAAAATGATATAATACAAGTTCAAAATGCTGTTTCAGGAGAGATCATTTCAGGGGTTGTTGAAAGCGAAAAAAATATTTCGGTTTTAACTAAAATGAACTGAGTTTGTGTCGTTTAATGATGCAATAGGAGACAAGAAAATGGTCGAAAGCGTAAACAATTCAGTACGTGCAGTGTTGCAACAGAGTTCTTCTTCCACGAAGCCTCCAAGTGGCGATCGCTCAGTCGCTACGCAGGCAACATCTGATGGCGTGGATAACCTAACATCAAAACAAATGGCCTCTGAGCTCTCCAAGAAGCCTCCGGTTGACTTGGAGGCAGTAAATAGGATTAAGGCTGCCATAAAAAGGGGTGAGTATCCCATAAACTTAGATGTTGTAGCTGAAGAATTGATGAACAGTTACATTGAGATGAAAAGTTAATTTTTGACTTGGCATAATCTTTGCCTTCTTGAAGATAGGAGGAGAGTATATGCCAAACATAGATTTACCGATAGTTTATTTAGTTGCAGCAAGCTTTTCGATTTTAACACTGTCTGTACTTTTGCTGACCGCCAAGGTGACAAAACTATCACGTGCAACTTCAGAACTGAAAAATAATTTAAAGGATGTCGCAACAACCACTGACATAAGTCTCGCAAACAAAAAGCTAGACACTGATTTAGTCAATGCAATGCTTCTTCTCGAAAATAATATGACCCAGCGCTCAGAAGAATTACTGGCAGAAGTAATAGAGTTACGAACCCACCTTTTAAAATTAAGAATCCCAGAACCCAAAGCATACGCGACCGAAGCTAAAGATTTTGATAACAAATTAGACGATGTTATCGCCTTCACCAATGAGGGTATCAGTAGCGAGGAAATTTCCGCGCGTCTCAACCTAAATCATGAATTTGTCCAAGACATAATACAATTCAATAGACGAAATTGAGGTTTCTATTGAAAATCTTTGAATATAGCTTTTGCTTTTTTCTGACTTTCTATTTTGACGCTTAATTCAAGTTCGTCGTTAGCTTTCTTGACAATGTGTTGAACATCGGTTCGCCCCAGAGCTTGTGCAACAAGTGCCCAAACATAACATTCCGATAAGTCAGGATCGGTCTGCGCTTCACTCAAGAAAATAGCCATATTTGAAAGAGCCGTGGCATCGCCCTGAAGCGCATCTTTTTCGAATGTACTCCGCAAACGACGAAGCAAGGTTTCTTCGTGCTCTAATCCGAGTTCACCCGCAATCTGATCTGTAAGTTCAACTGCCTTTTCAATGCCTGCTAATCGGGCCATCCAGGACCAATACCAAGCCTCTTCAAAGTCACTTGGTGCCCCCACCCCTTTATAAACCAACATTGCATAGTTGTATTGTGCGGCTGCATTTCCATTCACAGCCAAATTACCGAAACGCACTGCTGCATCTACATAATCACCATTTTGAAATGCATCGGCAGCAATCACAAAATTTGGCTCTTTTGTATCATCCGCTATACTGACAGTTCCGAACGAGAAAACCACTATAAATATTGAAGTAAAATAATTGGACACGTAATGTTTCATCGCCCTGCCACCATTACTAACTGCAAATAAAATACTCTTAATTTTAGTTTTGAGTTCTCTGGTTGTTCAAAAACAACGATCTTTGGACGGTCTGAGTTTGCCTTTTGGAATTCTATGTGCATCGTATCAGGCAAATGAACACCAGCTCTTGCCAAAACAACTAGCGGATTCTCACGAAAATCTTCTAAAAACTCCTTGTCTAGCCATGCACGCGCTAAAACACGCCCTAATATATCAGGCAACTGCTCTTTTACTTGGTCGCGATTTTGCAAGTCTACTCGTCCATCGACCAACTTAAAGTCGTCATTTTTGACGCCAGCCGCTTTGGATACAACGGAGCGAGATTTAGAAGGCACCAAAGCACGGCTAGTAGAGTTAGTCACTGTAACTTTCCTTGATTACATACAAATTTACATAAAATTGCATTGGAGTTCTATGCCTAATCATATTATTCTGGCGATTAATTGACAACTTTACATATGGATAATGGTACAAAATTTTGACAGTTAGCGCGATAGACAAAATAGTTGGCAGCTCAGACCAAGCCGTACGACTAAAAAAACTTATTGAGCTCGTTGGGCCTTCCGACGGATCTGTTCTAATCCAAGGCCCCACCGGATCAGGAAAAGAGTTGGTTGCGGAAGCTGTTCATGAAATATCGGAACGGCCCGGTGAGTTTGTTGCTATCAATTGCGCAGCTATTCCAAAAGATTTGCTAGAGTCGGAACTATTCGGCTACGAAAAAGGAGCTTTCACCGGAGCCGATCGAAAAAGAGAAGGAAGATTTGAGCAAGCGTCGAATGGTACGCTCTTTTTAGATGAGATTGGTGATATGTCACCAGATCTTCAATCAAAACTATTGCGTGTAATTGAAACACAAAGAGTACAGCGCATAGGTGGGCGTGAGAACATTGAAATTAATGTTCGAATTATCAGCGCGTCTCATAAAGATTTAGAAGAAATGACAAACAAAGGCTCTTTTCGAGCTGACCTGATGTACCGCCTCAATGTATTCCCAATCATTGTCCCCTCATTAAAACAACGCACCGATGACTTACCGGAATTGATAGACGCACTTCTAAAAAAAACTTTTTCGAAAAAACAACAAAAAGATCTTCCCAGGTTCAGCAAAGATGGTATCCGAGCGCTATCAAATTATAGTTGGCCTGGAAACATCAGAGAACTAAAAAATATAATACTGAGAGCATCAGTGTTGTTCCCAAACATTAATATATCTGGTGAACATGTAACGCAAAATCTCCTTCGGATGCAGGCGCCTGAACACACATTTTTTGACGATGAAAACACGGAAACCTGGGACGAACTGTCTGAATTAGAAACAATAGCAGAATTGGATTTAGCCCAAGAAAAAAGCCCACCATCCGCAGAAGATTTCAGAGTTTGGTTTGAACATTATCCAGAAACCAACGTCCGACGCCTACTAAGCGAAATTGAAGTCGTCTTGATTGAGGCAGCCTTAACAGATCAACAAGGTCACGTAGCTAACGCCGCGGAAAAATTAATGTTAAGAAGAACAACTTTAATTGAAAAAATGAAAAAATACGGAATCAATCAAAATTAATTATCCTCTTTGTTCCAAGCATCCATTATTGTCGTAATATAATCACCCGTAGATTTTAACTTTGTTACGATTTGCTCCATAGCCGTGAATTGCTCTATATACCGCGCTCTAGTCGTATTTTCTTTGTCGACCAACGACAGCAAATCAGTCTCAAAATTACTCATATCTTCGTCGAAAACTTTCTCTTTCTGAGCAATCTCACCATTTGAGTTCAAAAATCCGGAGATAAGATTACTCAGTTTTTGTGAGGCAGAAATACCCACGTTTAAAGTTGTAGATGCAGGAATTGAGTTGGTGGCAACCGTTAATTGAATGCCACTGAAGCCAACATCTTCTGATCGAAAGATCGTATTATCGCCGATCACCGATTTGACAAGTGTTTTATTATCTAGAGTTGCTTCACCAGTGTCGGCGTCAAATACAAAATCAAACGAACCCGGAATTTGATCTTTCGTATCTAGAATTTCAATTTGGATTGAATTAGAGGGATCATTATAATAATTATCTGATAATGCAAAGAAATTAGAATTATTTGTTTCAAAAAAATTCTCAAACTTATCTTCATTGAGACTTATGGATCCGTCACGGTTTGTCATAACGCCCATTTGAGCGAGATAAATATCGCTCGTGCCAAAACCTGCTAGTGGCTCGCGCAACAGATTATTTAATTGAGTGTACATTCCTTTTACGGCGGCATCAGAAGAAAATGGACTTTGACTTAAACCATCAATATTTCTTTGGGTTAGATTAGCCAAATGACGCTTAAAATCATTCAAAGTATCGACAAAGTCTAACATGAGATTTTTCGCAATTTCCGCGTCAAAATCGCCAGAAATTGATATTGATTGCTCACTAATGGCTTTAAGGGTCAGTGTTTTTCCATCTATCACATCGTCAATTGTGTTAGTGGAGCGCTCAATCTCAATACCATTGAGTTCTAATATCGCATTTTGTGCTGAGACTTTTTGAACCGATTGATATTCTGTCACGCTAGATGCCGACAAACCTTCAATGTTTGATGTGATCTTGAGCGCATTATCGGCACCAAAATCAGAGTACACTGCCAGCGCATAGTTGGTTTCACTTAGTTTCAAAATTTCGCTGCTGATACCCTCTAAAGCATTTAACGCATTAGATAGCTCTTCCAAAGTGGCATCAGAAAGTGATAATTGCTGCGTAGAGAGTGCATTGTTCACATCAAATACGTTATCGTCGGTCGCACTTTCTAAATCTTCAGCCACTTTTCCAAAAGAAATCGAAAGGTTAATGTCTCCAATCTGTTCCGCAGTAGCATTATAACCCTCAAATAATAATGTCTGCTTTCGCGCCAGTTGCTTCACATCAATATTTGAAGAAAAAGACTCTGCTTCATGCAGCACCGAAGTGTTTATTACCTCGATAGCTGCCGTGTTACTATTTTCAATTTTGAAACTCTTTGCAAAAGAAAGAGAGCCAAGTTGTGATTGAAAGGTATTAGCTTTAGCTTTTAAGTCAGCAAGCTCAGATATCTTCAATTCCGTAGCGCTTTGTGATTTTGTTATTAAAGTCCTTTTCGGTTGGACTTCCGCTTGCACAAGACTGTCGACAATTTGCGAAATGTTGAGGCCAGAGCCCTTTGAATTAAGCGTACTTAAATAATCTACTGTCATGAGAATACCTCATTAATTAAAACGGCCAGACCCACAAAAGTTTTAGTAATCAATTTCAATCTCAATCCGGCGGTTTAACTCGCGCCCCGCTGCCGTGTCATTTGAAGCAACAGGATCATTTTCACCCTTCGAAACAGCTTGTAAATTTGAAGCAGCTACCATGCCTGTGTTTTGCACAGCTTGTACGACGCTTGCAGCTCTCGCCGCTGCAAGATCCCAATTATCGCGGTAGAGACCACCTGAAATTGGTACGTTATCGGTGTGACCAGTTACCGTCAATTTGCTAGAGCTTGTTAATGCATTGAACGAAATCCGTTGAATAATTTCCTGTGCTTGACTGGTCAAATCTGCTGTTCCCGACGGGAATGCTCCGCCTGAACCAACAGTAACAAACACTTTCCCGTCTCTGCGTTCGACCTCCACCAATCCATCGGCTATTTCTTGACGCAAAGCGACTTCCAAGAGGTCTGTCGCAATAGAAGCTTTCGCCTTCTTATCCTCGTCGCCGTCATCACCGGCACCAGAGGCTAAATTTGAAAGTTCTTTAATTTGACTTTCCTGTTCTGATATTTTTGAAAATAAGTCCTTTAACTGTTGTTCTAAACCACCAAATAAAACTCCTTCTGACTCACCAGTTGCAGCACTGGCTTCATCAAGTGCTGCAAGTGTTTCTTGCAGTAGTGAGGGTAGATCTTTTTCGGTATTTTCATTCTCGGGGAAGTTTACAACAACTTGTTCACCATCTGATTGGAGTTCAACTTGCCCTTTTTCAATTGCATCTTGGAGTGCATCGGCCAATTGTGTGGCCGTTAGATTTTCTGAGCTGTAACCAGACCCGGACTCAGCATCAGTACCCCCGTTATCTAAATCGTTTCCGTTCTCTGCGTCCTTATCTTTTGACTTGATTTCAACTTCACGTTGCTCCTGTTGCGTCGTTTGTTGTGTCATCTCCTCCGTGACAGAGGGTGATGGAGAGGGGCTGAAATTCATTTCGATAACTGTGGTGCCTTTCGGTTGTTCTACAACGGGGATTACTTTTTGAACACCAAAAGCATTTTTGAGAGAGCCAGAAATTTGCTTGAATTTTGGCACATTAAATTCAGCAAATGACAAAATCAAAACAAAGAAAGCCATCAGTAGCGTCGCCATATCGGCAAATGTAGCCATCCAAGCCGGGGCACCAACTGGAGGACACTTTGGACACTCCTCCTGCTCTTCCTCTTCTAATTCAACTTCTTCAGCATCAGCCATCTTATGCAGCCTCTAATTTAGCTTGATCCTTTGGAGCAAGATTGGCGGCCAGAATATCCTGGATATTTCGAGGGCTTTCACCTTTTGCTATCCCTTGAAGGCCGGCGATCACGATTTCTCGATAAGTTACTTCGTAGGCAGTATAGTATTCCAGTTTAGTAAGAATTGGTGCAAAGAGAACGTTCGCAATAAAAGCTCCGTATAGTGTAGTCAAAAGTGCAACAGCCATCGCTGGACCGATCGCCTTGGGGTCCGCCATGTTACCAAGCATCAACACAAGCCCAATCAGTGTACCAATCATTCCCATGGCAGGTGCAAGGTCAATCCAAGCTTTTACGCAACCTTGCATTGCTTCGTGTCTGACTTTCATTGCGCCGATCTCAGCTTTCAAAACTTGAGTCAATTTTTTTTCATCCGCACCATCAACAAGCATTTGCAGACCTTTCTCAAAAAACTTATCGGGCACATCCTGCCCCTCAAGCGCCATCATTCCGTCTTTTCGCGCAACGGCGGCTAGTTCGGCTATTTTCATGATCATTTCGTCTTGCTTTTTCACAGGAGGAAGAAATGCTTTCGCCATTGCACCGAAGCTACCGAGGTATACGGGTAGCGGAGCAGTATACATTGCGGCGAAAAATGTACCGCCAAATACAATCAGGATCGAAGGGACATCAATAAACGGACCCACGCCTCCACCAGAGATCATCGCGCCAACGATCATTCCGATTGCTCCCAGCAATCCAATCAGTGAAGCAATATCCATCTACTTTCCTCCAAATACTCACGGCGTTCATTCAATATTCATACCAAACTAAGAAATTTTATGGATATTCTAAATTTCTCGGTATGATACTTGCACTACGCAAACTCACGAGGAGTTTAGGCCATGTTAACACCTAGATTGTTGCTTGTTGCAATCTTTTGTTTTGTGAGCAGTCATGCGACTGCTCAATTTTATGCAGAAAATAGTACTGTCATTGATTTTGACAGCAAGTTGATTTGGTATCGCTGCTCGTTAGGGCAAACTTTCAATATAGATACAGGAAAATGTGAAGGTGCGGCCGTCAAACTAAACCATGACGAAATCAAAATTGCGCTGCAGCAGGCTAACGAGCAAATGGGAGGAGAATGGCGACTTCCAACGAGGAAAGAATTAGAAGGCTTAGTCTGTTCAGAGTGCACACCACCGAAGATTAACGTCAAATATTTCCCAGGCACAGAAAACGAGCCATATTGGACGGGACAAAGAAACTGGATTTCTCCAAAAAATTATTGGTCTGTCAACTTTATGACAGGTGATACATATGGAAGGTTTTTCCCGTACCAAAAATTATTTGTGATGATAGTCAAAGACAAATAACTAGAAAAATAAACCGAGTTCTAATGCAATCCAAATGGCGCCAAGCAATGCTAAGCTAGTGTAAGTCAAAAGTATATTCATCAGTGATAAGTGATTTTAGAACCTGTGCGAACGGCGTATAAACGTCGTGATCGCATGCGCAAGTCCTCTAAACCAATTTTCTTCAAAATTTAGAATATTTCGCCTTGCAGCTAGCAAAAAGCTCAAATGCACTATGTTACCTTAAGCTTCTACAGCTAACTCTATTTCCGATTTTAGGGATCAAAGTTTGTGTTTGGGACCCGTTATTGAGTTTGGGTCCATACTTCTGAATGTTTCAATATTTTATTATGATTAAACCAAAAAATAAAAAGGCCCCCCGAGGGAGGCCTTTTCTCTGATCCTATCTCGCTTATCCTTGCAGCAAGCTTAGGACAGATTGCTTGGACGCATTTGCTTGCGCCAGCATTGCAGTAGCAGCCTGTGAAAGGATCTGTGCCTTAGTTAGGTTGCTTGTTTCTGAAGCAAAGTCAGCATCTTCGATACGAGACTGTGACGCTTCAGTGTTGACCACGATGTTTCCAAGGTTGGAAATTGTGTGATCTAGACGGTTAGAGACTGCGCCAAGTTCAGCGCGCTCCATCGCAACATCTTGAAGTGCACGGTCAAGAATTTCAATCGCATCTTGTGCGCCAGATGAAGTTGCAATGCTGATTTGAGAAACAGTTGATGCACCTGCACCGAGACCATCATCTAGATATTTCGATACGCCATTTGTATTTGCACCACCAGATGCCAACATCGAGCCAGTTCCATCTGAACGGAAGTCAGAGACCGACACTTCTCTGCCAGCAGATTGCGTCAAGTGGATCACTCCACCAGTATTAGACACCGTAACGGAGTCATCCATACCAGCTCTGGTCAGGCCATAGTTTATGGCTGCGATCATTTCTGTTACGTCAGGTGTTTGTGCGTCAACGCTAGTTGCATCTACTATCGCTGTCCTTTCACCATCTGAAATTTTAAATGAGTATACATCATCAGCTGTGAATTCTAAGTCAACAACTGTCGCTGTGGCAGTACCTGCTGCTGTAGTGGACGCAGCAACAGCGTGCACCGTATCATCTAAAACCTGAGTTGGTCCTTCAGCTCCAGCATCTCCTATCAACGTAGAAGCTAGAATAGTGCCACTACCAGTCGAAGTGAATGCACTCAGTGCAGCAGCACTGTTACTCTGGTTGGTAATTTCCAAACGACCATTGGCGTTAACCACTTCATAAGTGTCTGCAGTACCAGCGTTTAATGCAACCTGCATTTCCTGTGCAATCTGGTCACGACTTGCTGACGTTCCATGGTATGAAAACGAGATCGCAACTGTATCAAGTGTAAAGCTGTAGTCATCTGCACCAAATAGCTCCAAATTTAATTTGGTGCCGCCGGTTTCAGCAGATCCGGAAGTTGCGTCAACTCCAGCTACAGATGCTGTCATGGCAAGGCCACCACCGAATGCACCATCCTGAATAACGGCACCGTTTGCATCAATAGCCTTAATCGTTGGGATATCGGCATTCGCCACCGCGCCAACATTATTAGCAACCGCTTTCAAGCTGTAGCTGAGGTTACCACCACCGGCATCTTCAATCACTGCAGAGAAAGTGTAAGCGCTTTGCTCTGAGTTAATAGCCGCCGCGAATGAAGCAAGATCAGTTGCATCCGCGTTGTCGATAGTCACTGAAAAGTCGCCAAAATCGACTTCCAGATGGTCTGCTGCGCCTGGGTTGGAACCAAAATCGGTGTTCGCTACCCAAGCAGTCACATCAGCGAAATCTGTTGCAGTCAATGTTTCTTTAAATTGAGCAGCCGTTCCGGTTGTTGCAGAGACTTCTGCAGCATAGCTTGTTGCGGGGACATTAACATTGAAAGTTGTGCCAGTATTACCTGCAGCACTACCTAAGTTTACAACACTTGCCGAACCCGCACCACCATTTACGGTTGTGTAAGTACCTGAACCAGTACCCACTGACGCAAACGTATCTAAGGTAATTGCCTCACCGAAAGTGTTTTTAACAGTCACTACGTTACCACTAGCAGAAGCTGACGCATATTCATCCAAATTGGCATTTTGGATCGCTTGATTGATCGCTCCAGCTACATTTACCGCAGACGAGTTTGTCACATCAGCTTGTATTGCCAATGCCTGAGCATTACCGGCACTGTCTGTGATATTAAGATTAAAGCTATAGGTGTCATTACCATTGAACGCGATCTTCACTTCTGTCGTTTCCGCAGCAACGCCCTGGTGAGCAGAAGATAAAACAGCGTCGGACGAAGGTGCCCCAGTTAATGAACCTAATGCATTTGAGCCTAGAGAGCTGATTGCAACATTTAAATCTTGACCAGCCTGTGATCCAATTTGAAAGTTCAGTTGAGCGGACCCATCGAGGATGTTCTTGCCGTTCCACGCAGTGGTATCTACCACACGATCAATCTCAGCAATCAGCGCATCAATTTCAAGATTAAGTGCGTCGCGATCACTGTCTGAGTTCGTATCGTTAGCTGATTGGATCGCCAGTTCGCGCATGCGCTGCAGCATGTTGGAAATTTCATCCATTGCACCTTCTGCAGTATCGACCAGCGATTGGCCGTCTGCAGCATTGCGCATTGCTTGGTTCAGGCCGCGCACTTGCGCTTCCATCCGAGAAGAGATTGCAATACCAGCAGCGTCGTCAGCTGCTGAGTTAATTCGTTTACCAGATGACAGAGCTGACATAGCGTCGTCCATTGCGCTCTGCACCTTACTTAGGTTGTACTGGGCGTTGATCGCCGCTGTGTTTGTATTAATTACAGTCATCATTTAGCTCCTATTTGAGACAAAAGCTCGTTTTGCAAAACTGCCTTTGCAAATAGTGAAACGACACTACTGGCATTTGTTTAGAATTATTTTCCAATAGGAGAGACGACTCAGATGTCAAAATTCCCAAAAACCTAAAAAAAATTGACAAACTGAAATAAAATATTGTTTTGATTATATTTTTTAATAAATCAAGAATGAGTCAAATATAAAATTATTAACTATGTCCGCCGTTTGGTATTTTTATTGCGGGAGATTTACCATGCAACTTTTTGCTTCTACGAAAATTAAACAAAGACAAGGCCTGGCAATCACGGTGCAGTTGCAACAAGCGATTAAGCTTTTGCACTATAACAACGTCGAGCTTGCAAGTTACCTTGAAGAGCAGGCTCAAGAAAATCCTTTCATTGAATTAGCGCCAGCGAAAGATGAGAAGCCAACAATTGACTCACTGTTACCATCACACGCTGATAAGCGCGATGAGAAAGTTACGATAGACAATCAATTTGAAACCGGCGACTCATTTTCATCCGGCAATTCAAAAGCGAGCAGGAATTTTGACGAGGATATTGGCTTTGGTGATACTCTAAAAAGTACTGGGCCATCGTTGTATGAGCATGCTTGCCAATTTGCTTATAGTAATTTTACCAACGACAAAGAGCTTCGGGTGGCGTTAGCTTTGTGTGAAGAGCTTGAGCCGTCAGGTTGGCTAACAGTTAATCTGCAGAACATTAAGCAACGAATTTCTGTATCAGATGAGACAATCGAACGTGTATTGAGCACGATGCAGACAATAGAGCCTTCTGGGCTATTCGCACGAAATCTGCGAGAGTGCCTAATTTTACAACTTGAGGACCTAGATCTTCTCGAGGACGATATTCTCAACATCATCGCAAACCTTGATCTATTGGCGAAAGGTAACTTGGAAGGCTTAAAACGTAAATTCAACATTCGAGACAAACGAATGAAAGCTATCTTGACAACGATAAGATCGCTAGACCCCAAGCCAGGAACGCAGTTTTATTTTGATGACAGGCCAATAACGTCACCAGATTTAAAAATTGTAAACAAAGATGACAATTGGGTGGTTTCGCTATACTCGTCCAACCTTCCAACAATTGTTGTGAAAAAAGAGTTTGCTCAAGAGGCAATCCAAAATAGCTTAAAAACGGAAAGCAAAGATTTTCTTAAGACTTATCTCTCCGATGCGCATTGGTTAAAGCGCGCCATCCAGCAACGTAACGAAACAACTCTTAAAATCGGCATGTCAATTTTAAAGTACCAGTTATCATTTTTTGAAAAAGGACCTGCCTATCTTCAGCCGCTCACGCTGAAAACAATTTCAGAAGATGTCGGAGTTCATGAGAGTACAGTAAGTCGTGTAACAAGTAATTCATTAGTTGAAACTCCATTTGGGGTCTTACCATTGAAGTTTTTCTTCAGTTCAAAAATATCCTCAAAAGATGAAACGAAATCCGGTGCAAGTATTCGGCATCAAATTACAAACATGATAAAAGCAGAGGATCCGGCTTCACCCTTAAGTGATGAGGAAATCGTTGAAAAATTCAATGAAATGGGTATCAAAATCGCGCGGCGAACGGTCGCAAAGTATCGTAAGATGGACGGGATAGCTAGTTCATTTGATCGCCGCAAACAGGCAAAACTACAAGGGATACTACAGTAACATTCTAGTCTTTAAGCAACTGGTTTATTAAATCTTTCGTCACATCCGGAGCATTTGACAGCGCTTCAACATATTCTACCAACTCCACACGTGAAATCACACTTTCACCCTGTGCAACGGTAAGGTGCGGTAATTTTTGTTTTTTTAATGCGTGGTCTACACCAATTGTGTCACCTGCATGTAAAACCCTCATGATTTTTGAGTCTAAAGGGTTTACAACTACCGCTTTCCCAGAATCTACCAAGCATAATTCATTTAATTCGTCACCACGATTTAATATGATTTCATTATGGAAATATTTCTTCTTCATATCAACCGACCTGTAAAAACTGAAATTTTTCCGCTGATAATTTTTCACGAGCAAGCAGAACAACTAACTCACGGAGTATGGGGTCCTTATCCAGCTCAAACAATCGCATTACATCGCTTCGTGAAATAACTCTCACCTCTGTTTCTGCGAGTGATATTACATCGGCGCTGTAAATATCAGATCCAAAAAAACTCACGACTTCCACAAAACTATTTCGCGTAAAAAGTCGACCGTCACGTGTTCTACGTACTTTCCCTTGCTCAATCCAAAACAAACGATCAGTGGGATCACCCATGGTAAATATTTTTTGATTTTTGCTTCGTATCCATTTGGGTTGTTTAACGAGCAGCGATGTAAATTGTTGATCAGACATGTTGAAAACCCTCTTTCAACATAAACGGCATCCGCAACAAAATGTTTAGGTCAAGTAATCTGCTGGCTGTGGCAGAACCTTAGTAAGTTTTGGCTCTGGAGACCCCTCTTTTTTGTCGAGCTTATGCTTACATTTGGTGTCAGGATCTAAAATCATTATTTTTTCTACAACGCTTAGCTCGCTAGGCACCGCAGTTACGAACCACAGAAATTTTTCATCGAAGAGGCAATAAGATCTCTTCAATGAAATTTGTGCTCGATGCGTATAAACACCGACCAGCACAACAGCGAGCAAACACAGCCAAATACTGGAGACAAAAGTAATTCCATATATAATCATAACGGAGGCAAACGGATAGTATAGCTTATTTTGAAGCATCCAGATTGGCGGCACATACCCTGCAACTGGATCTTGAGTTACCTCTACTATTTCTGCTTTCTTGTATATATCGCGATACACCTCATAGGTTTTATAGTCTTGCCAAGCTGCATACTTGTGTTTTTTAAGCGCCGCCGTCGCGTCTTCTGTTTCTTCCACAGTCGTAATATCGAAATCTGATTTCAGCGCTTCGTCGAAAAAAACGTCAAAAACAAGTTCGCCACGCTTGAAGGTAAGAAGCCAAGGCGCTTGGCTCTTATCTTCAAACTTCTTTTTAAGTTCCTTCGTATCTTGGGTAAACATATACCCGTCGATAGCTAATAAAATATCACCAGAACGGATTTTGCGTTTACGCGCAGCCTCTCCAATCCTGACAGAAGATATTTTTAAAAAACTCATGACATGTCTAACTTTTATGGAAATTTAAGTGGGTTGGCAGGCTTGGTGGATTGTTTTTTAGTGGTATTTGTAGTGCGCTTTGTTACGACTTTATTACGCGGTTTAGAAATATCCTGGAGGAGTGTGATCTTCGCAGATAACTCTTTTTGTAGCAAAATAATTTGTTCCAAGTCCGATTGGACATTTACCAATTCATAAGCACTGGTGTCAGTGTCTTCATTAGGTTCAGTTGTGTTTACTTCAGCCGAAGAAGTGGCGTCAGATATTGCTCTTTCCAGTAATGCTGAAATTGCTTCCACTTCATCGAACACAACAGTAAACTTTTGCGAAAGGTCAGCCATCGCAAGTTCTGTAGTAGCCGTTACGGATTCTTCAATTGCTGCCTGTGATGCATCCACCGCACTTGACACCTTTGGCAGTAACGTAGTCAACGTTTCATCTATTTTAGCAGGAACGGTATCAAGAGATTTTCGTGCTAACCCAATCTCATTTCGTAGGTCATTTTGCGTTTCGATGAGAGAATTTAAGTTCGTTTGTGCAAGTGTAAGTTCATCCACATTTTCAGCAAAAACGGCAACAGCTTGCAGTAGCATTTCATCTGACTTCTCAAATTGCGCACGCGACTTGTAATAAACCAGTGCAGAAGCTCCTACGGCTACCAGCAGGCCAACTGCAGTACTTACCAATGCAATTGAGAGACCTCGGAGAACTCCTCGATTAGATTTGAGCAATCCTTCATATTCTTTTTTAACGCCGTGAATTTCTTCAGCCGCTCTGGTTGCTGCGTCTGCGGCGTCAAGTGCAACCTTTGAAGTTTCCTCAAGCGCTTTTTGTTGTGCATCAGACATTAGACCTACCTTTGCCTCGAAATTCTACTGACCTTTCTTTAAAATAAGCACATTTCGTGCCAGTTGTTGAAAAAACTAATAGTGAAGGAATGATCTTGGAACGAAAGCCAAAACGGCGACAGCCCCATGGTGTATTCGGCCTGTGCGTTACAAAAAAGTCCTCGCACACTGCACATCTAACCTGACGGCTATCTCTACCTATTTGCTTTTTGTTCATAGTATTTCGCAATTTTAAACCGAAAAGCTGCTAAAAAATTAAGCGTAGAAAGCAGGATAAACAACCAAGCTGTAAGTGTACTTTGAGCAAAATATACAAGTGCTTCGAGCAAGAACCATATTCCAACTCCAAAAAATGCGACTGAAGAAATCAGTTCGCCTCGGCTTTGTTTATAATTTTGATATTTCTTGTTCATATTAAAGTGATCTTCCAAATTCGTTAAATTGGAGGTCTTCAGGAACATCTACAATCGGCTTTTGCATATCGACGCCCTGGTCCGTATGGATAATATACGCTAGAACTGCCGCGACGGCTCCATATAATCTACTATCAATTTCTTGCCCAATATTTGAAGTAAAATACAAGGCGCGAGCTAACAACGGACTAGAAAATACAGTCACATTCTTAGAGACCCCTTTTTCAATTATTTTTTCTGCATTTCGACCCCGCCCCATCGAGACAATTACGGGAACTGCCATTGCTCCAGGCACAAACTTTAGGGCCACTGCGAAATGCGTTGGGTTAGTGATGATAGCAGTTGCATCATCAACCGCATCTATGGAATTGGTTTCCGTCCGCGCGCGCTGTGATGCTTCCATTTGCAATCGTCTAATCTTTGACTTCACCTCGGGTGAGCCCTCTGTCTGTTTATTTTCATCCTTTAAATCTTGGCGCGACATTCGAAGCTTTTGCAGTCGTGAGTGTCTTGAATAGAAGTAATCAATTGCGGCAATGATACTTAACACCCCAACCAATGCGAAAATCAAAAAATAAAATGCATTTGCTAGGAACTTAAAGTTATCTGCAAAACTAGCACCAAGGCTGGACAACATAGACTTCAATTGAGAGTGCACAACAATAGCCGTGAGACCGCCAAGCAAGGTGACTTTAAGTAGCGACTTTAGTAATTCAACCAATCCCTTTATTGAAAATATCCGCTGCAAGCCCTTAATTGGATTTATTTTACTACCTTTGAAGGCAAATCCTTTTGCACTAAAATTGATCGTCCCTCCAACTGCTAATTGCGTGAGCAAAATTAAAATAACAATCGGCACTCCCACAATCGCCGCTATCATTATGAAATTCCAAAATGAGATAGTGAAACGTTTAAATAAAAGGCCGTTATCAATCTTACTGAAATGAAATAGATGTCCCATTTCTGCTAAAAGAGATGAGCCAAAAACCTGTAATACGGGAACAAATCCGAAGAGAACAAGAGTCGTTGCTAAAACAAAAGTTTCTTTAGAACTAAGAACATCGCCATCTTCTTTGGCCTTGTCCAATCGCCGCTGCGTTGGCTCTTCAGTCTTTTCTTGGCCGTCTTCATTTTCCGCCACGTGTAACCTCCTGAAATAAATCGCTTAGTATTAGTATGTGGTTTTCGATAACCTCCAAGAACATTTGTGCCAATGGTGAAACCGCCAAAAATAATAAAAACATGACACTTAAAATAGTGATTGGGAAGCCAAACGAAAATAGGTTTAACTGTGGCGCAGACCGGGTAATAATGCCAACGGCTAGGTTAATTAAAAACAACACACCCACGATTGGTAACATTATGAGTGCGGCATTCGTGAAAAGCTTTTCTGACGTTAAAAAACCAACTTTATATAAACGTTCAAAATCAATATCTGCTCCGATAGGAACAAAGGCATAGCTCTCCAAAAGGATCGAAAAAACAACCAAGTGTGCATCGGTTGCAAAGAAAATCATAAGAATAAATAAAGTCAAAAATTGGCTCACAATGGGAGATTGTGTCCCAGTGGCTGGATCAACCTGCATGGCAAATGATAACCCAGATGTAGCAGCTATCTTTTCGCCTGCTACAGATACTGTGGCAAAAGCGATTGCAAAAACGAAACCAGCGGTCAGCCCAAGTGCAATCTCTACCAGAATTGTCAGTATTAAAACTGATGCTGCGACATTTGTGAAGTCAGGCGCAGCAATCCATCCTTGCAAAAATATTGCAAGCGAAAAGATCAATATAATTCTGACATTTAAAGGAACCATACGTGAACCAAAAAATGGAGCTGCGATTAAAAAAGCACCAATTCTTAAAGACAAAAAAAGCAAATCGAATAGCGCAATAAATACAAAATTAAGAGCGCTGGCAGGAACCTGAGGAATGCTATTTAATAATATGCTATCCATCACGAACCTATTTCAACGATACGTTCGAAAATATACTCGAAGAAATTTACCAACTCTGTCATCATGTAAGTCGAAAAAAATGCTAAAGCTAATAACACAACTATTAATTTAGGCACAAAACTTAGCGTCATTTCATTGATGGAAGTCGCGGCTTGAATAATACCAATCGTCAATCCTATCGCGAGTGCGATACCCAAAATCGGACCACCGGTTGCTATAATCTTCCAGAAAGCAAGTGACAGATGATATACGTTCGCATCAAAATCCATGTTGCCTCACACTTGAAAAGTTGACGCAAGAGATCCGATGGTCATTGCCCACCCATCCACTAAGACAAACAGCAGTAGTTTGAATGGGAGCGAGATTAGCATAGGTGATAACATCATCATACCTAATGACATCAGCACTGACGCAATAACCATGTCGATCACTAAAAATGGTAAAAATAATAAAAAGCCAATTTGAAAAGCTGTCTTTAATTCTGAAGTTATGAACGAAGGTAACAGAATAGAAAATGGAACGTCCTCAGGTGACGCAAAATCTTGAATTCCACGCAAATCCGCAAACATACGGATAGTTTCGCTTCGTGTGTTTAGTAGTAGGAAATCATGCATGATTGAAGAGGCACGTAAAACTGCTTCATTGGCTTCAACTAAACCATTCAAGTATGGGTCAAGCGCAGTCTGGTAAATTTCAGATAGAACTGGCGACATTATGTAGAACGACAAAAATAACGCGACCGCAATCAAAACCTGGTTTGGCGGCGTCTGTTGAGTCCCAAGGGCCTGACGCAGAATTGACAAAACAATAATAATTCGAGTGAACGAGGTCATTCCAAGGATCAAAGATGGGATGACTGTGATAGCTGTCATCAACGCGAGCACTTGGAGACTCAAAGAATATTGAATGCTTCCATCAGGTGACGTATTACCCGTCAAAGTTGGTAATCCGAACGCCCCAAAATCTTGAGAAGTGGCAACATCCGGGAACACGAAAACCAATATAAGGACAAGAGCGAAACTACGCATTCCCTTCTCCAATGCTCAGATCGTTGGGCCCGTGCAAAACCTCCGCTTTAGCACTTCCGAATTTGCGATTATTTACAGTAATAATTATCTCGCAGTTCTCGCCGGCAACGAGGTATACATTTACACCAGGTTCTAACGTAATTTTGCCTTTTAAATTTAAAGAAGAATTGATTTTTACCGAGTTCCCAACAGCACTCGATTTAGCAACAGCGAATTTAATAACCGCCCAGGCGAGTAATAATGTCCCAAGAAATACAGATACAACTATTAAATTATGCTCAAACATGACTGCCTCCAATCAAAGAAGGCAAAGACCATGCCAAATCAGCTATTTGTCAAAAAAGAAATTAAGCAAAATTAGCGCTAAATCGCTTTCGCGTTATCACATATAATTAAATGTTGAAGGCGTTTACTTGATAAACAAAACCGCCTTGGCTCATTTAAACACTTTCCATACGTTTTTCTGGTTCAACTACCTCACCAAAGCGCACGCCAAACCGTTCACCAATCATTACGACCTCACCACGCGCAATCTTGGTGCCATTCACGAGTATGTCTAGCGGATCACCAGCTAATCGGTCTAATTCAAGCACAGACCCTTCATTCAAACGTAATAAATCGCGTATTGTGATTTCCGCCCGTCCGACCTCTACAGTTAGCTCAACCTCAATGTTTTCTAAAACTTTCAGATTTTCAACACTGGGCTGTGCTGGTACATCAATATTCTCGTCGTTTTGGTCATTCATTTTTCAAGTCCTCAAAGTTTCGTCTTGAGCCGCTTTGTCATCTCAACCGCAGCAAATTGTCCAGATTGTCCCAGTTCGGCGGTAAACATCTCTCGCCCTTCAACAAAAACTGTGACACCATCGGCAGCTGAAATTGGGAATACATCGTTTTTTCGAACTGTGATCATTCTGCCAAGGGTTGTTTTGGGTCGGTCCAACTCAGCTGTCACCAGTAGCGGGATACTTAGAATAGCTTGCTCAAGCCGCTGCTTCCAAGTCAAATCATCATCACCTACCTCTGATTGCAACCGGGACCGCAATTGCGAAGCAATTGGCTTTAACACTTGAAGTGGATAAAGAACGTCGAAAGTGGCAGGCTCAGAATTTGGTAATTGAACTAAAAACGAGCAGACAATCACAGTGTCACTGCCATCCACAAACGACGCAAATTGAATATTCTCTTCGCGTCCTGTCACCGAAAATGTTACGGGCGTCAAATCTTTCCAGGCTGCTGTCAGTGCATCATCCAAACCTTCAGAGATAATTTCGATTACCCTTTGTTCAGTGGCGGTAAATTCACCCGCGGCACGTCTGAGCGACCTTACGACTGATCCACCATAGTATGAGTTCGTGAGTAACGAAATGAAGTCTGGTGGCACGACCAGTAGACTATTACCTTTGAGCTCTTCCATTCTGGACGTATTAAGTGATACGAACGTTTCAACATTCTGAGAATACTCATCAAATGTTTTAACTTCTGGTGGGAATGATGAAATTCGCGGTTGCACACGTAGCATGGGTAAAAAAACAGATCGTGCGAGTCGACAAAAGCGTTCGTTAATCATCCGAAGGGCGTAATAGTCCCCCAATACAGAAAGATCGTCCGATCCTAAAGAAAATGGCCGAACTTCTTTACTATCTGCGACGACGCTTGAATAGCTTTCCGACTCATCGGAAAGGCCATCAATTAACGCTTCTACTTCGTCGCTAGATAATTGTTTTGAGCTAGCCATAATTCGCCCTATTGTAACACAAAAGTGGAAAAATAAACGCCTTCGATGCCGCCAAAGCCCTCAAGCTCTTCTAATTTCACATTGATAGATTCTTTGATCCGTCTCGACAACTCATCCCTGCCCTCTTTTCCTTGAATACTTTCTTCAGAAAATTCGCCCATTACAGTTAAGATTTCCGATCTCAAAGCTTGGGTGTGCATTTCAACGTTTTCGATAACACTAGAGTCATACTGCGTTGAAATACTTAGACCCATTTGCAAAAACTTGCGTGAGTTTAAGAGGTTGGTTGTGAACTTATCTGGAAACTCATAGTAGGTCGTGACGAAAGTAGTGGTTTCAGGTACTTCTTTGGAAACTCTTTTAGGTACCTCTTCTACACCTTCTTCCTCTGTCGGAAGCTGACCACTTTCTTTAAGTTTATTCTCAATAATGAGTTCAATCTCTTCTGCAGGTGTTTTTTGCCCCATACCAAACATGAAGTAGCCTGCTCCAAAACCAATACCGATCATAAGCAGAGCGCCGAGCGCAAAAACGAGTATTCGTTTTAATCCGCCACCTTTTTTGTCTTCTTGATTACTATCGTCTTCTGCCATTGTGTCCTCTTTTACACCAGATAATCGTAGTCGCCATTGTGCGTAGTTGAAGGTCTTGATTTGGCTTCGCTCTGCAAGACACCAGCCGTCTTCGATCCATTCCTTTCAACTATCTGACTATGTCTTCCGTTTGTTGGTGCTCTATCTCGCTTATCTCGTCCATTTTGCTCACTGCTTACGTTATAGCTAGCAAGCTTCATGCCATGATCAGATAATAGGGTTTCGAGCTTTCCCTCCGATGTTTGCAAAATGTTTGCTACATGTCCATTCGAAGAAAAAATTGAAACGTTTACGTTACCTGCATCCATTTGCAGATTTACAGAGACACGCCCTAACTTTTTCGGGTTTATCGTGAATTGAAGCTTAGTTATATTTTCTAATGCAGCTTTGCTAATCTGAGAACTCAAAACTTTTTGCCAAGTGTTGAGAGACATATCAAGTTTATAGGTTCGCGGGACATCAACCGAAATTGACTTATCAAATTGATTATCATTCGGTTTTCGCGCATTGAGATCACCAATTGCACTAAATTTCACCATAGCGGCATTTCGCAAGATATCAGTCGCCAGGGCTTCTTTTTCTACGCTGAAAACGTTACCAATTTCGTGTTTTGGCGAAATATTATTTTTCGAAGAAAAACGTAGAGTTGTTGGCATCGCAAATTGTGCTGAATTTTGCTCTAAATTTACGAAAGGACTCCCTTTTGCACCTACTACGCTTTGTAGCACGCGGCCCAAAGTATAATTTTCTGAACCATTCTCATTAACTGGAAACGTCGAATAATGAAGCGATGACGCACTTGCTTTCAACCGAGTTTTTATAGGTAAAGTGATGGACGCTTTTAACAGTTCATTTAACTTACCTAATTTTTCAAGTGAATATGGCCTACTAAGTGTTTCGCTAGTGAGCTCTAATCCTCTGAGTAGGTTTAAAAAATCTGTCCTTGATTTTTTAGCACCACTTTTGACCGGATTATTTAAAAATGTGCCATCTTCATGGAGATGACCAAGAGGCAGATGATCAAATTCAAATGTTGAAAACGTATACTCTGTTGCATTTTTTTCTATTCTAATGCGCTCGACAGAAGTTTGGGGACGTTCCAATATTTGAGTTGTTGGGATAATTGTAGAAGGTAAGGTTGCATCTGTAACGGATCCGGCCGCAGCGTGCTCACTATTTTCTTGCGCTGTCGTCAAAAAAACTTTGCGTTACTTGATAAGAATAAATTTTCGTCATCAATACTCTTGGAAAAATCACTCGATAGCTGAGTGTCGTGGCTCCATTTGTGACCTTCTCCGCTTTTCAATGACGACTTTGGTGCTTCAAGATTGACTGTTTCATTATGTTGTTTATCAACATAACCAAGTGTAAATCCACTCGTTAATGAAATGTCATTTGCCTCATTGTAGCTCTCGCTGCCTTTCAAAGGCGATATTGGTGCTTCAAGATTGACTGTTTCATTATGTTGTTTGTCAACATAACCAAGTGTAAATCCACTCGTTAATGAAATGTCATTTGCCTCATGGTAGCTCTCGCTGCCTTTCAAAGGCGATATTGGTGCATCAAGACTCACTCTGTCGCTGTTTAATTCGCTGAAAAAAGCGTCCCCCTCGAGGTAAGCTGCAGCTTTTGTCCCAGCCTCTTGTCGAACCCACTCTGTAGCTAGAACACTTTGAGCATTTTCTGTTAGGGATAATTTGTTTTCACGGTCTACTATATGATACTCCACCTTAGTATCTGGGTTTGGAGTCTTGAGTAATGAACCAAAGTCTTCATGCGAACTGTGTTCTAATTGAAAAGTCTGCCCTTGCGCTTGCGAAAAACTATCTGCAAATTTTTTAGTTTCACTCCGTAAATCGCTATTCTCGTTTATCCGAGCAGGATCTGTAAAGTTTGGAAGAAATTTAATCGGGACATGCATCGGCTTTACTCTCTTGCAGGCCTTGCTTGCAAAATTTGTACCAAATTAAGCGATCAATTTTCGCTGTTCAAAAGCGATCTTATCTTCGATTTTTTGTTTTTTCGCATCCAAGCGCGTTAATTCAGCAGCCAATCGCTGTACTTCAATCGCAAGATGCTCACTTTGTTGCTCTATCCGTTCAATTTCAACATTGAGTTTTTGTGTAAAGACCCCGTTTGAACGCAGTTGTGCAACTGAAGAAATATTTT
Source organism: Rhodobacteraceae bacterium HIMB11 (assembly GCA_000472185.1). Lineage (GTDB taxonomy): Bacteria > Pseudomonadota > Alphaproteobacteria > Rhodobacterales > Rhodobacteraceae > HIMB11. Next base: position 17,114 of record AVDB01000014.1, on the reverse strand, counting down.
TTCTGTCACCATAATATTCCAATTGTTTTGTTAGAGATGCCTTCAAGATTTCCAACTCGTCAATTTTTGCATTGACCGCACTCAATGCTCTCGAATGCTCGCTTAAATCTTTTTTCGATCGCAATTTTAGTAGTTTTAATATTTTTAACTTTTTTTGGGACATCGTTAAACAAGCTCGAGCAGGGCTTTTTGACTATCGAGTAATGTTGCCCTTGTCGTTGTTGGCTGCGCAAGAAAATCCACTATTTTGGGCCAAATTTTCAATGCAAGGTCTAACTGTTTGTTTTGACCAGCAACATATCCGCCCATTAATACAAGATCGCGATTTTCATTATAAGTTGAAATCAAAGCGCGCAATTGATTTGCTCGGCGTGTAATTTCTGGATCCACAACTTCATTCATTACCCGACTAATCGACATAGTTACATCAATAGCCGGGAAAATACCCTGTGCTGCTTGCTCACGCGATAAAGTAATGTGTCCGTCCAATATCGCGCGCGCAGCATCAACAATAGGGTCTGCCACAACGTCATCACCATCAGCCAGTACAGTATAAACTGCTGTTATACTTCCAACTCCATTTGTCCCAGTTCCCGCACGCTCGATCAAATTTGGTATTAAATCCAAAACTGAAGATGTATAACCTTTAGCGATCGTTGCCTCGCCTCGCGATAAGCCGATTTGACGTTGCGCATGCGCGACACGTGTCAGTGAGTCAATAATCAGTAGAACGCTCTTTCCTTTTGCCCTGAAATATTCAGCGATTGCAGTTGCACGTTGAGCACCTTTTATTCTCAAAAGAGGTGAGCTATTCGCTGGTTCTGCAACAATTATCGTATTTTCGAAGTTGTTTAATTGCACTGCTTTGCTAACAAAATCTGCGACTTCACGTCCACGTTCACCGATTAATCCAATAACTACAATATCTGCGTCGGTGTATTCAGTCATCATCGTAATTAAAGAAGATTTACCAACACCCGAACCAGAAATAACGCCAATTCGTTGACCTTTACCCACAGTCATTGCTGCATTTATAGACCTCACACCAACATCGAGTGGGTCTGATATTTTTGAACGCGTAACAGGATTTATATATTTACCATGGAGTGGCCATTGATCATTCGCGTCAATTTCTGCACCAGCATCTATAATTTTGCCCTGTCCATCGATAACACGGCCCAGTAAACCATTCCCAACGGCAATTTCAGAACCACCAGGTCTAACCGATACACGATCACCAACACAGATATTCTTAAAACTTTCATATAGTGAAATTACGTTATGCTGCGTAGATACTCGGATAACTTCACCAAAAACTTCAATCCCTGAGGTCAGCATAACTGAACAACGAGAACCGACGGTTGCTCTGAAGGCATCCGTAGTTATGTTTATACCATCATAACTCAATACGGCTCCACTGACGATTTCGCCCTGGGCATCTTTGAACTTATCGAGCACGTCGTAAATCATATCAAAGTCAATCGCGATGCTTTTCAGGATCAGCCTCAACTAACCCAACCTGCAGAATGTCTTCGATTTGTATTGAACCTGCTCTAATAATTAAATCGCCACGCCCCAAGTCCTCCGAAACTTGTAACTGAATATGCTGTCCTAGTGCGCTGTCTTTTAAAGTTCGCTGTACTGTTTCAAAATCTTCAGCATTGAGCATGATCAGCATATGCGACCCATCAACATATAAGTCTTTGATCTTCTCTTTTATCTTAGAAACAAAGGTCTCTGGGTGCTCAGAAATTTCAGCGCCTAATCTTGTGCGGATTACATCTTCAATTGTACTCAACACTTTTTTCGAGAACCTTTCTTCCTCTTTCAGGGCCAGTGGGGGCAATTGAGTAAACAGCTGCTTTAATACAGTCGCGTCGTCTTCAGCGGTTGTATTTACAGTACTTAATTCTGCTAATTCTGCCTCTAATCTCGCAATATGCGCTTCCAAGTCAGACACTTGATCTTTTAACTTTGTATAGAGATCTTCGTGCTCCTCAGTTTCTTGGCTATTTAATGCTGAATTAACGTCAATATCAGCATTAGAACCTTCTATATCCAACTCTTCAACTTCAGTGATATTCTCACGCGATCCTTCTACAATTTGGTTGTCATTTTTCAGTTCTAATTCAGATAGGCCATCGCTAGCCGATTGTTCGGGGGGTTCGTTTCGTACCGCCTCATCTTTTGAAAGCTGCGCGAGTTCAGCAAGTGTCTTTTTTTGAAAATTTATCGGTGCTTGCTTGACCTTTTCGCTTGGTGTGAAGGGAGAAACGGTGGACGCCTTTATGAGCGCTGATATTTCTGTGTCGTTCAGAGCTGCGTATTTTGGATCTGAGTCATTCAGTTGGAATTCATCCGGCTGCATCACACCATCTCCTCGCCGCCTCGTCCAGCAAGCACGATTGTGCCATCATCTGCCATCTTACGAGCAACACTAATAATTTCTTTTTGTGCTTCTTGCACTTCAGTTAAACGAACCGGCCCAAGTGCCTCCATTTCATCCTTAATATTGTCTGCCGCTCTAGAAGACATGCAGCCAAATAACTTTTCGCGAAGAGCCTCATCTGCACCCTTCAGCGCAAGGACTAAGGCCTCTTGTTCAAGCGAACGAAGAAGTGTTTGAAGTGACCGATCATCAGACATAATTAGGTTGTCAAACACAAACATATTGTCTTGAATAGACGTCATTAAATCTTTGTTTTCTTTCTTTATATCCTTCAATATTCTCTGTTCCATCGCTGTCTTGGTAAAGTTCATAATCTTTGCAGCAGCTTGAACACCACCAATTTTGGAAGCCCTCAGAGATGTATTGGCCTGAAACTTTCGCTGCATGACACGTTCCAGCTCTTTGATCGCATCTGGCTGTACAGTTTCGAGCGTGGCAATTCGCCGAACAACATCCGGTTGCAAATCCTGTGGAAGCAGGGTCAAAACGTCAGCAGCCAAGCCATACTCCAAATAAGAAATAACAAGAGCGATAATCTGGGGATGTTCGTCAACGATAAGTTCCGAGATGGAGCGCGCATCCATCCAATCCAAAATTTCAATTGGTCGTTCAGAAGATGCTGGTGTGATCCTACTTAGTACAGATTGTGCTTTGTCGTCGCCTAAAGCTTTCGTCAACACATTTTTAATGTAGTTTCCTGCTCCCAAACCTAAGCCAGTTTGCTGCTTAATAATTCCCAGGAATTCATCAAGCACGGCATTCACCATATCCTGATCAACATCTGTAACCGAATACATCGCCGTACCCAAATGCTGAACTTCTTTTGGTGTCAGATGTTTTAGAACTTCTGATGCTTCATCTTCGCCAAGAAGCATCATGAGAATTGCAGATTTCTGCGTTCCAGTAAGTTCTATTTCGACAACTTCTTCATTCTCTGCCATGGGTCGCCCTCACTAGATTAAATCAAGGTCTCTGGCCATCATCTGCTTGAACACAGTTGATACCCGGCCTGCTTCATCATTAACCATCATCCGAATGATAGCCACTTTGTCATCATAGGTGTTCGCAGTATCCAACATTTCTAATGAGATATTGGACTTCTTAGGCTTCAGCTTCGCTTTTATATCTTCTAAGCTCTCACCTTCGTTTACTTCTATTGATGTCAAATCCACATCGTCATCTTCAATACCGGCTGCGACGGTAGTGCCTGAGCCACCGACCGGAACTAACAGTCTGTTTATCAATGGACGGATCACTCCTAGCACCACAACACCTAGCATTAGCATAATAACAACGTTTTGGATTGCTGATTTCACCCAATCCATTTGGTACCAATCCACAGCGACCTCTGATAACACAGGTTCGACGTCCGTAGTGCTGATTGCGAGAGTGTCGCCACGATCATCTTGAAGCCCAACGGTGCTTTTGATCAGTGCTCGGATCTCTTCCAACTTTTGCTCATTGTAGGGATGAGATACTAAAAGCCCCGTTTCAGGGTCTATGACCTTCGGCTGCCGTAGCAATACGGCCGCATCAATCTTCATAAGTTGAGTAGACGGTTTCTGTGTCGTCTGAATTTTTTTCGAAACTTCGTAATTTTTTACCTCACGGCTAGATCTTGTCTCCAAGTTATTGTTATTACTGCCGCCTGGGTCGCCGTAATTTTGAGCTTGAGCGGTTGGGTCAACCTCATCGGCGTCTGTCGTCAATTCTACCTCAGCTGGTGGGTCGTTCGACAAGGCTCCTGGAATACCACGAGCTTCTTTTTTAGTTGTCAAATCTAGAGCATTTTGTTCAGAGACCAAAGCATTTCGCTTTGGGTCAACAGTCTCCTCAGTAATTTCAGTGCGAGTAAAGTCAATTTCGATATTTACTTGCGCGGTCGCATTTCCCAAACCGACAAGTGGGGTTAAAATACTCTCAATTCGAGAACGATAAATATTTTCCAACCTCATGCGATATTGGAGCTGGGTATCACTCAAAATCGACGCTGGGTCATCTGGAGAATTTGATAATAGTCGACCATTTTGGTCAATGACCGTGACATCGTCACGCGACAATCCTGCGACTGATGCTGATACCAGGTTTAATATGGCCTCTACTTGCAATTCGTCTAAAGATCTCCCTTGACCAAGTTGAACAAATACCGACGCTGTTGGGTCCATCCTATCTCTTACAAATACGGACTTTTCAGGTAAAGCTAAGTGCACTCTCGCGCCAATAACATCACTCATAGCGGAAATAGAACGCGCTATCTCAACCTCTTGGGCCTGCTTTAACTTCATTGCCTCAACGGAACGTGATGCGCCCATCGGTAAATTATTTAGTTCTGAGTAGCCATCTGGCGTTGATGCAGGAAGTCCTTGCGCGGCCAAGCTCAGTTTAGCTTCATGAAAGTCCGATGTTGGGATTAATACATTTCCAGTCGCGGGATCGACAGTCGCATCGTAACCGGCCGCAGTAAGTGCATCTAACATTTTAGCTTTTTCTGAAGCAGACAAAGAGTCATATAGTGAGGTCAATGATGGCTTTTGTGAAAGCGCAAAAAAGATTAAAACCACACCCGCAAATACTATGGACACAATCAGAGGGAGACTGCGTTTAAAAGCTGGTTGATTCACGAAATTGGACATTCGTGCAATCGGAGATGATGATACCGTGCTAAGTTGGCCAGCTTGCCCTGCATTGATTGTGCTACTCGATGAATTGATCGTTGTGTCAGTCATTTATTTGAGTCCCATTTATACAGGCATATTCATTATGTCTTTGTATGCACTAAGTGCTTTATTACGAACGTTTAGCGTCATTTGGAAACCAAGTGATGAAACCTGCTGCGCAACCATGACTTTTGCCAAATCAGTCTCTGTTCCAAGTTCATATGCTTTTGCAAGTTCGGAGGCATTATTTTGCGCGCGTGCAACTTCATTTAAGCCCTCAGAGAATCTTTCTGTGAAGTCCACATTGGGTGCAGCATGCTGGATATTTTCAACCTGTGATGCTTTTTGAGCCGCTTGATTTTGTACGATTAAAGAATGTAACGATTTGACTTCCATTAGATCAGCTCACTTTTGAAAATAGAAATTCTTCAGTTGAAATCGCCACTTCTGCACCTCGCAGGTCTTGCAAAAATATGCTGTTTTCTTCGATAACTGGACCATCGTTCAATACCAATGCTCTTTGAATTACGTTATCGAGTTCTCGAACATTACCAGGCCAACTGTGTTCTTTGAGTTTATTCGCAGCTTGATCTGAAAGAATAAAATTAAACGGTTCATTCTCACTGTGCTTTCGAAGCAATGCCATGGCGATAGGTATGATATCTTCCACCCGCTCAGACAAAGCCAATGTCGCAATTGGGAATACATTTAACCGATAATAAAGGTCTTCTCGAAACTTACCGCCACGAATTTCTTCCATCATATCACGATTAGTGGTTGCAATGACGCGCACGTCGATGTTGATCTCTCTGCTACCACCCAAAGGTGTGATGACACGTTCTTGCAATACTCGTAAGATTTTAGCCTGTAGCCCCAGTGGCATTTCAGAAATCTCATCGAGAAGAAGCGTGCCTTTATCAGCAGCCCGAAAAATACCCTGATTAGCAGCAGACGCACCAGTAAATGCCCCTTTCTCATGCCCAAACAACATCGCTTCCAACATGTTCTCCGGGATCGCTGCACAATTTATTGCAATGAATGGGTTATCTTTACGACCACTATTTTCGTGTATGAATTTTGACAACACCTCTTTTCCAGTGCCTGTCGGACCGTTTACGAGTACTGTGACATCTTTCGCTGCAACACGCCTCACTAATGAAATAGTATTGGCCGTTTTAGTGGAGCCACAAGAATAAACAGTCTGATCTGTTAGCATCAAGTCTGCTAACATTGATGAGACTATTTCTGTAGACATCTGCGTCGAGCTCGCAGCCACGTTGATTAGCCGGCCACCAAGAGCGCAGCTCATAGAAAATTCATTTGCGTTTTCTTTGACGACTATGATTTTTTTCGGTTTATAACCTTTGGCAATTTGCAAGAACACATCTTCGCCGCCGAGTTGATTAATTTCGTGGGACGACACACAAATAATCGCATTTGCATCAATCGCTAATTGAGACGAGAAATCTGTCATGCGTGAGACTGAAAAACCACAGCACTCAATCAAGTGGGCAGTTGCCGATAAAATCTCACTCGAATTCGTGAAAATATAAGCGTGCATCGTTTCCTCATAGTAATGGCTACAATCTGTAAGCAAAAGACATGCCACTTTATATTTATAATTATATTACAATAGGTTATGTGATTAATTCATTGTCGATTTTTGTATAGGAAAAGATCGATGTCAATTTTTTGACCACAGTCGAATAAATTTTCTAAACAACTCAGAACTGACGACGTTGAACTAATTGTACGGCTCGGGAGACAACAAATGAATTATGCACTAGCGCGTGACTACTACTCACGGAAGCAGACGACCACGATAGTATCAGAAGCAAGCGCACATCAATTGATAACGTTAACTTTGAATAAGTTGAAAGCCGATCTCATACTATTCCGTGAAACAAGTGAAAAAATCAAAACGAGAAGCGCACGCGTCTCAATTCTTAGCGCTCTTCAACTCTTACAGGGGAGCCTAGACTTTGAACAAGGTGGTGACATAACACACAACCTTTATCGAATTTATGAGTACATCAAAGTATGTGTTTCCGACACTGAACAGAAAGATGAGCAAAAGCTAAAAATTTGCATCCAGATTGTATCAGAAATTGTTGATGCTTGGGAACAAATAGGTTAACGCTAACTCTCGGATGTACGGGAGTAGAGTATTGGCGAAGCATATACCCAATTTTGTTTTCGATTGTGTGGCGGCGTTAGTTGCGCGAAGGTTTCTTTTGTCAAACATTACCCTTACACAGATGGCATCGTTTTACGCGGAGGTCCTAAGCGAACACTACCAAGTAGAAGATCTTGCCTCAGAACTCGAAAACTGTGCCGAAGATTTTTTACGAACCCTGAACGAGATCGGCGCCGAGAATGCGGATGAAATACTAAAGTCATTCGAACGGATCCGAATTACAACAACTGACAACACTTCTCCGCGTAAATTGAAAAGTATGTTCTCATCAGCTCTCGATGGACTACCTCAAAAAGAGCACTCAGTTGAATCGACTATAAAGCGCTTTAAGGCTTTCATATTTTTGGTAAGATCAAAGCCGTCCTATTATGCGCCAGGCGATTGGAACTGGTCAAAAGTCACTGACTCGAATTGGCTTGGAGATATCGAAGACGTTGAAATTGACCCGTTCAGCTTTCTTTAGGCGTACAGATCTAACGTCTTTGTACGCATTTCGCCATTGTTTTCTGGTAAAGTTGAAGTTCGCAGGTATTTCGTCTGAGCTTCATTGTGAGTAAACTTTGGGGAAAGTAAATTTCTTGCCGCGATAGCAGCTTCCGCATTTATTGCGCTTGGAGCGAGTACTGGGCTTAATATTTCGAAAACTTCATCATCTATTGTATACGAGGATGGCTCGGCGGGGCGCTTCGCTGTAGAAAAAACATTCGCCTTTGGCACAACATTTGCAGTCACTTGCTCAGTTACCACCCGACTGGGAGGCTCCGAAAGTGTAGTTGCGTAGTGTTGTATCGCTGGTAGCATGCGTAATTAATACACGTTTAGATATTAATAGTCAAAAACGGTTACGACTTCATAATGGGAAACATAAATCAAAACATACAAAAAATAGATGAATTGCTGCAGGATTGTATGTACAAGGATGCAGAAGAGATTGTAACTCAACTTAACTCCGAACTTCTTAATAATGAAGAAAACTTATGTTTAATGCAGCCTGACGACCTTCACGCGCTCAAGGATAAAATCGATAATCTTTCCAAGTTAGCTGAAGGTCTATATGTAAAAGAAGTTGCTAAAGTTCGCACTAAACGACTTGCACGGATGTTGTATGCATGTAAGGATTTGACTGAATGAAAATTATCTCGTCATGTAATATCTGCAATCTCATTCGAGGCTATTTGTTGCTCGCCGCGGCAATTATTGTATTTTTACCAATATTTTCAAAGAAACATGAGTTATCAATCCCAGTCACCCCGATGCAAGTGAGTGTTTTTTTAATGATAGTTGGCGTGGGGTTATTTCTAAAACGCGTTTACGACACATACGCGCGATCAAAGTCAAATCAAGATTCATGATCCAAAGTTTTGTTATGTTCTGAATCGCGGTTGACTTTAATTTTATCGACCTTACGACATACACCGCGTTGATCGTAATAACCAACCTCAAATTCAAATGTCATAGTACGATTGAGGTTTTGCTCATCGTCCAACATTTCTCGAATAGGAATGTTCATATCTTCCTCCTAATTTCCTCACACGAAGGAAGCAATAATCATGCCAACGGTTCAAGGAGCCCAGAAGTCAATAATTTCGACGTTTGCGATTATCGGATCAAAGCCTGCATTGATTAATTTGGAGTTAAAAGAAGAGACAAGCAGCCTTCCCAATTTTTCGCGAAACATATCGCTAAATAAATCATTCCGTTTTAAACCGATTGTCTCATCTACAACAATCGGCTTTAGAATTGTGGTTAACCGCTCAAATTCTGTATCAAATGGGTTCTCTATTACAGGAGAAAGATTAGTTGCGATTGACACGTTAAAAACGTAATTTGTACCGCCGTCGAAAAATGTACCAGCAATCGGTTCGATGAAACTGAAGTATTCCAGTTTTGGCCCAAATGGGTTGTCCGAAACCTCACCGACTACTTCATCGCTCAATTCTTCTTGGTCGTCGGAAGAACTATCGCTGTTTATACTCGATGCATTTTCTGGCTTGCTACGATCTAAGATAGCTACAAATTCGTCAGCAACCTCCGAATACCGCGGCGTCAACATTAAATCACCAGAAAGTATAGCAGCGCAAATAATTACCGCGGGTAATGCAACCAAAATCTGTTTTTTCAAAACACCACCTATTTTTGTTGGTTGGCATCAAACATGCATGAATCATACCAAACTCAACTGAAAATGAGGTTAACATGGAATTACGTGCATCAGTGAAAATTAACGAAGGTAATTTTGATGACTGGAAGATATTCTATGACAGTTACCAAATTGTCCGTCACCGGTATGTCAGCGAAGAGTCCGTAAAGAAAATCACATCGAATGAGGCGTTTGTTGAATTCAATGTAACCGACCTCGACGGTCTAACGGAATTATCTGCATCACAGTTTGTGCAAGATGGTGAGAATAGATTGGGTGTCCAAGTTACTATCGTTGAGTAACGTTTACTATTTATAGCGGCTTGTCTATCCTGTCATTGCAGAGAGGATGGTCTCATGAGACACGCACGTGAAGCTATGCAAGCAATCACACACACAGTTTTTTTTGGTGTGGTCATTGGACTTATATCTGCAATTGGCTCCCACTATTTTAGGGTGGGCATAACTACAGTAAACAAACAAGTTAACAACAACTTGGGCCAATTCACTTTATTTATAAGCTTTTTCATATCGCTGTCAGTTGCGGCTTATGTCGTATATCTTCTTCAGAAATATGGAAATCTTAAAAAATTTGATGGTCCAGCTGACAGTATATACGCTGCGCACCGACTGGATAATGAGCTAAACATCAAAGCTGGTTTGCTCAGCACTTTAGCGGCATTTTTTTCAGCTGCCGGAGGTGCCTCTGTGGGACAATATGGACCGATTGTACATTTTGGGGCGACAATAGGTTCGTGGCTTAAAGAAAAATTCATAACTCCGATTACGGCAGATATATTCATCGGATGCGGTGTTGCTGGAGCAATTTCATCAGGTTTTGGTGCTCCCATAGCTGGTGTTATCTTTGCTCATGAAGCAGTTACTAGGCACTTTTCAGTCAAAGCTATTGCCCCGATCGCAGTATCTAGCGGCATAGCTTTCATAGCAACCGAATTCTTATGGGGGACGCATGCACCCTTGGAACAGATGGCTCCACTCCCTGCGGCATCATTGAATCTAACCGTAATCGCAACTTTATTCATTGCACCATTATTTGGAGTATGCGCCGTTGTTTTCATGCGAACGCTTGAGCAGCTCATTATCCTAAATAAGAAAATCAAACTTAACCGCTTTGTGAAAACAAGCCTTGCTGTGATCGTATTAAGTTACATAGGCAGCAATCTCCCTCAAGTAATGGGCCTGGGAACAGATATAATTTTGAAAATTTTGGATGGTGACTTTGGTTTATCGTTTTTAATCTTACTATTACTTGGAAAACTTATTGCCACTACAGTATCACTTTCATTTGGCTTCTTTGGGGGAGTGTTTTCACCCGCACTGTTTTTAGGTGCAGCTCTCGGCGCCATTTTTGCACAGGTTTTATCAATCTTTGGCTTTGAAGACTTACACTACTCAGTAATTGCTATTTGCGGAATGGCTTCAGTAGCAGGTGCAGTGATTGGCGCACCGCTTACTGCGGTATTGATTGTATTTGAACTCACACAATCGTATTCTCTAGGCTTGTCAGCGCTTGTTTCAGTCGTAATTGCGGTACTTGTATCTGAAAAATTTTATGGTCACTCATATTTTGACAAGCAACTTCTATCACGTGGTATAGATCTCTCCGATGGACGAGTGGGCCTTTTGCTAATGGATCAAAATATAGCCGATTTCATCTCGGATACTGCTACAGTACTCAAACCCCAGTATAGTTTAGTCGAGGCGAAAACCATCATGGTGCGGAACAACAATAGCGAAGCTTACGTCGTCGATAATGAGAAGAATTTTTTGGGTAAAGTGGAATTTATGAAAATTGTTGATCAAGATGGGAGTTTACCAATAACTGACTTCGCAAACTTAGAAACATTGACGTTGAAGCATGATGCTTCACTTCAACAAGCAATTGAAATTGCAGCAGACTTTGTTGGAGAATCTATCCCAATTATCGATGAGAGTACCGGTCAATTTCAAGGAGCTGTAACAGAAGGCGACATATTTACAGCATATCTTGGAATACAAGGGCAAATTACGGATTTAGAGAAAAAGTAATTACGGCCAAATTGATCTACAAATATGAATATCTAACGCTGCACGCGGCTTCACATCGAGCAACATTTCGCATTTTTCCACCAATTCTTGTTCAAGCTTGCGTATGACCTCTTGCAATGCAACATGCGATATACTTTCTGTTTCATAATCTATTTCAGAAAATTCCAAGCAACTCATAAGCCTAGATTTCTCTGACGGAACCTCAGTATTTTTCCAAATACCCAAAAGTTTTTCTGCCATTAATTTTGCTGTGATTTTATCATTAGTCTTTACAGCGGTTTCACAAATAGCAAGGTAAGTGAGCGATTGTCGATCAAATGCCATCGCATGAGTTGACACCCAAAACATAAGTTTAATCAGTAAAAGTCTAGTTAAGTTCATCTCTTAAACTCTTCTTTATTTCATCAAAACGAGAGGAGTTATCGCATTCAATTTTCATAACGACTTTAAACTGAGCGCGCTCATTCGGTGCAGATATCGATAATCCCTTAGCTGCGCGATCTAGCTTGATGGTTAATATATTGCCATATTGCGTACTTAGCCGCGCTTCTCCACGCCTAAAACGTGCACGCGCTCCAGTTTCTGTATCATATAGCACCAAATAGTCATCAGAAATTTCACAGGTGTTCCGTAATTCAACATGCGCCACAATTGACTGCCCCAACTGAGGCTTCTGCAAGTTCCAAGAATAGAGCGCCCAAAATACCACTGATATGCAAGTCAGAAATATTATTAGTTTTACTTTTGTCATAACGTTTCAAGCACAGCTAACGCCACACCACTTCTAGCTTCGCCGTTCAACATCTCGTATCAACTTTTCTGCCTGCTTTTTTGACATACCAAAATGGCGCCGAAGTTCATCTAAAAATTTATGCTCATCTCGATCAATTTTACCATCTCTTAACGCTTCGCGAACCTGAGCTTCAAAAAATTGCTTTTTTTGATCCATATGCGCAGCAAAAGCAGTTGCTACGATGCCCGTCAGCAACGCCATGACAACAACACCGCTAATCGCGGCGAGCGCTGCGATTATTTTACCCATCGCGGTCACTGGTGTCACATCGCCATACCCCACAGTCGTAAGAGTGATCAATGCCCAATACATGGCATCAGGTATCGATTGAAACCCATTCGGATGCACCTTGTGTTCCGCGTAGTAAATCAGCGAAGAAGCGATAACGAACACTACTAAAAAAATATAAACAGCCGCATAGAAGGATTTACGTTCTTCTAATATAGCATGCATTAGGTCGTTAAGCGCCGAATTATAAGTTGATAATTTAAGCACGCGAAACAAGCGGAGCGCTCTCAGGACACGTAAATCTGCTCCAGGGAATATAGCTTGTAAATAAAATGGTAAAATCGAAACAACATCAATGATGCCGCCAAACGAAAATAAATATCGTATTCTACTTCTAAAGTTAGTTTCGTCTTTATTCGAATACTCAAGTGGCGCAGTCCAAATTCGAACGAACAAATCTAGGGTGAAAATAGCCACACTTATTAATTCAAAAATATCAAAAAAATATCCATAAGTTTCACGGATCGAGTTAACCGAATCCAACGTCACTGCGATCAAATTCAAAAAAACTAAAAGATGCAATGCATTATCGACCGACCGGCTCTTCGCATCTCCAAATTGCGCTGGCTGCAGTAAAATATGTGCACGTTTTTGTAGAGCATCTAGCATCGAGAGGTCTTAGTTTTCTAGCAGGTATACGTTGGCAGTGTCCAACTCTAAAGCTGCGATGTCAACCATGCCAAATACGCTTGGGTCCTGTATCTACATGTACAAAACTACGATAAACCCCCACACCCCCATCAAAGTTATCAAGGACTATTTTGGCCAAATCACTTGCTCGGATACCTTCGATCGAAAAATCAAGAGCACGTCCTTGAACATGATATGATTTTTCAGCAACTGAGCTACTACTTAATCTCAACAGGTCATTAGTTTTCTTAGTTCGGAAACCAGAGTGGATATTAACTCTATTTATGTTCGTCTTTAGTTTTGCGATATCAATTATTGTTTTAAGTGCTGATACAAGTCGCAAGTCAATTTGTGCAGTCTCATTGGCTCGCCAATCACGAAAAAAGGTGTTAATTTTGTCTTGTGACCATAAATCTGTCAGCTCTGACAGATTAAGAAACTCTTTCGTGTGAATGTTATAAAGTAGATATCGCCCGGCTCGCGGAAAAGTTAATTTACTATTGTCTTCACCCAAAACATTTCCATTTAGGTTAAAGAAATCACCATTTTTTGCTGCATCATGCTCCCGGAATAAGCCAGCTCCACTACTGAAATCAATCAAAGGCGCAGCAGCTATAGTGCTTGGCACGGCCAACAGCGAGGAAGTAAATGCGCGACGGGTTAGTGACATAGCTTGTAGGAGCAAGAACTATACCAACTTAAATTCTAAAAGTTCCAATAAATATGCCGTTAAAATCAGTATGACAGATGAAACGCTGGTTGAAATTATTTGGAAAATTGAACGCCTTCGAAAAAAGTTCGAAAGCGACCCCTACAGCTTATCCTATGAAGACATTCAACATTTGTCGGCACAAAAAAGCTTTTTCGAGAATTTTCTCAAATAAGTACGCGATCTGATAAAATTAATAAAAAGTTTACTGCGTCACACTGTGCTTTTCATGATGCCAGAAAGAACTTGGCATGCTTTTTGCCTGCTAGTTGCAAGAGGGTAAAATGTCAAAAATCATACTGTTCATAAATCTCGTACTAAGCAGCGTGGTATTTGCATGGATAAGTGTTGCATATTTCGAGCACGAAAAACAAAGCAATAAAAATATAGTTATACCTGGCATTGACCTTACATATTTTCCCATCCCACCTTCGTTTACAGCAGAGCAGATTCAGTTCAATGCTTCATATTTCGTAAATGCAGATACGATATTTGCGCCTAAGTTATTTTATCTATCGTTACCGCCAGTGAGTGAATTGTCCCATAACCTCCTTCAACTAAATCTTGCGGCTGCTACTTCAAAAATCACGATTGAAAATCAAAACATTTCTCTTCGTGCAATCGATTTATTTTCACCCACCGCACCACTAATCGGCCAACGTTTCAGAGGAAACGCACAGTCGCTAAAAACATCAAGGGCAACTCAATTTTCAGTGAACATAGATCCACCTATCCATGTTCGCTTATCTAATTTTGACCCTGAAACAATGTTGTCATCGCAAATACCTGACCCGAACCAATTAAACGCCAGTGCACCAGTTACGCCAGTTGCAGAATTCCCAAATACCAAACTTATAAAAAGAACATATAAGAGTGAAGCAATTTCCTCCAAACGACCCTTATTTAAAAGGATAAAGGTCCAAAATTTTAGATCCCAGCTTCCAGCACCGCAGGTGATCGTCCGGCCATCTTTAGAGGATGCTGAGGATAGATTTCAAACGCAAATTAAAATATACGAGCGCATGCTCTCTCGGTCATTTCATTCAAAGCAAACACCCATAGGCAAGCAGACCAAGTTTCACAATGTGAAAGATCCTAATCATAAGTACTTTATCGCAATTGGGGTATTCGCACAGCCATCGAACTTAGATAAAAACATTAATAAGATTTTGAGTCACAACTTACCTGTGACAGTCGCAAATTCACTTCCAGGAAATCCTCGTCTACGTCAGCTTGCGACAGGTCCCTTCATCCATAAAGCTAAAGCAATTGAGGTACTCAATGCGATCAAAGCTTTGGGCTATTCCGATGCCTACCTGCAAAAAGTGAAGTGATAAGCCAAAATCTAAGTAATGCTAGCTCTAAGTTGTTCGAGCCTGTCGGAGCACAGCTATCAATGAACCAATCACTAAGCCGAGGAAGGTATAAATGAGTGTCTCCACTAACCACTTCATAAAGCCAGTAAGGCCAGTGATATCGACCATCGCATGTAAAAAATCAGCGTGTGTATGTACCCCCATGTACTCGATAGAATGGCTGATTATGCTTCCCCCAACCCAAAGCATTGCTGCAGTTCCCACGACTGTCAAAAAGCGCAAAAAGTAAGGCATAAACTTTACGATTAGCTTGCCACATTGTGGAGCTCTAGCAGTTCTGATCAAAAAGATACCATAGTCATCTGCTTTGACGATCAATGCAACGCTTCCATACACGAGAAAGGTTATGACAAATGCAACAACCGATAGGGTTAAGAATTGATTTGTGATGCTCATCTCTTGGACCGTTGACAGTGCGAGAGCCATGATTTCGGCGCTGAGTATAAAGTCAGTGCGAGTAGCTGATTTTATTGTTTCTTTTTCATCCTTACCTTTCTCTTCTGAAGCTTCACGCTTGAAGTAAGAGAGTATTTTTTCCGCACCTTCATAACTGAGATACAAGCCGCCGATTAGAAGGATAGGATGGGTCAGCCAAGGTAAAAAAAATCCTAAGATAAGTGCTGACGGTAAGATGTAAAAAAACTTATTCTTCAGAGAGCCGATAGCAATTGCGCGAATAATTGGAAGCTCTCGTTCTGCCGCAAAGCCGACGACATATTTGGGTGTTACAGCAGCATCGTCAATAACAACTCCTGCTGCTTTTGAAGTCGCCTTCAACGATGCAGCTGCGACATCATCTAGCGAGGCCGCTGCTGCCTTGGCCATCAATGACACATCTTTGAGCAATGCAAATAGTCCCACTGACATCGTGCTACCTCTTCTAAATCCAAACTAATAGTTTCACTTCGATTGACATAGTTTTACCTAGTTCCCATCAGAGAACTTATATTTTTTATATAGATAACGAACCCCACTCGGCTCTGCCACTATTTATAGCTAGCGACGGGTGTCAGGGTTATCGCTCCAATAACAATCCCCAACTTAAACCTGAGATTAATCAGCCTTTTGTAGAGTGATTTGGCCAAGGCTTTGGCTGATTATTTTATGAAGGCATTTTTGATGGAACGTATTGACGAGGTATTGCTGCGGGTAGCAGAAGATAGGGAGAGTTTTAACTGGGATTGGTCGAGACGCTGTGCGTCGTTTGCAGGGTCTTGGACGTCTGCGGATCATGTCAATTTTCTGCATGGCTCTGAAGACGTAAAACAAGATCACTACATAACGATTGCAACAAGCAATGCGCTTGGACTTCAGTATGATATTGATGGTGCATTTGAAGCAGAGCTGAAAGAAGACAATCAGCGTCGTTATGAACGCGAGTTGCAAGAATATGAAGTAGCTCAAACTGAGGGGCGCAAAGTGCGCAAGCCAAGGCTTCAACGCAACATACAATGGGTGCAGGACACTATTCCAGTTTCGTGTCTCCACGATGCACATGAGCGCAGCGCGTTTAATCTGATGTATGAAGACAGTTTTGATGCCTATGTCTGTATGAGCACGTCATGGTCGCGTAATTCTCGTACGACAGAGACGCTTTCCACGATTAACTGTGTTTGGCTAGACTTAGATCTTAAAGACAACCCAATATGCAGGTACTCGGAGGAACTCGCTTACATGTTCCTAGAATGTGTTGAGCTAACGGGGATTGTGCCGATGCCGAACGCTGTGGTTAAGAGTGGTGGCGGAGTCCATGTTTACTGGAAAACATCTCCGATCCCCACAGAAGCACTGCCGAGATTTCGGGTATTAATGAAGCACCTGCAGGTA
>AVDB01000013.1 GCA_000472185.1 Rhodobacteraceae bacterium HIMB11 | reverse complement strand
CAGTATAAGAGGCATGGGGAAACATGAAATTGAATTCTATGAATCTTAGATTCATAATTACAATTTTAGGTGCAAAACATTTTCAATGATGCACATATTGGTCAATATGAAACCAATAGATGGGCAATCCGAGATCTGTGAGCTTTAGAATTCAGCGCAAGAAAACAAAATGAATAAACTGCTAGATTCCTTCAAAATAAAAAACCTGCAATTAAGAAACAGGATAGTTAGCACATCTCATGCTCCTAATTTTGTGGAAAATGGTCACCCGAAGGATCGCTACCGTTTATACCACGAGGAAAAGGCAAAAGGCGGTGTCGCCTTAACCATGATTGGTGGGTCAACCAACATCGCGCCCGAAAGCCCCTCGGTTTTTGGACAACTCTATGCGGGGGATGATACGATCATTCCATGGTTTCAACGTCTGACTGACGGGGTTAAATCACATGATGCTGCAGTTATGTGCCAGATCACGCATATGGGCAGGCGCACATCGTGGGATGACGGAGATTGGCTTCCTGTCATCGCACCGTCCGCAGTACGAGAAAGAGCGCATCGGGCATTCCCAAAAGTGATGGAACACGAAGATATTGATCGTGTTGTTGAAAACTTTTCTTCTGCTGCACGCCGCTGCGAACAAGGCGGATTTGATGGAATAGAAATATTGTCTCACTCACATTTGCTCGGTCAATTTTTGTCGCCGCAAACCAATTTCAGAACGGACGTCTATGGCGGAGACTTAGAAAATCGCATGCGCATTACATTGCGTGTCTTGGACGCAATTAGAGCTGCAGTCGGATCGGATTTTGTGATTTCAATTCGGGTGACTGGTGATGAGTTATCGAAGCATGGCTTAACCGCTGATGATTGCGTGAACGCTGCAAAATTATTGGACCGATGTGGCAATGTGGATTTGATCAATGTTGTTGCTGGGGCTCCTTATGATGATTTGGGGTTGGCCGAATGGGTCAGGCCGATGGGACTCCCATCTGCTCCCCACCTCACTATCGCCCAAAGAATTCGGAATGAAGTTTCACTCCCAATTCTGCACGCTGGTGGGATCGCCGATCTTGCGACCGCAAATCACGCAGTTTCAGGTGGATATGTCGACCTTGTTGGTATGACACGCGCACACATTGCCGATCCGCATCTCATTCGTAAATTGCATGGCGGAAATGAGGATCGGATCAGGCCATGTGTAGGGCTTGGGTACTGCGTAGATAGAGTAAACCAAGGCAAGCCGGCAGTGTGTGGACATAATGCAGCCACTGGGCGTGAACAAACGATATCGCACATCATTCAACCCTCAAAAACATTAAAAAAAGTGGTGATTGTCGGAGGAGGGCCAGCTGGTCTAGAGGCTGCGCGCGTTTCTGCATCGCGAGGACATACCGTTGTTCTATTTGAAGCAACTGATCGCCTTGGCGGACAATTAAATCTTGCCGATAAAGGACAAACCAGACGACAAGTGAAAGGCGTCAAAGATTGGCTCGTAAACGAAATTGAAATTCTTGGAGTTGATGTTCGCTTAAACACCTTTGTTGAGCCCAACGATATTACTGATGAGGCGCCAGACGTTGTAATAATTGCATGTGGGGGTTGGCCCGAACCACTGAGAGTACCCGGAGGTGAGCTCGCCACCAACGCTTGGGATATCTTAGGCGGAGAGGTGCGCGTTTCAGGAAACGTGGTGTTGATAGACGAAGTGGGTGATCACGCGGCATCCGTAGCAGCAGATAAATTGGCACATGAAGGCTGCAAAGTGGAGTTTGTCACACCAGATCGTACAATAATGCAAGATTTGGGCCCCACTACATCATCAGTTGCCATGCGCGATTTGGCTTCAAATGGTGTCAATTTTCACTGTTTGTATGACTTGCACTCCATCTCAAAAGACGGAAACAGGCTTAAAGTTTTGTTAAAAAATGTTCTCACAGATGAAATCAATGAACGAGTGGCAGATCATGTTGTATTTGAACATGGTCTTATGCCTTCGGATGGTTTGTATCATGAGTTGAAGGACTATTCCCTTAATTTTGGCCAACTTGATCAAAACGCCTTAATCAAGGGGCAATCACCCTTTTCGAAGGTGAACGAAAACGGCCAATTTTACCTAGCGAGAATTGGTGATGCAGTGACTGGTCGAAATATTCACGCAGCCTTGTTAGACGCGATCCGTGTTTGCCAAAATCTGTAAGATGATATTTGAACCTGATTTTGATCTTCTGAATGCCTAATACCATAGAAGATCTGCCATAGCGTTAAACAGATATCTGGCGCGCTCATTTGATATTTTTCTGACTTGAGCCATGTCGTTTAACAACAAGGTGCACCAATCTCAGCATTGGTCATGCACTGCGCACCATGCACAGAATTAATCCCCAAGGCACAAGCAAGGCCCAAGGGCAGCCAGAATGGATATATAATGATACCGCTATATGGCTTCAAAGGTTTGACTGGACGAGATGGTGGTTATGTATGTGACTGCTCTCTTTGCGGGGGTGACCAAGACAACTGGACAACACTCAGCGAAACGCAGAAGATGGTCAAAGCCATCCTTATGAAAGCACAATGCGAAGCAGAATTAAATGCAACTCTTCAACCATTTTAAAAGAAATAAAGAGTGAGGCGCAATTCTGTCGCACTGCACAAAATGAACTCTACTACAGCCCCAACCGTATAAACAATTACAATGTTTTCCTTAGCATTGTAACCTCGGGGGCGAGGCTATTTTGTTAAGTCACGCAACTGCCTCGTCCTCACCACCTAATGTCGGCTGGTCATCATGTAAGGGCACTGGATAAGAAGAATAGACCAGCTGTTACGTACTCGAAACACTGCAAAGGCTGTCGGTGCTTTTAGAAATACTTGCGACGTCACTTTTCACGAATTGGAGTACGCCATTCTTCGCCATGCTGTAGGGCGCGAAACCGGTGCAAAGCGATATCATTTTCCGTCAGACTATGCCTTAACCGCACTTTTGGTTCATCCATTGGTTCCGTCGTTAATTTGAATGTTCCCCAATGAATGGCAAACGCATATTTTGCCCCAAGGTCGACAAAAGTTTGCACAGCCTCTTCTGGGTTCATATGCGCAGCCTTCATAAAATCACGCGGTTCATAGGCCCCAATTGGAATGGCTGCTAATGTTGGTCTTCCTAATCTTTTGGCCGTTTCTTTAAAGTCGTCTGAATATCCACTATCCCCAGCGAAATAGAATGAAAAATCGCTCCATTTCACCATCCATCCCGCCCAAAGAGATCTATTTCGATCAAAGAATGACCGTTTTGACCAATGTTGAACCGGTGTCGGTTGTATTTCTATCCCGTTCAGCCTGGCGGCCTGCCACCAGTCTAATTCTGTGATGTCTTTTGCACCCCACCCTCTTAACGTTTTGGCAAGCCCAAGGGGGACGAAAAACTTGATCGACGGTTGATAGGCAATCAAATCTACAATGCTTGAACGATCTAGATGGTCATAGTGGTTATGACTGATCAGCACGACATCAACGACAGGTAAATCAGATATTTCAATTGGAGCTGGGGTAACTCTCTTGGGGCCAGCAAATCCAACCGGTGATGCACGATCTGAAAAATGTGGATCTGTCAAAATCGTAAAACCATTATGGTTTAACAATACGCTCGACTGACCAATCCATATCACACTTTCGGAAAATGCAGATAGCGTGGCCTGATCAGAATACGTTACAGGGAATCCTTGCTTCTCTGATTGATCACTTACACGATTAGAAAACTCTTTCATCATCTTGAACAAATCCGCGACAGCCTTATCGCTTGGATCGCCTGCAGGATGCTGAAACCGTTTTTTTTGTGCATTAAAATTGGGAGAGTTTGCGTAGTCCATTTTATCGACGCATCCTAACAAGAAAAAACATAGTATGATTGTAAGTAAGCGATACATCGCAGTTTATCCACATTGATACCACTGTACTTAGCTCAATCGGCAATTGTTCAATAACTAATTTTAAGGGCACAACAAACTTAATTGCTGCGGATAAAACGCGTGATGCCCATTTTTCGAACAACCAAATTTATTCAACAGGATAAGAGTTTTTCCGACAACGCGGGTTAATATCCAGTCATTTCCAAATACCCGCGTCCTTCATGCGAACCTGTGGCAAAAACGGGACCTTCCCAATATGGAAACAAGGTTGATTGCCAACTGTCGTCGTTCAGGGCTTTCGTTGTGATATCCAAACTTTGTGATGGCAATTCCAATTGCCAATCCACTGGCACCATTCGATCCGCAATATTTGCCCATCGCAGCGGTGTGATGCGCAAGTCATTCGACGGTGTTACGTCCCCGTCTGCAGCAATCCAACTTGCATATGAAAATGATTGTCCATTCGCATCGCGAAGTCCAAACCCCATCAAACGCTCACCACTGTCAAAATGCAATGAAAACCAATCCCAGCCAAGTTGATCCGCATCAAGTGGCTGAGAGGACCATTCACGATCCAACCATCCCAGTCCGGTAACCGCGACATCCCCCTTGGGCAAATTTAACGTGCCGCGGACCTCGTAAAAAGGCTGAGAATAATAATGGCTTGCCTGTCCACTGTTTGATTTGACTGAATATCCATTGTCGCCATGAAAGATCATTGGTCCCTTTGCATTCAGATCAAGAGTGTAGGACGCTTTTGGCAACGTTGCAGTCAATTCCAAAGTGTTAAGTGGATCGCCTACCCCCGCCTTACTTACCATGCCCCAATCATCAATCCACGCAGCAAAGGGTTCGGAGGTAACGCCCGCTTGCCCTATCCCGCCGCGTGCAAGTCTTTCGCCTGTAAAGTGCTTATCGGGCGTGGTAATGCCCGCATTCCCCATCCAAACTTGCGAGGTTCCATCGGGATCCAAGGATGTGCGGAACAAGGTCCATTGCACGCCATAATTCTGCCCGTCATCTCCATCAAGAATGGCTGTTAAATACCACCATTCAATTCGATAATCATTATGCGCCCCGTGATCGTCAGGGAATGTGAACACGTAATCCGGCGCAGGTAAAGCATAGCCATCGGCCGATTGACCCAAACCTGCAAACCCCTGCGCACCAACACCATTCGCATAGATCATTGACGACAATATCAGAAAAAATACCCTAACGTTCATTTGCGAATACCTTTAACAAATCTGACGGTGGCAGCTTTATCAACTTTCGCATTGACAGTGCCGCAGCAAGCGCTGCTGCCACGAATGCCCAAATAAACAACTGAGCCCAGTCCCAAGGAAAGAATTCCATAGGCAATCGCCATCCAAAAGCCCGAACATTGACAATAGCAAGCAATATCCACGCAAGCCCAAGCCCAATCGGGATGGCCAATACCGCTGTCAAAGCAGCAAGAAGTAATGACCGGCTCATTTCAATCACCGAAATACTTTTACGGGTAAACCCAAGCGCCCATACTGGGGCCAATTGCGGCAAACGCATTCCTGCCACCGTCGTCAGCGATGCCCACAATGCAAACCCAGCAACGCCCAAGGTCAAAACGTTCAACGCGTTGGTGATCAAAAATGTCTGCTCGAACACTTGCATCGAAAAGGCCTTAACCTCTTGTTGATTAATTGTGTTGTCACGTGGCAATCCAAACTCGGCAACAATTTTGTCACGAACGTTTGATGGTTTATCTGCGCTCAGTGCAAAACGTAATGGCTTAATTTCTGGATAGCGTTTTTCAAATAACTCATAATTTATGAACGCTTGCCCAGCAGGATTACCATAGTCAGAATACACGCCGACGATTTCAAATTGAAAATCTGCAGCAAGTTGCAATGTGTTCCCCGTCCA
The DNA here is from genome assembly GCA_000472185.1 of Rhodobacteraceae bacterium HIMB11. Classification (GTDB taxonomy): domain Bacteria; phylum Pseudomonadota; class Alphaproteobacteria; order Rhodobacterales; family Rhodobacteraceae; genus HIMB11. The sequence goes on along the minus strand of AVDB01000013.1, from coordinate 42,850 downwards.
CAATTGTTCCCTGCGGGCCAACTGTTCATTTACAAGAATACCGTCTCCTTTTGCCACTCGGTCCCAGACATCTGGTACAGATTGTAGCAACGGCCAATGTGCGCGATAAATTTCGTGGTCTTTTATCCCAAAAACCTGTCCTGGCGATCCAGCTAAGCGCACGTCTGCTGATACGATTGGTAAGATGCTGTCTACTTCAGCGCTCACAAATTCTTGGAACGCAACCGCTTCTGCCGGTGTGCGGGTTGTGATGTAAAGATCAGAAGCCAAGCGTTGATCGAGCCAACCCGTGAAAGTAGAACGAAATGATCCGACCATTGTGGATACGCCAACATTTGCGGCAAGCGCCAGCATAAGTGCCATTAAAGCAAGCGACATAGGTTGAATTTGTTGTCGCGTATCTGCCCATATCCACTGCGAAATGACACCACGGGAACTGCGCGACAGAAGCGATACAATCGACATCAGGGACAATGGAACAAAGAGAGCCGCCCCTAACAGCATTGCGGCCAGACAGGCAAAGCCTGCGATCAAACTTTCCCCGAGAATACCCAGCAAGAGCGCCAAAAGTATAAGCAAAGAGCCAATGATTGCTTGCAACCGTGCAGTATGTGCACCTGCACGCAACCACGCACGTGGCATAGCAGGTGCCAATATGGACAACTTAGACATTTGCCAAAGGTTGCCAGAAACCGCGACGGCAGCGCCAAGGTAGGCCATTCCAAAACCAATCAACCACCAAAAAGGGTTAAGACTTAGGCTTCCTGCTACCGAAGCACCGTAAAGACCCGACAGCGTTGCGGCCACACCTGGTAACAATGCGGCTGCCATAAAGTATCCTAACACCACACCTACCCCACCGCCGAGAGTTGCAAGTACCACGGCTTCTGACGCAAGCAGATACATCAAGCTGCGCCGTGAAAGCCCCAATGCGCGCAGCGTTCGGAAAAGAACCCGACGCTGTTCAAAAGCGAGCCCAATTGCGGAATAAACGATAAACAAACCCACAGCGAAAGATAACAATCCAAATGCTGTCAAATTCAGATGAAAGCTATCAGTAAGCCTTGCCATATCTGAGCGCTGTGTGGGTTCCGTAATTATATACTCAGCGTTCACATCGATCAGGGGCAAACGCCGCTCCGGTTGAATGTCAAGAGCCAGTATGGATGACAAGTTGTCCCTTTCTAGAAGTGACATTGCAACTAAGACATCCGTTATTATCTGACCTGGTGGAACAGTCTCCGATTTGCGCACGGGTGGTAAGTTTTCTGGCAACAGGCCCACCGTATCAGGGTGTACAAATATAAACCCTGGAGGCGACAAAAAGGTACTCAGGTCTCCGTCACCGCTTAAATCTGGAAATGTGGTGTTTATTGGTGCGGTAAATGGATCAAACCCCACCACCTCAATACCAGTCCCCCTTAGAGTTCCCCGCACAAGTGGGGAAACCAACCACCCTGCCCTGCGCAGCATGACAAAATCTTTGATCCTGAGTGGTGCATCATTTCGTGTGATCTGCGCAAATTGGGTTTGCCCCAACGTGGTGGCCGCCCGATCATAGCTCGCTCGTGCTTCGGCATTAATCGCTTGAACCCCCGTCCATAACCCCGTGGCCAGCGCTAATCCAATTATGACTACGACCAACTGCAATGGATGTCGTACCCAATGCGACCAAAATGCATGTGCGCCTGCTCTAATCACGCGATTAGGCCCGCTTGCAAATGAACCTGATGATCTAATCTTTTAGCCAAACGCAGTGAATGCGTCACCATCAAAAGGCCTGCACCGGATTCTTGAACCAATTCCAATAATAGGTTCATCACAACATCTGCCGTTGCCTCATCCAAGTTTCCCGTCGGCTCATCGGCCAATACCAACGCCGGACGCGCCGCAAGGGTGCGTCCAATCGCAACGCGTTGTTGTTGTCCCCCCGAAAGTTGTTCAGGAAATCGGTCCAAGAGTGATCCAAGACACAAATAATGTACCAGATGCTCGGTCCACGACTTATCCTCAGATCCCGACAGCCGTGCATGGAACGAAAGGTTCGCTGCAACGTTTAATGACGGGATAAGGTTAAATTGCTGAAACACAACACCGACGGTTCCGCGTCGCAGCGCCGCACGCTTTGGGTCATCTAAGCTTGCAATATCCTGGCCCAAGATTTCAATCCGACCCTCATCCGGAACATCAAGCCCCCCGATGAGATACAAGAGCGTTGATTTACCAGAACCACTCTCGCCCGTAAGCGCTAGACTTTTTCCTGAAATCAGATCTAGGGACACACCACGTAAAACAGTGAGTGTTCCTTCACCAGTTTCAAAATTCTTAGTTATATTATTTACATGCAGCAGACTCATGACAGAAACGTAGGTCCTCAGATACGCGCTTCAATAAATAGGTTTCAACTTGTCAGAGGCACAGGCGCGCGCTGAACCATGCAGCGCAAACAAGACACCCTGCAATGAACATAATGAGCCACAACGTTTATCACTTGCTGATTTGTTATTTTTTCAACAAACTAGTGAGCTAAAGTTCAGAGTCCCACTCGCCATTTCGAAAGACTGGGGTCGTATTTCCTGTGGCATCCAAGCCATCAATATTAATCGCCCCGGATCCGATCATCCAATCCACATGGATCATGCTGCTATTCCCGCCACGTGCAACGACTTCTTCTTGCGAGAGCTCTGATCCGTTCTTGAAGCATTTGGAATAACACTGTCCAAGCGCAATATGACAGGCCGCATTTTCATCAAACAATGTGTTGTAAAATAATAGACCACTTTGCGAAATCGGAGAGCCATGCGGAACAAGCGCAACCTCTCCTAGCCGTCTTGCGCCTTCGTCCGTATCGAGCAATTTTAAGAAGACCTCTTCACCTTTTGATGCGCTTGCGTCTGTAATCACACCGTCCTTAAATGTGACCGAAATATCTTCTATCAAAGTCCCCTGATGTGACAATGGCTTGGTCGATTTTACGTGACCGTTCACGTTTGTGGCATGCGGAGTCGTAAAGACCTCTTCTGTTGGGATGTTTGGATTACAAGTAACGCCATTTCGAGCGACCGATGCGCCACCCATCCATTCATGATCCTGCGCGAGCCCGACCATTAAATCCGTACCATCGCCATAAAAATGCAAGGCTGCAAAATTTTGCGTATTCAGCCAATTCGTACGTCTCCGAAGACGATTATTGTGCTCATCCCATGCAGAAATTGGATCAAGCATCGTCACACGTGATGCCTCAAAAATTGCATCAGCCAGGGCGATTTGTGCGTCTTCATCACTTAGGTCCGGAAAAACACGTTTCGCCCATTGTGTCCCTGGCCATGCAATGATGTTCCAATTGACATCAAAGCGCGTGATCCTCTCGCGGACGGATGATGAAGCTTTTGAAATGGCTTTATTGGCTTGTCCTACATCTTCCGGATTTTGTTCGGCCAATAGCATTGGGTCGTCCCCAACAACCGCCAAACGGGCAGTATTTGTATCAAACGCATTTGCCATCCCATCAAACAACCAATCTGTTGCCTTTTCAAAAGAGGTTTTGTCTGCGTGTTTGTATCGGGCCAAAACCACCTCTGGGTCGGTATAAAATGGGGTTACAATGCCTGCACCAGCTTTGTATGCGTGCTGCGCCAATTTACGCACAAGTGGCGCGGCTTCAATCGGCGCGGTAATGATAAGGTCCTGCCCAGGCTGCAACGCCACCCCTGTCTTGATTGACAGTTCTGCTAATTTGTCCAGTTCAGCGCTTTCATCCCAATTTATCTTAGTCATCGCCTTTTGCTCTCCATCGCAATTTTGCGGTTGGATAATGCAGTTTTCGTATGAATGATCAATCGTGTCGCTTCATCTGATTTATAAAAGCGTAATTATTATTGTAATTGCTAGCCTATGGCGAACCGCAGTGCTGCAATAATTACCATTCCAGCGAACATAGCCAAGGTAGGTTTCCGGCTGATCGCCGCGAGTACCAAAACCATCACAGCTGATATCCATTCTAACATCGTCCCGTTTAACATCATCAAAGAAACCAAAGACACAATTAGGCAGCCCGGCAACGCCTGCAATGCGCGCGCCCACATCCCATCCTGTGGAATTTGAGAGGCCAGAAGATACCCAGATAGACGAATGGCGAAACTGGCACCACCAAGTCCAATAATGGTCATCCAAATTTCAATTTTCATTGTTTAAACCTGCGCAAATCGCACCAATCAAGGCCCCCCCAATTAGTCCCCAACTTGCATATTCAGGGAAAAGCGTACCCCAAATCAAAACGATGCCACTTGCAAGTAACCAAGGCAAAACATCCTTCTTGCCTCGCCACATACCAGGCAGCGTTGCCACAAAAATCGCAATAATAGCAAAATCAAGTCCGATGGCCTGCGGATTGGGGACGCCGCTTGAGACGAGCGCACCGATGGCTGTAACCGCAATCCAAATGACATAAAGAGACGCGCCCCCACCAAAGAAATACCAATAACTTGTCGTCATGTTTCGTGGTTTTGCGGATTGCATTAAAGCAACAGACGCATCGGTTGCAAAAAATGTTCCCAAGCCGACCTGCCACCATGGACGCACGGCCAACACGTTTCGCATGGTTGCTGTAACCAGCAATATCCGCATGTTCAGGGCGCCTCCTGCCAATATCGCCGAAGCAGCACCAAGACCAATGGACAATTGCTCAATCGCAACCAACTGAGAGGACCCACCAAACACCAAAGCGCTCATGCTGATTGTTTGAAATATGTTGAACCCCGACTGCGTCGCAAGAAGCCCAAAGGCAAGGCCATAAGTTGCGGCCGCAACCGACATTGGCAACATATCTCGCACACCAAAAAGTAATTCGAGGTACCAATTGTTGGATTGTTTCACGGCGCACGGCCCTCCGTTTGCTTGACGCTTTAGCGAAGCCCGCCAATGGCGCTCTTTGCCACTTTTGCAACAATATATAAGGCCAGAAGCCATCCCGTGAACACAGCAGCCGCAATGCCAAACCAAACGCCAATGACACCTAATTTGAAGTAGGAGATAAAAATCCAAACAAACAAACCAACACCTAAACCCTGTCGAAATAGACTGATCCAAAGTGTCCATACAGGTTGTTTCAGAGCCTGTAAGACAGAGTTAATCGAAAATAGCATCATGTAGAATGGAAATAACAACGCATCGACCCTTAGGTAACTTACGCCATTTGCGATCACCTTGGGATCGTTTGTGAATACACTCATGGCTGTGGCACTCCCATTCCATAGGATTGGCAACGCAATTGCGGCCATGACAAACCCAACTTTCCAACAAAACCATACAGCCGCACGAACGCGATCGTAGTTTTCAGCGCCGTAATTTTGTCCTACAATTGGCAAAAGCGCGCCCGTTACACCCAAAATCGGCAGAAGCAACAGTTGCTCGATCCGCAACGCTGCACCATAGGCAGCCAGCGCTTCGCCTCCAAACCCCTTGAGCGCGAATTGGATGATAAAACCAGATAGGAACATAACCATTAATGCAGCCGTGGTTGGGAGCATTTGTTTGCAGATTTCCAGAAAGCTAATCCAATTAGGAATAAACAAATCCCGGGTGCCCGTTTTCATGTATGGCAATCTGAAAACGCGATACAGCACCCAGACCACGACGCCAGTTTGTGACACAATGGTCGCGGCAGCAATGCCATTAAACCCCATCCCTGACCAGATATTCGGTATTCCAAAAATAAATAACGGGTTCAATCCGATGTTCGCGAAAAACGCTACAGTTAAAGCACGCTGCAGCGAAACAGTATCGCCATTGGCCTGCAGAATGCCATTTACCCCATAAGCAAGCAAAAACGCAGGTAACGCGAATAACAACCAAGTGAAATACCCCAAAGCGGCCTCACGATAGCTTCCCTCTTCGGACACTAGATGGATTAACCAAGGTCCAGTGAACCAACCGATACAAACAAGGCAGATGGATACTAACACACCGAAACTTATCCCTTGATATGAAAGCTTCTGTGTGTCCGATGCGTCCTTGCGTCCTTTGGCAATGCTAACAAGTGCACTAAGCGCAGAACCAAGTCCAAAGCCCACTGCCATCATCATGAAAAACGCCTGATAGCCGATGGCAAGCCCTGCTTGGGCATAGGTTCCCAACATACCTGCAAAGAAAACATCTACCACGTTGTAAAGTGTTGCGAACAACATCCCGTACGCTGCAGGGACAGCCAGAGTGCGGAAATGATGCGAAATTTGGCCTTTCGTTAGATCATCGTTAATCATGATTAGTACGCAGCGTTCATGCGCTGTTCTAACCAACGAACACCTGCCGATAAAATCAGGATCAGGAGCAAGTATTCCAAAACCAAAATCGTATAGATTTCAAGCGGGCGATATTCCGTCACCACCAATTCATTAGCCTTACGTGTTAGTTCTTGCATCCCGATGACAGAGACAAGAGAGGACATTTTCAGCATGTAAACAAGTTGATTACCCAAGGCAGGAAGGATACGACGAATTGCCTGTGGAAGAATGACAAAACGCATTGTGTCCCGATAATTCAACGAAATGGACTGCGCCGCTTCGTATTGACCGCGACTTATTGATTGTATCCCGCCACGGAAAATTTCAGCCTGAAACGCACTATCAGACAACGCAAGCGCAAATACACCTGCCCAAAAAACATTCAACGTCAAACCAGTGAGTTGCGGCAAACCATAGTAAACCCACAAGATCAAAACGAGGATCGGCACTGCTCGCACAACCTCTACATACGTGCGATTTATCGCGCGATAATAAGGTTTTGAAGAAAGACCAGGCAAGGCAATTAAAAGTCCCACAATCACAGAAATCAGGATCGCCATTAATGACATTAATATGGTGTTGTAGGCACCAGTCATCATAAATTTAAGATTGGCAAGTCCGTTTGGCGTACGAGGATCAACAACATACCAGCCCCAATTCTCAGAGCAGCCAGATAATAACAATGCACCCGATAAAAGGAGTATATTTCGTTTCATTTCTTACCCCTTAATGATTTAAAATCTGCTGGATAAACGCGGCAAAGCGTTCTGATTTTGGTGCTTCAAAGACTTGTTCCGTCGGTCCCACTTCAACAATCTGACCTTGATCCATGAACACCATCTTATCTGCAACGCGACGGGCAAATCCCATTTCGTGGGTCACAACAATCATTGTCATTCCATCACTCGCCAATTCCGACATGACCTCCAGGACCTCAGCAATCATTTCAGGGTCTAATGCAGAAGTTGGTTCGTCAAACAACATTATCCTTGGTTGCATACACAAAGATCGCGCGATTGCGACGCGTTGCTGTTGACCGCCTGACAATTGACCGGGAAATTTATGCGCTTGGTCAGGTATCTTCACCCGCTCCAAATACCGCATCGCTTGCTCATTAGCGGCTTTTTCATCCAGACCAAGAGCGCGTCGCGGTCCGAGTGTTAGATTTTCCAAAACACTTAGATGCGGGAACAAATTAAACTGTTGGAATACCATACCACAGTGCCCACGAATTTTTTCTAACACGTGTTTGTCGTTGCTCAATCGCAACCCATCGACAATAATTTCACCACTATCATGCGTTTCCAGACGGTTGATACAACGAATAAGGGTGGATTTGCCAGAACCCGAGGGACCACAGATAACCACCTTTTCTCCAGCATTGACTTCAAGAGAAACGTCATCAAGGGCTAAAAATCTGTCATATCTTTTTGACACTTTTTGTATAGATATTAAGGCGCTCTTCACTTATGCTTCTCCCAGTCGATCGTGACAGCTTAAGTTTGACATCTAACAAGCTTTTTCTTGCTCGACCAGTTTGCCACAGCACTTTTCGCACTAGGTAGATCGAAACACTGAATAAGGAAGATCCATGAAACTTTTTAAAATCGTCGCCGCAAGCATAGTTCTTGCTGCAAGCACCCTCCAAGCAAATGCACAATCTGCACTGACAGAAATCCTGTCCACAGGTGTTTTGAAAGTTGGAACCACGGGTGACTGGAACCCAATGACGATGCGTGATGTCGCAACCAACAGCTATACAGGATATGACATTGACGTCATGTCGCAATTGGCGGCAGATCTGGGTGTCGAAGTTGAATTCGTTGCAACAGACTGGAAGACACTGGTAAGCGGTGTCACCTCTGGTCAATACCACATCACCGGCTCTGCGTCTGTTTCGCCCAAACGTGCAAAAGCTGCGGGATATTCAAGCAGCTATTTCAGCCTTGCAACAGTTCCTCTGACCTTGAAAAAGAATGCAGACCGCTTTCAAGATTGGGATGACCTGAACCAAAGCGACGTTTCTGTAGCCGCAACCCTTGGAACCACGCAAGAGAAACAAGTTAAAGACTTCTTTCCAAACGCAAATCACCGCATCGTTGAAGCGCCCGCACGTGATTTTCAAGAGGTATTGGCCGGTCGCGCAGATGCAAACATTACGTCAAACGTTGAAGCAAACAAATTGGTTGCGAAATACGACCAACTTATGATTGTTCCGGTGGCTGAAGGTCGTGCGCCAACACCTATCGCAATGTTGCTGCCGCAGGCGGATCAAGTTTGGATCAACTATGTGAATACATGGATCACACTGAAGCAAGAACAGGGCTTCTTTGAAAACCTTGGGAAGAAATGGCAACTTTTGTCTGAATAATTGAGTTTGAATAAACAAGCACAACTCGGCCAACCGCGACTGTGGTTGGCCTGACTAAAATTAGAAATGACCAACATGTTAAAGATATATTCTGTTCCCGTCGCCACGTACTGCGCAAAGCTACGGATTACGATGCGGAACAAAGGCCTTGAATGGAAAGAACTGCTCCCGCCCGGGGGATATGGATCGGCAGAATACAAAGCAGTCGTGCCGTCGGGCAATCTTCCTGCATTGATCGACAATGGATTTATGCTCGCTGACTCCGAGGCGATCGCGGAATACCTAAACGAAGCTTATCCAGAAGTGGCGATGTTGCCCGACACTGTTCAACTGCGCGCCAAGGCCCGTGAGAAAGGCCGACTACATGATACGCGCCTAGAACCAGCTGTCCGTACACTTTACCCGCAGGTTGCATATGAAACCCGAGATAAAGACGCAGTTGATCGCAGCGGGCAAGAAATCTCCAAGCACCTGAAATCCTTGGAGGTCTTGCTCAAAAACTGTTCATTGGATCCTTCAAAACTATGGCTTTGTGATTGCGGGTTTGCGGTGACATTTGCATGGATACGCAGATTTGAAGAGGCACTGTCTCTAGTTATCGAATGGCCGCAATCTGTAACAGCCTACCATGATCGCCTCCAAAGCTTTTCACCCGTGCGGGACGAGCTTGAACATTATAAACCTGCAATGGATGAATACCTTAAAAAGGCTTATCCATAAGATTTTTGCCGCAATAACGATGCCAAGTGGCTATTCCACTTACATATAGTCATTCTCCACGCCCCACGTTGTTCGATGTGGCGTGCAAATTTAGAGCCGAACATTTGCCACCAAAACCGAATGGGGCCATAACCTACGTCCACGCCCCGTTCATGAACAAGGTCATCTACATTTCTAAGTGATAGTGGAAACCGCACACGAAGCATAACTGCAAGTTAGCTGATCTCGGGGCTGGTTTTGAAGTAACGGAAGGATATTGGACTGGGCATAGCTGAATAGCTAATATTCGGCACGATGTCAGGAAAGGTGGTTAATTCTGACATTACCCTAGTGTAAGCCGCCAATGGTTTATTGCCACAATTCTCTATCACATAACCACAGGCTCTTTCTGCAGATTGCCTAAACGATTTGGCTTTGCCATTACCTTTCTGTTCCAGATAAACCCCCAGGGCATCGAGTAATGTCGGACCTTTGAATGTCCCTTCTGACATAACATTTAGCGACTTAACTGCAGGGACATCTACCCCATCCCTAATTAGCGAAAGGCCCCAAACCTGGGACTTAGCTAATCGCATTTGCGTCCAATAGGCATCTAGCTTTGCAGCTTCGCTTCCTGAGGCGACGATGTACGCAAACCCTGCACGATACGAGGGTATTTGTAATGCTGCCTCAAATCAGCAGGAACTCTGAGGGTGAGGCAATAGTAGCCAGCACGAACGAAGGTGTAAGGCACAGGTTTGGTCAGTAATCTGGTCTGCATAACGGTCAGTCAAACGCTAAGGCACAATAGCGCCAAGGTTAAAAACTAAGCGTAATCAGAATCCTATGACCTTCAATGCTGTTCGTTTTCAATGGTAAATGGCGGTGCTGTCAGACAAACGATCCCAAGCATCAGTATTTAATTTTTACTATATTCGACAAGATCATGAAGGAATGCCGCTCGGTGAGAGCGGCATCACCATTAAGCTTGAAATTACACTATTTTGAAAGTGACTTCGCGATTAAATAGCTATTAAATCAAGGCATGGTTTGTGATAGAGCACAGCGGCTAATTTCCAAGGCTCTGTTGGCGTAGGTGGAATATGTTCACACAGTCTTAAAATTGTTTTGTTGCATGAAGACGTATTTCAATATTAACTTATACATGCAGGTAGTTCATCAGCCTCTGATTAACGTAGATAAATTCCAGCAGTAAAAAAGCGCGTTTATCTTGTGGCTTCCAACTTGTGGAAGACTTTGTTGCTCTGCATAAAATACTATGACTTTAATTACCAAGACTTTCGCAGTGCAAACCTAACTTCAAATCACTTCAGAAATTAAACTCAAAAAGGAGCGAAAAATGACGAAACTAGCAGGTAGTTGCCAGTGCGGATCAATTACATTCTCTTCGGAGTTAGAACCGATGTTTGTTAATCAGTGTAATTGCGAACGGTGTAGAAAAATGTTTGGTGTCGTACAAGCAAGCGCGATATTTGCTGATCATGAAGTGGAGTTCAACGGAGAACCATCAATTTACACTTTTGAGGGAGGCAGTGGAGGGAAAATACATGCTCATTTCTGTCCAATATGCGCAACCAAAACGCATTTTTATGCAGACGCTTTAGATGGGTTGGTTGGAATTGTTTTAGGTACGATAGATGATAACCACAAATATCCACCAAATTCAGAAATATTCACGAATTACAAATTGAACTGGCTTAAAGATAATGGATGCATAACCGAAAGCTTTGAAGAAGCAGCCGTTTACGAACGTTTAGAAAAAGTGATTAAATCCTTGGAAGATAGAGATATCTTGTGAGCTTAACTAGTGGAGGACAACATGACATCTGTAACGTGTAAGTGCGGCGAAATATGCTTAGAAATAGAAAATGACCCAATGATGCACTTTATGTGTCACTGCAAAGATTGCCATTCGTTATTTAATGGTCCAGCTAAAGTTTTTATATATACCGACAATGATATTTGCATAACAGGGGCGCATAGTACCTACAGCTATGAAGGTGGAAGCGGCAATGACCTACATGTGACCTTTTGCAGTAATTGTGGCACACGTGCATATACGCGACCGGACCTTATCGAAGGTTTAACATATGTTTTCGCATCAATGCTGGAAGGGCACATTGAATTTCAACCAAAAGTTGAACTTTTTACATATAATCGTTCTAAGTGGGAGCACAAACCAGCGTCTGTAGTTGAAAGCTACGACCATAACGGGACCCTTGAACGTATCCAAGAGCTCCTCGAAAATCTGGAACAACGAGATTAGGTTAGCGGCGACGCTGCACGTCTCTCAATCTAGAAGATAAAATTGCAAGTACACCGCGTACAACAGGATCGGTATCTTCTAATTTTTTGTCAAATTCTGATCTTGATACAAATACTAAAGTACAGTCTTCAATCGCACGAGCCGTAGCCATCCTGGAAGCTGTATCTATCACTCCCATTTCACCTAATATCTGGGTCTTTTCTAGGACAATATCAGGCTCATTGTGCGTAGAATTCGAAGGAAAAAATACCCCAATCCTTCCTGAGCCCACAATGTACAGACCGTCAGCGGCATCACCGGCTTTAAATATGGTTTGTCCAGAACTAAAGGTTACTTTTTTCATTTCAAACTGAAACTTTCATCCCATCGTAGGCAAATTCAATGCCATCAGGTAATGTTGATGATAGCTCATCTAGTTTGCTATCCAATCGACCCGGATCATGGTGCGCAATCAAGAGTTTTTTAACATTGCACTCATTGTAAAACTCTATTGCCTGTTCTATCGAAGAATGCCCCCAACCTTTTTTGGATGGTAATTCTGCATCAGTGAACATGCCATCCCATATTACAATATCGGAATCTTTGGCAAATTGAGATAACTCATCGAACTGCGATAGTTCATACTCGTTGTCGCAAAGATAAGAGATTTTTCCATCAGAGCTTTTAATCGAATATCCAGCGGCTCCGCCTGGATGGTTTAGTTCTAACCATTCAACTGTTACTTCCGGTGAAAGCTGTTTTTGTAACTCATTAAAATTTACAAATGTAAGATTTGGTAGATGTTTAACTATATCTACTGGAAAGTAACCTCCAGAAAAATAGGTCTGCAAAGTGTTCCGAAAAGGTCTTTTGGTAGCTAGGGCGCTACATATAGTAACAGAGTTTTCCTTTATGAATAGATCACTATTAAATGGTAGACCCTGTATATGATCGTGGTGCCAATGGCTGTACAATATGATTTTTGACCTGTCTGTCTGTAACCTTAAATTTCGGAAACCACTACCAGTATCTAAGATTATTTGTTTGTTATGTACTAAAATTTCGTAACACGAGGTATTTCCCCCGTAGCGCACAGTATTTGGAGAGCTACTGGGTATTGAACCACGACAACCATAAATATTTAGTTCCATATGCCACCTCTCTCACCTTTTTAGCAAATTTTGTAAATAAAACAAATAACCCTTCACTAAGTTACCTCACTGCGTTCCAGCTGTAAGTGCTTATTTCTTCTGTAACGCCCTTTGCAAAAATTTTTGTTTCTTCCGAAAAAACCTCTTTGTTGTCGATTAATTCGTGAGTGTCTTGCGAGCACAAAATGCTATCCACGCCACAAGCTTGCTCTAGTCTCGCCGCGATATTTACAACTCTGCCGATCGCAGTGTACTCCAGTCTCTGCTCGCTACCAAAGTTTCCGACATTACAATTACCGGAGTGTATGCCCACGCGGATATGTAATGGCTCAGGTAGATTATACTTTTGTTGAATAGCTATTCTATTAGAGGCAAGGAACTCTTGCATCGCTAAGGCCATATTGAAGCAATTGTTGGCATCTTTTTGCGCACCTTCACTTACAGGGTCGCCAAAGAATATCATCACTGAGTCACCAATAAACTTATCTATTGTGCCACCATAGTGAAGAGCTAATTCACTCATTTTTGTAAGATAATAATTCAAAAAACTACCTAATTCATCCGGATCCATTTTTTCAGAAATTGCAGTGAAATTAACAATATCTGAGAAGAAGACCGTTAAGTATTTTCTGGCGTTCTGTATCCCTGAAAAACTCTCTCCTCGCAGAATTTGATCGCAGATTTGCGGCGACAGATACTTCGACAACCTATCTGATGCGACTTCAAGTATTGCTCTTTGCTCCTCTGCCTCTTCTTTAGCCTGCTGCACCAAATTCTTTTGTCTCTCTAGTTCGTTAGCAACGGACTTTCTCAACTTCGCTTCAAGTTGCAGCTTGCTCACTTGTCGCTGTAGCTGTTTTATTTCGTCTTCATTCATGTCAGATCCGATACACTTGTCAGCATAGCCATCATTATACCGACATTCTGAAACAAGTAGTTACACTTAGGCAATCAAAAACTGACATTGCTGAAATGATTAGCTCTCCTCAAAATTTACTAAGTACTGTGCAAGTAATTAAAATCGTGTATATTTAGGAATATTAGCGGAGAACACTAGATGTATCCAATTGCTGAAAAATTACCAAATGAGATTGAACGCGCAGCGTTTGTAGAAGCATTAGCGTTGATTGGAACAGATCAACAGGATGAGTTCTATTCGTTTTGTGAAATCGGAAAATTAATTTCTGGCTTTAGTAAATCAATGGTTTCATTAATTGACTCTGCCAATCAATGTGTTGTGTCAGAAGCCGGTCCGGAGCCATTCGAAAACAAGACTTGGCCAGTTGAAAACTCGTTTTGCCAGCATGTAATTTGCGAAATAGAACCAACCATAGTTTACGATGTGTCGAAGCATCCGATATTTGGAAAGCATCCAAATGTCATAAGTGGGTCGATGACTGGGAGTTACTGTGGGTTCCCAATACGTACCAGTAACAATATCGTGTTGGGTACTTACTGTCTTGCAAACGATGATCCAATTAAGTTGAGTCAGGAAAATGTTGATGCGATTGATAATATGGTTACTAAGCTCGGTGCATATCTTGAGCGACACAACACCATTCAAGACATTAACTCAGAAAAATTATTGCTTGGCTTGAAATACGCCAGTGAACACTTTCCAACTTTAACTGTTAGCACTGTATGTGCCTTACTAGATTTCAGAACTGGTTTGGTGTCGGCTGCAAATGATTTGCATGAACTTACCGCTCTTGGTTTGATTGATGAAAAACATAAACTTACAAATGCTGGCGCAAGCCTCCTTGAAAAATTAAACCTGTATCAATCTTCGTTTAAGTCTACACAGCATAAATTAACACGCGAAGAAGATTTTGATGCGCTATTTGAGGGACTCTGAACGTGTATTCCAAGAGTGTTGTATATCGTTTTACTTCTTTTGCATCCGCAAAAATTGCAGCTGGTCATTGCACTGAGAATCTCAGTAAATTTGTAATGAAATTTGGCATGTCAAGTTTAACAATTACAGTTAGCAAAGAGAGTGAGGTGAGCATAACTTCAACATTTGATGACATTGCAAACTTAAAGAAATTTGATGAAGAGCTATCGAAATTTGTAATTGAACTGAGAGAGGCTTTCGACTTCATGGAGAACAATAAGTCATCTGTTTGTGTTTTCAATTATCAGCGTGATACCGTCGTCGACTCATTAAAACTGAACTAATAATTACAAATATTTCCACTCATTTGTTTCTCAGGTTAATTAGTTATCGTGTTCTTGCAGTCATGATGTATTCTGGCCATGTCGAAAATGTGATCGGAGTAATAAGATGACGGTGGCACGAATACGTTCTATCGATTTTGACAGTGCTGAAATTGCAAATGAATACGAGCAAGACGTACAAGAAAACGGAGCCAATTGGGTTCCAGAAGCAGAATTAATCATGTTAATTCGGACAACAGAAACAAGTTCATTATTACTGACTTTATTTGAAACGGACGAAATTGCTGAAAATGTGGCAGACAGATTGGCTAAGTGGAGTGAAACGCACGGTCAATCTAGCTGGAACAATCGGTATAGCGACAGTGTTACGCTGCTAGGACCCGTAAAGGCAATGCATATTAAAAGACGGATGACTTAAAGAAAGTCACATGGAGTTTTCTGAGGTTATCGCTTTTTTGCCAGCGGAACTAACGCCTACCACTATGTTCATAAATCAGCTTGGTTCACGCAATAATCTCAAAGCACAGAACTGTTATCATACTGTGCGACTACAATCCCTGAGCAAGAGTCGGTTCTACTTTTATTAAAATACACAAGCATGTGTTCAACTGTATCTAACCAATTTATACCCTGCACTTCATCATTGCTTGTTTTATCTATTTC
Source organism: Rhodobacteraceae bacterium HIMB11 (assembly GCA_000472185.1). Classification (GTDB taxonomy): domain Bacteria; phylum Pseudomonadota; class Alphaproteobacteria; order Rhodobacterales; family Rhodobacteraceae; genus HIMB11. The sequence goes on along the minus strand of AVDB01000013.1, from coordinate 27,241 downwards.
ATCATATTACATGATACTCTTGTATTCGTTATCTGGAAGTGAGATAAGACGCATCCACAATGAATTAGAGTGGTTGTAAGCATTTACTGCATCGACAAAGTCTTGTTCAAAGCCATCTTTAACTTTGAATTTAACAACGGTGATGATATTCATTTATAACCTCACGATAACACTTTGTTCCATATTTAAGCATTGTTTTCTATCCACCATCTCAACCAAAGATGAAGACGCGAACAATTAACCGCAGTCAGATGGATCATAGATAGTCTCTGTGATCCACCACGGGTCCGGAAAAAGAGTGGAACGCTTCACCATCTTCGTAATATTCCACATATTCTCTCATCATTTCGCTGACCCTGTTCTCGCGGTTAACAATTGCCATAAAACTTTCAACACTATGATGAACACCGATTAGCGCATACTCACCATCACCTAAATTTATAATGTGATGCATTATGTCATCGAAAGGATAATCTCGAGTATATTCTGCGAATGCTTTAAACAAAGCCTCAGATTGTCCTTCTTTCGGTCTGAACCTCATACAATTTATCATCCCAGCCATTGTGACGCTCTCTCGCACGTTATTCTGCAACAACGCTAGCATTAAGGATAAACAATGCCATTACAACCTTGTTGCACGACGGCGACTTGCCCCTTTTCATTGTGCAAGTAATTTAATCATTTAGATATGCTATTGCTCATATATCATTCAAATAAGCAGATTAACGTTAGGCCAGGCTTGGGGACGCTTTGGTTCTGAAAAACGGTGATCAATGCTAGGCCCTTCACGATATTCTCAAATATCAATGGCATTACTTTGCTGGAGCCGCATGTCTCTGTTATTTTATCCTACCTTACGCGGTTCCAGCACCTTTAACCCATTGTAAGCTTAGTTTTCTCAAGTATCTCATCATCGCGACGAAGCCAGTCCAGACACCCGGGAATATCGTGGTTAAAGATTATTGTAATTCAAGTCTCAACGCGACTACACTAGTTAATAATCGTGAACTTCATAGGATGCATTATGTTTTCTAGCTTTAAAACCACAGCACGTGGATCTACGCTACTATTTTTATGTACGATGAGCACATCCTGGGCTTCTGGATTAGAAGAGCCCGAGGTGCTCTCGCCAATTGTTTCACCGACACAACCTTGCAAAATATCTGTGGTAACCAACGAAAATGATTACAAGCGCGCCTTGTTCCATTACACTTTTGCGGTAGGACAGGAAACACAAACAGCCCAAGATTCAGCGAGTAATATGGTTCGTTCTCATCAAGCTGCTCGGCTTCAATCTTGCAATCAAAATGCTAGAGCAGTGACAGATGGACATGGGAAACCAGTTAGAGATGGATTCTTTCAAATCGTTATAAATTACTAAGGTTGTAGCAGTCATTACGCCTTAAATTTCACTGCGGTGGCTGAGGATTATTTTTTGGATTGGAGTCGATTATCTTAACTTCAAGAATATTTGGCGAGTTGAGTACCAGTAGGTCTTCATACAATGCTTCTGCTACATCCTTGGAATATATTTGATCATTGTCTCGGTAGAAAGCGAAAGATTTTTGATGCTTTTCCCGTTTGGCAGGGTTATCGAGTGTTGCCTTTGTCCAATTGTAAAGAGAATAACCCTCTAATCCGTTCGCCTCTGCTTCTTCGCAGTATGCCTTGAACGCATCATAGGTGCAGACTGCTCGCATATCATATTTTTTTGCAATCTCTGTGACTTCTTGAGCCGAAGTCGAAGTACCCATCGACCTAAGGTCTGTCGATAATGCAGAAGTGACAACAATTCTAATTTGATACAACCAGTCAGTCATGTATAATCCACCCTTAGTTACATAGAACAGTGAAAAGAGTAGTCAGAATATTGAGGGTTACCAGAGGTGTTTAGTTCGTTTTTTCCTTCTCCCAAGTATTTTTTCATTTCTTCATCAGCATGGATACTGACGCTCATAATAGTTTGGTACACCTTGGGTGAGAGCATTGGGACGTTTTTAGGTTTCAATTTAAAAGAAAGCCAAACAGTAATTGGACTTGGGCACTTCATCACACCAGAATTTCTGTGGTTCGACGCATATTTTTTATTTGGTGCAGGCTCAATTTACCTATTTTGGAACTTTAAAACGAAACACACTTGGTCAAACTGGTCTATACTGGGATCGGCGTTACTAATTTATCTGTCGTATACATCGGTACAGGTCTCCGTCGTAATTAACGCTTGGTACGGACCATTTTATGACGATATTCAAAATGCACTAACTGGTTCAGGTGAAGTAACCTCCCTTGATTTGTATTCTCATCTTGGAACTTTTTCATTAATTGCTTTTCCGTACATCGCTTTAATAATTGCTAACCGATTTTTTACTTCGCACTATATTTTTCGATGGCGCACTGCGATGAATGATTATTACGTCGAGCGCTGGGCGAAAATTAGAAAGATAGAAGGCGCATCTCAGCGAATCCAAGAAGATACAATGCGATTTGCAGGCATAATGGAGGGACTTGGGATCGCATTTGTGGACTCAGTAATGACCCTCGTTGCTTTTTTACCCGTATTGGCCGCACTATCGGTCCATGTTGAACAACTGCCGATAATCGGCCAAATTCCTTATCCTTTAGTTACAATAGCAATATTATGGTCGACGTTTGGAACCCTTTTACTTTTAGTAGCAGGTATAAAATTACCTGGATTAGAGTTTAAAAACCAAAGGGTCGAAGCAGCTTTTCGGAAAGAACTTGTACTGGGCGAGGATAGTTCAGAACGGGCTGAGCCTGAAACCCTGGCAGAGTTATTTTCTAACGTTAGAAAAAACTATTTTAGAATCTTTGTACATTACACTTATTTCAATTTATTCAGATACATGTATGTGCAAGCAGACAACGTTATCGCATACGTATTTTTAATTCCCACTATTGTCTCTGGCCGAATAACGCTTGGAATTATGAACCAAATATTGCGCGCTTTTGGGCAGGTTGCATCATCTTTCCAGTTCTTGGTGTCCTCTTGGACAACAATAATTGAACTAATATCTATATACAAAAGGCTTCAAGCATTTGAGGCAGCTATTGCTGATTTACCTATGCCAACCATTGATAGGGAATTTATCGAAGCCGGCCAAACAGAAACATGAAGTCGTGGGTTAGTACCAAAACGAACCTTTTTCGGAAAAAATTTGAGAGCGGGATCACTAGCAACAAAAAGCGGTCGAGTTTTAGACCCTCTACTAATTGTTGAGCGGTTAGATAGGAAAATTCTCCCCACTCCAACTCAAATTACCAACCACTGACCGCAAAAGCGTTCATGAAGACTATGCTTTGTGCCAATAGTGTAACCCGTATCATCCTCGCTGGATAAGATTTGTGCGATCATGCTGTGAGCTTTCTGTTAGGTAATTTGATAATACGGTGCTAGCGTCAACCCAGCCAACATAAGGAGACAGCCACATTAGCGTGGTCAAGTTCACCCACTTGAGTAATTCGGATGCACAGTTTCTATGCGTTGAGCTAACGTCTGGAAGCGTTCCTCACAATCTGCGCTTCAAGGCAAGTTTGTTTGCTGCCGTCGTCTTTCTAACATGGGTAGCAACAGTCGTGAGGTCAGCGTCTGCGCCAAAGGATTGCTGGCCTCACAATCAAACTTATCCGTTTAGCATATTAGCTCTCGTTTCTGGGTTTAGCGCGTGAGCAAGCCTCTCCCAATACCTGCTCACGCTTCATCAAGCTTCTTGTGTTGACTACAAGTGCGATGATGCTTCGACGCTAAGCTAACTTTGTGGATTCACCTAACGTTAATGTGTCGCATACAAATTTGAAGGATGAGAGTTAGCTATCCTGTATCAACATTTCTCCCTGATTGTTGTAGCTAAACTGATCCTGACAGAGACGCACTGTTAGGATCGCTTTTTTACGGTAAAGAACCTTTGCTGTAGCGTAGTGTAACGCGTTTGCGCCATCTAAGATCATGCAACTCCGTTTGCCTATCACAGCCCGCTTCTCACGACCGCTCTAAGGTACAAACCAACTTACGGCTTACGCCATGGGAAGGGCTTATCTTCACTATTGCCCAACAAGAAGTCTATCGCCGTTGAGTACCAGCCTCTGATGCTTCCACCTACCTCTGTGATGAAGGAGTTTTTCTCCTGGGTGATCAGCATCCACAAGAACTGAACAAAAGCTAAGAAGCCGATAATGGTTATTCCGATGTTGGACATCACTCCGATGACAAGCATTTGGAAACCGCGAACTACTACCAACTTGCGCTGGGGTGTTAAGACTTGATCCATGGCTACTTTCCTATGTTGCAACCCACATTGTCATCACTGAGGTCAGCTTGTCAGTCAAGGCTGGCCTCACTTTCTATCTGCGACAGAAACTACCAAACTAAATAAATTAGTTGTCAGATTCAGAACGATAGCTAGCTTTATCCTATGATTTATTGGAAAGGACGAACTATGAAGGCACTATCAACTGCATTCTTTGCTCTACTACTTTCGACGTCATTTGCTGTAGCCGATGGTTGTGGCAACCACAGCAAAGACACTGCAATGCAATGTGAAGCAGGCCAAATTTGGGATGAAAAGTTGGGCTTATGCTTGGACACAAGCGCATAAGTCAATTCTTATTGGCAGAACCGAAGAAGCCAGACTGGACAATAATAAGTGCCGACAGCGGTTAGATGCTGTCGGCATTTTCTTTACTTATTTTGTAGGAATCGATTCATGTGCTAGCCTGCGAAGCCACCTAGCGAAGACTAGGGAAAATTGAAGCAGGAAAACCATATGAAAACTTTATCGAAGTGGCTAATCGCCACCGCTATATTTATCTTTTCGTTCTTATTTCTTTTGGTGCTTGTGTCTGGTGCCACCAGTACCAATTCCACTGGTGCCATTCCCGCCTGTAGAGGTGTGAGATGCTTATAGGGTTAGAATACACCCAACGTAAAAGGCTAAGAAAGCTGATCAGTAATCTAATCGAGATTGTCTATGTGAATGCCTTGTTTGCTTTTATCATGTTGATTATGCTTTTGCCGTTTATCATTCTTTTCCTGTCGGGCGATCACCCGGCAGCACCAAATGGCAATTGTTACGCACCACCAGACGGGTGCCAGTGATATAGTTACAGACTAAGATTAAAACACAGAATTATATCTTTGGTCTTTGTAATTAATTATGGCACCCTCCTATAAGCAATCTGTTGTATCAATTTTGCGGAGAAGCAATATGAAACTAACGCTTTTAGGAACAGGCAGCCCAGTCCCGATGGCTGACAGAGCGAGTTCAGGCTATGTCATAGAAATTGGTGATGAAATTTTGGTCTTCGACCATGGACAAGGTGCGCACACTAATTTCTTGAAAGCTGGCTTCAAAGCAACGGATGTAAACACAGCATTTTTCTCGCATTTGCATTTCGATCATTGCGCTGATTACCCTAGATTAGTTCATACCCGTTGGGATCAGGGCGCAGGGCAAATACCCGACCTAAACGTATACGCGCCAGAGTATATGCACCGAATGGATGATCTTCTATTCAAAGAACAAGGAGTGTTCCACCCTGATTTAGACGGACGTATGAACTCCTCTGGAAGCAGGGTAGTTTACAAAAATCGTGGTGGTACTTTGCCGAGAAAACGGCCTTCTCCGAATATCACTTCGTTATATGACGGGCAAATAATTGAGAGCGATCATTGGAAAGTAACCGTTCGCCAAGTCTACCATCAACCGGGATATATTGAACCTTATGCTTTTCGTATTGAAAGCGACGAAGGTGTAATAGTGTATTCAGGTGATACTGGTCCGTGCGATGGTATTGATGAGATATCTGAAGGTGCCGACATTCTAATACACATGTGCTATTTTTTATCTGGCACCTTTAATCAGGACGACAAAATATTAACGTCGTCAGGTCATCTAGAAGCTGCGCGTACTGCGGCAAATGCGGGAGCCAAAACATTAGTGACTACGCACTTTACCCCACAAATGGATGCACAAGGCATAAAAGAACGTTGTTTGGGAGAAATGGCACAAATTTATGATGGAAGAATTATTTGGGGTGAGGATTTGATGGTGATCCCGTTGCACCAAGACACAATCCCCCATGCAGGTTGAATAAATTAAAACCTTTCCCAGAAAAAATTTTAGAGCGGGATACCTAGCAACTAAAGTGGTCGAGTTTTTTGACCCCTACCCATTGGAGGCAACGGTCAGATAACAACATACTCCCAACCCCAACTCACATTACCAACCATTCACCACAAAAGCGTTTATGAAGATTGGTATCTTTGATACGTTTGTAACCTAGGATTTCATTAGCGGTCTATTTTTATTCAGAAGCTATGCGCACCCAAAATTTAAAGGTGTATCGCATAGAATTGCCAATCTTGGTTGCTGCAATCTGACCCGAGTGTCTGCGAATAATTAGTTTTATTACATCCAAATGATCGTCATCACGATGCAAGTTAAGTCTCGTATCTAATTTTTTATTTAATTTACTAATATTCGTAACTAAATCATCCCTCAAAGGAGTGAAATGTACATCTAATACGATTTGTTGAGCAGTTTCCGTTTGTGCCTCAAGACCAAATGTAAATTTTGCCCTATTTGCGACTGTGACCCCAATGTGACCAATTATATGGTGACACATAACTTTTAGATGTCTGAGCGGAAACTTTAAATTTTGTGCTGAACCAACGTCTTTGCTTGGAGCAAATATCAACTCTATTTTCGCAGTAGACGAATTTTTAAGATATTCATCAATAATTGAGATGACTTGGTTTAACGTTATCTCTTGCTCGCCGTCGCTAAGGTACTTTCCTGTCTCCTTAAACAGTAGTAAATCTTCTCCGACCTCCGCGAGTCCATCACTATACACCTCATCGATTTTTGAGTTACGGTCTTTGAATCTTTGCTGGAAAATTTTTCTAAGTTCTTTCAACTGTGAATATACGCTAAACGCAGCAGCTCTAAGCTTAAGCGTTTCAAATTCTTTACTCTCTTCTGCCTCAGAAACTAATAGATACGACTGTTTAGCCTCCTCAACCAGAGCTGAGTTTTCACTGAATTGGTTTTCATACAATATTTTGTAATTTGTCACTAAGTTTTTTATCGTAACTAGTAAAAGGAAAGATATGCACAATGAGGCAGAGTGCAGCGTTATGTGTAAAAAATGCGATGTATTTGGCAAAATTGCCCATTCGTCTATTAGTAAATAAACGCCTGAGCCAAAACATAACATTACTAAAAATACGATGGCGATTGAGTGCCTGATTGCTATGAATGCACACGCGATCACCAAAAATACATCTGACACCATCACACTTTGATTGTTAAAGCTAATGGTGACGAACAAAATTAAGAAATTAAAAATAGTAAAATTATACCTAAGTGTGACAGCCTCTGATCTAATCATTGCAAGAGCAAAAAATGAAAGCCAAACGAACGATATTATAGTTAGGTGCAGCGGAGCATAATCAATAACAAGACTCCTATAACCACCAAGAAAATATGCAGGTGCAGCTACTATGGCTAAAATGCCGTATGCTTTTCGCAAAGCACGATCTATCGCCTGCTCATAACTAATAAAGACTCCGCTCATGGTATCAAGGTAAACCAATTCAATTAAAAACCAAAAAACCTTTTTCAGAAAAAATGTGAGAGCGGGATACCTAGCAACTGGAGCGGTCGAGTTTTTAACCCCCTGCCCCTTATCAATGGCTAATTCAGAAATGATTATCCCAGCCAATTGAGGTGCCATCTGGGGGGCATAAATTAATAATCCATATAAGTTATTGTTTATTAGGTATTAAAATAAATGTAATGGCGGTCCTGTCAGACAAACGAGACCAAGCATCACTAATCTATTAATAATCTTTTGCGAAGTTAAGCAGACCCTAAATAAACTTGGGTAAAAATGTGTTATTTGCTCGTCTTAAAAATGACGAGCGAGTCTGTGTTCTTTCACTAGGTTGGAGACACAGTGTCGAACCCCGAAATCTCTCCCCTGAAACACGCGAAAAAGTGTGTGTTTGGTGTGTTCTTGGTATAGCGTTAGTGCGCAAAGATTAAGTTGCTGAAATTACTATGGAAAGTGGTGCCCGGGTGCGCAACCGTACTTTTAAAAAAGATCATTTAATTATAGATAGTTAAAAGAAAGCGAAAATATAAAAGCGGTCCTTGTATCATAGGGTTACCCAATTTTTTGATATATTTGATCGTACACAGGCATCTATGAATCGAACGCCGTCGATTCCCTCATCAATCTTGGGATAGCGTAAGTAAGCATCGGGTAATTCACTTTGATCGCGCCGCGCGGCAACAGCGACGGCAAATTCAGTGTACAAATTAGCCCAGGCCTCGATCAGTCCCTCCGGGAAACCACGTCCTGTGCGCACAAATCGTTCTGTCTGTTTGGAAATGCCATGCCCATGACCTCGGCTTAGGATTTGATCAGGTTCACCAAATATATTCAGTCGTAGCTGTTCTGCATGTTCCATGTCCCATTCTAACCCACCTAGGCTGCCAAAAATACGCAAGCGCAAACCGCCACGATTTCCGGGGGCCTGCCGGGTTGCCAACAATGTGCCTGGTACACCGCCTTCATATTCAGTCATCATAAACACGGTGTCTTCTAATGGTTTTGGTAAGCCGCATATATGAAAATCTGCACGCACACTGCGCAAGATTAAACCACTTACAAACTGTGCCAAATGTGCCGCGTGTGTGCCAATATCCCCAACACAGGACGTTGGGCCGGACACCGCCGGATCCAAGCGCCACTTGACGTGTGGGGCGTCCCCTGCATCCGTCGGCGTCATCCAATCCTGCATAAATTCAACGTGAATTTGATTTATCCGCCCCAAAACGCCTGACGCAACGATTTCCTGAGCCTGTCGGATCATCGGATAGCACGACATTGTGTAGCATACGGCGAAAACACGACCACTTTCGCCCACCGCATCCCCGAGCAACAACGCCTCTTCAAACGTGTTGGTCAGTGGTTTATCGCAAATCACATCAATCCCAGCGTCCAAAAACGTTTTTGCAACTGGATAATGCATATTGTTCGGAGTTGTAATCATAACGGCATCGACACCATCATCACGTTTTTGTTCCTGCTCCGCCATCTGCTGAAACGAAGAATACGCCCGAGCTGGATCAATGTACCAATCCCCTGCCCGCTCTAGCGCGCGCTGCGGATCCGAGGATAGTGCCCCCGCAACCACATCCCAGCGGTCTGTGAGCCGTGCGGCCATGGCTTGTGTTTGTGCAATGCGTCCGCCGCCAACAACACCCAGTCGCAGACGACGAGATTGCCGTGGGAACAGGCCATTCATATCAATTGGGTCACGTAAAATCATTGGTTTCTCGGATCTTTAAAGGGTTGGGGGTGTGGCACCTGCTGGCAACATTTCTACGGCCATGAAAATCGAGGGTGTGATAGTTTCAAATTGATGCCATGGGTAATTTCCATCCGCATCATACATGGGGCGGTGTGTCGTTCCAGGGGCCATTGGCTCTTCTAAAAAAAGCGTGCTTACATCGCGTTCGCGACACTGCTGCATTTTTCCGAACCCGATGATTTGCGTGTGTACTTCGCGAAATCCTGGAACGGGACAAAATGCATGCTCACGGTGCAATCCAACATTCAGGGGCACGGTTGCAGAATGATACATCGTAAACCCAAATTGCCCTAACCAGACCTTGGGCGACATATAGTGACCGATGCCGCGCAAGCGTTCTTCGCCGCGCACCTCATAAGCAGATGGCCAAGTTGCGCGAACGCGTTCCAGCAGTTCATTTTCATCAGGATAATCCGCAAATCGTTCGATCAGCACCGCGTGTTCCAGACTGATAAGATCGACATCCGAGACAATCACGGACTGCAAATGCCCCAGTTTTTGATCTTGAATTTGAATTGGGCGCTCAGACAGGTTCAGCAATATACTTTTGCCGCGAACCCGATACCCCTCCTCATCTTGAAACACTTTGGTTGTGAAAAATGGCTCAGAAATATCTAGGGTGGTCATGCTCATTACAAATCCTCAGCAAAATTTTCAGGCAAAGGTGTGGGTCGGTCGCAGCGGCTTTGTATATCTACATAGCCGCCACTGTCAGGGGATTCTAATATACTCAACATAACGTCCAAAACATGTTGGGCCAAATCACCACTGGCCCTTGGCGCGCGGCCTTCTTTCACCGCATAGGAAAGGTCCAACAATCCCAAACCACGACTGTTTTCGTTGAAACCATGCCTATTTTCAGCAATGCACCATTCCGCTGGTCGATCTGTGGGACGCGGTTGAAACTCCCACCGACTCTCCTTGCGTGTGCGATACCATACTGGGCCGTGGAAATCGTTTGCCCCATGAACGGGATCAGGATCAGGAATGCAAATTGTGCCCTCGGTCCCATAGATTTCAAACCGAGGCGTTTCACTGTCCCAAATGTCAAAGCTAATCGTCATGGACCCTATCGCACCGCTTTCAAATTCAAGCATCGACAATGAATGCGTATCGACCTCAACATTCATCCATTCCCCGTTGCGCGGACCGTTTTCGATTTGCCGCCGATCAAATGTTTTACGCGCCATACCACTCACCCGACGAATTGGCCCCATCAGGAACACCATCGCCGTTAAATAATACGGCCCCAGATCCAACAATGGGCCACCACCGACTTGATAGTAGAAATCTGGGTTGGGATGGTGACGCTCGACCCCATGTGTCCCAACAAAAGCCATGCAACCCGTCACATCACCAATCAAACCCTCGTCTAACAACCGACGCACGGTTTGCCAGCGTCCCCCCAAAAACGTGTCAGGCGCATTACCCACCAACAAACCAGTTTTTTGCGCCAGATTAAGGATTATAGCGCCATCGCCACGGGTGGTCGCGATAGGTTTTTCGGAATACACATGTTTTCCTGCCTTTAGCGCCCGCGTACTGACATCCGCATGCACCGCAGGGATTGTAAGGTTCAGGATGCAATCAAGGTTTGGGTCGGCAATTATATCATCAGGCTGGGCAACGCATGGTATACCGTATTTTACTGCTTTCTCTTCGCTTTCCAACAGGTTCAAACTGCCACAGACGTCAATGGACAGCCCTGACCACTTTGCACAGTTTTGCAGATAAATATCGCTAATCTTGCCTGTTCCAATCAATCCAACGCGAAACGGTTCCTGATGCTTTCGAATGGAATCTGTTTTTTGCATTGTAGTCGATCTTTCCTAGTCCTCAGACTTTTGGCATGCCTTTTATTGATTTTATGCGTTTTTGCGCCGCAATTCGAAACGGTGCGTTGGGTGCGCCGTATCCTTGATAGTCGCCGTCACGTTGCACAATTTCAAAAAACAATCCTCCAGTGAACTCTTTTGAATAACACTGAAAAAGTGTGCCTTTATCGTCCTGATCAAAGAGCACGTTTGCACGTTTCATTTTGTCCAAAAGGCCCGCGGGCAGATCAAACCTTGCACTCAGATCATCGTAGTAATTTGATGGCATAGGTAAGGTTTCAAACCCATGTGCGATCATCTTTTCCAGAGTTGTGAATATATCATCACAGGCAAGCGCCAGATGTTGTACTGATGCCCCGAAAGACTCTGCCAAGAACGAACCAGCCAATGTGCGGTGCGTATCTGCACCATTTAAGGTTACCCGTAGTGCACCATCGGCTGTCTCGACGACTTGACTGCGCACCAAACCATCTGGGTCAAAAACATCGACCATCGGTGATTTTTTCATTTCAAATAGGGAGGTGTAGAAAAGGCTCCAACTGAGCATGTCATCGTAACTCATGGTTTGAGCAAGGTGATCAATGTTGCGAAGGCCGAAACCCTTGTGATCAGCTGTTTGGGAAAACTCAGTTTCCCAGAGACGGTCCATCCCATTTTCGTTACCGACAAAATGTATCACAGATCCAGATAATCCTCGAACAGCTGGAATATCCAACTCATCCTTTTCTGTCGGCTGAGTAAATGATGAATTACCAAGGTGTGCAGCACGCTTCAAGGTATCACCAGCTGAGGCGACCTCAATCCCAATATCACATACTGTGGTGCCACGTGCATTCCACTGGGTGGCAGCATGGCCAGATGTCTCTTGGTTTAAGACAATGCGGATGTCGCCTTGCTGATAGAGGTCAGCAGCCTTGTTTTTATGTTTACCAATTTTGGAAAAGCCCATGCTTTCCAAGTAGCCACCTAAACGTTGCGCTTCGTCGCCGCGGGATGCAAATTCGACAAAAGACAATCCTGCAGTTTCGCTACGCCGCGGGAAGTTAGGTAAATCCAAACTTATATTTGGCTCAGCACGCCGAACATCGTCCATCAAGGAAATTAATGACCGATATCCATCTACAGCAACCAACTTTGAAGAGCCTCCTCTGAATTGATCGTTAAAGATCTCAAGGCTTACAGGACCACTGTAACCGGTGGCCATAACTGCCTGCATAAACCCTTGAACGTTTAAATCACCTTCCCCAGGCATGTTTCGGAAATGGCGTGACCAATAAAGAAGATCCATTTCGATCAAAGGCGCATCAGCGAGCTGTACGAAAAATATTTTATCACCAGGAATTGATCGAATGGTTGCAGGGTCAATCTTACGGGACAGCGTATGAAAGCTATCTAAAATCAACCCAACATTTGAGTGATCGGCACGACGCACGATTTCCCACGCATCTCGGTGATCATTGATGTGTTTTCCCCACGCCAAAGCCTCATAGCCAACTCGGATGCCACGATCTTTCGCAATGTCCCCTAGTGCATTGAAATCAGCAGCCGCACGATCAATTCCCCCAAGAGAAGATGCATGACAAGACGAACAGATTAAAACTAGGTCGGTACCAAGCTCCTGCATAAGATCAAACTTACGCTTAGCACGCTCAAACGCTTTAGCGCGCATAGGCTCTGGTAACCCTTCGAAATCACGAAATGGCTGAAACAAAGTAATTTCTAGGCCGTGATCTCGAACCATGTTGCCCACGTCGCGTGGCGAGCCATCATAAGCGACGAAATCTTGTTCAAAAATTTCGATGCCATCATACCCAGCTGCCGCAATTGCCTCGAGCTTTTCCCTGAGGTTTCCCGAAATCGAAACTGTTGCGATTGAGGTTTTCATGCTATTATCCTTGATATCCAAACGCACTCGGAAGCCACAAGGTAAGATCGGGTACGAGCAGCATTATCATGAGCGCCAATAATAGAATACCAAGAAAACCCCAAACTTCAGCAATAATTTCTTTTAACGGTATTCCAGTAACCGCATTGATCACAAATAATAAAATCCCGTAAGGCGGCGTTATTAGGCCAATCATCGAATTAACGACGATAAGCACCCCAAAATGAACAAGGTCGATCCCCAGCGCCTCACAAGTTGGAATGAACAGTGGGACGATGACGAGTATTATTACCGTTGCATCCAGAATGCACCCCAACAGCAGCACAAACACATTCACCAAAATCATGAACACAAGAGGATGCATATCAGCATCATTTAAAAACATCGAAATTGATTGTGGGATATTCTCACGAACCACAACGTAGGTAAGGATCATCGAGGCACCTATTACCAACCCCACAGAGGCCGCAGATCGTGCTCCATCGACGAACGCATGATATAAGCTTTTAAGTTTTATCGCGCGATAGATACCTGCAGAAATCAACAACGCGTATAATGCTGCGATTGCTGCGGCTTCTGTCGGGGTTGTAACCCCGCTGTAAATACATCCCAGCAGTATTGCAGGCATCAACAAGGCCGGTGTTGCTTTTACAGTCAATGATGGCAGTTCATTTAGGGGCACGACCGCATCCTGCCCGAAATTTCTTCGATGCGAGAACCAGGCATTTGCCAACATCAATACAAGACCCATCAAGAGACCCGGGAAAATACCTGCAAGGAACAGGTCCCCAATCGATACATTAGACACCAACGCATATAAAACCATCGGAATTGAAGGCGGAATAATTGGTCCAATCGTTGCTGTTGCAGCGGTGATAGCGGCAGCGTAGCCACGTGTGTAATGACCCGATTTCACCATCATTTCGATGATGATTTTCCCAATCCCAGCAGCGTCCGCGACAGCAGATCCTGACATACCAGAAAAGATCAAACTTGCGACGACATTGACGTGCCCCAATCCGCCGCGAAATCGACCAACCAACGCTACACAAAACTGAAGTAGCCTATCAGTTATGCTTCCAACGTTCATAATGTTTGCTGACACGATGAAAAGTGGAACAGCTAATAACAAAAAGCCGTCGAATAATCGCTGAACCATCGTTTCGCCCGCGATTGCAAGATCCTGCCCGGACCACCCCAGATAGACCACTACACCCGTGATAATGGCATAGGCTACAGGAACTCCAATTGCCGCAACCCCAAATAAAGCGATCAGACCAAAGATCAGTTCCACGCTCATGTCTCTTCGACCTCTGTGTTTTGATTATTTGTGCGAAGTTCCACAAAAATTCGAGAAATTGACCGAATGATAAGTACGGCCATGAGGACCAGATACGGAAAGAACAACCACTTTATCGCAATCTTGTCGCCAGTGATCGGCAGTCTGAGAGTTTGAAGCTTTTTCAATTCCATCAGACGGTTGGCCATAATTGCGTCCCACGTCGCTGGTAGTGAAATTAACATGACCGCTATCAAAATAATCGCGCCCAATATCGTCATGATTTTTCGTAATCGAGGTGGAGCAGCTTGATAAAGAATATCAAATGCCACATGGTCTCGTTCCCTAACCACGAATGAACAGCCGAGAAAAATCAGCCATACCCAAAGCAATGAAATAAGGTAAACAGTCCAACGAAGCGGCTCTATTTCACTCATCCACAGGGAAAGATTTTCAACAGGCATCCATTGGCTTAATTTGCCAGAATATCTGGTGAAAATTTGCAATAAAAAAACTATGAATATTGCCGCCAACGCTGTGGCGGCAATAGCTTCTGCAACGCGAGAGAGCCTCTTCATTAAAACATTTAACATAAAGACCCCTCTTAAAATTTCAAAGTTAGTTTCCTAGCGCATTAATGCGCTCTAGAACACCATCAGGCCAAGATGCTGCCGCTTCTGATCCAACATACTGTGCCTGAACATGATCACGGAATGCAGCTAGGTTAGGCGTGTAAATCTCTACTCCTTGACTGCGAATAAAGTCCGCCAAATTGTTCTCTTTATCAAGCTGTTTCAGACGTCCCCATGCAGCAGCTGCATCCGCAGCACGTTGTACTGTGGCTTGTTGCGCAGGTGAAAGTTTATCCCACACTTCCTTGGAAAATGCGATGTAGTTCAAGTCAACCAAGTGCGATGTAAGCGCGATCTGTTTTGTGACTTCATAAAACTTTTGATCAACAACAGTCGGCAACGGGTTATCCTGGCCATCTACAGCGCCTGTGGAAAGCGAGGTATAAACTTCAGAGAAGGCCAGCGGTGTAGGCGATGCACCGAGAGCAGCACCAAGAAACTGCCATGCGTCAGTTCCTGGCATACGAAGATTAACTCCGGCCAAATCTGCAGGTGTTTGCACATCAACTTCATCGCGAGTGAAGCGAAGGTTCACATGGCGTTTACCGAGATACATCACAGACAGAAGTTTGACACCAAGCTCTTCTTCCGCTGTTTTTTTGAATGGCTCCATTAGCGGATCATTGAAAACGCGCACCTGATGCGCAGCGTCCTGATGAACGTAGCCAGTCGCAAAGATTGAAAATTCTGGGAAGAACTGAGCAAGCTCTTGTGCGGACGCAATCGACATAGTCAAGTTGCCACGGCTGATGGCTTCAAGCTCAGTGCCTTGTGCGAACATTGTTCCGTTGTAGCCAGGTTGGTAATCTGCAAATTCTGCCACCATTGGGGCAAAAACATTCGCCATAGCGACAGACCGCATGTCTGTTTCCGAACCAGACGTCGCCAAGGTAAACGTCATATCTGCTGCATGGGCCGTTGTCGCTACACCACCTAGAATACCAGCGGCAGCGACTGCACCCAGTGCAGCTCTTCGTGTAAGTTTATTGATCATCAAGTATCCTCCCGAAATAGTTAGGTGCAAAATCACACCCTTCTTGATCGTTACATTTGAGCCGCCTGCATTTCAGCGGCCCTCGTTTTGCCCATGTTGGACGATAGGTGAACCGTTTCACCGGTTCGCGAAGCTTTATGGATAGCGTCAACTACTTCCAAAGTTCGCACTCCTTCCACAAGGGAAACCAGAGGCGTCTCGACACCTCTAATGACCCCACAGAAATTCAGAATTTGGTTTACAAGTGGATCAGATTGCTCACATGGAACCGAGGTAGCAGATATAGGCGACCACCAGTCCGGCTCTGCAATGTGTGTCCAAAGTGTTAAATCAGGAACAGATAATGACCCCTCGCTGCCGCCTATTATGTAACTACTTTGGGATGTTCTGGGATAAATCGGATATTCCTTAGAGGTCATCTCCCAACTCCAAGGTGCGACAACGCTGTCTGAAACACTTATAGTGCCGATGACATCATTCTCAAAGCGCAGCACAGCAGAAGCAACATCTTCATTTTCGTAACCCCGTTTCGATAAACATGCTTGCGCTTGCACACTTTGCACCTCACCACAAAGATACCTGATCAGATCAATATCGTGCACTAAGTTTACTGAAACAGGTCCAGCACCTTTCTGCTTTCTCCAAGGGGTCGTGTTGAAATAATCATCAGGTTTATAGAACCAACAAGTCCCACTAACTGCACGAATGTCGCCAATTCGGCCTTCGGAAATAAGCGCCTTCGCTGTTTGTATTAAAGGGTTGTGACGGCGGTGATGACCCACCAAAACAGGAATATTTAGACCTTTGATGTCGTGCTCAAATCGTTGAGCTGACACAAGATCATCCGACACAGGCTTCTCAATTAAAACTGGGATGCCTGCCGCGATACACTCTAACGCTTGACTGATATGCAGGACGTTTGGAGTTGCCAGAATGATCCCATCAGGTCTTGCCTTTGCAATCATGTCCGAAAGATTTGAAAAAGTATTTGCGTCAGAAATTTGTATAGTTTCTGTGTCTTCCAAAAACGGATCTACTACAGCCACACAACACGCACCTGCGACCTGTTCAATTGCCCTCAGATGTCGTCGCCCAACCAGACCCAGCCCGCACACAGCAAGCTTAACAGTGTTTATGGTAGACGGCGATTTCAAATACATTCTCCTGAATCGTTGCCACAATAAGTGGATGAAGCACTTGAGTAATTGGCTACGATATATTTTTATTTTTGCAATAATATCTTATATTTTTTATTTTATCGTATATTATTTGGTAGATCCATGACTGGAAAAAAGCAGAAAGCTTGATATTGTATGGACATGAATAAGGCAGCAAATACTGTAAGAACTTCGACATACGAGCGAATAAAGCGAGATATTATCTTTGGTGTTTTGGCACCTGGTACAAAGCTCAAACTGGATCGTTTGAAGTCTGAATACGAAGCAAGTGTTCCAACACTGCGCGAGGCACTGAACCGTTTGTCTGCAGATGGGTTTGTTCAATCTCCTGAACAACGAGGGTTTCTGGTAACACCTGTGTCGGCTGAAGACTTAACAGAAATTGCGAACCTAAGGATACTGCTGGAGTGCCACGCCCTCACGCAATCAATAGAATCTGGGGACACCGATTGGGAAGCGGAGCTTGTCGCCGCTTACCACCGATTAAACCTTATCGAGAAGCGAATGCAAAATGGGGAAAGTTCTCAGAAAGAACTTTGGAAAAGATATGATTGGGAATTCCACCTTGCATCAATAAAAGCTTGCTCTTCTCAAAATCTATTATCTCTACACTCGACAATTTATGACAAATACTTGCGGTACCAAATGTTGGTACTCACATACCGTGGGGAAGCAGCTATCATTGAACACCATGAAATTTTCAACGCTGCTCTAGAGAGAGATAAAAAACGCGCCGTGGCAAACTTAGAAATACATATCAAAGAAGGTTTGATCCATACTCTTGCTGCAATGTGAACCCATTTTGATAAATAAACATATATCCATAGAATATCGCTTTGGGCTTCGTAAACTAGCGCCAGTAAAAGAGTTGATCGACGGGTTAAGACCTACTGTTACGATCTACGAGTTAGAATAAAGGCTAAATATTCGCACCTTATTGCAAAAAGGAAAGTTTGATAATGGATACAACCCTATGGGGAACTATTCTTTTTGTTTCCATCGTTTCGATGACCCCTGGTCCTAATAATTTGTTGCTAGCTGCATCTGGTGCAAATTATGGCTTCTTCAGAACATTACCTCATATGTGCGGAGTAATCGTAGGTTTTGCCATCATGGTAGTGGCATCTGGATTTGGGCTCGGGATGATTTTGAACGAATTTCCACAAGTGATCTTACCATTGAAGATTATGAGTGTGTCTTTCTTAATGTATTTGTCTTGGCGAGTAGCGACAGGTGGAGCGCATGTTGTTGACGGGAAATCGCAGCCTTTAACTTTTCTACCCGCCGTTTTGTTTCAAACAATAAATCCCAAAGGAATATCGTTTTTACTAAGCATCATGGGGGCTCAAGTATCAGACGCCCAACCTTTGTTTCCACAGCTTATCCCACTGTTCATCCTGTTACCCGCATTTACTGTATTGTCCGCAGTTACATGGACTATGTTTGGCACTGCTATAGGTAAGCTCATGCAAAGTCAGGGTGCATTTAGAGTCTTTAACTTAATAATGGCTTCACTACTTGTGGCTTGTGCCATTCCGATTGCGTTTAGCTAAAATTTAATCCTTATCCGTGCCACCAATTTTCTTATGTTGAAGTTCAAGGTCCGATTGCACGTTTTATTGCAAACTTTAAATTAGCTTTAGCCGTGATGAGCGAACAATCCGATGGCATTTCGCTTTTCATTAACAGCGTTAGTATTGGTTTGGTTCACACCATTACCTGTAAAAAAGTTTTTTCAACTTTTTAAAATTGCTATTGTCGCAACCGCTATTTAATACAGCCTTACATTTACTGGTGTTAAAGGTTTAGAGGCAGGGCTAGCATCAATAATTGTTCAGCTGGAAGTACCCTTTCTCGTTATTCTTGGAGCATTACTCCTAAGGGAAAAGCCTGGTTACAAGAAGTGGATTGGCATAGCTATATCGTTTGTGGGTGTTGCTATTATGAGCCAACAAGATGAACTGAGCGGAAGTTTTATTTCTATCGCTTTGGTGCTCAGTGGCTGCTTTGCATGGGCTCTGGGTCAGGTCATGATCAGAAAACTCAAAGATGTTTCAGGTATGCAAGTTACAGCCTGGATAGCAGTTTTTGCTGCTCCACAATTATTTTTCATGTCGGCGGTATTTGAGGATGGGCAAGTAGAAGCAATAAGGACTGCTAACCCATTGGTGTGGTGGACCGTCCTATATCTTGGCTTGATAATGACATGCTTAGGTTAATACTTCTGGAACACGTTGATACGGCATCACGATGTAAGTAAAGTCGCACCGTTCTTATTGCTGCTTCCAGTCTTCTCTGTCTTAGGTGGAAATGTTTTCTTGGGAGTGACAATTACATTAGAAAAGTTTTATGGCGGTACTACGATCTTATTTGGAATTGGGATAATTACAATGAACGCAAGACTAAGCTCTGTTTTTAGTCGCAGGTAGTAGACGTAGTGCAATAGAGTTCTGAGCTGGTCGTGGACCTAAACATGAGTAAAAGAAAAAAAGATGACTTCACTTAAAATTTCCGCCGCAGAGATGGTCACGCAAGCACGCGCGAAAATAGAAGAAATTGAAACACCTGACCTAATCACAATGATGGATGATCCAAACGTGATTATTGTTGATATCCGAGACATCCGAGAGCGTCAGCGAAGCGGATACATCCCGGGTAGCTTTCATGCCCCGCGAGGAATGATTGAATTTTGGATTGATCCAGATAGCCCTTATCACAAAGACATTTTCGCTAAAGAAGGCATGAAATATGTGTTTCATTGCGCGTCAGGTTGGCGTTCAGCGCTTACTGTGGCAACTCTGAAGGACATGGGTTTTGAGGCAGCGCACCTAAAAGAGGGTTTCTCCACGTGGGAAAAACAAGGCGGCGCAGTAGAGCAGCACGACCCGAGCAGTAAAAAATCTTAAACAAAACCGCTACACCAAAGCACACCAAGTACTGTGTTCTTACACTAGGTTGTAGACACAGTGTCGAACCCCCGAACCTCCGCATAAAAACACGCGAAAAAGTATGTGTTTGTTGTGTTTTTGAATTTCACACGCATAGCGTTAGTGTTCAAAATTTAAGTCATTGATATTGTTTTGAAAAGTGGTGCCCAGGGGCGCAACCATACTTTTCTCCAATATTATTTAAATATAGATGGTTATACGGTTTCAAAATGTGGAAGTGGTCCTCAAAGCGGTCCCAAATTTCAATATGGAAAATTCTTTACAAGATCATAGTCTCGTCCTCGAAGGACGTTGATAACTGCAGAGAACATGGAGTCAAAAAGCAAAGACCACAAATGCCCGCGTACTAGCTTGAGAAAATTTCGACACAAAAACACGTTTCTGTGTTATACTCGCCGATAATAAAAAGTGTGAGCCGTTATCCCGTAACAGGTTTGATACTGCCAGTGCAAATATTAGCTCTAAAATTAATCGGGATCGTATTCCTTTTTTTCAGCGCCCAAATTGTGGGCGCCAAAGATATTTTCGGGCACGGCGGCCCGGTGGTAGATATAGAAGTTTCTAACGATAGATCAAAGATCTATACCGCAAGTTTCGACTACTCATTTATTATTTGGGACATTCGGGGACTAAAAATGCTTGCCAAGTTTGGCAACCATGAATCTTCGCTAGTCGATATTGCTATTGATGGTACAGATAAAACTGCTGTCATTTTAGAACGCAACAATAGCATTAGTGTTTGGGATATCAGCAGAATACCTCTGAACATTCCCAGTATGCCATCACTTAAAATAAAAGAAAATTATAAGGTTTCCGCAATTGCTATTTCCAATGACGCCACTTTTATCGCAACAGGCGGTTTTAACGGCCAGCTTTCAATTTGGTCCATTGATACTGCGACAAAACTTTTCGAAATCAATTCTCATGTTGGCGCTGTTAGTAAACTTTCATTCACAGAAAACGACCAACACCTACTTACTGCAGGCACAGACGGTAAACTAATTAAATGGTCGACGCCAACTTTAGAAATTGAGGATTTAATCATCAATTTAAATTGGGGTATACGCTCTTTTGACGATAATAATAGCCTGATTTCTATAGGTACCAGTGACGGCAAAATGCTCGTAGTCGATTCAAACGACAAAAAAACTATTTTTGAACAGATTGAATTGAATCAACCAGTAACCGCGACAAGCATATCCCATACGGCTGATATAGTTTCGTTTGGAAATATAAATGGCAGGATTTTGACGTATGATATGATTTTAGGAAAAATCATATCTGATAATAAAGTGGTGAACGGTCCAATATGGAGCATGAATTTCCTAGATAAAAAACAAATTGTTTACGGAGGGTTAGACGATTTTATTTCAGTAGTACCGATTAATAATCAAAAATGGAATTTCACAACTATTTTGCAGAATACTCGGGAATTCCAAACTGCGAACAACTCAAGGACACATGTTGGCGAAATACATTTCAAGCGGAAGTGTAGTGTATGCCATTCCATTGACTTAAGTCATAACAACAAGGCCGGACCAACACTGCATAAAATAATGGGACGTCAAGCAGGTTCTCTAAATGACTACAACTATTCTGACGCACTAAAAAATGCCAACTTTGTCTGGGATACTGTCACGATAAGAGAGCTTTTTGAGCAAGGACCCAATGAATTTATTCCAGGATCAAAAATGCCTCTTCAAGTCATATCCCAATCAAATGATCTTAATGCACTATTAGATTATTTAGAAAAGCTGAGCGGAGAGCATGTCATTACAGATAAATAATATATAGAAATAATAGATCTCTGGAGATTTTGGTAGCATTGAACTCCCAAAAGTTTTTCATGTTTCTTCTTAGAAAATTGGCGCCCGGGGGCGCAACCATACTTCTCTAAAATATCATTTAATTATAGATATTTAGAAGACATCAAAGACATGGAAGTGGTCCTAAAAGCGGTCCTTGTATTATAGGTTTACCCATCCTTTTAATGCATTCGATCGAACGCAAGCATCCACAAAACGCACGCCATCAATCCCCTCATCAATCTTGGGATAGCGTGAGGAAGCAACGGGTAATTCAATTTGATCGCACCGCGCAGAAACAGCGACGGCAAATTCGATGTATAAATTAGCCCAAGCCTCGATCAGTCCCTCAGGGAAACCACGTCCTGTGCGCACAATGCACCCGATCTGGATCAATGTGCAAATCCGCTGTCCAGTGTCAGCTTAATGACTGATTATTTTAACCCAATGAAGCTGATCAGATCCTCTGAGAGCATCCAGTTGTAACATCGACAAATGTTCATCCAAGGTTTGAGCTGAACAGATTGCTGCGCGCTGCGCATGTGTGAGTTTCTTTGTCAATTTTGCTCATACACCGAAGCTTGCAACAGGGTCGCCAAAGTGTTCAAGATCTGGAACAACGCCTAGGCCAGGGCCCTTTGGCAGTGCAATAAATCCGCCTTGGATCGAGATACCGTTTTCACTGTCATAATGCCCATCAATATAGGGCGCAGCCAACCATGCACCCTCGCAAAGGTCAGAACGAACGGTCGCCGCAACATGTGTACACGCCGCGGCAATCACATCGCCACCCCAAGCATCGTCACAGGTATGCGGTAGGTTACGCGCTTCACAGATATCACGGAAGCTCCGCATGTTTGTCAAACCACCAATCCGTGTAACTTTCATACCAAACCCATCTATGATACCTGCTCCTGCGGCACTGATCACAGTGTTCAAATCGACACTGCTTTCATCCATGTAAATCGCATGGTTCACTTGCCCGCGGATTTTTTGTAAGTCTTCAAAGGAATTGCAGGGCTGCTCCATAATAAACGGGATATTGGGACACTCACGACTTACGCGAAGAGCATCTCGAGTTGTCCAACCCCGATTGCCATCGACTGCGAGACGCACTCCGGTGCCTTTAATTTTTTCCCATACTTTGCAGATCGTTTCGATATCAATATCGACCGGACGTCCACCAACCTTGACCTGCAGACGCGGATAGCCTTCGGCACATTTATCCTCAGCCAGCCGTGCTATTTCGTCGGGAGCACCCACCCCAGTAGCGTAATATGATGGCACACGTTCAGTTACCGCTCCTCCAAGTAAGTCGGCAACACGCAAACCAAGGACTTTCCCTAATATGTCATACGCGGCGATATCAATTACCGCTTTCGCGTAATTGTGTCCATTGAGCAAACCATTCATTTTACGTTGCAACACAAGCGGCCAAAGTGTCGTACCGATTAAGTCTGGGGCCATTTGTATTATTGCGGCACGTGCTCCGAGCGCATGAGCCTCAGCGTATGTCGGGCCAACGGGGCAGGTTTCACCCCAACCTTCCGTGCCGTCAGACGCGACTATGCGCACCAAGGTTGAATCGAGAGCCCAAACTTCCGCGTTCGCCATTGTGTAGGGCCCGTTTTTAACCGGCAAATCATGTTGGTAGATGTGAATTTCTTTGATTTCTGGTCCATCAGTCATGGCGTGCTCTCTGTCGTTTGCTCCGTTTACACCGCCCAGGATACGATGCCGGAAAAAAGTGCAAATTTAACTTAGCATGACGATGCATTTTTTTTAGTTGTAAGCAAGGGCTAGATAACGGGAGACAGGTGATGTGCACGACCGTATTTGCGCGCAAAAAACATGGATCCCATAATCAAAGCAATGACACTGCATATGGGATCAAACAGTACAGGTCACACCACCATCCACAACAATTTCGGTGCCTGTTATATAGCTAGCATCGTCACTCGCCAAGAAAATAGCGGCATTTGCAACGTCCCATGGCGTACCCACACGCCCCAAAGGAATTCGCTTGGCTCTTTGCCGGTCAATCTGCGGCCAATCAATTTTTTCAGGGTTAGCAGAGTTTTCTGTAATACTTTTTCTAGCCATTGGTGTGTCGATAAAACCAGGTAAAATTGCATTCGCACGAATACCGTTGGGCGCCTGTTCCGCAGCTAAATTTCGTGTGAAGGATATTATGGATCCCTTCGTTGCATTATATGCGATATACGGCGCGCCAAGGTAGCGCAAACCAGCAATCGACGACACATTGATAACACAACCACTCCTGCGCTCTATGAAGTGTGGCAGGACTGCTTTTGTTGGCAAAAATACCGCTTTCATATTTGTATGCACCAGCTGATCCCAGTCCTGAACGGTTGTTTCACTAACGCCACCAGCTTTCAAAATGCCGACGTTATTATGAAGAACATCGATTTTTCCAAACCTGTTGATGCATCTTTTTAACGCATTTTCCATGCTTTCCAGATCAGTGACATCGCCTTGGATTGCAAATGCCGTTCCGCCAGCGTTCAGGATACGCTTCTCTGTCTCCTTCGCCGCGCGTTCATCGATGTCGACAACACAAATCGATGCACCTTCTCTCGCAAATGAAATAGCAGTTGCCTTACCATTACCAACACCGCCATCGAGCGAACCAGCACCAGTTACAAAAGCAATCTTATTGTTTAATCGCACAAAACACTCCGTAATTTGATTATGTTCTTTCAACGTATGTAAACATGCTGGAAGGTTATTTGAGGGTTGATCAACTTAACCAGTATGCGCCTGCAACGTATCTGTCGATGCTTTTAACCGCCGTTTGACTTCTGGCAGTACGGTATCACAAAACACCTCGAGCGAGCGGAGTGATTTTGAAAATGGGATCGACGCGATTTGCATGAAAATACTTAGATGAGTGATCCCAAATTCTTGTGCCTCTGCGACGATCCTCTCTGTCACCTCTTCTGAAGAACCAATGATAGCTCTCTCCAAAATAACATCGATACTCGGTTCTTTATCAAACGATATAATCTTCAAATCTGCACCATTCATGGCAGGCTCGGGTTGCCGCATATTGCTTGCCATTCTTGCGTGTATCAAAACTTGCTCAGCCGCGTTTAAAGCATCATCTTTGTTTTCGGCTACATATACATAGCGCTGCACCGCGAATGGAAATTCTTCACTTTGTAATCCGTTTTCTGCACGTGTTTCCTTATAAAGACCGCGTGCTGTATGGATAAGTGTATTGGGACCGATGGCAGGCGTGGTCAGCGGACAGGCAGCATAGTCGATCATTTTTTGCCGCATGGCAGGCGCATTCCCGACTGCAAAGGTGCGTATTTGATCTTGCACTGGTCGGATCGATAATGCGGCATCCTCAATCTTTATATGCTCTCCCTGATAATTGATCACCCCGCTGTATACACCTTGCTGGATTACATCCCAAATTTCTAACCCACGCTCTAGTCGATCGTTGATCTCAAATCCGAATTTCTTGAACTCTCTTGGTTGATATCCTGTACCAACGCCCAATACTAAGCGACCATTTGAAAGTTGATCCGCCAAGCAAATGTCTTCGGCAAGTCTAAGCGGTTCGTAAAAGGGCAAAACAACAACTGCTGGTCCAACCTTTATTTGTTTAGTCTGCGCCGCCATGTGTGATGCGGTCATTAATGGTGAGGGTGATATACAATAGTTGGATAAATGATGCTCGGCAAACCACGCAATATCAAAACCAGCATCATCCACCATCATCGTCATCCGGCGCATTTGTTCAAAAATTTCAGCATGGCTAGAACCATCCGAAGGTTTCGTCATGAGATTAAAAAGCGAGAATTCCATGCAATGTCCCTGTGCGTCGTTTACAGTAAGACTAACAGAAATTTCATAAATCTACATAATTAAGATTCTTCTCGGTATGATCGGATTAAACAAACGACAAATACCTTTCTTCTATCCAGACTTTAACATTTTTGATCAGAACGGAATTTTCCTCGCCCAGGTCTTATTGAATCCAAAACAAGTCCAGATTCCAAAATGGGATCTGGGATTGCAGATCCAAGGATTTCAGATGCAGCCAGCACACCAAGCGCGGGAGATGATTGAATTCCGTAACCACCCTGTCCTGCCAGCCAATAAAAATCGTCTACTTTGTTGGAAAACCCCACGACAGGACATTTGTCTGCTACAAAACTTCGCAATCCCGCCCACGAATGCTCAATTCTATTAATTTCAATGTCAAAAGCGCGCTGAATCCGATCAACGCAAATAGCAATATCCATTTCATCTGGTTGCACATCGCAGGGCTGCACTGGATCTTCATTTGCTGGGGATATTAGCAATTTGCTACCATATGGCTTGAGATAGAATTGTTCATCGATATCGATGACGAGCGGTATCCTACTTAGGTCAGCCCCGCTTGGTGGCTCTACAATAAGTGCGGTTCTGCGTTTTGGTGTAAGACCAATACATTCTGCACCTGCCAGCGAACCTATCTGCTCTGCCCATGCACCAGCAGCATTAACGATTATTTTTGTAACAAATTCACCTTGGTTAGTTTTGACTAGCCACCCGTTTTTCTGTTTTATAAGCTCCAGTACGTCTGTAGAATTTAGAAGCGTCCCCCCATTATGAGAAAAAGCCTTCAAAAAGCTTTGGTGAAGCAACGCCACATCAATTTCGGACGTGCCACTGTCTACAATTGCTTTAGAAACATACCCTTCACGAAGAAATGATACCCTGTTTTGTATCTCGTTCGCTTCCATTTCTCGCCAATTCATGACCCCATTCAACTCGCGGCATAAGGCATTAAAAGAGCAATTTTGATCAGCACGGGCGATAAATGCAGCGTCAATTGGTGTAAGAAAACTCTGTTGCTCGTCAGAAACACCCGTTAAAAAGTAGGCTAATGACGCTCTTGTTAAGGCTCTGATTGGGGTCGGACCATAAGTTGGTGAATAGATCGCGGCAGATCTACCTGTTGAGTGATATCCAGGTTGCTGTTCTTGTTCCAACAAAGCGATCTTTACGCCGTCTCCAAGGGCTGCGGCAACAGAGACTCCAGCAATACCCGCACCGATAATCGCAATATCGTATGAAATTTGATCCATCATTTTTCGAAGATACCCCACAAATAATATGAATACCCAATAGAAAACTGAGTTAATAATCAATAAAGTTCTGATTGAGACGCAATACAGCTTCAGTCAATGCAACAATTAAAACACGCACAGTTAGAAACCTTTGGAACTGCCAAATGCTAGAAAGCAGCAAGAACCGTGTTTTTTAAGGTA
>AVDB01000012.1 GCA_000472185.1 Rhodobacteraceae bacterium HIMB11 | reverse complement strand
CCACTTAATAAGTCGACGATTATGCAGCCCTTGTGCTAGGTCTAATCTCAGATTGTAAAGATACCGAATAGGACCAAAATGTTTATAGAACGAACCCTAAAAGCAAGCGTTGTGATGGTCATCCCATTTTTGTTTGCTTTATTGGCAGGTCTTGTTTTGTTGGGCATCACGGTCGCACGTGAATTAATATACAAATTCAATAATGTGTTCTATCTGACGACCAACGATACGATTTTATTTGCTCTAAAATTGGTTGATGCGGTGTTGATCGTCAACCTATTGATTATTGTGGCATTGGCGTCTTATCGCCAACTTGTGGACAATACTGCACAACCAGCGGAAAAACAGCGCGACTATGGAGTGGCATCTGACATTACGCTTTCTGATATGAAGAAAAAATTGTTGGGAAGTGCCCTTGCGATTGGTGTAATTGCTGTCCTTGCCGACCTGATGAAACTAACAAGCGCAGCGGCAGAATTCACCACGACGCTACCATTAATCGTTAAGTCTTTCGTTGTTTTGATCTTTGCGATAGCTGCGTTTTTAAATTCTAAATCTTAACGACGAATTGGATCGTCGATATTTCTGTAAATTGGGCGCTTGCAAATCTGTTTAGTCTACCCAATTGCACGTCACAGATAACACCGAACAAAAAACAATACCGGAACCATGACCAAACTAACGAACTTCATTGAAAGCACGCAGGTGCGAAACTTCATTATTGGCGTGATCATATTTAACGCCATCATTCTGGGGTTAGAGACATCGGCAACGATGATGTCAAATTTTGGGGCCCTTATCCAATCGTTGGATAAGATTTGTCTTGTGATATTTGTTGTCGAACTTGCTCTTAAACTTGTTGTTTATCGCTTTCGGTTTTTCACGAATTGGTGGAACATCTTTGATACGTTGGTGGTTGCAGTATCGCTCGTTCCGACAGGTGGTTCATTCACGGTGCTGCGCGCCTTGCGGATATTCCGCGTATTGCGCGTTATTTCAACGGCTCCACGGTTACGGCGTGTGGTCGAGGGGTTTATCACAGCTTTGCCGGGTATGGCCTCGGTCTTTTTGTTGATGGCCATCATTTTTTATATTGGATCGGTGATTTCGACCAAGCTGTTTGGGGCAAGTTTTCCAGAATGGTTTGGGACCCTTGGACAATCGGCGTATAGCTTGTTTCAAATTATGACGCTAGAAAGCTGGTCCATGGGCATCGTTCGCCCCGTTATGGAAGTTTATCCATACGCTTGGGTATTTTTCGTTCCATTTATTGTTGTCACCACTTTTGCGGTTGTGAACCTTTTGGTTGGTTTGATTGTAAATTCAATGCAGGATGCCCATCACGAAGATGAACATGCCGAAGCGCTGGCCCACCGTGATGAATTGATGTTGCGCCTAAATGCGATTGAGAAGAAGTTGGATCGATTGTCCGAATGACAGCAATTGCACGAATAAAAGGCGTCGTAAATTGTAAACTGGGTCGTAAACGGATCTGAAACTTAAATCTATTTTCCTGTTAATAGTGTTCAACGACAGGAGGATGGATCGATGTATGACGCGCGCAATCTAGTAAATATTGCGGACTATCCAATCCATATAGATAGTGAAAAACGTGATACTGTCTTGAAAACGGTCCGCGAAAGTCTTGCTCTTGATGGTTGCGCCGTTCTCAAAAACTTTTTAACGGAAGATGGGATCGCGGCTCTTACTAAAGAGGCAGATGCAGTCGCGGCAACGGCGCATCGTTCTTACAACCGCACGAATGTCTATTTTACGGCTGATGATGAAACACTGCCCGCAAATGATCCTAGGCGTCGTTTCTATGATCGCTCGAATGCATTTATTCCAGCGGACAATTTTAAATCCGATGGTGCGCTGCGCACGATACATGATTTTGACGGATTTGATCGCTTTATTCATGACTGTTTTCAGGAAGACGCATTTTACCGATATGCAGATCCCTTGGCGGATGTAATCATCAACATGGCAGTCGAAGGTAATGGATTTCCGTGGCACTTTGACACGAACAACTTTACTGTGACACTTGCCGTGCAAAATGCAGATGGTGGTGGTGCATTTGAATATGCGCCTGGAATTCGCAAAGGGTCAGAAAACTTTTCCGAAGTTGGCCGCGTTCTTGATGGCACTTCGGATTTGATCAAGGTGTTGGAACTGGAACCGGGCGATTTGCAACTGTTCAGAGGGCGCTATTCCCTTCATCGTGTGACGCCTCTTGTTGGGTCCACGCCACGATATGTTGCGATTTTTTCTTACGTGGAACAACCCGACATGGTTGGCAGCCCTGAACGTACCGAACAACTTTATGGGCGTACATTACCCATTCATTGGGAACGGGCAGGGAAACGCAAGGACGCCTATATTGATTAACGTAACTTGATCACAGTTTTCCCGTGGTTTTTGCCTTCTAGCATTCCGATAAACGTCTTTGGCGCGTTTTCCAGCCCTGTTGTGACATCTTCTATGAATTTGATTTGCTCATTGTTTACCAAAGGCGCGACCTCAGTCAAAAAGTTGG
This sequence comes from Rhodobacteraceae bacterium HIMB11, assembly GCA_000472185.1. GTDB lineage: Bacteria > Pseudomonadota > Alphaproteobacteria > Rhodobacterales > Rhodobacteraceae > HIMB11. The sequence goes on along the minus strand of AVDB01000012.1, from coordinate 68,971 downwards.
AAAAGTGATCCCAATGATCCGAAATGATGAAACCGTTGACTGATAATCGGTTCACCAAGATGGTTCGCCAAATTTTGGGTGCGCTTAATGTTTCGATTGATGCGTCACCACCCAAACGGCCAGCGTTATACCAACTGATCATACCGCAAACTGGAATACGTCCGTGTACGTTCATCATCGGTAATATGGCTTCGAGGATGGGGCCCGCAACATTTTCGAAATAGATGTCAATTCCGTCTGGGGCGTATTGGGCAAGCTCTGTGCGCAACGCTTTTGCGGTTTCAAAACTACGGTGATTGATACAGTGGTCAAATCCGAATTCATTTTCCGCAACCTGGCATTTCTGATCACTTCCTGCGATCCCAATGACGCGTAAACCTGCGCGTTTTGCTAGTTGGCCTACCATTGATCCCACAGGGCCCGTTGCGGCCGCCACGACCAGGGTTTCACCTGCATTGGGACGACCATGTTGGGTGAGGCCAAACCATCCCGTGAAACCGGGCATCCCCAGCACGCCTAATGCACGATTAAGGTGTTCTGGGGCGATATCCAATTTACGGACTGACTTTTCCTGTAGAACAGCATGTGACGCCCATCCCGTCAGTCCAAAAACGTAGTCGCCGACCTCAAACCGATCTGATGCGCTTTGGATGACGCGTCCAACGCCACCCGCTTCCATTCGCGAGTTTAACGCGACGGGCGCCGAATAGGATTTTGCATCATCCATCCGACCCCGCATATACGGATCAAGAGAAAAGCAATCCAACTCAACCAGGATATCACCAGATGCCAATTCAGGAGCGATCCAATCGACAAGTGCAAAATCGCTTTCTTTTGGGGCGCCTTCGGGGCGTGCCTTTAACTGTATTTCTTGCACGTTGGTCTCCTATTGGCCGAATGATCTATGCGGGCCGCAATTCCAGAATGTCACGCGCCTGCTGCCATGTCGCGACAGGGCGTTCGTATTTATCACATAGCTCAACCACGCGTTTCACCAATGCCGCATTTGAGGGGGCCAATGTTTCACGATCAAGGCGCACGTTATCTTCCAGACCCGTTCGCGCGTGACCGCCTGCTGACACGGCCCAATCATTCAATGTGATCTGATCTTTGCCAATCCCTGCCGCGCACCATTGCGCATCGGGCGCAAGGCGTTTGACGGTTGTTACGTAATAGTCAAAAACGTCGCGATCTACAGGCATCGCATTTTTAACACCCATAACAAATTGAATATAGAGCTTGCCCGGTATCCGACCGTCCGCATTCATTTTCACCGCATGGTGAATATGACTTAGATCGAACGCTTCAATCTCTGGCTTGATTCTATACGTGCGCATTTCGGCAGACAACCAATCCACAAGATCAGGTGGATTTTCATAAACGCGCGTTGGGAAATTGTTTGACCCAACGGTCAGCGATGCCATATCGGGCGCCAATGGCAACATGCCACCGCGTGTTTTCCCCGCGCCTGATCGGCCGCCCGTGGAAAATTGGATAATCATACCCGGGCAATGTTTTTCCAAACCCTCTTTCAGACGCGCAAATTTTTCAGGATCGCTTGATGGCGTTTCGTCTCGGTTGCGCACATGTGCGTGACAGATGCTTGCACCTGCTTCAAAGGCTTCTTGCGTGCTTTCGATTTGTTCTTCTACCGAAATAGGAACCGCGGGGTTCGCGGCCTTAGTTGGGACAGAGCCAGTTATCGCAACACAAATAATACATGGATTCTTAGACATCAAAAAACACCGTTTCGTTTTCGCCTTGGAGGACAACATCGAAATGATATGTATTCTCACCCGTTTTTTTAGCAAGCAGAGTGTCACGACGATGAAGCTGTTCGATTAGATTTATGATTTGATCACTGGCGTGTGCGTTACTGTCTTCTTCAAAATAGATCCGCGTGTTTAGGCCAACGTTAATACCCCGTGCCACGATCCATAAATTGATATGTGGCGCTTGCGTTGCACCATTGCGGCCCGGGGTGGCGCCGGGTTTGATCGTTTTGATTACGAATTCACCGCTGTCGAAATCGGATATAACACGTCCCCAGCCTGAAAACCCCTTTTCCACCTCGCTATGTCGCGGGTCTTCTTCATGGGCATAGATGCCCGCGGCATTCGCCTGCCATGTTTCCAGTAAAACATCACGGACAGGTGACCCAGTGCCGTCCAATACGCGTCCTGTGATGGTGATACGCTCACCGTTGGCATAGGGTCCCGCCATATCCTGCCCCAGTTCTTTTTCAAAAAGCTTAAATCCAGCGGCACCAGGCGCAAGGCCGATGTGCACATAGGGACCTGCCGTTTGTGACGCCGTTTCGCGAAGGTAATTTAGGTTCTGTGGCATATCAATTTCCCTCCAAACGGTTTTCGAACAGGGTCGAACGACGACCGCGCAAAACAATGTCGAATTTATAGGCCAAACAATCTAATGGCACGCCCGCATTCATGTCCAACGGGGCGATCAATCCATCAATTGCATCCTGATCTGGGATTGTGTTCACAATTGCGCATTTTTTGATCAGGGGGTCACCTTCGAAATAAAGTTGGGTGATAAGACGTTGTGCAAAGGCTGTCCCAAAAACAGACACATGGATATGTGCGGGACGCCACGAATTTACCCAGTTGCGCCAAGGATACGCACCCGGTTTGACCGTACGGAAAAAATAGTATCCATCTTCATCGGTTATCGTGCGCCCGCATCCGCCAAAATTCGGGTCGATTGGGGCGAGATACATATCCTTTTTATGGCGGTATCGTCCACCTGCGTTTGCCTGCCAAATCTCGACCAAGGTATTTGGAACAGGGCGGCCATTTTCGTCCAAAACCCGCCCGTGCACGATGATACGTTCACCGATGGCATCCCCTGTCTGGGCATAGTTTTTGATCAAATCATTGTCCAATTCGCCCAAATCATTGTGCCCAAACTTTGGACCCGTGATTTCAGATAGGGAATTCTCGATTGAAATAAGCGCTTGCTTTGGCGAACGCGGAACGGATGTTTTGTAGATTTCAGCGTATGCCGGTGGATGCATAGAGCGGTCGCGCTGATAAAATTCGCCCGTGTAGGTGTTCTTTTTGGTCATAGGGAAATTCCCATTTCTTTGTATGTCTCTTTTGCGATCTTAAAGGCGTGATTGGCCTTTGGCACCCCACAATAAATCGCGACATGCATAAATGCTTCGCGGATATCTTCGGGGGTTGCGCCCGTGTTCGCCGTTGCACGAATATGCATGGCTACTTCTTCAAAATTTCCAGCCCCCGCCAAAAGCGCAATTGTTAGGATGGATCGTTCGCGATGGGTTAGTCCATCACTATCCCAGACGGTGCCCCATGCACCCTCTGTGATCATATCTTGGAACGGTGCATCAAATTCGGTTTTCGCGGCAGTTGCGCGATCAACATGTGCGTCGCCCAACACCTGTCGGCGCACCTTCATGCCCGCATCATATCGTTCGCTCATGATTTTTCCTTTCGCAATCGGCGTCAGATAATCATAAAATTATGAAACATTGTATTGTTAAATTTTGCAAATAACATAACCTATTGGTTATGAATTGGGATCAGACACTTCGCCTTCGGCATATCAAATGTTTTCTTGAGGTCGCGCGCGTTGAAAGTGTGTCTTTAGCGGCGGCATCCTTAAACATAACGCAACCCGCGGTTTCCAAAACGATTAAAGAATTGGAAGAGTTGTTACAAACACCACTGTTTAATCGTGTTGGACGGCGGTTGCAGCTGAATGAGCAGGGCCGCATTTTTCAAAATCACGCAGCAGCGTCGTGGTTGGAGCTGTCCAAAGCCAAAGATCGACTAAGAAGAGAGACACGCAGGCGTGAACTGCGCATCGGATCGCTGCCCACTGCTGCAACCGAATTGGTACCGGACGCTGTTTTAACCTTTTCCAAGGATACACCGAACAGTCAGCTAAAGGTGCGCACAGGGCCCAATTGGATGCTGTTCAATCAACTACGCGATGGGCAATTGGATCTGGTCGTCGGTCGTATGCCCGATGCTGATTTACTGACCGACATTGCATTTGAACAATTCTATTCCGAGGATGTTGTGTGTGTTGTGCGTCCTGATCATCCAATTTTATTTGACGATCATCCCTCTGATCATTTTCTGAATTACCCATTGGTTATGCCTCCCAGGGGGGCGGTTATTCGCCCGACTGTTGAACGGTATTTGACCAGTATCGGAATGACAGGGGCGCAGGGTGCCGTTGAAACTGTATCGCTCCCGATTGGGCGCCGTATCGTTCAACGGTCCGATTATATTTGGTTTATATCGCGTGGTGTCGTGATGGATGAATTGCTGAATGGATCCTTGATCAGTTGTCCGTTGCAATCTGATCTGCTTGCGGGTCCTGTGGGCGTTTTTACCTTGGCAAATGCAACCCCCGATGTTGAACGCAGCGCATTTGTGCAAATTCTGCGGGATTTGTCCCAACGTTTGCGCAAATAAAAAGGCGACCCAAAGGCCGCCTTTTTATGTTCTCATGCTGAATTGGGATTAGCCAATGATGCTGTTTAGCGTCGCGCTTGGACGCATGACTTTTGCCAATTTCGCGCGATCTGGGTGGTAATACCCACCAATATCCGCAGGTGCGCCCTGAACGCTGGCCAATTCTGCCAAAATGGCCTCTTGTCCATCAGACAATGCCTTGGCGATTGGTGCAAAATGGGCTGCGATCTCGGCGTCATCCGTTTGTGCCGCCAATGCTTCTGCCCAGTATAGAGCAAAGAAATAGTGGCTGTCGCGGTTGTCAGTTTGGCCAACTTTGCGGGCTGGGGATTTGTTGTTGTCCAAGATCCCTTGTGTCGCAACATCCACCGCTGCGCCAAGGACAGCTGCTTTGGAATTGCCTGTGATATCCGCCAAAAAGCCCAAGCTTTCGCCCAATGCGCAGAATTCACCAAGACTGTCCCAACGCAAGTGGTTTTCCTCGACCAACTGTTGAACATGCTTGGGTGCAGAACCACCAGCGCCTGTTTCAAACATTCCGCCGCCTTGCATCAATTTCACAATTGATAGCATTTTCGCAGATGTGCCCAATTCTAGGATCGGGAACAAATCGGTTAGGTAATCCCGCAATACGTTTCCGCTGATCGCGATGCTATCAGCCCCTGTGCGGATGGTTTCCAAAGTAACACGCGTTGCTTCGCGTGGGGCAAGGATTTGGAATTTATCGGCAACGCCCTCGGCCTCCAAAATTGGAGTGACGTACTTAATCAGTTCTGCGTCATGCGCCCGTGTTTCGTCCAACCAGAAAATTGCTTGTGATCCAGTGGCTGCCTGACGGGAAATACCCAGACGCACCCAATCCTCGATCGGTGCTTTGCGCACACTTGATGAACGCCAAATGTCACCCTTTTCCACGGATTGTTCGTGCAATACGTCGCCATTCGCAACGATATAGCGGATGGTGCCGTTCGCAGGAATTTCAAATGTTGTTGGGTGGCTGCCGTATTCCTCGGCTTTTTGTGCCATTAGGCCAACGTTGGCAACTGCGCCTGATGTTGTTGGATCAAGAGCACCTGTTTCTTTGAAATAGTTGATTGTTTCATCGTAAACGGGCGCATAGCAGTTGTCTGGGATCACACATTTTGTGTCCGCTGGTTTTCCATCTGGTCCCCAACCTTTGCCGCCTGCGCGGATGACCGCGGGCATGGATGCGTCGATGATGACATCTGATGGGACGTGTAGGTTTGTGATACCACGATCACTGTCAACCATATACATTGGTGCCTTGTCGGCCATGATTGCATTGAAATCGGCCAGAATTTCGGGTTGATCCGCAATGCGGTCCAAAACATCACCCAGACCTGAATTTGGGTTCACCCCAGCCGCCGCCAAGGCGTCAGCGTGCTTTTCAAACGCTTCTTCAAAGAAGACTGAAACAGCGTGACCAAAGATGATCGGATCAGATACCTTCATCATTGTTGCCTTCATGTGTAATGAAAACAAAACGCCTTCTTCTTTTGCTTTGGCAATTTCGCTGCGTAGGAAATCACGTAGGGCAGATGCACGCATGAATGTCGCGTCAACAACGGTGCCAGGTAGGATGTCGATGCCATCTTTTAGGACGCTCACGTTGCCATCCGTATCCGTGAATTCGATTTTCGCAGGGCCCGCTTGCGCGTCGGTGACAGTGGCGGATACTTCGTTTGAACGGAAGTCATTGCCATCCATTGAAGCCACGTGTGTTTTCGATGTGCTGACCCATTCACCCATAGAGTGGGGGTTTTTCATCGCATAGTTTTTAACCGCACGCGCTGCGCGACGGTCTGAGTTACCTTCACGCAGAACGGGATTTACCGCCGATCCTTTGATCGCATCATACCGTGCACGAATTGATTTTTCTTTGTCTGTTGATGCCTCTTCTGGATAATCAGGAAGCGCATAGCCCTGTTCCTGTAGCTCGGCAATCGCGGCGCTTAGCTGTGGAACAGATGCGGAAATGTTGGGAAGTTTGATAACATTTGCAGATGGTGTTTTTACCAATTCACCAAGGGCGGCCAAATCATCGGTCTGACGCTGTTCTTCTGTCAAAAATTCGGGAAAGGCGGAAATGATTCGTCCAGCAAGAGAGATGTCCTTGGTTCCAACAGTCACGCCCGCCGCAGAAGCGAATGAACGGATGATGGGAAGCAGCGATGCACTCGCCAATTCGGGCGCTTCGTCTACAATTGTATACAATATATCGGGGTTTGCTGTATCGGTCATAAATTTCCTACCTTTCAAGCCTTACGGAAGCTTTCGTCAAAGCCGCGTCGTGTCTTACGTTTTGATCACTATGCAGACGCAGCATTTTTTGTGAATGACAGCGTCCGCATACAGGATGCAGATCGAAAATTCAATGAGGTAATCAGAAACGTTGCAATATGACGCGGTCCATATGCGTCAAACTACAGATCCTGTTCATAGGGTGGATTACAGCCCGAGCTTTGACAGTTTAGGGCAGCGGCCTTAGCCGCGCGTGTCACGATCCGTTTTAAGTCGTCTTTTGCTATGGAGCCCAGTTCTGACGCAGATAGGCCCGTTTTAGAAATCTCAACCAATAACGTGCCCATAAAAGTATCCCCAGCACCCACGGTATCCACCAACGGATTTGCCTGTGCCGCGGCAATGTCAAACTGTGTTGATCCACAACGGACAACTGCGCCGTCGGCGCCTTTAGTTAAAATGATAATAGCGGCCTGCGTTTCAGAACAGATGTGTTCAAAGGCCTCCATCAATGGCTGATCAGGGGCCAAGTACTCCAAATCTTCATCAGATAGTTTCAGAACGCGCGCATTTTTCATAATACGGAGCAGGCGGGCAACATATGGATCCTTGTCTTTTACCACCACTGGACGCGCATTGGGATCAAGACTGGTTATAACGTCATTGGAGGCAAGCGTTGCAAAACGTTGTTCCCATAAATCCGCGTCTGCGCCTTCGATTAACGCAAGCGATCCAATGTGAAACACGCGTGTCTGAGCAGAAATCGCGGCATCCAATGTGTTGGGTGTAATTTGACGGTCCGCTGTGTCGCTCCGATAAAACTGATAACTGGGCTGACCATTGTTGACGGACACAACCGCCAAAGAGGTTGGTGCATCAGTGCGGGGCGTCGCCAATTGGATGCCGTCGTCAATCAGGCGCTGGGCCAACACGTTGCCCAAGCTATCAGTTGAAATTGGGGTTACATAGCTGACTGTTTGACCCTGACGCGCCGCTGCAATTGCAACATTATAACATGATCCGCCTGGGATGGCGGTATATATGGGCAAGCCATCTTTCACCTCGGTTTGAACGTAATCGATTAGGTTCTCACCACCGATCGTAATCATGTTTGTTCTCCTTTAGTGGCGCGTTCAAATTCCTGTGCCGCTTCTTCGGTTAGTGCGTTGTGAAATAGGTCTTGCGCAATTGCGGGCGCGATTGTGAAACAATCATGACCAATTTCGGCGATATCCACCATTTGCTGTGCGCTGCGCAATGATGCGATCAAGGGGCGGCATGGCCCATTCCATGACATAGCGTGGATTGCGCGCATGTGCGCCATTGCGTCTAGGCCAGCTTCTGCCATGCGCCCAAAGTATGGCGCAATATAATCCGCACCAAGTGCGTTTGCCGTTATCATCTGTTTTGCATCATAACAGGCTGTCATAAGGGTTTTGCCACCCAGTGACTGAATCTTTGGCGTGAGAGAAATGCCCCAAGTGTTGAGTGGTATTTTCACAACGCAATCGATGTTGGACGATGCCCCATATGCATAAAGGTTCTCGGCAAAGCGTAGCGCGTCAGTTTCGTTGCCAATAACCTGCGCATGAAATTCCTGTGCACCCGCATCGGCCGCGATTTGAACCATGTCTTGCCAGTTGATCTGATTATATGTCAGCCCCGCACGCGCTGCCAGCAGTGGGTTTGTCGTGATGCCATAGAACACACCGTTTGGCATCCACTCTGCCCATGCAGTTTGATCAGCCGTATCAAGATATAGACGCATCGCAGGTGTGCTTTCTATGAGTGACAATGTTAACGCTATCATTTCTTATGTCGTGTGATAGCGAATTCGATGAGATCAGGCAATAACGCATCAGGTCCGCGCTGAAAATCATTGATCTTGTCGCGCCAATATTTAAAGCGCGGGACCCAAAATGATCGGATCACCGTTTTTGAAGCGATCATAACGAAATCTGTGCAACATATGATTGGACTGTTTCCCGCTCATCATATCTGCGACGACGCGTCCAACACCAGGACCGATACCAAATCCATGTCCCGACATCCCTGTTGCGATTGTCAGACCCGGAATATCCGAACAACTATCAATAATGGGGACAACATCGGGCATCGTGTCGATCAATCCTGCCCACGCGCCTGACACGGACCAACCTTTGAACTGTGGAAATGCGCGGTCAAAGGATTTCTTTATGATGCGCATCGCCTTTCGGGACGGCGCAGGGTTTAAAATGCGGGTGCGCTCAAAAGGGGTCTCATCGTCTGCACTCCAAGATCGTTTGACAGTCCAGCTATCTGGATAGTTGGGGGGACCAAATGGGTTTATGCGATTATTGAGGGGGTCATTTTTAACAGCGGGCCAAAATGATTTCGCATATCGCATGCCATCCCAGCCTAAAAAGAGATCATGCGTACTGCTGGTTGCGAGCGAATACCCACCATCGGCGCGGTGGCGGAACGCCAATTTACTATCGACAGCACCGCCTGCGAATACTTCGGGTAATTCCGATGTTTTCACCACGGTTGCGCGTACTGAGAGTTGTGGGATGCGCACACCGTGGCCTTGCAAAAACAGTGAAGACCACGCACCCCCACACAACAGTACCTGTTCACAAGCTACATGGCCGTGTTCTGTGATGACACCACTGATCTGACCATTTTTGTTATCCAGTCGACGCACAGCACAATTTTCACGGATTAACACGCCCTCTGCTGCGGCCAATCTGGCAAGGGCAGGCACGGCCACCCAAGGTTCTGCGCGCATATCGGATGGTGTGTGTAATGCCCCGCGATATGACCGATTCAGGTCAGGGATCATGGCCTGCACCTGAGAGCGCGACTTTAGGTTCGATTGAAGTCCATGCTCGGCCGCAAGAGTGGTGAATGTTTCATACCGTTCAAGTTCGCTGTCACTATCACTGAAATAAACAATACCACCCTGACGCAGCCCGATATCGCAATCCAGTTGCGCATTCAGGTCCTGCCAAAGGCGATTGGCCTCCATCATGATGGGTAGCTCATCAGGGTCGCGTCCCTGTTGACGTATCCATCCCCAATTACGAGAGGACTGTTCGCCTGCCATACGTCCCTTTTCACACACGAAAACAGATTGCCCATGACGGCGCAAGAAAAGGGCGGCGCAAACACCAATTACGCCGCCACCGATGATCACAACATCCACCTTATCGGGTAACGCCTGCGCATGTTGAGGTGGCGTATGTGTTCCGATTGGAAAGGTGAATGCCGACATTTATGTTTATTCCGCTGCTTGTGAATAATCGCTCATTGGGGGGCAAACGCAGATCAAGTTTCGATCCCCATATGTGTTGTCCACACGATTAACGGGTGGCCAATATTTGTCCACACGGAATGCACCTGGTGGGAAACATCCCTGTTCGCGTGAATAGGGGCGATTCCACGGGCCGACCAAATCCTCGACTGTATGTGGCGCTTTCTTCAGCGGATTGTTGTCGTGATCCATTGTTCCGTTTTCGATTTCGGCGATTTCCGCACGAATGGCCAGCATCGCGTCGCAGAAACGATCCAATTCGGATTTGGTTTCCGATTCAGTTGGTTCAACCATCAATGTGCCAGCAACAGGCCACGACATTGTTGGGGCGTGGAACCCGCAGTCCATCAGGCGTTTTGCGATATCTTCAACAGTAACGCCCGCACTTTCGGCAAATGGGCGCACATCAAGGATACATTCATGGGCAACCCGACCATTGCTTCCTTTATAAAGCACGTCAAACGCGCCTTCTAAACGCTTTGCAATGTAATTGGCGTTCAGGATCGCAACACGTGTCGCCTGTGTCAGCCCTTCTCCGCCCATCATTAGGCAGTAGGCCCATGATATCGGAAGAAGCGAGGGAGAGCCAAATGGCGCTGCGGACACTGGTCCCGCTGCTGTTTCTTCCAACGGATGACCAGGCAAATGCGGAACCAGATGCGCCTTTACACCGATTGGCCCCATGCCTGGGCCGCCACCGCCATGCGGGATGCAGAATGTTTTGTGCAGGTTTAGGTGGCTGACATCCCCGCCAATATCACCTGGTCGGGACAGCCCGACCATGGCGTTCATATTAGCGCCATCAATGTAAACCTGACCGCCAAACTCATGCGTGATTGCACATACTTCATGCACTGTTTCTTCAAACACTCCATGTGTTGAGGGGTAAGTGATCATGCAGCCTGCAAGGTTATCTTTGTGGGCTTCGGCTTTTTGACGGAAATCATCAATATCAATGTCCCCATTTTTGTCCGAGTTTACGGCAACGACTTTCCAACCAACCATTTGCGCGCTGGCAGGGTTTGTCCCATGTGCTGACATTGGGATCAGGCAGACGTTGCGATGCGCTTCACCGCGTGCGGCGTGATATTCTGCAATTGTCAAAAGGCCCGTATATTCGCCTTGTGCCCCTGAATTGGGTTGCATCGAAATCGCATCGTATCCAGTGATATGGCACAATTTGTCAGACAGATCGTGGATCAGTTCCTGATAGCCTTCGGTTTGATCTATCGGCGCATATGGGTGGATCAACGAAAATTCGCGCCAACTGACGGGCATCATTTCCGCGACGGAATTTAGCTTCATCGTACAGGACCCCAGCGGGATCATGGCACGATCCAATGCCAGATCACGATCGGAGAGACGGCGCATGTAGCGCATCATTTCCGTTTCGGCACGGTTCATGTGAAACACATCATGTTCCAAATATTTTGTGGTGCGCTTATTTTCATCAGGAATACGATATTCAGGTGTCAAATCATCATCGGCCCGTTCAATGCCGAACGCGCGCCAAACCGCTTCGGTTGTTTCGCGGCGGGTCCGTTCATCAAACGAAATGCCCACTTTTGTCTTGCCAACGGGGCGTAGGTTGATGCCTTCGTTCACGGCCGCTTGGATGACCCCCTTTTGCAGCAAACCAACATCAACCGTGATCGTGTCAAAAAACGCCGCTGGTTCGACGGTAAATCCAGCCTCTTCCAACCCTTTGGCAAGGCGCACGGTTTTGCGGTGAATGCGCTGGGCGATCGCTTTTAACCCCTCGGGCCCATGGAAAACGGCATAAAACGACGCCATCACCGCAAGTAGTGCTTGGGCCGTACACACGTTTGATGTCGCCTTTTCGCGGCGAATATGCTGTTCACGGGTTTGAAGCGATAGCCGATAGGCTTTGTTCCCATGGCTGTCGATTGAAATGCCCACAATCCGACCAGGCATGGATCGTTTATAGGCGTCTTTCGTTGCCATATACGCCGCGTGTGGTCCCCCGTATCCTTCAGGCACACCGAAACGCTGGGTGCTACCGACGGCGATATCGGCCCTCATCGCGCCTGGATCTTTTAGTAACGTTAATGCAAGCGGATCGGCCGAAACGATGCCAATCGCCTTTTGTGCATGCAGCGCGGACATTTCATTTGTGAAATCACGGATGTGTCCAAGTGTTCCAGGATACTGAAAAATTGCCCCAAAAACCGCAGTTGGATCCAGATCGTCGGGGTTTCCAACGATCACCTGAATACCCAGCGGTTTTGCGCGGGTTTTCATGACCGCAATGTTTTGGGGATGACAGTTTTCGTCAACAAAGAACGCGGTTGCTTTTGATTTGGCCACGCGCTGAGCCATTGTCATGGCCTCTGCGCAGGCTGTCGCTTCGTCCAATAGGGATGCGTTTGCGATTTCCAATCCTGTCAAATCCGAAATCATTGTTTGAAAATTCAACAATGCCTCAAGGCGTCCCTGAGAGATTTCGGGCTGATAGGGTGTGTATGCGGTGTACCACGCGGGGTTTTCCAGAATGTTGCGTTGGATTACAGGTGGTGTGACGGTGCCATAATATCCCTGACCAATCAGGCTTTTCATGACTTTGTTTTTCGATGCCGTAACCCGCATATGATAAAGCAATTCCCGTTCTGACATGGGTTTGCCGAAATCCAATGGTTCTTTCTGTCGGATCGATTCAGGCAATGTTTCGTCGATCAATGCGTTAAGATTAGGAGCACCCACCATTTTCAACATGTCACTCATCTCGGAAGGAGATGGGCCAATGTGACGGCGGTTTGCAAAGTCATAGGGCAGATAGTCAGTTGGTTTAAAAGGCATCTGAGTGCTCCTTTATCATAGGAAAAATTGGAATTAACCGATCAAAGCGTTGTAGCCAGCTTCGTCCATATATTCGTCCATTTGCGACAGATCGCTTGGTTTGATTTTGAAAAACCATGCATCGCCCATCGGGTCTTCGTTTACCTTGGAGGGTTCGTCCGTCAGCGCATCGTTGATCTCGACGATTTCACCATCAAGTGGGGCTAAAATATCCGACGCGGCCTTTACGCTCTCGATCACGACCACTTCATCGTCCTTGGATACTGTGTCGCCTTCTTCGGGTAGTTCGACAAATACGATGTCGCCCAATTGCGTGCTTGCGTGTTCTGTGATGCCGACGACAACAATGTCCCCTTCAACGCGCAGCCATTCGTGCTCTTCTGTGAATTTCATTGATCCTCTCCTTGTTTAACGTTTGAAATTTGCGGGTACGAACGGAAGTGCAGAGACTTCCACAGGATGGCGTTTGCCGCGCACCTCTCCGTATAGCGTTGTGCCAACTGTCGCTAACTCGGCAGTGACATACCCCATTGCAACGGGTCCTTCGACGCTGGGTCCAAATCCGCCCGAAGTCACTTTGCCCACTGCGTCAGTGCTGGTTTCGTCGGCAAAAATTTCCACGCCCTCGCGCATCGGGGCGCGTCCCGTTGGGCGTAATCCGACACGACGCTGCGGCGCACCATTTTCGATCTGGTTTAGGATAACATCCGCGCCTGGAAACCCACCTGCGCGTGTTCCTGCCGTGCGTCGGGCTTTTTGTATTGCCCAATTTAGCGACGCAGAGGTCGGCGTCGTATCTGTGTCAATATCATGCCCATAAAGGCATAATCCCGCCTCAAGCCGTAATGAGTCGCGTGCACCCAATCCAATGAATTCGACATCGTCATGTGCCAGCAATGCACGCGCCACGGTTTCAGCCGCGGCAACAGGAATTGAGATTTCATAGCCATCTTCACCAGTATAGCCAGAACGTGAAACCCAGCATTCCGCACCTGCGATAGGAAGGGTGTCCACATCCATAAAGTTCATATCCGCAAATCTGGGATGATACTCGGCCATGACGGCCTCAGCTGCGGGGCCCTGAATTGCCAAAAGGGCGCGATTGTCCAAGGATTTGACCGTAATTTCAGGTTCCAGATGTTTTCGTAGATGCGCAATGTCGGCATCTTTGCACGCGGCATTCACCACGACGAAAATATGGTCTCCGCGATTTGCAAACATCAAATCATCCAAAATTCCGCCTTGGTCATTTGTAAAGAAACCATAGCGCTGACGATCAACGCCCAGATCAAGGACGTTCATGGGAATCAAACGCTCCAGCGCACGCGCAGTCGTTTCACAATCTGGCCCGCGCAGGATCACCTGACCCATGTGGCTGACATCAAATAATCCTGCCTTGGATCGCGTGTGTAGATGTTCTTTCATCACGCCTGCCGCATATTGTACTGGCATGTCATATCCTGCAAATGGCACCATCTTTGCGCCCAGTTCGAGGTGTAGATCATAAAATGGCGTTTGCTTTAGGCCTTCGCTCATCCGGTTTCCTTCAATGTCTTACCGGATACTCCGGCATCAATAACTTCGCGGCACGATACCCGCGGTTTGATGCCCCCTCTGTCCTTTTGCCTGAGATCGCTATCCCTTCGGCGGATGTTAAACATCTCTCTCCAGAGTTTATTTACCCCATGGTCCTGCAGCCTGAGAGTTTCCGGGGGCGGTTGCTCCTTCGGCACTGGATCACCAGTTCTCCCATGGTGGTGCGCTAATGTAGACATATGTACACAAAATTTCCAACAAAATTTTTGTGCGCAGTGTAATTGATAGGTTTGACACCGCTGAACGGGTGGTCCAACACTGCGCATATGAGTGATCCATATTTTTTCGGCTACGGCAGTCTCGTTAATACCAAAACCCACGTTTATCAGGATGCACGCCCAGCAAAACTGTCTGGTTGGCGGCGTGTCTGGAAACGCACAAACGCACGGGACATGGCGTTTTTGACGATTGTTCCGTCTGTTCGCACGGAATTACTTGGGCTGATTGCCAAGGTGCCCAATGCCGATTGGGTTGCACTAGATGCCCGAGAAGAGGGATATGATCGTTTGGTGGCAACCGAAATGATCAGCCATGATCATTCTGATCATCCTGAACTGGCGATTTACGCGATCCCAGAAGCGACGAGATTCCCGCCAACGCCTGATCATCCAATATTGCTCACTTACTTGGACGTTGTTCTGCAGGGATATTTGCATGTGTTCGGGGATGCAGGCGTTCAACACTTTATGGAGACTACGGATGGGTGGGATACGGTTGTTTTGAACGATCGCGCAAATCCAATTTATCCACGCGCCCAATCGTTAAGCGCGGATGAAACCGCGCTTGTCGATGCCTGTTTGACGCAGGTTGGTGCGCAGATCCGCAATTAGATCGCGGTTTTCATGCTTTCTTCTAGATAGATTTCCCGCAGTCTCGGGACGACAGATCCTAGTGTGCCGCTGGAAATTTTCTGTCCGTCTAATTCTACAACTGGGGTTACGAAGGCAGACGCACTGGTGATGAATGCCTCGTCCGCTTGCTGTGCCTCTTCAATCGTAAAATTACGCTCTTCTATCTTCATCTGGGCTTCGTCCGCGAAACGCAAAACGGCGGCACGGGTAATGCCGTGTAAGATGTCATTTGAAAGCGCGCGTGTGATGATGACGTCGTCTTTAACAATGTAGGCGTTGTTGGATGTACCCTCTGTCACATGGCCATTTTGAACCATCCATGCATCGTCGGCGCCTGCTTTTTGTGCCATCATTTTGCCCATTGAGGGATACAAAAGCTGAACCGTTTTAATGTCACGGCGTCCCCAGCGAATATCCTCGATACTGATGACTTTGATACCAGTTTGCGCCGATGGGCTATTGGCAAGACCAGGCTTGCTTTGCGTAAAGAGCACCACGGTCGGAGTGGTCATTTCGGGGTCTGGCCAAACAAAGTCACGATCATTTGGTGCGCCGCGCGAAATCTGCAGATAAATCCCACCATCGACAAGGTCATTCGCGCGCACCAATTCGCGATGAATGTTCAACCATTCCTCGCGTGAGTGTGGGTTGTTGATTTCCAATTCATCCAATGAACGTTGCAGACGCACGATGTGCCCATCAAAGTCGATCAGTTTGCCACTGAGTACGGAGGTCACTTCATAAACCGCATCCGCCATTAGAAACCCACGATCAAAAATTGATACTTTGGCTTCGGTTTCGGGAAGGTACTCTCCGTTTACATAAACAGTGCGGTTCATTCTAAATCCTTTATTCTAACCCCATAACTCCGCGGGCGCAGGATGCATTCCACGCGCATCATATGAAATCGGGGTGTCGCGATCTTTCGCTAATAACAGTGGACCGTCAAGGTCAACTAGTGTCGCATCTGGGGCAAGCAGTAGGGCAGGTGCCATGGCCAACGATGTGCCCACCATGCATCCAACCATGATGTCAAATCCCATCGCGTGTGCCTTGGCTTTCAAGTCGATGGCGGCGGTCAATCCACCTGATTTGTCCAATTTAATGTTTACGCAATCATATTTTCCGTTAAGCGCAGGTAAATCCGAACTTGTATGGACAGATTCATCTGCGCAAATCGGGATGGGTCGGTCTAGGTTGCTCAGGAATGCATCCTGTCCCGCAGGAAACGGTTGTTCGATAAGCGCAATGTTCAGGTCCAAAAGGTGATCAATCAGCATGTGGTAGTCGTCTATTGTCCAGCCTTCATTTGCATCGATCACTAATTTCGCATCTGGTGCTGCGTTACGTACGGCCACAAGTCGGTCCAAATCATCGGGTGTGCCCACTTTCAGCTTTAGGATCGGACGGTGGGCGTTTTGCGCGGCGGCGCGGGTCATGTTTTCAACCGTGTCCAGCGAAAGTGTGAATGCCGTTTGCACGGGTTTTGGTTTCGGCAATTTTGCCAATTGCCACACACGGCTGTTTGTTTCCTTGGCGTTCAAATCCCAAATCGCACAATCCAATGCGTTGCGTGCTGCGCCGGCTGGTAGCGTTTCGATCAATTCCATGCGGGTAATGTTTGGGGGCACCGATTGCAGTTGTTCAATCACGCTTTCAACTGTTTCCCCATATCGTGCATAGGGGACGCATTCTCCCCATCCCTGAACGCCATTCCGTGTCAGTTTAACTGCCACCACATCCGCTGTTGTTTTGCTGCCGCGTGATATTCGGAACGCGGATTTTAGGGGGAAGGAGGCTTGCGATACGTCGATTTTCATAGATGTTTCCTTGGCGATCCTAAAATTGAATCATCCTTTGGATGGACTTTCAATTCCAATCACCCTGCGGCGATGCAGAAAAATTGCTGCAAATGCAAAATTTGGTTGCGCTTGGGTTGGTAATTTTATAACCAACTTCCTGTGAAATTCGAAATTTAGTTGCGCAAGCAGAAAGGCCGTCATGTCATTTCGCATCCAACCAACTCCTGTTGCCCGCCCAAATCGTTGTCAATTGTTTGGCCCAGGTTCGCGTCCAGCGATTTTTGAAAAAATGGCGGCCAGTGCTGCAGACGTGATCAATCTTGATCTTGAAGACTCAGTTGCGCCCTCTGACAAAGACAGCGCACGTCAAAATGTGATTGATGCGATTGGCTCGATCGATTGGGGCACCAAAACACTGTCTGTTCGCATCAATGGTTTGGACACGCCCTATTGGTATCGTGATGTGGTTGAACTGCTGGAAAACGCATCCGAGCGTTTGGATCAAATCATGATCCCAAAGGTTGGTTGTGCTGCGGATCTATATGCGGTTGATGCACTTGTCACAGCCGTAGAACGCGCGCAGGGACGCACCAAACAGATCGCGTTTGAGGTTATCATTGAAAGCGCCGCTGGCATTGCTCATGTCGAAGAAATCGCCGCGGCAACGCCCCGCCTACAGGCAATGTCGTTGGGTGCGGCTGATTTCGCCGCCTCTATGGGTATGGCGACAACTGGTATCGGTGGCACGCAGGCAAACTATTACATGCATCACGAGGGCAAAAACTATTGGTCTGATCCATGGCATTGGGCGCAATCTGCCATTGTTGCGGCGTGTCGCACACATGGCGTTTTGCCCGTAGATGGCCCATACGGTGATTTTTCAGATGATGAAGGTTTCCGCGCACAGGCCCGTCGTTCGGCGACATTGGGTATGGTTGGGAAATGGGCCATCCACCCCAAACAAGTTGCCCTGTCAAATGAAGTGTTCACCCCTTCTGAAGAAGCTGTGACAGAAGCGCGCGAAATTTTGGAAGCGATGGAAGCGGCCAAAGCAAACGGTGAGGGCGCAACAGTTTACAAAGGGCGTTTGGTTGATATTGCGTCAATCAAACAGGCGGAAGTCATCGTCAAACAATCCGAGATTATCTCATCCTTATAATTATTTGAATATTGAATGCGCGTGGCCGATTGATTCGCGCATTTTGCCTTGTTCGGAAATGCATCAACTATGGCTCGCATCAATTGAATGCTTGCAATAAATATGCATGGATACCATATAGCGTGTCGAACCAAGATAAAGGCAGATCATGACCCACTATCTAGATTTTGAAAAACCATTGGCTGAAATCGAAGGCAAGGCCGAGGAATTACGTGCAATGGCGCGTCAAAACGAAGATATGGATATTGAGGACGAGGCCAAAGCGCTTGACCGTAAGGCCGAGCAGCTTTTGAAAGAGCTGTATCAAACCCTCACGCCATGGCGGAAATGTCAGATTGCGCGGCACCCTGAACGTCCGCATTGTCAGGATTACATCGATGCCTTGTTCACAGAGTTCACACCCCTTGCAGGGGATCGCAATTTTGCCGACGACCACGCTGTATTGGGCGGCTTGGCACGTTTCAACGACACACCTGTTATCGTGATTGGCCACGAAAAGGGCAATGACACGAAATCGCGTATCGAACGAAATTTCGGCATGGCGCGACCTGAAGGGTATCGCAAAGCGATCCGTTTGATGGAAATGGCCGATAAATTCGGTCTGCCCGTGGTGACATTGGTCGACACACCCGGTGCCTACCCCGGCAAAGGCGCAGAAGAGCGTGGCCAATCAGAGGCCATCGCCCGTTGCACAGAAAAATGCCTGCAATTGGGTGTACCCTTGGTATCTGTGATTATTGGTGAGGGTGGATCAGGCGGCGCCGTCGCCTTTGCGACCGCTAATCGCGTCGCGATGTTAGAGCATTCTGTGTATTCTGTAATTTCACCCGAAGGCTGTGCCTCAATCTTGTGGAAGGACGCGGAAAAAATGCGCGAGGCGGCCGAAGCATTACGCCTAACAGCACAAGATTTAAACAAGTTGGGCGTTTGTGATCACGTTATCGCGGAACCTGTTGGTGGCGCCCATCGTGATCGCGCCGCCACGATCGAAGCGGTTAAAAATGCGATTAGCGGTATGTTGGCCGATATGGCAAATTCAAAACCCAAAGCATTGATCCAAGACCGCCGTAAAAAATTCCTTGATATGGGATCAAAAGGATTAGCGGCCTGAGAGTTCAGGCACCCAGCATTTTCAAACTTTGTGTTACGTCACTGCGCACAGCAAGGCGAAGACTGGGTTCATCGCCAGCCTTTAGCGCGGCAAGGATCACCCGGTGAAAATGGGGCGGTTCCTTTCTGTTAAGTTTGCCATAAAGGCTGCGCATGGTTGGGCCAAGTTGCAACCAAACGGTCTCAGCCATGGCCAACATTGCAGGTGCTTGTGCCCTTAAATAAAGGGTTCTGTGAAAATCTAGGTTGCTACGGATATAGGCCACCGCATCGTGATCATCGATTGCCGCTGCAATCATTGCATTGATCCGTTGAAGGCGATCGATCAGGGCCAAATGCGCACGGGGCAGGGCACGGGAGGCCAGCTCAACCTCGATCAAGGAACGCAGTGCAGAAAGTTCTTCAATCCGTTCGCTTGTCAGCTCTGGAGTAAATACGCGACCGGAATTCGACATGGATAGTGCCCCTTCGGCGACCAATCGGCGAACGGACTCTCGGGCAGGTGTCATGGAAACACCAAATTCCGTCCCAATCCCGCGCAGAGTCAGCGCCTGACCAGGTAGAATTTCACCATGCATGATCCGTGTGCGTAGCCCGCGATAGACCCGATCATGGGCCACGGTATTCTGATCAGGGGATGCATTTTGTTTCATACCACATGGTTGTGATCACAAATACATAAAAGTCAAGAATTGAAATCATAACGGTGCAATTGATTACCCGATGTGCGCAACCAATCCCTGGGTTGTTCGTAATCGCCATAAATATCGTGAACCACTGCCCAAAATGATTTCGAGTGGTTCATTTCAACCAAATGCGCCACTTCATGCGCGGCGACATAGTTCAGAACATCGCGCGGGGCCATCACCAAGCGCCAAGAATACATTAAATGCCCATCGGATGAGCACGACCCCCACCGCGAACGTGTATCGCGCAAACGCAAGCCTTGATACGAATGCCCAAGGCGCTGAGCATAATGATCAGAGGCCTGTGCAAGATGATCGCGCGCCAGTGATTTGAGGACACCTTTCACTTGTGCCCCAATGCTGGACCTGTGTTGGGGTACCAAAATCTGATCGTCCACGACAGATATTTTGCGCATATTGGTGGTCCTGATCACATGCGGTTTACCCAGCATGGGCACAGACGCGCCATCATCAACGATGATGCGTTCAATGTGTTTGTGATTGACAAGGATCCATTCAGCTTTGCTATCCAGAAAATCCTGAAATGTGCTCTCGGGTACAAAATGGGGCCCTGTTATCGTAATCCGACCGTCTAGCGAAGAGATTCTAAGCGACAAACGCTTTGCCTGACGTGATCGCCGCAAAGTTGCACCAATAGTGGGATAATCGCTAAGAAATATCTGCATTTTTCCAACCTAGGGGCCTATATTGCGAACCGATACCAAATTTCTTGGTCAAAGCCTTTGACATACCGCGACTCTTATGGCAGTTGGCGCAGACCGTCGACAAGGCCAAAGTTTTTGAAAGGGATCATTATGCCCAAAGAAGAATGGGGTACAAAACGCGTATGCCCCACCACAGGTAAGCGTTTTTATGACCTGAATGCAGATCCAATCGTAAGCCCATACACGGGTGAGGTTGTTGAACTGGATACAGGAAAAACACGTTTGATCGCCGCAGATCAAGAAGATGCAGCAACACGCAAAGCCAACCAGACAGAAGTGTCCGAGGATGACGTGGTGCTAGAGGACGATAACGTTGACATGGATATGGATGATGATCTTCTGGATGATGAAGATGATGACAACGTATCTTTGGACGATATCGCCGACATGTCTTCGGAAGAAGACGAAAGCTAAAACACACAGACACGCGGTGGTATTTTCCACTTGATCATACCGCCGCGATTGCATACCTAATGCGTATGTAATTGGGGCCTTAGCTCAGCTGGGAGAGCGCTACAATGGCATTGTAGAGGTCAGGGGTTCGATCCCCCTAGGCTCCACCAAACCTCACTTTTGAAATCTCATCTATGTTCACCTCATTCTCATGAGGCTTGCCCTATTTGCGGCACAGAATTATCGGACGCGAAATCTTGTTCCACAATTGCGGTGCCCAGAACGATGATCGTCTGATCGGACGATCGTTGCATCTTAATCACTAAAATACCTTTGGTTGTATGCACCAACTTAACTACTCCCTTAAGGCGAATTAGATTTGTGTGAAATGGTGTGGAGCACAAGAAATTGCACGTAGTAGGAGGGGCGTAATGACCATAATCAAACCAATGAAAGATGGACCGCTGGTCGCGCAGGGGATCCCGAACTTGAAGGATCCTGTTGGAGCAGACGTTAAACCAGAAAAGCCCGCCTTTGGTCTGTGCCGCTTTGGACAGTCGAAAAACAAACCGTTTTGTGATGGATCACATACCGCGGCGGGGTTCAGCTCGGATAATGGCGATGCAAAGCTTCGAAATACGCCAATTCAGTACACGGGCCAGGTTGAAGGCAAGAGTGTAACAGTGTCCTACACGCCCGTCCTGTGTGGTCATATTGCCGAATGCCAACGTCTTCATAAACAAGTTTTTGACCCCAGCCAAAAGCCATGGGTTCAGCACGAAAACGGGAACCTTGAGGGGATCCTTTCAGTGATAAACGCCTGACCATCAGGTGCCTTGCGCGTGTCGGTTGATGGCGAGGACCTGCATCACACGGACAGTGACGAACAGTCCGTCAGCTTTGTGAAAAACGGGCCTTATGTTGTCAAAAACATTCCACTCGACGCGGAATTCAACGGCGCAGGCGCGAGTGAAAAGGAATATATCCTTTGCCGATGTGGGCAGTCCAAAAATAAACTCATTTGTGACGGAACACACCACGACGTAAAATAGAAAGACGACGCCTGAGCGTTAGCCGTTTGAACGTGCTTAGGTGCCGATGGCCTTTGATAAGGCTGAACATTAAAACGCAGATTTTTGGCCCATACCATCGGTCGCTGCATTGATGTTCATAAAATGCCTGCGCTTTATCTGCGGTGCTTGCAGGCCTTTAGCGATGCCATCAAACGGGCGGGCATCGAGAAATTGCAATAAGCATAATCTGCATGCGTCTTTTTGGTGCGTTATTTTGGGGAATGGGATCGGACGCGTCGCAAATTGCGTCTGCTAGGTCAAATCTTGCTGGAATTAAGAAATGCACCGACGTAATACCGACGTGATACCGACGTGATACCGACGTAAAACAGATTGGCAAAATTGATGAAAATGGACGCCTTTGATTGGGTGATGCTGATCACACTTGCCACAGTTTGGGGCGGGTCATTTTTATTCAATGCGATCTTGGTTGCCGAACTTCCCGTCATAACAATTGTGGCCATTCGTGTGACGGTGGCGGCACTGGCATTGTGGGGGTTTGTGCGCGTTACAGGACGTAAAATTCCAACCTCCCCCAAAGTTTGGGGCGCATTGTTAATCTTGGGCGTTTTGAACAACGCGATCCCCTTTAGCCTTATCGTTCAAGGACAAACGCAAATCACATCTGGTTTAGCATCCATTTTGAACGCGACGACCCCATTGTTTACGATCCTTGTTGCGGGTTTTTTCCTGACAGATGAACGGTTTAGTGTCCTGCGCGTGTTGGGTGTTGTCGTCGGTTTTTCGGGCGTCATTCTGATGGTTGGGCCAGAGGCGCTCGGCGGTTTGGGCGCCGATTTTTGGGCGCAGCTTTGCGCATTGGGAGCCGCGTTATCCTATGGGTTTGCAAGCGTTTTCGGCCGCCGTTTTCGCGAATTAAAGGTGGATCCTGTGATGGTCGCAACGGGCCAAGTCACGATGTCGTCTCTTGTTTTATGGCCAATTGCGCTGTGGATTGATGGACCCCAAGATATCTGGGGCCTTTCATTTAACGCAGCCGCTTCGATGTTTGGATTGGCGGTGCTGTGCACCTCATTCGCCTATATCCTCTATTTCCGCATTCTTGAACGCGCAGGTGCCACCAATATTTCATTGGTCACTTTTTTGGTGCCAATTTCGGCAATTATATTGGGTGTTTTGGTGTTGGGAGAGTCCATTTTTATCAAGGAAATCATCGGGATGGCCCTGATCGGTTTGGGGTTGGCCATTATTGATGGACGGCTGTTTCAACGTCTTAGGGATTGACCGTACCCTGTGCATTGGGTAGGGGCGGGGACTTAGCAAATGCAGGATATAGAATGGCACGTAGACGCAAAGGCCGCGCGATTTCTGGGTGGGTCATAATTGATAAGCCCGCTGGTTGGACATCGACAGCTGTTGTGAACAAAGTCAAATGGGCCTTTCAGGCACAAAAGGCCGGTCATGCAGGGACATTGGATCCAGATGCAACCGGGGTTTTGGCCGTGGCCCTTGGTGAAGCAACCAAAACCGTGCCATTTATTACAGATGCCCTGAAAGCCTATGAGTTTATGGTGAAATTTGGTGAGGCGACCAATACAGATGATGCTGAGGGTGAGGTGATATCACGTTCTGATGTGCGCCCCTCTGGTGATGAAATCAAAGAGGCATTGCATGCCTTTGTTGGGGATATTGAACAAGTCCCGCCAAAGTTTTCAGCGATCAAAATTGATGGCCAACGGGCCTATGCATTGGCCCGCGAGGGCGAGGATGTCACGCTCTCTGCGCGTCCGCTTTATGTGGATAGTCTGATCTTGAATGAACAGCCCGACGCGGACCACGCAATTTTGGAAATGGTCTGTGGCAAGGGCGGATATGTGCGTTCGATTGCCCGCGATCTGGGCGCGAAATTGGGATGTTATGGACATGTTCAATGGCTGCGACGCACATGGTCGGGACCTTTTGATGTGGATCAGGCCGTATCGTTGGACACTATTGAAAACCTGGCGCGTTGCGAAGAGATTGATGCCCACCTTTTGCCGCTTGAATTGGGTCTGTCTGATCTGCCAATGGCCAGTTGTGCGCCCGAGGCCGCAGCGCGTTTGCGCAACGGAAATCCCGCAATGGTGATCGGTCAAAATTTGGAATATGGCGATGAATGTTGGGCCAGTTGTGATGGCGAACCCATCGCTGTTGGTGTGTTTAAAGCAGGGGAATTACACCCCTCTCGCGTCTTTGTGCGCCCTGAAAAGGGGGCCTAGGTATCGATTTGGGGAGATGACGGCAGCGCCGGATCAGAAAGATTTTCAGACCCTTTTGCGACACCTAGGCAGGTTACACGAAACACAAACAAAAACTGAATTACCAACAACACCATTAGATTATCACAGTCGACACCAGAATGCAGTGGTGGAAAGCCTTACCTGTTTGCAATCTACGCCGTAAACCGCCAAGGTCGCAGCATGTTAAAACGGACCCATCAAAAGGACGATGCCGCCTCAGTGGCAATTTATTCTGACTGCGAACGTTATCGTTACAGCCTGACGCGCGTTTGGGATGAAACGGGTGGCAAGGTGCATTTTGTGATGCTGAATCCCTCAACCGCGACCGAGGTTCAAAATGACCCAACTGTTGAACGGTGCGAACGACGCGCGCGTGCGCTGGGCTATGGCGCCTTTCGTGTAACGAATATCTTTGCATGGCGCGACACGGACCCCAAAAAGATGCGCGCGGCTCGCGATCCTATTGGCCCTGCAAATGATGCCGCAATTTTGGATGCCTGCGATTGGGCGGATGTGACTGTTGCGGCATGGGGGACGCATGGTGAACATCTAAATCGTGGGGCAGCTGTCAAAGCACTGTTGCAAAATATGGATATCCCCGTCTTTCATTTGGGCCTTTCAAAGGCGGGGCATCCAAAACATCCGCTGTACATAAGTTATGCGCAGCAACCCGTTTTATGGAGTGATCTAAATGGCTGATGATCAACGCCTGAACGAACAGATGGACCAATTGCTGAGTCACCCTGCATTGCGGATGCAACGATCTGTGATTGCGATGTTGTGGTTCAATTTGCTGCGCGGTTTGGCATTTGGATTGGGGTCTGTTTTGGGGGCAACTATTTTGGTTTATGCCACTGTTCAAATCCTTGCGCAGATCGAATTCATTCCAATCCTAGGCGATTGGGCGATACAATTGATCGAACAGATTGAAATGAAACGTTAACCAACCCTTCAAACATTTGTTGAGTTTTGCGGCCCTGCGACCAAGATTAGGCTTGGGACAGGGTGTGTTTCATGGTGATGTTATCAGGTTTATTGGGATTTATGTTGTTGGGGGGAATTGCATTTTTGCCCGATGTCGAACCGCCGATCACAGAGGAGGAAGAGTGCGAGCCTGACGCCCCTGAATTGGAAGAGTCCGCGCCGCCCACAGATGGTCCCGATCTATTGTGGGGTAGATTTCTGGATGACATGATCGATGGTCGCGGTGGTGATGATCAGATCCATGGTTACGATGGGGATGACACGCTGAATGGGGCCGATGGGAATGATACTGTTATCGGCGGGAACGGTGATGATTTTATGACTGGCGGTCATGGAAATGATGTGCTTCAGGGATTAACTGGGAATGATGAACTGCATGGCGAAAATGGCAATGATCATTTGGCTGGTGGATCAGGCCACGACAGTTTGGATGGCGGCGCAGGATCAGACACACTGATCGGTGGTCAAGGAGGTGACATCCTAGCTGGGGGGCATGGTTCAGATGCACTGCATGGGGACGATGGCGACGATATATTGTCAGGTGGAACAGGTCATGACACCCTAATGGGGGGTGCGGGGGATGACGTGTTGATCGACACGGATTTGGAACGTGATTACCTAAATGGCGGGGAAGGAGACGACAGCATCCATAGCTATGGCGCCGATGTCATGACAGGCGGCGATGGGGGCGACACGTTTGTTTATACAGATGTGGGCGATGAACCGATCGAGATTACGGATTTTGATCCCACTGTGGACACGATGGCCATTCATTTTCACGAAAATGATGTGCGTGGCATTTCCGTTCATCCAGTGTCAGAAGATGTGTATGAAATTCGCTTGGGCGATCAGGTGGCCGCCCATGTCAAATCAACCGTGCCATTTGATGCGTCGAGCATTGTGGTTCAAACGCATACATAGAATCCTCTTTGCAAATCTCAGATTTTTCAGTATACGCGCCTGATCTGTGAAAGCAGATTCCTCCAAGGGCCTTGCTGGACGACATCCCGGCTTGTGCCATAACCCTTAAACACAAAGGAGACCCCGATGTCGATTACTGCTGAAGAAAAAGCACGCGTCATGAAAGAATTCGCGACGAAAGAAGGCGATACAGGTTCCCCAGAGGTTCAAGTTGCTATTCTAACGTCACGTATCACAACACTGACAGAGCACTTCAAATTCCATAAAAAAGACAACCACGGTCGCCGTGGTCTTTTGAAAATGGTTGCGCAGCGTCGTAAGCTTCTTGATTACCTAAAAGCAAAAGAAGAACAGCGTTACACTGATCTGATCAAGCGTTTGGGCATTCGTCGCTAATTTGCGACACGCATACGAACACATCAAACCGCGCCATTTGGTGCGGTTTTTTGTTTGAAGCTGTACTGCGATCTAATCCTTTCCATATCTTGGTTTCTCCTATATACGCGCGACATCTGAGATCAGGCGCCCGGACTCCAGCGCCCGAAATATAAGATATAGGGGTCAGGGGGAATCCGCCCCCTACGCAAATGGCCAGTGGGCCAATATAGGAAAATGAGATGTTCGAAGTAACGAAAAAATCTATGCAGTGGGGCGAAGAAACGCTTACGCTGGAAACAGGCAAAGTTGCACGTCAAGCGGACGGCACCGTGATTGCCACATTGGGCGAAACATCTGTGATGGCAAACGTCACATTCGCCAAATCAATGAAAGAGGGGCAGGACTTTTTCCCTCTGACAGTACATTACCAAGAGAAATACTATGCCGCTGGTAAAATCCCTGGCGGCTTTTTCAAGCGCGAAGCACGCCCATCAGAGGCAGAAACACTAACAGCGCGTTTGATTGACCGCCCAATTCGCCCATTGTTCGTTGATGGTTTCAAAAACGAAGTTTTGGTGATGTGTACGGTTCTTAGCCATGATTTGGTGAACTCGCCCGACATCGTTGCAATGATTGCGGCCTCTGCTGCGTTGACCATTTCTGGTGTCCCATTCATGGGTCCAATCGGTTGTGCGCGCGTTGGTTTTGTTGATGGTGAATATGTCTTGAACCCAACTGTTGATGACATGAACGGCCTGCGCAACAACCCAGAACAGCGTTTGGATCTGGTTGTTGCAGGAACCAAAGATGCCGTAATGATGGTTGAGTCAGAGGCATATGAACTGAGCGAAGATGAAATGCTGGGCGCGGTCACATTCGCACACGAGCAAATTCAGCCCGTCATCGATTTGATCATCGATTTGGCCGAAGTTGCCGCGAAAGAGCCATTTGATTTCGCACCTGTCGACTACTCTGATCTATACGCAGCAGTGAAAGCAGCAGGCGAAGAGCAGATGCGCGCAGCCTATGGCAACACCGACAAACAAGAACGCGTCGAAGCCGTTGCCGCAGCACGCGACGCGATCAAAGGGGCGCTAAACGAAGAGCAACTGGCAGATGCGAACCTTGGTTCAGCGATGAAGAAGCTAGAGGCAAGCATTCTGCGCGGGGACGTCGTAAAAGGTGGCAAGCGTATTGATGGTCGTGCAACCACAGATGTGCGCGCGATTGTAAGTGAAACAGGAATGTTGCCACGTACACACGGCTCTGCATTGTTCACACGTGGTGAGACACAGGCATTGGCGGTAACCACGCTGGGGACTGGTGATGATGAACAGATGATAGATGCGTTGCATGGCACTTATAAATCAAACTTTATGTTGCACTATAACTTCCCTCCTTATTCTGTGGGTGAAGTTGGGCGTGTTGGCTCACCAGGTCGTCGTGAAATTGGCCATGGTAAACTGGCATGGCGTGCGCTTCAGGCTGTTTTGCCTGCGGCAACCGATTTCCCATACACAATCCGTGTTGTTTCCGAGATCACTGAATCAAACGGTTCATCTTCAATGGCGTCTGTTTGTGGCGGTTCATTGTCCATGATGGATGCAGGTGTCCCACTAAAAGCACCCGTTGCAGGTGTTGCCATGGGCCTTATCCTTGAGGATGACGGCGATTACGCGATCCTAACTGACATCTTGGGTGACGAAGATCACTTGGGTGACATGGACTTTAAAGTCGCTGGTACAGAAAACGGCATCACATCTCTGCAAATGGACATCAAGGTTGCGGGTATCACACCTGAAATCATGAAGAACGCTTTGGCACAGGCCAAAGAGGGCCGCATGCATATCTTGGGTGAGATGTCGAATGCATTGACCGAAGCAGGTGAATTCTCGGTCCACGCACCACGCATTGAAACAATGCAGGTTCCAACTGACAAGATCCGTGAAGTGATCGGTTCAGGCGGTAAAGTGATCCGCGAGATCGTTGAAGTTTCTGGTGCCAAAGTTGATATCAACGATGATGGTCAGATCAAAATTGCGTCCCCTGATGGTGAGTCCATCAAGAAAGCATATGACATGATCTATGCAATCGTTGCAGAACCAGAAGTTGGACAAATCTACACTGGTAAAGTCGTGAAGGTTGTTGATTTCGGTGCATTCGTGAACTTCTTTGGGAAGCGCGATGGTCTGGTCCACGTCAGCCAAATCGAAAACCGTCGTCTAAACCACCCATCTGATGTTCTGAAAGAGGGTCAAGAAGTTAAAGTCAAACTCTTGGGCTTTGATGATCGCGGTAAAGTCCGCCTTGCCATGAAGATGGTTGATCAAGAAACGGGCGAAGAGATCGTCGAAGAAAAGTCAAACGACGAAGAATAATACAGATAAAAAAAGGCCCTCTCAAACGAGAGGGCCTTTTCGTTGGTAGTCCTATCGAAGATTTACTGGTACAGCAATTAAACACTCATACAGATGTATTTCAGTTCCAGATAGTCGTCGATACCATGATGGCTTCCTTCACGACCAAGACCCGATTGTTTAACGCCGCCAAACGGCGCGACCTCGGTTGAAATGATACCAGTGTTGACACCTACGATCCCGTATTCCAGTGCCTCGGCAACTTTATAAACGCGACTCAGATCTTTGGCATAGAAATAGGATGCAAGCCCAAAGATGGTGTCATTAGCCAGTTCGATCACCTCGTCAACGTCTTCGAACTTAAATAGGGGGGCAAGTGGTCCGAATGTTTCTTCGGTTGCTACGGCCATATCTTTGGTTGCGCCTGTTACGATTGTAGGTGGCATGAAAAAGCCTTCGCCCTGATGGCTTTCACCGCCATAAAACACTGTGCCACCCTTTGCTGTGGCATCTGCAATGTGCTCTTGAACCTTGGTGATCGCATCTTGGTTAATAAGCGGGCCCAACGCCACACCATCTTCAAGCCCGTCACCGATTTTCATCTGGGACAATGCTGCGGCCAGTTTTTCGGCGAAGGCTTCATAAACACCTGCTTGAACATAGATGCGGTTGGCACATACACATGTTTGACCGTTGTTGCGGAATTTGCACATGATTGCGCCTGCAACCGCTTCATCCAGATCGGCATCGTCGAACACAATAAAGGGTGCATTACCCCCCAACTCCATCGAACACTTCATTACCTGATCTGCTGCCTGACGCAGTAAAATACGGCCCACCTCGGTTGATCCTGTAAATGTCAATTTGCGTACTGCTGGGTTTTCACAAAATTCTTTGCCGATTTCAGACGAACGTGAGGACGGGATAATGGACAAAACGCCCTTTGGTATGCCCGCGCGTTCCGCAAGAACGCCCATGACCAAAGCGGAGAGTGGCGTTTCTGCAGCAGGGCGCGCGACAAAGGAACAGCCTGCGGCCAATGCTGGCGCGGCCTTACGTGTGATCATCGCATTTGGAAAATTCCATGGGGTGATTGATGCAGCAACACCGATAGGCTGTTTTAGAACCATGATGCGTTTATCGGGCTGATGTCCGGGAATTGTTTCGCCATAGATGCGCTTTGCTTCTTCGGCAAAGAATTCAATGAATGAGGCACCGTACCCAATTTCACCTTTTGCCTCGGCCAAGGGCTTCCCTTGTTCAGCAGTCAAAATAGTACCCAAGTCATCTGCATTTTCCATCATTAGATCGTACCAACGGCGCAAAATATTAGCACGCTCTTTGGCAGTTTTGGCGGCCCATGCCTTCTGTGCAGCCTCTGCTGCTGCAATCGCCCGTGCAGTTTGTGCACGGCTTAGGTCGGCCACTTTGGCGATGACATCTCCTCTTGCTGGGTTCGTTACGTCGAATGTTGCCCCATCTTCGCCGTTAACCCACTCGCCTGCTAAATAGCCTTGGGTGGCGAGCAATGATGGGTCTTTCAGCAGGTCTTTTAAATTGGTTTTGTTTGCCATGACGTCCTCCGCAAATATCTCGTGCATAGGGAAATCACCTCTGTCATAAATTGTCCAGCCTACAAAGGAGCCAGAAATGTCGCGAATAGATTATGATGATGCTTATGCCAATGCTGCGTATATCCCAAATGCAGATGATTTCATCAGACGCTGGCAAACAGATGCTTCAGCGTTTCGGTCAGACATGCTGGAACAACAGCGTGCCGAGTTAGATACCGCATATGGCCAAAGCAAACGGCAAACATATGATGTCTTTCACCCTGAGGTTGAGGCAAAGGGTACTCTAGTCTTTGTGCATGGCGGATATTGGCGGCGGTTTGATAAATCCTATTGGTCACATTTTGCGCATGGTGCATTAGCTCAAGGATGGCGGGTTGTGATGCCTTCATATGACTTGTGCCCTCGTGTTACGATTGCTGAAATAACGCAGCAAATGCGCAGCTGCGTGACACAGATTGCAGAGAAGTTTGCAGGACCCATTGCGCTGACAGGACACTCTGCTGGTGGCCATCTGGTAGCACGGTTAGCTGTACCTGATGTGCTGTCGGATAATCTTATCTCTCGTATTACGCAAATTGTCCCAATTTCAGCAGTCGCTGATTTGCGCACCTTAGTGTTTACAGAAATGAATAATGATTTTCGACTGACGGATGAAACGGCGACAGCTGAAAGCCCCGCATTGATGCCGAAACCGATTTGTCCCGTGACTGTTTGGGTTGGAGGTGACGAACGACCAGTTTTTTTGGAACAATCAATGATTTTGGCGGAAAACTGGGGTGCGAAAATGATCGTGCGTCAAGGTGAACACCATTTCGATGTAATTGACGGTTTGAAAGACCCTAACAGTATTTTGGTACGGCTTTTGACTACATGAACTCGAGCTAAAATACTCGGTTAAATAGAGCATTACGAAATTGTCTCATTCGCTTCCCAGAGATGTTGTCGTAAGAACCGCTATATTAACACATGGAGGCGGCAATATTCTCTACGATATATTGTTTTACAACGACACTTCAAATGCTCATGCCGAATTTTAAGATAAAGTGCTTAGACCACTCTGATGCGTTTTTTATCAAAGACACGCAGAACCGTTTTTAAATCATGACCGCGTTTTAGGATTTGACCATCCATACCGATAACGCTGTATTCGCCCTGTTTGCTGCGCAGCTTTGGGCGTTTTTCAATTCTGTACAGGGGTTGTTCCGCTGTGCGCCTAAATATTGAAAAAACGGCGACTTCTTTTAACGAGGAAATTCCATAATCCCGCCATTCGCCCGCTGCCACCATCTGACCATATAGTGATAGTATTACGCTAAGTTCGGTGCGGTGAAACGCAACAACGTGGTGTGCGTTCGTGCCAGGAAAGGGTGTCAGGTTATTCATACTTTCAGACTTGCGTCATCTGAATCAATTTTCAAGAAAAAAACCCCGCGTGGTGCGGGGCCTGATAGTTGGATTGTTAAAATGGTTTATTCCATATCCTCTGGTAGGATTTGGTTCAGCACAATGGCAAGGAAAGCCGTTGGCGCAACAGCAGAAGTCGCAAGCGTTTTCCAAATACCAGGAAGATACTGAACAGCCGTTGGAACAAGGTTCAAACCAAGACCCGCAGTCAATGAAATCGCGATGATTACCATGTTGCGTCGTGTCATTTTTACTTCTGACAAAACATTCATGCCAGCGGCGGCAACCATGCCGAACATAACGATCACTCCACCGCCTAAAACAGGTAGAGGCATTGACGCAATCAGCGCACCAATTTTTGGTAGCAAACCACAGATTACCAAGATGACACCAGCAATGGTGACAACGTGACGGCTCATTACACCAGTCATTCCGACAATGCCGACGTTCTGGCTAAAGGATGTGTTTGGCAAACCGCCAAAGACGCCCGCGACCGCGGTCCCCAGGCCGTCCGCATATGTTGCGCCCGCGATTTCTTCGTCGGTTGCATCGCGTCCTGCGCCTGCTTTTGCTGTTGCTGATGCATCGCCAACCGTTTCAACGGCAGACACGATTGACACCAATGTGACCGCAATAACTGCACCCAAGCTGAATTCAAAGCCGTATGGTAGGACCTGAATGCTTGTAACCCAGCTTGCTTTTTGGAAACCCGCAAGGCTGACCATGCCCAACATTGCGGCAACTGCGTAGCCCGCAAGCAAACCGATAAGGATCGCTGCATTTGAAAGTGCGCCAGAAGTCTTAAACTTAAACAACAATGCCACAACGATTACCGTCAGTGCGACGGTCCAGTGTTTCAGTGAGCCAAAGCTTTCGGCCGCCATTTGGAAATCAGCAGCGCCACCTGCGGCGTATTTGATACCCACTGGGATCAAATAAAGACCAATCGCCAAAATCACCAAACCTGTGACAAGTGGCGGGAAAAGAAACCGGATGCGTCCGATCACAGAACCTAGTGCAAAGTGTATAAGACCGCCGATGATACACGAAGTCAGGGCAACGCCCAATCCTTGGGTTGCCGAAATACCAGCCAACACACCAACAAAGGCAAAGCTGGTACCTTGCATGATTGGCATGCGTGCGCCCACTGGACCAAAGCCCATTGTTTGGAAAATCGTTGCAACCCCTGCAAACAGCATGGCCATCTGAATTAGATAAATCTGTTCAGCGCTGCCAAAAGCTAGTCCCGCTGCTCCAGCCACGATGATTGAAGGCGTAACGTTTGATGCAAACATCGCCAAAACGTGTTGCAGACCAAGTGGTACCGCCTGACCCATAGGCGGCATTGAGTTGGGATCGCTATACGCTCCCATTGCTTTATCAGTCATAATAAGTCTCCCCTGATTGACTGTTATTTATGCGTTCCACCTCTTTTTCGGGCGAATTGCTAAGATTTTGATACAACTACATATGGTGTGTCAAAGAAAAACTCTTCTAGATTTGCACCTTCTCCTATCCGATCTATGACGCAGAAAAGGCCTGGTGCATGTAGCGGTGTCAAAACACCATGCCATGTATTGCGGTGAAAATTGATGCCCTGACCCACATTCGATAGAAAGGCACGTGGTCTGCCTGGAGTGCTATTCGCATCTCCCGCAACTATGATCAGGAATGGAAAATACGACATTGGGACAAAGGCTTGTGATCCTTCTGGATGGCGCTCCATCATCGTCAGTTCATAAGGCAGCGATCGAACTTGGGCATCAAATATACTGATCCCCGCACGCCCATTAACAAAATCCAGTTTGGCAAGGTCATGATGTCGGCCACACATGCCCTGATTTATGATTTTATCAGGTGTCCCAGCCGCTTCTAAAATTTCACCAAATGGGGCGAATGCCTTGGCGGTAAGAGGTTCGATGATGATTTCCATACTCATGGTAGGATCTCACTTAATCTCAGCTCTGCGATCCGTTCGACTTGTTTGCAAGCTTCCTCAAATTCAATCTCGGTGGCGTTGCCAATTCTACGCTCAAACGCATGCAAAATGCCTTGCTTGCTGTGATCCCTAACGGCGATAATGAAGGGGAAGCCATGCTTTTTCACGTATTGTGTGTTCAGTTCTTGGAACTTCGCCCGCTCTTCATCTGTCAATGCGTCTAGGCCTGCCGAGGCTTGTTCTGATGTGCTTTCTTTGGTCAGGCGTTTGGCCGCGGCCAATTTGCCAGCCAGATCAGGGTGCGCGCGCAAAACGGCCAAGCGATCCTTGTGATCTGCGCGTCTGAAAGCCCGTGCCATTGCGTTGTGTAACCCGATGGCGCAGTCATGTGCAGCACCCAGTTCACCATCATATGCGCCCTCGGCAACCCATGCGGAATGCTCAAAAATTGAACCATATGTTTCAACGAATTTTTTGCGTGACATTTGACTGGGTCGATCAAAATGAACAGGCGGGTGATTTTCGATCCAGTGTTTTGCAATATCGCGGCGGGTTGCGAACCAAACGCCCTCTTTTGCTTGCGCATACGCCATAAAACGGCGTAAGGCCATCACGCGACCCGGCCGACCGATCAAGCGACAATGAAGCCCAATGGACATCATTTTTGGCTGTCCGCCCGCGCCTTCGGCATAAAGGGCATCAAAGCTGTCCTTCAAATATTGAAAAAATTGATCGCCTGAATTGAACCCTTGGGGCGTTGCAAAGCGCATGTCATTTGCATCCAGCGTGTATGGAATAATCAACTGATCCCGCCCTTCAAGTGTCATCCAATACGGAAGATCATCTGCATAGGTGTCAGAGATATAATCAAATCCACCGTCTTCGGCGACCAGCGCGACTGTATTTTCCGAACATCGCCCTGTGTACCACCCGTAGGGTCGTTCGCCTGTGACTTCGGTGTGCAGCGTGATTGCTTGTTGAATTTGGGCGCGCTCTTCTTCTTTGGGCATGTCCTTATGCTCAACCCATTTCAAACCGTGACTGGCAATTTCCCAACCTGCATCCTGCATCGCGCGCACCTGAACAGGAGAACGAGCAAGTGCGGTTGCGACACCATAAACGGTCGCGGGAATATTCAGTTCAGTGAAAAGTCGATGCAAACGCCAAAAGCCAGCGCGTGCGCCGTATTCATAGATGCTTTCCATATTCCAGTGACGTTGATCAGGCCACGAAGCCGCACCAACAATTTCAGACAAGAACGCTTCTGATCCCTCGTCCCCGTGCAGGATGCAATTTTCGCCACCTTCTTCATAATTGATCACGAATTGCACCGCGATGCGCGCCTGATTGGGCCAGTTTGCATTTGGCGGTGTCGCTCCATACCCCAGCATGTCCCGTTCGTAACGTATCATGGTGTTTCCCTCGCTGTGTTCCACTCCCTTGTACTTTCGCAAAATTCGTTTGCCTTTCAAATTATTTTTGAAACTGTTTTGGTGTTCGGATTGTTGTTGATCATGCGTCGAACAGACGAAATACTATCCCAAACAGCTTGGGGACGACGATGTCAGGTTTTTTAACAACACATGTTCTGGATACAGCGCGTGGATGTCCCGCGGCGGGACTTAAGATTGATTTGTATCGTATTAATGGGGATGTGCGCGAACATGTGATCAGTTTGGAAACGAACGCAGATGGGCGCACGGATCAACAAATCCTGCCTGCATCGCAGTTTGAATTGGGGCAGTATGAATTGGTGTTTCATGCTGGTGATTATCTTTTGGCAACAGGGCAGGCGGGGCCAGACCCCAAATTCTTGGACGTTATTCCAATCCACTTTGGGATGGCGCTAAACGATCACTATCACGTGCCATTGTTATTATCGCCCTATGGATACTCCACCTATCGGGGCAGTTGATTATTCCTGAAGCGCGGTCGTAATGTGCTGGGCCATGAAATCCATGAAGTGTCGTGTTTTGGGGTCTTGTCGCTTGCGATGCGGATAGAGGCATCCCATTTGCACATCTGTTGGCGCAATGCTTGTCAGGACAGGAACCAATTGGCCGCTGTTCAAATGTTCTTGAACTTCGAAAAAGGGTTTTAAAACAATTCCATGACCTTCTAGGGCCCAATTGGTTAGGACGTCTCCGTCGTCACTTTCATAGGGTCCCTTGACTGCGATACGCTGTACCGTGCCGTCGAGAATGAGAGGCCACTGAAATTCAGATGCGCCTGGGAAGCGAAGGTTCAGGCAATCGTGTGATCCATCGGTTAAGGCGGACACGTTTTCGGGTGCACCACGCGCGGCGATGTATTCAGGTGCTGCGCATAATAAACGCGCGCAATTCGCAAATTTGCGCATTTTTAGCGTCGAGTCTTCGGGATTGCCCAAGAAGAACGCCAAATCCAAACCTTCTACCAAAACATCCACACGTCGATCAGACAGGCGTAAGCGAATGTCGATCAATGGGAATTGTTTTTTGAACATTGGAATCGCAGGAGCAATTAAACGCCGTCCAATGCCAAGTGGGGCTGCCACATATAGCGTGCCGCGCGGGTTTTGGGTGATATCCTGCACCGCGGCTTCGGCATCTTCTACCGCTTCCAAAACGCGAGTTGCACCAGAATAGAACAGTTTACCCTGTTCCGTAGGATGCAGCATACGCGTGGTACGCTGAAACAAACGAACGCTGAGATGTTCCTCTAGTTGCGAAATGCGCGCCGAGGCTACAGCAGGCGAAATGCGCTGATCACGCGCGGCCGCTGACATCGAGCCGAGTTCATAGACGCGGATAAAGGTTTTGATATTATCAAAGTACGACATTATTCCGATTTTCTTGAAACAGATTGGGTATTTTCTACAATACAAGAAAATCACAAACAACGATAGTTTCGCGTCAGACGCAAAGACCAAGGGCAAAGTAATGGCATACGAATTGACGATTATGTGGGATTGGCTGGCATTTGCGGTGCGCTGGCTGCATGTGATCACGGCAATCGCGTGGATCGGTTCATCGTTCTATTTCATCGCATTGGATTTGGGATTACGCCAAGCGCCAGATTTGCCCAAAGGCGCGCATGGGGAAGAGTGGCAAGTGCATGGCGGCGGCTTTTACCACATCCGCAAATACTTAGTCGCCCCTGAACGTATGCCAGAGCATTTGACATGGTTTAAATGGGAAAGTTATTCCACATGGCTTTCTGGCGCCGCGCTATTGATGATTGTTTATTGGGCGGGTGGTGAGCTGTATTTGGTTGATGCCAGCAAAACCGATTTGTCCCTGTTTCAGGGGATTTTGATTTCCGCTGGATCATTGGCATTTGGTTGGATTGTTTACGATCAATTGTGCAAATCCCCCTTGGGCGAAACACCAACCTTGTTGATGGTTCTGCTATTTGTTTTGTTGGTCGTCATGGGGTGGGGGTATAATCAGGTATTTACTGGGCGTGCCACACTTCTGCATCTGGGTGCGTTTACGGCGACAATCATGTCAGCAAACGTCTTTTTCATTATCATCCCTACTCAGAAAATCGTTGTCGCGGATTTGATTGCAGGCCGCGCACCCGATCCAAAATACGGGAAAATCGCCAAGTTACGTTCGACCCACAACAATTACCTGACGTTGCCCGTCATCTTCTTTATGCTGTCCAATCACTATCCGCTTGCATTTGCGAGCGAGTATAATTGGATCATCGCGGCGTTGGTGTTCCTCATGGGGGTGACCATCCGCCATTATTTTAATTCACTTCACGCGCGTCGGGGAAACCCAATTTGGACATGGCCCGCGACCATTATTTTGTTCATTCTGGTTATGTGGCTGTCCACTGCACCCCTGCATCAGGATGATTTAGAGACGAGTGAACTATCTGCGCGGCAGGATATCTTTGCGACCGCAGTTGGTTTTGATGAGGCCCAAGACATTGTTATGGGCAGATGTTCCATGTGTCATGCACGTGAACCCGTCTATGTTGGAATTCGTCGCGCGCCCAAACATGTGTTTTTAGAAACCACCGCGGACATTACCCAACATGCCAAGGCTATCTATTTACAGTCAGGGGTTAGTCACGCGATGCCGCCCGCAAATGTATCTTGGATGGAAGAGGATGAACGTTTGTTGATCAGGCAATGGTATCGCAATGCGATGGACACTATGCCTTTATCGTTAGCGTTGAAATAAAAAAGGCGCGTGAAACGCGCCTTGAATTTTTAATTTGATCTAGTATCAGTTCAGCAAACTCGCATGACGCAGTGCATCGCGAACCTTTGCCTTGGTTCCGTCTGTCAGTGGGACAAGCGGCAAACGCACTTCATCAGAACATAATCCCAATTCTGACATTGCGTATTTTGCCCCGACCAGACCGGGTTCGGTGAAAATCGCCTTATGCAGTGGCATCAAACGATCCTGTAATTCAAGTGCAGCGGCATAATCCCCACGCAAAGTTGCCTCTTGCATTTGTGCGCACAACGCTGGGGCAACATTTGCAGTTACAGAAATACAGCCAACACCACCTTGGGCATTGAACCCGTGTGCCGTTGCGTCCTCACCCGAAATTTGAAGGAAGTCTGCACCGCACGTCATGCGTTGATCGCAAACGCGCGCCAAATCACCAGTTGCGTCCTTGACGCCGATGATATTGGGCAGCTTTGCCAAGGCGCCCATCGTTTCTGGTGACATATCAACAACTGAACGGCCCGGAATGTTATAAATAACGATTGGTAGATCAGATGAATTTGCAAGCGCCCCAAAATGCGCGATCAAGCCTGCCTGTGTCGGTTTGTTGTAATATGGTGTCACGACAAGTGCGGCATCCGCACCGACTTTTTTCGCATGCTCAACGAATCGCAATGCCTCTGCCGTGTTGTTTGATCCTGCGCCTGCAACGACAGGAACGCGTCCCGCCGCGGCTGTAACCACAGTTTCGACGACCAATTCATGTTCATCATGAGTTAGGGTCGGGCTTTCGCCTGTTGTTCCGACGGGAACCAATCCATGGCTTCCTTGGTCAATGTGCCAATCGACCAATTTTTTGAGTGTATCCAGATCCACAGCGCCGTCTTTGAACGGCGTGATCAAAGCTGGCATTGAGCCTTTTAACATGACACGCTCCTTTCGTGTTTGGCGGGCAGGGCCCGGATGAATAAAGCGGTTTCTTGCAGATAAGGAAACCGTGACTTGATGCCTGAGTTATGTGACATAAGCTATGGGTACCTATCCAGCCAATGAGTTGAAATTGCAAGTCATGTTCCGAGTATTATGTATTTTTCTTATGCTTTCGTCTGCGGTTTCGACCCTGTGGGCAGACGAGCGTGCGTTGGAACGCGCAATTTCCGAAATGAATGTAGGAAATTGGGGGGACGCATTACGCCTTGCGCAAAGTGATGGCGCGGTCGCACGGGACATCATTGAATGGCATCGTTTGCGCGCTGGACAGGGCACCGTGCAAGAGGCGATTACGTTTTTGGAAAGGAATGAAGTTTGGCCTGGATTGCCCTACTTGCGGAAGCAATCCGAAGTTGCGTTAAGCGACGCAAGCGATCAAACAATCCTAACATACTTTGAAAACTCCGCCCCCCAAACGGGTGCCGGTGCACTTGCCTACGCGTTGGCATTATCCAATGATGGGCAAGGTAACAAAGCCGCGTTGGTTGCGCAAAATGCTTGGATTACGCTTCCTCTGAAAGCGCCTCAACAAGATGCATTTTTGTCTGCTTTTGGTTCGGTACTGGCGCCTCTGCATGAGTTGCGCTTGATTGAAATGTTGTGGATGGATGAACATGCCTCGGCGCAACAGTTAGAGCAATTGGTGGGGGCCGACCTGTCCGCATTGTTGCGTGCGCGAATTGCATTGCGAAACGGGCAAGAGGGCGTCACGGCATTGATAAATGCGGTTCCAAACACGCTGGGTAATCACCCCGTGTTGAATCACGCCAGATTTGAATGGCGTTTGAAAAATGGATTTCGAGATAGCGCAATTGATCTGCTGAGTGTTTCGAGCGCGAGTGCCAGTCGATTGGGGCAATCCGAACGCTGGGCCAATGCGCGTATCCGTATTGTCCGCGATCTGTTGTTCGACGGCAAAAACAAACAAGCCTACACATTAGCGGCCAACCATCATATCGCCGAGGGGTCCAGCTATGCTAAATTAGAGTGGTTGGCAGGTTTTGCAGCCTTACGTCGGCTAAATGATCCAAAACGTGCGGTTCAACATTTCACGAATTTTCTGTCCGCGGTTGATACGCCCATTTCTCTTGGTCGCGCATATTACTGGTTGGGACGTGCGCATGCTGCATCAGGGAATAAGGACGCAGCACTCTCTGCCTATCAAAACGGGGCAAAGTATCA
This sequence comes from Rhodobacteraceae bacterium HIMB11, assembly GCA_000472185.1. GTDB lineage: Bacteria > Pseudomonadota > Alphaproteobacteria > Rhodobacterales > Rhodobacteraceae > HIMB11. The sequence continues at coordinate 28,601 of AVDB01000012.1, read as the reverse complement.
GAGCAGTTTTTATGGTCTTCTAAGTGCAGAAAAAGCAAACATGCCCATGCCATCCAACTTTCTAACTTGGAGAGAGTTGCCAGATTGGCGAGATGCAAGTTTTGTAAATAGCTCCGTCCTACATGCAGCGATATTGCTGTTTTCCGCAAATCAAAATCCACTGGGTGAACGGTTTATTACACATCTTTCCGAAACACTCGACACCGACGATGTTCACAAATTGAATGATTTTTTGGAGGAATTACGCAAACCACATGTTTTGGTTATGTTGGGTAAACGACAGGCATCGATGGGCAAGACGTTTGTGCGATCATACTATGCGTTGCATCCAGTTGCACGAATGCCCGCGCGCGTGCCATCCGAATTGGTGCTAGCCATTGCGCGCCGTGAAAGCGAATTTGACCCCTATGTGATTTCACCAGTCGGCGCACGTGGTTTGATGCAAGTCATGCCCAAAACGGCCAAGGAAATGGCGGATCGCGTTGGGCTTAGATACTCGCAGAAGCGTTTGGAAACCGATTGGGCCTATAATGCACGCATCGGCATCACCTATTTAGAAGAGTTGGCCGAACGATATGGCGGAAACCCTGTGTTGATGTCGGTTGCCTATAACGCCGGACCATCAAGGGCGGATCGTTGGATCGAACTGATGGGGGATCCACGCAAGGATGCGGTGGATGTCATCGATTGGATCGAAATGGCCCCATTCCAAGAAACGCGCAATTACATCATGCGCGTTACAGAAAGCCTGCCAATTTATCAGGCGCGGCTTGGGAAACCCATTGCTCCCACAAGCTTTGAAGCCATGCTAAAGGGATCAAGCCTGTCGCTGCGCGCGCCATAATGTGAACAGGCCGGCGGACACAACAATCACGGCCCCAATTGCGACATGTAACTCTAATGTTTCGTCAAAAAACCACATGCCTATTCCCGAGGCAAAGACCAATTGCAAATAGGCAAAAGGTTGCACAGAGCTCGCCTCTGCCACTTCGAAACATTTGATCAACAGGTAATGACCCAACGCGCCCAGCACGCATAATATTGCCATCCATCCGTAGTCCGTATGTGTCATGGGTTGCCAGTTTCCTATACCGACTATCGTCATAACGACAACGCCAACTATCCCTGTCCAGAAAAAGGATGTGGCCGCGCTGTCCCCACGTGCCACATATCGCGTCATCAATCCATAAAGTGCGAACATGAATGCCGAGATCAGGGGGATCACAGCCGCTGGTGAAAATACGGCATAGCCCGGTTCAAGAATGATAAGTACGCCGATAAATCCAACAAAGATTGCCGCCCAGCGTCGCCATCCGACTCCTTCGCCCAAAATGGGCCCTGATAAGGCTGCGACCAACAATGGATAGCATGCAAACACTGCATGGCTTTCGATCAGCCCTAATATTGTGAATGCCGTCACCATGACACAAATTTCAATCGCCAATATTGTGCCGCGCAGGATCTGCAAAATTGGGTATCTGGGTTTGAGTGCGGCTTGAATACCGCCCGGCCGACGGGCCGTGATTGCAATGACAAAGGCCGCAAAGAACCAGTATCGGATCATCACCACCAAATAAACGTTGTAGGTGCTGCTTAGGTACTGAGAAAACCCATCTTGTAGTGCAAACACGAATGTGGTTGCCACCATGTACAGAATACCAAGGCGTGTATTCGACTGCATTTCTATACCTTTCGCGCAACGCTCATGTGACGCTTGCGCCCAAAACCCTTGACGCGTTCGACCTCAAAACCTGCATCTGACAGATTTCGACGCACAAATCCCGCGGCAGTATATGTTGCCGCGGTCCCACCAGCGCATGTTTTGGCGTAAACGGCGTTCATCAGTGTGCCCTCCCAAAGCTCTGGGTTTTTGGCAGGTGAAAATCCGTCAAGGTACCAACAATCTGCATGCGCGTCCCAGTGGGAAATCGTTTCACGCGCATCGCCTGTGATCAAATGCAAATGCGCATCGTGCAGTGATAATGTGCCTGTTTCCAGCAGCTTCTCCAGATATGGCGCAATTTCGCATGCAATGTTTGCGATCTCTGGAAACTGTTCATAGGCCTTGATCATGTCGTCGGGGATCATTGGATAGGCTTCAAAACTTGTGAAATGAAACTTTCCCTCAATCTTACTCTTGCGCCATTGATCAAGTGTTGCGATGAAATTTAACCCTGTCCCAAAGCCTAGTTCAGCGATCCGAAACCCGTCGACAAACCGCGTGGGAAGGTTATTTCCACCAAGAAAGACGTGATGCGTTTCCGCAAGTCCGTTATCGAGTGAATAATACGGATCATTAAATTGTGTGGACACAGGGATTTTATCCTCGCGCCAAGTTATGGACGGATTTACGTTTTTCATGCGGGACCTTGCGAAACGTCATAGACGTGAATAGGGACAAACTATCATCAACGAAGGTCTTGGCAATGGCAGAAGTGACAATCAAAGGTGCAGGGATTATTGGTCTATCGATCGCCTGGGAATGTATCCAGCGCGGTGCTAAAGTTCAGGTGATTGACCCACATGGCATTGGTGCTGGTTCAAGCGGGGGTATTGTTGGTGCACTCGCGCCCCATGTCCCAGAAAATTGGAATGAAAAGAAAGCGTTTCAATTCGAAAGCCTTCAGATGGCGCAGACGTTTTGGGAACATGTTGATCGTACCTCTGGGTTGAACAGCGGGTATGCGCGAACAGGTCGCATTCAACCATTGCTGGACGAAGCGGGTTTATCGCTTGCACATGAACGAGGTAAGAATGCCAAGTCGCTGTGGCAGGGGATGGCAGAGTGGCGCGTTGTTGATCAGCAACCTGAATGGGCGCCTCCCTCGCCAACGGGGAAGTGGATATTCGATAGCCTAAGTGCACGCATCCAACCCCGAAACGCCGTTGCCTCAATCGCACAGGCCATTCAAAAATCAGGTGGGGAAATTCACCGTTCGGCGGAGGATTCAGGAAAGGTTGTTTGGGCGGCTGGGGCATGGGATTTAAAACGCATATCGAAACACACCGGCAAAAGTTTCGGAAATGGCGTTAAGGGGCAGGCCGCCTTATTTGATTACGATCAGCGCACTCAACCGCAGATATTTGCCAATGCATTGCATTTTATTCCACATGCCGACGGTACGCTTGCGGTGGGATCCACTTCGGAACGCGAGTATGCAAGCGCAGATACAACGGACGAGCAATTGGACAGCGTGATTGATCGCGCTTTTGACATTTTGCCTGATTTGCAAAACGCCAAGGTTCTTGCGCGCTGGGCAGGGGAACGCCCCAGAAGCAAGAGCCGCGCGCCTGTTTTAGGGTCACATCCGATCAACGCATCTGAATACATCGCGAATGGTGGATTTAAAATCGGTTTTGGTATGGCCTCAAAAATCGCACAAGTGATGGCAGATTTTGTATTGGAAAATACCGATACGATTCCAAGTGATTTTCGCGTCGAGAAGAGTTTGTAAGCGGGGCAAGGCCCCGCCAAAGTTTTACTGGAAACAGGTTTTGAACGCCGTAACTGCACTTTGCATGAGACTCAGGTACGCATTTTTACCCTCAACGACTTCGCCCAGCTGAGAGAACTCAACGGTTTTGATCGAGTATTCTTCCGCCAGCGCATAGGCCAAGGCAGTGTGATCATTTGGGTCGATGATCATGCATGCTGGTGGTGTCGCCTCGATCTGCGCACGCAAATTCGCCATATCACTTGGCGATGGTCGCAGTCCCATACCATTGGTTACGGCCTGCGGATGGTCGATGCCAAAGCTTTCCTCAAGATACCCAAAGGCATCATGCGACACCGAATATGGTTTCGCGGTCAGTGTTTGCATCTCGGATCTAAGGCCGATGAGAGCTTGTTCGAATGCCGCTAGCTGCGCATTCATATCTGATGTCAACGCAGGAGAAAGTTCTGATGCTGATTTCGCAATCGCATGCGCCCAAACGTCCGCATTATCTATGTCCAACCACATGTGTGGATCGACCCCACTGTGGTCATGGCCATCGTGTTCGTCGCCGTGATGTTCATCATGTTCTTGCTCTTTATGTTCTTTTTCATCCGCATGATCATCGTGATCCTCATGATCTTTGTGGTCACCGTGATGTTCGTCATGATCGTCATGGTGCGCGTCGCCGTGATCATGTTCATCGTGGCCTTCGTGTGCGTGATCGTCATGATCTGCATCATGGCTATGGTCTTTATGATCATCGTGATGCTCGTCGTCATGATGAGCGTCATTTTCATGGTCATCGTGTGCGTCTTGATAAGCGATCAGATGCACATTCGGGACCTCGGCAAGTTCGATGATTTTCGCATTACTTGCTAATGAGGGTAATTTTTCCGCCAGACTTGGTGTTAGCGCTTCGCCAATCAGTACAATAAAATCTGCTTCTGATACTGCGGCTGCATGACTTGGTTTCATGGTGTAGTTGTGTGGATCGATACCGCTGCCGATCAGTGTCGTAATGCTTGCATTCGATCCCAGAACACCATCAACAATGCCGTGAACGGGCGGGATGTCGACCACGACTCGCAATTGATCTGCCAAAACAGGTGCTGTGAATATCGTTGTTGCAAATAGGACGGAAATAGTTTTGTTCATTGGATCACTCTCCTGTGTATTGCAGGTCATATAAATGTTATGTTATAACATAGCAATAGTACTTCGGAGGAATTATGCAAAACGTATTTGCGCCCCATGACCATGCGAATTGCACGCAAAGCGCGTTGACCACTGTCGAACGTGCCTGCGCAGAACGTGGTTTGCGTTTGACCCCGATCCGTAAGCGCACCCTTGAAATACTACTGGAGGGGCATCATGCGCTGGGTGCCTATGACGTATTACAAAAATTGAGTGATGATGGCTTGGCGGATAAACCGCCCATGGCCTATCGTGCACTGAATTTTTTGGTGGAACACGGGTTCGCACATCGTGTCGAACGCCTGAATGCCTATGTAGCCTGTGCGCATCCAGATGCCGATCACACGCCAGCGCTATGGATTTGTTCGGACTGTCACAAGGTGGCTGAAACGGCGCAGGCAGCGGAACTTGGTCAACGCCTTGGGCAGGATGATGGGTTTTCTATCAATACCCTAACGATCGAGGCAGAGGGATCTTGTCAGCAATGTCGAGGTGAGAGTTCAAATGACTGACTTGATATCACTAAATTCAGTAACCATTGGATACGATAGAAAGATTGTCTTGCGTGATGTTGATTTAACAGTGAACCGTGGTGAAATCATAACAATCGTAGGGCCAAATGGATCGGGTAAAACATCCATGATGCGTGCCTTGATTGGCGCCCTTGTTCCAACAACTGGATCTGTGTCACGCTCTAAATCGTTAAGCGTTGGATATGTCCCACAAAAACTAAATATTGATTATAGTTTCCCGATTACTGTCCGCAGATTTTTGTCGGTTCCCAAGCGTGTTAAGGTTGAACAAATATCCGAGGCTGCGGCGTTGGTCGGCATTCATGATATTTTAGATCAGCAAATCGCAACGCTTTCAGGAGGCCAATTTCAGCGTGCCTTGTTAGCCCGTGCAATCATTGATTCGCCTGATCTATTGTTACTGGATGAACCCACGCAGGGTTTGGATCAAAATGGCGCCGCACGGTTTTATCAACTGATCGCTGAACTAAAGGCCGAATTGGATTGCGCCATCGTCTTGGTAAGTCATGATCTACACGTCGTGATGAGCGCATCTGACCGCGTCATTTGTTTAAATGGACACATCTGCTGTGAGGGCACGCCAAGCGTTGTTTCAAGCGCGCCTGAATATCGCGCATTATTTGGCACAGGCACACAGGGTGCGCTTGCGCTTTATCAACATCAGCACGATCACGTGCACGATGAAACCTGTTCGCACGATCATTAGGACCTGACCATGTTTGCAGAATTTATGATACGCGCATTTTTGTCGGGCCTTGGGGTTGCGATACTGACGGGCGTCTTGGGGTGCTTTGTGATTTGGCGGCGCATGGTATATTTTGGTGATGCCTTGTCACACGCTGCAATTTTGGGCGTGGTGGGTGCAATTGCGCTGCACGTATCTGCGTATTTTGGTGTGATTGCTCTTGCGCTTATCTTGTCCGTTTTGCTGTTTACATTAACCAGCCGTATTCAGGGGGCCGATGTTATATTGGGCGTTTTTGCCCAAACGGGTCTTGCACTGGGGTTAATCGGAGCAAGTATTTGGGGCCGTGGATTATCGATTGAGGCGATTTTGTTTGGCGATATCTTGGCTGTTGGTTGGCACGATATAATATTCATCTGGATTGGCGTTGCGGTTATTTTAGGCATCATTTTGTGGCGGTGGAGCAATTGGATCACTGCCACCCTAGGCGATGATTTGGCGGCATCTGTCGGCGTGAATGCCAAGCATGAGTCGTTTTATTTGGCAGCCCTTCTGGCAATTGTGGTTGGTCTGGCGTTGAAAATCGTGGGGGCCTTGTTGATTACGGCCTTATTGATCATTCCTGCGGCAACGGCGCGTCGTTTCACTTCAACACCAGAAACGATGGCGGTTTTGTCAGTTGGGTTTGGATCTGCGGCCAGCGCTATCGGGCTTTGGGCGGCCTATGTATTTGATTGGCCCGCTGGCCCGTCGATGGTGGCAACCGCTGCCGTATTCTTTGGAATAAGCCAATGGCGCAGCGCAGTTTAGCGGTATTTAAAAACCAAATTCGTTTCATCGCTGGTCGTTAGGACCAGCCCATCTGGCACAACTTTGACCATGGAAACGCCCTGCAAATCTTGGAAATAGCGATGCTCGGCCGATAGGTGGGGACAGGCAATTTTTGTTGAGGCAATCGGCCCTACTTGAATGTTGTTCGAACCTGTATCTGAGTGCGCAATTGATCCAAAATATCGATTGCAGGGGCCTTGGCCTGACACGCGTGTGTCCTCGATTTCCAAGGTGACACGTTGCAATGCTGGAGCATCACTGATCAGGTGATAGACGCCGCCTATATCTTTGGCGCTGTTCCAACCACCAAGGACAAATGCAACCACCATGATAAAAAACTGGCGCATCGGAATTTCCTCTGCGCCAATTTTTACAAATCATGAAATTCTATCCAAGGGGAAATTCCCCGTCAGACCATCAATCCATCAAGCGACGTGCGATCACTTGGGCCTGAATTTCAGCGGCACCTTCAAAAATGTTCAGGATACGCGCGTCACACAGAATGCGGCTGATTGAATATTCAAGCGCAAAGCCATTTCCGCCGTGGATTTGTAGCCCGTTGTCCGCGGCAGACCACGCAATGCGGGCGCCCAGCAACTTGGCCATACCAGCCTCAAGGTCACAGCGGCGCTCATTGTCTTTTTCAAAGGCGCTGAAATATGTCAACTGACGGGCAACCGTGATTTCGACGGCCATCATCGCTAGCTTGTTTGCAACTCGAGGGAACTGGATCAATTCCTTGCCAAACTGCTTGCGATCCAATGCATATTGCATTGAAACATCTAACGCAGATTGTGCGACACCCACGGCACGCGCCGCTGTTTGGATGCGCGCGCTTTCGAATGTTTGCATCAGCTGTTTAAAGCCTTTGCCTTCCTCTCCGCCCAAAAGGTTTTCCGATTTTACATGGAAATTGTCGAAACCAAGTTCGTATTCCTTCATCCCGCGATAGCCCAACACTTCAATCTCGCCACCTGTCATCCCTTCGGTTGGGAAGGGTGCTTCGTCCGTACCTGGTGTCTTTTCGGCCAAGAACATTGATAGTCCGCGGTGATCTGTGCTGTCAGGATTTGTACGCGCAAGGAGTGTCATCACATGCGTACGTGCCGCGTGCGTGATCCATGTCTTATTACCAGTGATTTTGTAATCGCCGTTTTCATCTTTCACTGCACGTGTGCGCAGTGCGCCAAGGTCAGAGCCTGTGTTTGGTTCAGTAAAGACCGCGGTTGGCAGGATTTCACCGCTGGCCAATTTTGGTAGCCAGTTTTCTTTCTGTTCATTCGTACCACCGCAAATGATCAACTCGGCTGCAATTTCAGAGCGCGTGCCTAATGAGCCAACACCGATGTAACCCCGTGAAAGTTCTTCGGACACAACCGCCATAGAAGCTTTGGTCAAGCCAAAACCACCCAGCTCTTCGGGAATGGTAAGTCCGAATACCCCCAGTTCTGCAAGTTCCTCGATGATTTCCATCGGGATCAATTCGTCATTCAGATGCCATTCATGCGCATGCGGCTCCACTTTATCTACTGAAAAACGGCGGAACTGTTCGCGGATCATTTCAAGCTCTTCGTCCAAACCAGACGCGCCAAAAATGACGTTCCCTGCCTGTTCCTGCATCAGTTCAACAAGGCGCGTGCGCGCTGCCTGGGTGTTGCCGTTTGCAATCAAATTCATCACGGCTGCGTTCTGATATTCTTGCTGCGCAGCAGCAGGAATTTTGATGTCTGACAGGCGAACCATTTCGCCTTGTGACATTGGGATACCACCGACGATTTGTGCATGATATTCGCCGCATGCGATCTGATGAAGCAGTTGTTCGGCTTCCCCGAATTCGCCTGCATCACTCAGCTTGGTTGCCCAATTTTGCATCTGCCGCATGGATTCGTGATATGTTGCCAACCATGACAGGCCATGTGTCGCCGCTTGATGTTGTTCCATCAAGCCCGATGAAACACGTCCATCTTTTGAAACCAATGACTTAACGGTGCCTTTAGCCGCCTCAAACAAGGTGTCCAAGCTTTCCAAAGCCTGTTTTGATGTCGCCAATAGGTCCGGCATTACAATGTAGTTTTCTGTCTGCATTGCAGCATTTTGTCCGTCAAGTGCCATGAATCAACTCCTTATACAGTAGCAAGACCCTAGCTATTTCGCAGTTGCAGCGCAACAAAAATACCAACCATGCGTCAATATTGATCAAAAATTACGTGACGAAATAACGCTGGACGCGGTGTTGCCATATGCTACACCCGCGCTATGCACGACGCTATTTCCATATTAACGCTTGATCAATGGCTTATCGCCGTCATTGGCGCATTGATCGCGGGATTGGTCAAAGGAGTGGTTGGCTTTGCGCTCCCGATGGTGATGATTTCAATCTTGGGTTCTGTTGTCTCGCCCGAGCTTGCATTGGCGGGCCTTATATTGCCCACTCTGGTCACAAATGGGCAACAGGCCTTGCGTCAAGGTGCAAGTGCCGCATGGAGCAGTATCGTGAAGTTCCGTGTCTTTATGTTAACAGCGTTGATTGTTTTGCTATTCAGTGCGCAATTGATCCGCGTTATTCCAAACGCCCTTTTTCTTGGGGCAATTGGCGTGATGGTGATAGGTTTTTCACTGCTGCAGCTATCAGGTCGTCGCATTCCTGTTAAAAAAGAGTCGAGGATCAGTCATGCAGCCATCGGTGCGCTTGCTGGTTTTGTGGGCGGTTTATCTGCGGTTTGGGGTCCGCCAACAGTTGCCTATCTGACGGTTATGGATGCCGAAAAGAAAGAGCATATCAGAACCCAAGGCGTCATTTATGGCATTGGTGCGCTGGCCCTGACATTCAGTCATTTATCAACCGGGATATTGAACCTGCACACCCTGATTTATTCGGCGATCCTGGTGCCTGCTGCCATACTTGGCATGCGCCTTGGTCGAATGATCCAAGACCGAATTGATCAAAGTGTCTTTATGAAGGCGACACTGCTGGTTTTGATGATTGCAGGCGTCAACCTTATCCGACGTGCATTTTTTGCTTAGCGGGACGGCGGAAACAGCGCGTTTGTCATTCTGCAATCTTTGATCACATCTCTGCCACAGGGGACGGGTTGCAATGATTTTGACAAGCATACGCGCGCCTCTTGGATATACCCTTGTTTACAGGTGATGGTTATCATATCGCGTTCCAAATATGGATTTGATTGCACAAATGCATCCTCGATGACCGATGCGGGAACACGTACCAATTTATCAAGACGGTTTAAAACTTTCGGCTGGGTGATGGTACTATAGGCCTCTCGTGATTTCGCAAAATATTCAGCGGCACTTAGCCCACTACAGGACCCATGCTTTTTCCACTGATGCCAAGCGAGCCCGCTGCTGCCCATAATATCGACCATATCGCGGGTCATCTTGCGTGATGGGGGACGTTCGGATGTATACAGTAGGCGGGCCAACCCTGATGATACTGCGGCCAAAGCCCGTGCAATATCCATTTGTAGTCATGCTCGACATCACACTGATCCGATTGTCTGGCATCGCCTTCAATGTCACAAAAACTGGCGGACCAACTGAGCGAAAGGACGTAGTAGTCAAAATCATCCGCCCAAAGTTGAATTGGGATCAATAAAGTCAGGATCATTGCCAGTTTACGCATTCGCTCTTTCCTTTCGAAATGAAAGTAGTTATAGACACCTGAAGTTCCCCTACAATGGAAACCCGCCTTGTGAAAGGCTGCCTGCTTGGCAGGTGACGGGGAAATTTTGCGAAGGAGAGACATTATGGCCAAACCGATCATGGCACGCGCAACAGCCGTTTGGCTGGTTGACAACACAACACTGACGTTCAAGCAGATCGCAGATTTTGTCGAGATGCACGAACTAGAGGTGCAGGGCATTGCAGATGGTGATGTTGCTGTTGGTGTTAAGGGTTTTGATCCAATTGCCAACAACCAATTGGAAGCCGTTGAAATCACCAAAGGTGAGGCAGATCCACTGCACAAGTTGAAGCTTAAATTCAACCCATCGGCCGTGGGTGAAGAAAAACGTCGCGGTCCGCGTTACACACCATTGTCAAAGCGTCAGGATCGTCCAGCATCTATTTTGTGGTTGGTCAAATTCCACCCAGAACTCAGCGATGCGCAAATTTCAAAACTGATCGGTACAACCAAACCAACAATTCAGGCAATCCGCGAACGGACGCATTGGAACATCGCGAATATCACGCCGATTGATCCAGTTGCCTTGGGTTTGTGTAAGCAGTCAGAATTGGATCTAGTAGTACAAAAAGCAGCAGCCAAGAAAGCGGCTGAAGGCACTGTGATGTCTGATGACGAGCGTCGCAAATTGGTCAGCACCGAGCAGTCGCTTGATATGCCTGCAGAGCCAAAAATCCCATCAGCAATCGAAGGGTTAGAGGCGTTTTCATTGAATGATCCGAAGGATGATTCTGAGGATGCAGGCGATGACAACGAATACCTTGACGCGGACAGCTTTTTTAATCTGCCGGGTGATGATGGCGACGAACAGCCAGACGTATAAATTGATGAACCCGGCCAATGCGCCGGGTTTTTTATGTCCCTAGAATGCCTTGCGTGCACGCAGTGCGGCAGAAATTGTTCCATCGTCTAGGTAGTCGAGCTCACCACCGATCGGGACACCCTTCGCAAGGGTCGTGATGTTCACATCGCTTCCCAGCTCATCAGCAATATAATGCGCGGTTGTCTGACCATCGATTGTTGTGTTCAGGGCCAAGATGACTTCGGAAATGCTCTCGCTTGCAATGCGATCCCTTAGTTTTGGAACGCGTAATTCATCTGGGCCGATGGCATCCAAGGCGGACAATGTTCCGCCCAACACATGATAACGACCATGAAAAACGCCCGCGCGTTCCATCGCCCATAAATCAGCGACGTCCTCCACAACACAGATTTCACCGTTGGCGCGTTTCTCGCTATCGCAGATGTCACAGATGTCTGTGGTTCCGATATTCCCGCAATTCAGGCATTCACGGGCTGAGGCCGCGACTTGTTGCATCAGGTCAGCAAGGGGCGCAAGAAGGTAGCTTTTCTTACGCACCATGTGTAAAACGGTGCGACGCGCTGAACGCGGACCAAGCCCCGGAAGCTTGGCCATAAGATCAATCAAATCATGAATATCTTTCGCGCCGCTCATGCCCTTAGAACGGAAGGTTCATCCCAGGTGGCAGCCCAAGGCTTTCCGTCAGCTTTTGCATCTCTTCGCGTTCACGGTTTGCGGCTTTTTCTTGGGCGTCTTTCACCGCAGCTACGATCAAATCCTCAACGACTTCTTTGTCATCTTTGGAAAAAATGGATGGGTCGATGTCCAATCCTTTTAAATCGCCCTTGGCCGTGCATGTTGCTTTCACCAGTCCTGCGCCTGCTTCGCCTACAACCATAATGTTGTGCATTTCTTCTTGCATCTGCACGACTTTGCCCTGCATTTCCTGGGCGTTTTTCATCAATTTTGCCATATCGCCCATGGCGCCTAGACCTTTAAACATGTCTTACTCCGTTAACTTTCTTCGAATGGGTCCCATTCGTCTTCTACTTCTGGCAATGCATCTAACTCTGCATCTGCCGTGATTTCCGCCGCAGTGCGTATATCAATGATTTTGGCATTTGGAAAACTTGCCATTGCGGCCTGCATCAAAGGATGCTGTTGCGCCTCGGCTTTTATGGCGTCTTCCGCTGCGGTTCGATCTTCTGCGATTGTGGTTGCTGTACCTGTATTTGACAGGATGATCGCCCATCGCGCCCCTGTCCAACGCTGCAACGCACCACCAAGTCGCTGTGATAAATCAGAGGGTGCCTCGTTTGTTGGCGTAAATTCGATGCGACCAGGTTGATAGGACACCAACCGAATACAAGTTTCAACTTCCACCAGTAATTTCACATCCCGTTGTGATCGCACCAAATCAACCACAGCATCGAACGTCGCATAATGCGCAAGAGCGGATACCGTTTCTGTTACGGGTTGTGCCGAACCTAGCGATGCTGTGGGGCCACCCGTTTGTGCGGATGTGACCGCCGCATTGGATTGCGCATTTGTTACCATTCCCGTTCGGGTCCCTGATGTCCCACCTGATGGTGGCACAGGAGGCGGGGAGGAGTTCTGCAGTTTTTTAACCAATTCTTCGGGCGAGGGTAGGTCAGCAACATGCGTTAGTCGAATGATCGCCATTTCCGCAGCCATCATTGAATTTGGGGCCTGCGCAACTTCGTCCAATGCCTTTAGCAACATTTGCCACATGCGTGTCAAAACACGCATAGCCAATTGCTCTGACAGTGTAGCGCCACGGGCGCGTTCATCTGGTGAAACGGTTGGATCGTCGGCGGCATCAGGTGTGATTTTGACAACCGAAATCCAATGCGTGATTTCGGCCAAATCGCGCATGATTGCCATTGGATCGGCGCCGTCGCCGTATTGCGCCCCTAATTCGGCCAAGGCGGCTGATGCATCACCACGCATGATTGCTTCGAATAAATCCAGAACCCGACCGCGATCGGCTAACCCCAGCATTGCCCGCACTTGATCGGCTGTTGTCTCACCCGCACCATGGCTGATTGCCTGATCCAACAAGGATGTCGCGTCCCGTGCTGAGCCTTCGGCCGCGCGCGTAATCAGGGCCAATGCGTCATCAGTGATTTCAGCGGATTCTGCCGATGCGATTTTGCGCATCAATGCGATCATAACCTCAGGCTCAATACGACGTAGGTCAAAGCGCTGACATCGTGAGAGGACTGTGACAGGAACCTTTCGAATTTCCGTCGTTGCAAAGATAAATTTCACATGCGCAGGCGGTTCTTCCAGTGTCTTTAGCAAGGCATTAAATGCATTGGTCGACAACATGTGAACTTCGTCGATGATGTAAATTTTGTATCTGGCCGAAGCCGCGCGATAATGCACACTGTCAATGATCTCGCGAATATCGTCGACACCCGTGCGGCTGGCGGCGTCCATTTCCATAACATCCACATGGCGACCTTCGATAATCGCACTGCAATGTTCACACACGCCGCAGGGATCCGTCGTTGGGCCACCTTGCCCGTCAGGGCCGATACAATTCATGCCTTTGGCAATAATGCGCGCGGTTGTGGTTTTACCCGTTCCGCGGATACCTGTCATGATAAATGCCTGCGCGATGCGATCAGCGGCAAAGGCATTTTTCAGGGTGCGCACCATTGCATCCTGACCGACCAAATCGGCAAAGGTTTCTGGTCGGTATTTCCGCGCAAGAACCTGATAGCTTTGGTTGGTGGTGTCAGACATGGGACCTCGGAATTTCGCTCTTGTCTAAGCTACGCTGCCATCGTTAGAACGTCCAGAGCAATGTGTGAGGTTGGACATGAGCGGATTTGAAATTTCTGAATTGTCGTTTGGGTCGGGGATAATTGGGATGTCGCCTCTGCCTGGCGCCAAGGGGGATTATGCCACCGAAATGGCGGCGTGGTTGCAATGGAAGCCCGATGCCGTGCTGTCCATGACGGGTCAGGCCGAGATGAAGAAATTGGGGTCTGCGGATATTCCCTATGATTTGCGCAATGCAAATATTCAATGGCTGCATTTTCCAGTTGATGATTTTCAGGCAGCACCATCGGATCGTGATGTCCTTTGGGTCCCAATTTCACAAACATTGCATCGAATTTTGAACGCAGGTGGTCGCGTGATTGTGCATTGTCGGGGTGGATGTGGTCGCACAGGAATGGCCGTTTTGCGTTTGATGGTCGAGGCAGGTGAAGAGGGCGAAAGCGCTATGAACAGGTTGCGCGCCGTTCGACCATGCGCAGTCGAAACCAGTCGTCAAAAAGATTGGGCTTTACGGGGGTAAAGGTGAGAGGCTGACAACGACCCAAGCGGGGCTCGTTACGGCTGCTTCCTTCCGGACCTGACCGGGTTGGCGAGGCGCTCGCCCGCGCCAACCTCTCGGGTGGCTATTTAGAGGCTCGGCCAAATAATTGCAAGACTACGAAAATGCGTTGATTGTGCTAACTCTGCATGCAAGCCTGCTTGGACGACGATTTATAGGAAAAAAATGAAACTAGCAGAAACAGTTACATTTGGTGGATCTGGATTGGATCGCGCGGCACAGCTTCGCGGCAATCTGACAGAAATGGACATTTCAAAGGGGCAATCCATTGTCATCTGGCGTGGCAAGGTTTTGGTTGTGAATAAAGACAGCCCAACTCTTGCGATGCTTTCATGCACGCACCCTGTCCTTGCAGCCGCGCCGCAAATATTTTTGGGCCGCGACGATGGAACGATGCTTTTTACAACTGATATTTCCGACTGGGAACCGCCATCTGATCAAGAGGCACAATCGCTTGGGTTCTTTGATCCGACTGAACAGCGTCATCCCGATTTGCCAGCATCGCATGTGTTTCTTGAGTTACGGGGATGCATGAATGCTCTAAGTGCGCGAGATTGTGAATTGGCGGCCACAGCGCGGGCGTTGTTTCAATGGCACCAAAGCCATAAATTCTGTTCTCGCTGTGGCGGTCGCAGTGCGATGACGCAGTCGGGTTGGCAGCGAAACTGCACCAGTTGTAACGCATCACACTTTCCCCGTACAGATCCAGTTGTGATCATGTTGATCACCCATGGGGATGATATATTGCTTGGGCGTTCACCAAATTTCCCTGAAAAAATGTATTCTCTGCTGGCTGGATTCTTAGAGCCGGGTGAGACGATAGAAGCCGCCGTTCGCCGCGAAGTTTTGGAAGAGACGAATGTGGAAGTCGGCCCTGTGACGTATCTTGCGAGCCAACCATGGGCATTTCCAAATTCGCTGATGATCGGGTGCCAAGGACATGCTACATCTAAGCAGATTACCATCGACCCGCAAGAAATCGAAGATGCACTTTGGATTTCAAAATCTGAGATGATGGATGTGTTTGCGGGTACAAACGACACTCTTTTCCCCGCGCGTCCAGGGTCAATTGCGCATTTTTTAATAAAAAACTGGCTTGCAGATCGCTTGGACTAGGGTACTCAGAGTTGGGGAGACGGGACGAGTATGAAGTTTTCAGCGCAAGAAGATTTAAAATTGCCGCAGGCTGAGGTGATTGCGCGCCTTTCGAATTTCGAAACTTTTGAAAGTATTGCAATTAAACGCAATGTTTACGTGTCGCAGATTTCGCAAAGCAATCCAAACGAAGATACCTTGGGCTGGAATTGCCGTTTTAAGGTCCGTGGCCGTCAGCGCGATGTTGAAATCCGATTGATTGAATTTGATGAACTAAACAGCATAAAGTTCATGCGGTAAACCCTGCATTGCATGCGCGACTTGAAATCGAAGTCATTCCGCTGTCTCGGGTGCAAACACGCATACAAGTTGTCTTCGTGCTCGAGCCCAAAACGTTGGCTGCACGATTGTTGGTTCAGTCCATGAAGCTTGCACGATCACAGTTTAATCAGCGCTTCAAATCCCGCGTCGGAAAGTTGGCGGAATTTATTTCGCAGATGCCTGCCGCCTAACCGCGCAGGGAACTGGCAGGGTATACACCCAATATTTTGATCGAATCCGTAAAATAAGCGAGTTCGTCCAGTGCTAATTTGACATTGGGATCGTCGGGGTGCCCCTCAATATCTGCATAAAACTGTGTTGCCGTAAATGAGCCGCCAACCATGTAGCTTTCCAGCTTTGTCATGTTGACGCCATTGGTCGCGAAACCGCCCATCGCCTTATATAACGCCGCTGGAATATTGCGTACTTGAAATACAAATGTGGTCAGCATCGTATCCGCGCGGCGTTCATGATTTGGTTTGGTCGACATGACCAAGAAACGCGTAGTGTTGTGACCATGATCTTCGATATTGCGGGCAAGGATGTTTAAACCGTAAATATCGGCGGCTATTTCGCTTGCCATGACGGCAACATCTGTTTCTCCAGAGGCGGCCAGTTCTGCCGCCGCACCTGCGCTATCAACAGCGGTTTCCGCGCGAATGTCATGTTCATCTAAGAATTTTTGGGCCTGCGGCAGGAGGACCAGATGTGCACGCGCAACTGTGACGTCTGGCAAGGAAACACCTTGGTTTGCCATCATCGAAATCCGCACGCGTGTGAAAGTTTCATCGATAATGTGTAGACCGCTTTCAGGTAGCAATCGGTGAATATCTGCCACGCGTCCGTACGTCGAATTTTCGACAGGGAGCATTGCATATTCGGCTTGCCCAGAGTTCACCGCGGCGATGACTTGATCGAAGGTTTTACAGGCCAAAGGCTCTAAATCTGGTCGCGCAGCATTGCACGCTTCATGGCTGTAGGCGCCTAATGCACCTTGGAATGCAA
The DNA here is from genome assembly GCA_000472185.1 of Rhodobacteraceae bacterium HIMB11. Taxonomy (GTDB): domain Bacteria; phylum Pseudomonadota; class Alphaproteobacteria; order Rhodobacterales; family Rhodobacteraceae; genus HIMB11. Next base: position 11,628 of record AVDB01000012.1, on the reverse strand, counting down.
TTTTTTTTGTCATTTTCTTATTTTTTTCTCTAACTGCGTCGTTTGGATGCATTTGTACACCTTGCATAAGCAGTAGGAAAGCGGATAGATACCGCGCAAACAGTAGCAGATGGAATGTGGCTATGGATCAAATGACATTTACCAAAGTAATCGGCGGCTTTTGTGGCGCATTGTTGGTTTACCTTCTTGGCGTGTGGGCAGCAGAAGTACTGTATCACGTAGGTGGTGGACACGGCCATGGCGATGATCATGCAAAAAGTGGTTACGAAATCGAAGTTGCCGTTGTAGAAGAAGCAACTGAGGAAGAAGAAGTTGTAGATTTCGCAACGATTTATGCGTCAGCGGATGCGGCTAAAGGTGAAAAAGTTTTTGGCAAGTGTAAAGCATGCCACAAACTAGGTGATGGCGAAAACGGCACTGGCCCACACATGTACCAAGTCGTCGGACGTGCCGTGGATGGTGTTGCGGGTTACGGATACTCAGGTGCGCTGAGCGCTGTTGCAGACGTTTGGTCACCCGAAAACCTGAACGGTTTTCTTGAAAACCCCAAAAAGTATGCACCAGGCACAAAAATGGGTTTCGCAGGTTTAAAGAAAATCGAAGACCGCGCAAACGTTATCGCATATCTGGCGACCATTAACTAAGGTTAACCAATATGAATGACAAAGCCGCGCCTTGTTGCGCGGCTTTTTCTTTTGTTCACTATTGTTTTATCGCTATTGAACCTGACCCCTGAACGCCCTAGCCTTATGTTCAACACGGGAGGAAGGCTATGACAAAATCAAGGGTACAGGCGAAAGACGTCGACACATCAAAACTGCGTAATTTTTTTGTTGGATCTGCAATTGGGCTTGCGGTTATTTTTGGTGCAATGTCCCTGCGCGCGGATGAAGCGATTACCAAAACACATGGTTTCAATTTCTTTGGCGAATTGAAATATCCAGCGGATTACAAACACCTTGATTATGTGAACCCCGACGCGCCAAAGGGCGGTGAAATTTCTATCTGGACGATGGGAACCTTTGATAGTTTCAATCCCTATACACGTAAGGGACGCGCGGGCGCCCTGGCGTCTGCGCCATTCGAATCACTTCTTGAAGGCACGTCAGATGAAGTGGGAACGAGCTATGGTCTTTTGGCGGAAACCTTGGAATATCCAGAGGATCAATCATGGGTCATCTTCAACATGCGCCCAGAGGCACGTTTTTCAGATGGCTCACCAGTGACAGCTGAAGATGTGGCCTTCACCTATGAATTATTCCTGAAGGAAGGATTGGCCAGTTATCGTGCAATCCTGGGCCAGATCGTCACCGGTGTAGAAATCTTGGGGCCGCATCGTATCAAATATTCGTTTGCCGATGACGCGTCGCGCCGTGATGCGATTCCAATCGTTGGCGGCCTCCCTGTGAAAAGCAAGACGTGGTTTGAAAAGACTGGCGCAAAGCTAGACGAATCACGGATGGAGCCGGCAATCGGTTCAGGTCCATATGTATTAGACAGCTATGACATCAACAAACGCATCACGTACAAACGCAATCCTGACTATTGGGGCAAGGATTTGCCATTCAACAAAGGGCGCGGAAACTTTGACACAATTCGCATTGAGTATTTTGCGGATTCCAACGCAGCGTTTGAAGGTTTCAAATCAGGTGCTTACACGTTCAGACAAGAGAACTCGTCAAAATCATGGGCAACTGCATATGATTTTCCTGCGCTTGACGAAGGACATGTAATTAAAACGCTTCTGCCCGATGGTGGTATGGCGACTGGCCAAAGCTATGTAATGAATCTACGTCGCGACAAATTTGACGATATCCGTGTACGTCAGGCGGTCGGATTGCTGTTTAATTTTGAGTGGTCCAATGAATCGCTATTTTATGGTCAGTATGCGCGGATCAATTCATTCTGGGAAAACTCTGAATTGTCAGCCGAAGGCATGCCATCAGATGCGGAACTTGCTCTGTTGGAACCCATCGCGGACCTTTTGCCCGCAGGTGTGATTGATGGCGAGGCCGTCATGGCCCCTGTTTCCGGAGACCGTACGTTGGATCGTAAAAACCTACGTAAGGCAAGCGCACTGTTGGACGAAGCAGGTTGGACTGTTGGGGATGATGGATTGCGCCGAAATGCAGCGGGTGAAACGCTGATAATCGAAATTATCGAGGATAGCCCCACTTTCGACCGCGTACATCTGCCATTCATCGATAACCTTAAAGCAGCAGGAATTGATGCAATATATTCACGCATCGACCCTGCGCAGATGACAGACCGATCACGCAACTATGATTTCGATATGATGGTTGATCAGTTCCCAATGTCGCTGGAACCCTCATCAGGATTGAAGCAATATTTTGGATCGGAAACTGCGGATCAGTCTGTGTTTAACTCGATGGGGCTAAAGTCAGAGGCGGTTGATGCGCTGATCGAAAATGTTGTGAATGCCCAAAATAAAGCGGACTTGGCCACGTCGGTCAAGGCATTGGATCGTACTTTGCGGGCTTATTACTTCTGGGTGCCTCAGTGGTTCAACAACACCTATCGCGTGGCCTATTGGAACATGTACGAACATCCTGAAACACTGCCGCCATTCGCATTGGGTAATCTTGATTTCTGGTGGTACAATGCCGAAAAAGCCGCCGACCTTAAGGCCAAAGGCGTTTTGAGGTAAGCAATGGGCGCCTACATTCTTCGCCGGCTTTTGCTGGTTATCCCGACGCTTCTGGGGATCATGGTAATCAACTTTGCCTTGGTTCAATTTGTCCCTGGTGGGCCGATTGAGCAGATCCTTGCTAATTTAGAAGGCGAAGGTGACGTGTTCGAGGCAATATCGGGCGGCGGTTCTGAAACCGCTGACAATAGTTCGGGAAACACGGATTATGTAGGCGCGCGCGGGCTTCCACCCGAATTCATAGCGGAACTTGAGAAAGAGTTTGGTTTCGATAAACCACCGCTTGAACGGTTTCTGGATATGATGTGGAACTACATACGACTTGATTTTGGAGAAAGCTATTTCCGCTCAATCAGCGTAATTGATTTGGTTTTGGAAAAAATGCCCGTTTCCATTTCATTGGGGCTGTGGTCGACGCTGATTGCCTATCTTGTGTCGATCCCGTTGGGTATTCGCAAGGCCGTAAATGATGGAACGCGGTTCGATACATGGAGCAGTGGTATCATCATTATGGCCTATGCCATCCCAGGGTTCTTGTTCGCAATCATCCTTTTGGTCTTGTTCGCAGGTGGATCGTACTATCAAATCTTTCCGCTTCGAGGGCTTTATTCGGATAACTTTGCTGAATTGTCACTGATCGGTAAAATTGCGGATTACTTCTGGCATATCGCATTACCCGTTATTGCCTCGACGATATCTGGGTTTGCAACGCTTACGCTTTTGACGAAAAACAGCTTTTTGGATGAGATCCAAAAGCAATATGTGATGACCGCTAAGGCCAAGGGGTTAAGTGAATCGCGTGTACTCTATGGCCATATTTTCCGAAATGCGATGTTGATTGTGATTGCTGGATTCCCAGCAGTTTTTGTTGGCGTGTTCTTTGGGGCAAGTTTGATTATAGAAACCATCTTTTCTCTGGATGGCTTAGGGCGTCTTGGATTTGAGGCGGCTGTCGCTCGCGACTATCCCGTAATTTTTGGCACGTTGTTCATCTTTGGGCTTATGGGCCTTGTGATCGGGATATTATCGGATTTGATGTACGTCTTTGTGGACCCACGTATCGATTTTGAAGGGCGTGAGGGATGATAAAACTATCGCCACTAAACCAACGCCGCTGGAAAAATTTCCGTGCCAATGGACGCGCATTTTGGTCATTGATTATTTTCGGTGTCCTTTTCGCGATTTCCCTCTGCGCAGAATTTATTGCCAATGATAAACCCATTTTGGTGAAGTATCGGGGTGAGCTTTTTACGCCAATCTTCAACTTTTATCCCGAAACACGCTTTGGCGGGGATTTCAAAACAGAGGCGGTTTATCGCGACCCCGAGGTTCAATGTTTAATCAAATCGGGCGGCGCAATCGATTGTTTCGACATCCCGTATGAAATTATGGATGAAATTTCCGCAGGTTCTTATTCAGGGGCTGATTTTGAACAGGGTTGGTTAATGTGGCCGTTGATCCCATATTCCTACAACACGCCTGTTGATCGCCCCGGTGCTGCGCCGCTGCCCCCAAATTCTCAAAATTTGTTGGGGACAGATGATACCAAGCGGGACGTTTTGGCGCGCGTAATTTATGGGTTCAGATTATCCATATTGTTTACAATTTTGGTCACTACCCTATCCAGTATCATTGGGATAATTATGGGGGCCATTCAGGGATTTTTTGGTGGTTTGACTGATTTGATCCTACAGCGTGTGATCGAAATTTGGGCCGCCGTTCCATCCCTATATGTGATCATCATTATGTTTGCGATCTTGGGGCGAAGTTTCTGGCTCTTGGTCTTTTTAATGATCTTATTTGGTTGGACGGGCCTCGTTGGGGTTGTCCGTGCAGAATTTTTGCGGGCCCGTAATTTGGAATACGTCCGCGCTGCCCGTGCATTGGGGGTCCGCGATTGGACAATTATGTTCCGCCACATGTTGCCGAATGCTATGGTTGCCACGTTGACGATGCTGCCGTTTATTGTGACGGGAACCATTGCAGGTTTGGCCAGTTTGGATTTCTTGGGCTTTGGCCTGCCGACAACTGCGCCGTCACTGGGTGAATTAACATTGCAAGCCAAACAAAATCTGCAGGCACCGTGGTTGGGGTTCACCGCCTTCTTTACCTTTGCAGTCATGCTTGCCTTGTTGGTCTTTATTTTTGAAGGCGTGCGTGATGCATTTGATCCAAGAAAGACATTCAAATGACGCCTGTTCTTTCTGTCGAAAACCTCTGCATCGCCTTTACCCAAGAGGGTCGTTCACTGACAGTTGTGAATGGTGTCAGTTATCATATCAACCCAGGTGAAGTCGTTGCCTTGGTTGGGGAAAGCGGCTCTGGAAAATCTGTAACGGCGTTAAGCTCGATGAAACTGTTGGGACGTAGCGCACAGATTTCTGGTACGACACACTACAACGGGCAGGACATCTCGGATCACGATGAAGGGGCTTTGCGCCAGTTGCGTGGTAATGAGGTGAGCTTTATCTTTCAGGAACCTATGACCTCACTTAACCCGCTACACACAATTGAAAAACAGTTGCGCGAGTCATTGGAACTTCATCAGGGGGTCACAGGTACTGCTGCGCGTGCGCGGATTTTGCAATTGCTTGAACGTGTTGGCATTCAGGACGCAGAAACACGCCTCTCTGATTATCCACACCAACTTTCTGGTGGACAACGACAGCGTGTGATGATCGCGATGGCATTGGCAAATGGTCCAAAACTGCTGATCGCGGATGAACCGACAACGGCCCTAGATGTGACAATTCAGGCGCAAATATTGGATTTGCTGAATGACCTGAAAGAAAAAGAAAACACGGCCATGTTGTTCATCACCCATGATTTGGCGGTGGTGCGTAAAATCGCAGATCGTGTTTATGTGATGAAAGATGGGGATATTGTGGAACATGACACCGTTGAAAAGGTGTTCACGTCGCCACAGCACCCCTATACGCAAAAACTATTATCCGCACATGCCATTGGGGCACCTGATGCAATTGATGCGGACGCACCTGTCGTCGCGCGGGCTGATAAAATGCGTATTTGGTTTCCAATTCAGCGGGGATTGTTGCGCCGTACGGTCGGCCATGTAAAGGCCGTGAACGAGGCAAACTTTGAATTACGTGCAGGCGAAACTCTTGGGATTGTTGGTGAAAGCGGTTCGGGAAAATCGACGATTGCGATGGCGCTGATGCGTTTGATTTCGTTTGAGGGTCAGGCCGAATTCGATGGGCGCTTGTTGGCAAAACTTCCGAAGCGCGAGTTGCGAAATTTACGCCAAGATATGCAGATTGTTTTTCAGGACCCCTATGGCTCGTTGTCTCCTCGTATGACCTGTGCGCAGGTGATTGCCGAGGGTTTAAGAGTTCATCGCATCGGGGATGATACTGCAATCGAACAAAAGGTGCGCGATATTATGGTTGAGGTGGGCCTAGACCCCGCCATGATGCATCGCTACCCGCACGAATTTTCGGGTGGTCAGCGGCAACGCATCGCAATCGCGCGTGCTATGGTGTTGCGCCCCAAACTTGTTATTTTGGATGAACCCACCTCGGCTTTGGATATGACGGTACAGGTTCAAATTGTCGATTTGTTGCGCGATTTGCAGCGCAGGTATGGTTTGGCCTACATCTTTATCAGTCATGATCTAAAGGTTGTGCGCGCCATGTCCCACCGCGTGATGGTGATGAAGCGTGGGGACATCATTGAAGAGGGGTATGCGGAACAAATCTTTACGAACCCTTCTACGGAATACACCAAGGCGTTGGTTGATGCTGCAATGATTTAGGTTGCGTAACTGTGACCTGTGTCTGATAAGGGATAGGTATCTAATTCACGCGCGATCATGCGGGTCAATGGCCGTGCTTCGTGTGGAATGATAAGCCCTTCTTCGCTCACATTCAGAAGGTTTTCAAAGCGCGCGTTTACCCGTTCAAACCGATTAATCAACGCGGTTGGGTGTATGTCGTGGCTATCGCAAATATCTGAGATGCGGACCTGAAACTGACATAACAATGCGGCGATGATGTCAGAGTTTAATCTGTCATGATCCGTCAACCCGTGTCCCCGAACCGTAGTCAGATCGCCTGTATCTATTAATTTGCTATATTCTGCGGTTCCCGGCGCATTTTGGGCGTAGACTTGTGGGAATTTGGATATTGCCGATGCACCCACCTCAATCAAAACCATTGACGGGTCAGTTGTATACCCCTGAAAATTCCGAAAAAGCATCCCTGTTTGCGACGCACGTGTCATAGAGCAATTGGGAAGAGCAAAATGATCAATTTCAATCAACTGATATCCATCCGCGTCGAAAATATGCTGCGCCGTTCGAAAAAGCCGCAACCGCGCTTTGGGGTTTGGAAGGGCCGTTTGATCAATCATTTTCTGGCGACGGGCCATCCATGGAACATGCGCGTACCCAAATAACGCAATTCTATCAGGGGTAGGTGATAAGAGTTTTTGCAGCGTTTCAGCAAACCGATCGGTCGTTTGCATCGGCAAACCATAGACAAGGTCAGCGTTAAGGAAGTGGACGCCGATGTTGTAAATTAGCTGAATATTTTAAACTATTCCGCAGCTGTGACACCTGTCGAGAAATATATTCGGCTGCGCGCATTAAAGGCGGATGGCCAACGCGTCCTCATGATTGGTGACGGTTTGAACGACACTGCAGCACACTGTGAGGCGCATGTTTCGATTTCTCCATCCAGCGCACTGGACGCAGCGCGTCGGACATTGTGTTTTTGGGTGAAAACCTTGACCAACTGGTCGGTTTAATCCCATTGGCAAAAGCATCACAAAAGCGCATTACGTAGAATTTTCGGATCGCAACGTTTTATAACGTAATTGCGGTACCAATCGCGATTGCAGGATTTGCCACGCCCCTGATTGCGGCTTTGGCAATGTCGCTATCGTCCATCAGTGTCACGCTGAACGCACTAAGGATACGTTAATGGATATACTACTATTTCTGATACCCATCTCGCTTTTCTTCGGCAGTGTTGGTTTGGGCGCATTCTTGTTCTACGTACCCTGCAATACGACGATCCTGCTGGAAACGCCGAGCGTATTTTATCAGGAACCTGGGATCAAAATCCAAAACCTAACCCGGCGAAATCGTCGAGCATTTGATATTGCGAGCGCTTAGCCGTGTGCAGGCCTGCAGCGCGCGCGCTTCGCTTAGCCCCAGGAATGTTGCTTCAAATCCTTGTCTGCTTTGGTGCACTTTGCGCAAGGATCCGTCGAGTGCATCAATTTCGGCAAGGGCCGTTTTCAACAGCATTTTTTCAGCCGCATATCGTGTATTAAAGCGTCCAACATTGATCCCCCAATGACCGCCATTTGATGTCGATAATCTACTAACAACCGTTGGCCCCAAACTTTCTGCGATTGCGCTGGTTGTATCGATGGTCGCAATATTCACCGATATCGGCGTTGCCTGTTCTGTGGTCGATCGATCGACTTCAATACGTACATTTTGCGCCTCGCTTAGTGCACTTTCGATCCCGCTTTTAAGATCGGTGGTCGCAAGTTGAATGTTCGCAGTGGGGCGTAGTTTTGGGCGTGGACTGTACGGGCGGTTTGTTTTGACACGTACCGTTTTCCCAGCAAGTCGCGAACCCGTGTCCGTCGAGGTAATAGAATAGTCAGGGCGCGCAGGTTTTTGAACGGCTACGCGGCTTGGCGCCAATTTGAACCCTTTGTCCATCAACTGCGCAACGCGTTTGTTCCGTGTTGCTGTGGAACGCCCACCAAAAACGGTTGTAATAATGCGCTCTTGACCCCGTTCAGCCGAGGCAACAAGATTGAAACCAGCAGCGCGGGTATATCCCGTTTTGATCCCATCAGCGCCGCGGTAATTTCCCAAAAATCGGCGGTTGGTATTTGCAACCTCTCGCAGTCCTGCATGTGTGCGGATGCGCGAGAATAAATTGTAGTAATCGGGATAATCATAAAACAAATGACGCCCAAGGATGGTCATATCACGCGCGGTGGAGAGATGCCCCTTTTCGGTAAGTCCATGCGCATTTTTAAACGTTGTTCGTTTCATCCCAAGTGCCTTGGCCGTGCGGTTCATACGCCGAGCAAAGGCTGCCTCTGATCCTTCAATCGCCTCACCCAATGCTGTGGCTGCGTCATTTGCCGATTTCACGGCGGCTGCGCGGATCAAATACCTCAGTTTAATGCGTTGGCCTGAGCGTAAGCCAAGTTTTGATGGAGGTTCTGCGGCCGCTTTCTTGGAAATCCGTACTTTTGTATCCAAAGAGATTTCGCCATTTTCAACGGCCTCGAACACAACGTACAAGGTCATCATTTTTGTAAGTGACGCAGGATGAAGCCGTGTATCTGCATTTTCAGCATGCAGTACTTTTCCACTGCGCGCGTCCATAACCATTGCCGCATAGGGTGCAGCCCAAACAAGATGAGATGTGAAAATGATCGCAACAAGCGTGGCAAACATACGCACCACGACTAAGCCTGACGATGTTAGCCGTCTGAACACAATAGATTTCCTTTACTGCCTCATGCGCCTATTTTGGCGCTTACTAAAGTCGTATCACATTTAGTTCTTTCGATAAAGTACTATGATTCAACGATTTTTGGGAAAATTTGTATAGTTTGATCAACATATTGGGGTACCTATTTGTAAAACCACAAATTGGGTTAATAGGTTCCGCATTCTGGTTCTGTCGAGCTTTTGTGATTTGCAATCGTGGTTTTGTGTTGAATTTATCGTGCCACTATCGCTTTTACTTTGGTGGTCATGACCTATATAAAGCGTTCGGCATAACTTGAATTAGGGATGTAGATTTGTTGGATCTATATGCGCACAAATTAAGCGACGACAAAAATAATGAGGGTGACGCAGACGTTTTGGTAAAACCCAAAACGCGCACAAAACGGCCCCCATTGTACAAGGTTCTGTTGCTGAATGATGATTACACGCCAATGGAGTTTGTGGTTATTGTGCTTGAACGGTTTTTTGGCCTTAATCACGCTCAGGCCTTTGAGATTATGCTGACCGTTCACAAAAAGGGTGTTGCCGTTGTCGGTGTTTTCAGTCACGAAATCGCTGAGACAAAGGTTGCGCAGGTTATGGATTATGCGCGCCGTCACCAGCATCCATTGCAATGCACGATGGAAAAAGAATAGACAGGCCAGCGTTGTTCAGTACACGTTTTCATTTTGTAGAGGATGTATTCGCGCATTTAGAGGGAAAAAGGTGGATTGTTTTTAACGCCGAGACCCCTCAACAAATTGCGGCGCTTAAACATCTGAAGCCAACCATATATCAAACATTCGCACCTTCGGTCACAGATCTACAGGCTGTGGGATATGATGTGGTGCAATCGGTGAAATCGGATTTTGATGTGGCCGTAGTGTTGTTGCCCAAAGCAAAAGCGCTTTCGCGGCACTTGATTGCCTCGGCACAAAAATGCACCAACAGCGGATTGGTGATTGTTGACGGGCAAAAGGACGCTGGCATTGATCCAATTTTAAAAGACCTGCGAAAACGCACATCGCTTGAGGATGCGGTCTCAAAAGCGCATGGTAAAATTGCTTGGTTCACAGGTGACAGGGATTTATCAGATTATTTTGACACGCCAAAGGCGCTAGAAGATGGTTTTAAAACCCTTGCAGGTGTTTTTTCCGCGGATGCTGCTGACCCTGCATCTGAACTATTGCTCTCCGCACTGCCTCGGTTAACTGGAACCGTTGCCGATTTAGGTGCGGGTTGGGGGTACCTGACACGAAACCTTATCGAAATGCCCACAAAGCGCGTTATCGCCGTCGAAGCAGATTATCGCGCGATTGAAATAGCGCGGCTGAATGTTCCGTCGGACAAGATCAAATTTGTTTGGGCCGATGCAACATCATGGCGTGCTGATGAGGTTTTGGATACAGTTGTCATGAATCCGCCGTTCCATAATTTTGGCAAGGCGGATCCGGGGATTGGAATAGATTTCATCAAATCAGCCGTCAGATCCCTGAAACCGCAGGGCGATTGTTACATCGTGGCCAATCGCCATTTGCCGTATGAACAAACTTTAAATGAATTGTTCCAAGACGTCAGCGAAGTAACCAAAGACAATCGCTATAAAGTTTTGTATGCATATAAACCAAAGCGACAAGATGGAATTTAGATCACTGGCACCCCAAGGAGTGTAAGATGAGTTTTTCAATTGACGGTAAAACCGCAATCGTCACAGGTGCTGCGAATGGGATCGGTCTTGCCATTGCGCGGCATTTTGTTGAGCAGGGTGCGAATGTGGTCTTCGCAGATATGGACGAAAAACGCCTTAAAAAAGAAATTGAAGACATCGCAGAGCAAGAAAATGTCACTTACTTCGCCGGTGATTTGCGAGAACGCCTAACGGTGGCGAATTTGTTGTCAGTGACGGTCGATGCCTTTGATCAGATTGATATATTGGTCAACGCCTCGCGTCAGGTGATGCCAACCGATGCCTTTGATCATAAAGATAGCAGTATTGAAACGCTGTTTGAGCAAAACGTTCTAACAGCTCTGCGGTTATCACAAGCTGTCGCAAAGCGCATGAAACAACAGGTCGAGGTGCGTGATGATGAATGTATCGGAACAATCGTAAACCTGAGCTCCTTGGCTGCGCAAAGGGCGCAACCCGAATTGTTGGGCTATTCTGTGTCAACCGCAGCACTTGACCAAATGACACGGTCTTTGGCACTTGCTTATGCGGATAGTGGTATTCGTGTGAATGCCGTGGCTTTTGCATCACTTATGTCGGCAAGTTTGCAAGCGACCCTAAAAGAAAACCCAGATATGCGTAAAGATATCGAAGAGCATACGCCAATCGGGTGGATCGCATCAGCAAATGAAATTGTGGACACAGTTCAATATTTGGCATCCGACGCATCGCGTTTCGTCACGGGTCAGGTCGTAACTGTTGATGGTGGGCGTGGCCTATTGGATGCGGTGTCTGCACCGGCCCATTAAC
>AVDB01000011.1 GCA_000472185.1 Rhodobacteraceae bacterium HIMB11 | reverse complement strand
GATAAATCTGGTACACAAAAAAGACAGTGATGATACGTAATAGGCAAAGACAAACCCTGTGACTGTCAGCACACACTTTAATTGTGCTTCAGCGCATCGATTAGTAACTGATCGTAACTTAGTCATCACTTTAATTTTAATGCTTGCAATTTGAGCAGCTAAATTGCTTTCGCGAAGTATACTTATGTATTCGTTGACTATGGCAGTGGAACCTACATCTCATATGATATGAAACAGAAAATTTGCTATCGTTGCGAAGCCGTGTGTACCTCATTGAGCGAAGACTGCCCTAGTTGTGGATCATCACTAAGTCCCAAAACTTTAGGCACATTTAACCCTTTGCCATTCATCGCTGCCGTCTGCGCAGCATTCCTAATGATTGGCGTTATGATCGGGACGGCTGCGTAAGCTAAGACTCACGATAAAAAAACTTTGATTGATCCAAGGTCGTTTACTATGCCCTCATCTACCGCCTAACAAAATTTCTTACGTGAACTAATTTTTTGTTACGGTCCGTCGACAATAAATTGCAGCTTAATCGTTCAGATAGAAATCCGTAACTTCAAAGAACGACTTAACCTAAAAGCACTAAAACACTCTGCTATACAGGCCGCACGACGAAAAGATCAAATGAGACCGTTTCGTTCTGGCGCTGACCGTCCTATTTCGCTCGACGCCATCCACACAGGAAACGTACTTTGTAAGGTTTGAGGACCATCAAGTATGATTTCGTTACGAGAGATCTCAACTTGATATGAGGTGTAATTCATATAGCACGCTGCCAAGGTGGTCTTTTTCGATATAACAATGAGGTCAGGATCACGGCCCAAGCTATTATCAGCAAGTTCAGGCCTCCGCCGATTTTCTATATGATACCAATAATCTTTCGAAATCGTTCGACTATCTTCTTCCATACAGAATTGTATGGTCAAATCATTTATAGGCAGCGCTTGTGTATGAAGCTTGCGTCCCAAGACCCAAAGAAGCATACCGCTATCGGCGGCATGAACGCTTGCTTCTTGATCCAACCAATCGCGACCCCAATCACCTAGAGTTAACAAGACATGTTTTAGTTTCATACCTGCGTCAGTTGGTGCGTAGCAACTCAACTTGGAATGATGATCACATTGTTTTTCCAAAATGCCGTGCTCTACCAAAAATTTAAGGCGGGCAGAAACCAATGTAGGCGATACGTTAGGTATCAAGCGCCGAATGTCGTTGAAGGTAGACACTTCATACAAACAAATAGCTCGGAGAATTTGGATGTTCCATTTGGGCTGCAGAACCTTGGCTGCAGCAGCAATCGGGCAATAAGTATCTTTTAACATAAGCACTCCTTGCGTCTAGAAGCGTAGCTATACTTTAGCATAGAATTTGATTCGTACCAAATTGCGACCATTCGCAATATCTCACCACTGCATCGTGTGTAGAATTCCCACGTTTAAAACAGCAAATACGCTGCTCATCTTGCACTACAAGACGACCACTAATCTTTGACACAAGTTTGTGAATGCTTCAGGGTTAGGGATTTCGATAGCTTTTTCTAAACACAGCTAGCCGCTCCTGAGGTACAATATTCGCAGCAATGGGGGAGAAGATTCTGAGCTGCACTCACACTTCATTTGTTTTTTTGTGTAACTGAGCTTCAATATTCGCAATTTCATAAAGCTGAAATATAATTTTTACAAAATAAATACAATAAGTTAAATGTTGGCGATCCCAGAAGGACTCGAACCCTCAACCTACTGATTAGAAGTCAGTTGCTCTATCCAGTTGAGCTATGGGACCGCTTACTTCACTCCTAACGGGAAACAAAGGGGATTTCAAAACGAAATTCCGCTACTCATAGAATTAGTTCGCAAGCATCTTTAAATAATTCGCGATCGCCATGCGATCTTGGTTAGATAACTTGGACGTATTCTCGATCACTTCGGCCATCAGGCCGCCTGCGACGTCATAGTCGGGTGTGAACCCCGACCTCAAATATTCGGCGATATCCGTAGCATTCCAATCAAATGTAGTGCCTGCGATTGCGGGAATGCGCCCTTTGCCATTTGGGTGCTGTGCCCCCATGAATATATTTTTGCCGCTGCGCGCGCCAAATAGATTTCGCGCCGTATGGCATTCGCCGCAATGACCAAGGTTATTCACCAAATATTCCCCACGCGCCAATTCGGCATCCTGCATTTGCGGATCAGGCGCGGAGTGAAACATCATTTTCCAAATGCCCAAGGGGCGGCGCCATTTCGCATAAATCGGCAGGTGGTGCGCCTGCGACTTTTGTTCCGATGACGGCAAGGTTTGCCAAAATGACCACAAATCAACAACGTCTTGATCGCTCATTCCCTGATAGGAAGTATATGGAAATGCAGGGTAATAGTGCCGTCCATCCGGGGAAACACCTCGTCGCACGGCGCGAACAAAGTCATCCTGCGACCAGGCACCGATTCCAAACTCAACATGCATCGAAACATTCGGGGCGACGAACGTTCCAAAGGGCGACGGAAATTTTTGGCCACCAGATAGAATTTTTTTCGCATCTTCTGCAGCGTCTGGTGCAGTATGGCAGCCACCACAACCAGCCGCGAAATATACGTATTCACCGTTTTTCGGGACAGGGTCGAGTGTTATGCTATCCCCCTGCATCGACGGCGTAGTTGAATAGTAAACCCCAACCAATGCAACACAAAAAAGAAATACAAAAAATCGCTTCACTCTAAACACTCTTTTCTTGACGAGTCAGACAATCTTCGAATTCGATACACCAAGGTTATGAGAGGAACGCCGAATGAGCAATATTTGCGACATCCACGAAATCGAAGATATGGAAATCATTTTGTCAGATGGCTGTCGGCTTTCGGCGCGCGTGTGGATGCCAAATGATGCAAACTCAGATCCCGTTCCTGCGATTTTAGAATACCTGCCCTATCGCAAACGCGATGGCACATGTGCGCGTGATGCACTGACCCATCCCTATTTCGCGAAACGTGGCTATGCCTGCGTCCGCGTCGACATGCGTGGAAACGGCGATAGTCAGGGTTTGATGGAAGATGAATACACCGAACAAGAGTTGAATGACGGCGTTGAGGTCATCAATTGGCTCGCAGCCCAAGCTTGGTGCAGTGGCAGCGTTGGAATGATGGGGATTAGCTGGGGTGGCTTTAACTCTCTTCAGATCGCGGCACTTGATCCTGCACCGCTGAAAGCGATCATAACCTTATGCTCAACTGTTGATCGGTATGCAGATGACATTCACTACAAAGGTGGCTGTTTACTGAACGAAAATTTGGGATGGGGGTCAACTATGTGGGCCTATTCCTCACGTCCGCCTGATCCAGCGTTAGTTGGAGAAAGCTGGCGGGATATGTGGTTGGAACGGTTAAACGCACAACCCTTTTTGCCTGCCACATGGTTGCATCATCAACAACGCGATGCCTATTGGAAACACGGCTCTGTTTGCGAAGATTACAGTGCGATTACCGCGGCAACACTTGCCGTTGGTGGTTGGGGCGATTCATACAAAAACGCGGTGCCGCAGTTGGTTGAAAACCTGTCTACACCTGTCAAAGGCATCGTTGGGCCTTGGGTGCACAAATATCCGCATTTTGCGGTACCTGAGCCGCGCATTGGGTTTTTGCAAGAGGCCCTGCGATGGTGGGATAAATGGCTAAAGGGTATAAAAACTGGTGTGGAAAATGACCCCGCATATTCCGTTTACCTTATGGACGGCGTCCGGCCAAAAACATGGTATGAAAGCAGGGCGGGACGCTGGATCAACGAACACGATTGGCCACAAGTTCCGACACAAAAATTCATGTATTTGGGTCAAGGAAATACGCTGACTACAGAGCCTGCGCGGATCAAAGACATCCTGTCATCGCCACAAACTTGTGGCATGTCTTCGGGTGAATATTGCGCAATTTGGTTGGGTCCTGAAATGCCAGGGGATCAGCGCGGGGATGATGCGCTATCGCTATGCTATGACAGTGAATCAGTTGCTGCAGATTGCGACATCGTGGGCGCGGCCAAGGTGAAACTGCGCCTGACATCTGATACAGCTGATGGACAAATCGCAGTGCGTTTAAATCACATCCACCCAGATGGCGCGTCAACACGGATCACCTACGGTGTTCTAAACCTTGCGCAGCGCGATGATCATGCAAATGCAAACGCTCTGCCCATTGGTCAGGAAATCGAAGTCAGCCTTGATTTGGATCACATTGCATATCGCGTTCCCAAGGGGCACAAAATACGGATCGCACTTTCGAACGCTTATTGGCCCCTGCTCTGGCCGATGCCTGACGCTTCCACGTTACAGATTAGTCAGGGGGAAGTGCAGCTGCCAATATCCCCACACGGCGAAGATGACGAACGCCATTTCCCACCGCCAGACGCAGAAGAACCATGGGACATCAAACAGATCAGAGCATCCGACAATCAACGTCAAATTACGACTGATATGAAAACGGGGATCACAACACTTGAAATCATTGATGATTTTGGCGCGGTTGAGGATCAACAACATGGAATGGTCTCGGGGAGCGTTGCGCGCGAATGGTGGAGCATTCATCCAGATGATCCCCTAAGCGCACGTGGAAAAACGCATTGGACAGAAGAGCGTAGCCGGGGCGATTGGATCACACGGACCGAAGCTTTTGCCGAAATGAAAAGTGACGCAGATAACTTTTATCTGACAGCGCGCATGGAAGCCTATGAAAACGATACATTGATTTTCGAAAAGGATTTCGAAGAGACCATCAAACGTAAGCATCATTGATATGTATCGCATTGCAGTCGCTGGGTTTCAGCACGAAACGAATACTTTTGTGTCAAAACCAACAACCCTGACGCAGTTTCAGGTCGCCGATAGTTGGCCCGAAATGCTTCAGGGATCTGATGTGATCAGCGGTACGCGGGGAATGAACCTGCCTGTCGCTGGATTCATTGATGCCTGCGCATGTTCGGGAGTTGCACATCCGCTCCCCATTCTGTGGTGCGCCGCCGAACCATCAGGGAAGGTGACCGCAGATGCCTTTGACACAATTACGGGCATGATCGTTGATCGGATCACATCATTGGGCGAAATAGATGGCGTTTATCTGGATCTACACGGCGCAATGGTCACAGACACATTTGATGACGGCGACTTGAAAATCATCCGTCGCGTGCGCCAAACGATTGGCCCGAATATTCCCATCGGGGTAAGTTTTGATCTGCACGCCAACATCAGTGCCGAAATCACTGAATTGGTCGACGTCATTACGATTTATAAAACCTATCCACATCTGGACATGGCAGATACGGGTGCGCGTAATTTTGAATTATTGGTTGCAGAATTAAACGGCGCAGGATCCAAACTAGCGTTTTCACCGATCAATTACCTGATCCCGCTGCACGCCCAAAATACAGCCACAACACCACTCAGTGACATACGGGCCGCATGCGACACACTCGGAACAGATGGCCAAGTTGTTGAAATCGCATTGGGCTTCACAGCCTCAGATACTGCACACACAGGACCGAGTGTCATCGTGTCTGCGCGAAGCACGCAAACAGCGTCCGAAACGGCCCGAAAGGCCAGCCAAATTTTTGAACAAAACAAGCGCATGTTTGACACCACGCTTTTCACACCTGACGACGCGATTGCCCTTTGGACAGCCGATCCTGAGGCATCCCTGCTTTGCGCCGATGTTCAGGATAATCCTGGTGCGGGCGCATCATCGGATACGGTCGGATTTCTGCGCGCCCTTGTGCACAGCGATGTGGATCGCGCGGTTGTTGGATTGATCTGCGATCCAGAATTTGTGGCACAAGCAATTACCACGGGCGTTGACGCTGTCGTTTCAGCAGAGCTTGGCGGGAAGTCAGGGATCGCAGGCGATACTCCGTTGATGGGTAGGTATCGCGTGGACCTATTGAGAGATGGGTTTTGTTATAACACGGGCGAAATGTATCGCGGATGTATATCAGAGCTGGGACAAAGCGTTAAGGTGACATGCCTTGATGCGCGGGGATCGGTTAACGCCATAGTTACCAGCAACCCGATCCAATGCTTGGATCAGGCACATTTCACCTACTTTGATGTCGACTTGACCACCATGCAAATCATTGGCGTCAAAAGCACCCTGCACTATCGCGCTGATTTTGAATATCTTGTGGACCGCGTCGTTTCTGTGGCGTCAGCAGGTCAATTTCCATGTGTTCTGACACCCGATACCTATTCAAAGCTGCCAGAGTCGATGACGTTCTTGTAAAAAGTGAAATTTACCCTTGATTTTGTGACCTACGATTTTGCAAGGTTGTACAGCAGACAGCAAAACAACAGGGAAATAACAATGAACAAAAACGAATTCAGAGCTCTGCAAGAGTTAAAATACAAGACGGGTCAAATCGACCGTCGTACGTTCGTGCGCTCTTTGCTTGCAACAAGCATCGCACTACCAACCGCACTTTCAATCGCTAGCAGCGTTGAAGCGGCAACACCAAAGCGTGGCGGTTTGCTCCGCGTGGGTATGGGCCATGGTTCAACAACTGACACACTTGATCCATCAACATCTGAAAATGGTTTCACACTGGCCACAAACTATGCATGGTCAAACCACTTAACTGAGGTCGGACCAGATGGTCAGCTTCGCCCAGAATTGGCGGAAAGCTATTCATCATCTGACGCGAAAACATGGGTTTTCGACCTGCGCCAAGGCGTGGAATTCCACAACGGTAAAACAATGACATCAGAAGATGTGATTGCATCTTTGCAGTATCACATGGGTGATGAGTCTAAATCAGCAGCAAAAGGTTTGCTAACTGCTGTAACAAGCATGAAAGCGGACGGACCAAACCGCGTCATCATCGAATTGGCCTCTGCCAACGCTGACTTCCCATTCATCGTTTCTGACTATCACTTGGCGATCATGCCAGTTGTAGATGGCGCATTATCTGTAAACACAGGTATGGGTACAGGTGGTTACATCCTTGAGTCATTTGATCCGGGTGTTCGCGCAAAACTAAAACGTAACCCAAACTACTGGAAAGCAGACTCTGCACACTTCGACGAAGTTGAATTGATTTCTATTATCGACGTTGCAGCGCGCCAAAACGCGATGATGAACGGCGATGTGGATGTAATCGACCGCGTTGATCCGAAAACAGTTGCACTGTTGGGTCGTGCACCAAACCTAGACATCCTAGAGCTAACAGGTACGTTGCACTATACGTT
Source organism: Rhodobacteraceae bacterium HIMB11 (assembly GCA_000472185.1). Lineage (GTDB taxonomy): Bacteria > Pseudomonadota > Alphaproteobacteria > Rhodobacterales > Rhodobacteraceae > HIMB11. The sequence continues at coordinate 94,193 of AVDB01000011.1, read as the reverse complement.
CCCAATGCGTTTGGACGTCGCACCGTTTGACAACTATGATCTGCGTATGGCGTTGAAATATTCACTTAAGCGTCAAGAATTGATCGACAAAATCCTATTGGGACACGGTGCATTGGGGAATGACCACCCAATTTCAACTGCAAACCGTTTCCACGCATCTGGCCTAGAACAGCGCGAGTTTGACGCGGATAAAGCGGCGTTCCACTACAAAAAATCAGGTCACTCTGGTGCGATCCAGCTTAGTTCATCTGACGCAGCCTTCGCGGGGGCGGTTGATGCAGCACAGTTGATTGCAGCGTCTGCAGCAGAAGCTGGCATCAACATTGAAGTCGTGCGCGAACCAAAAGATGGCTACTGGTCAAACGTTTGGAACAAAAAAGGCTGGAGTGCATGTTACTGGGGTGGACGTCCAACAGAAGACTGGATGTTCTCAGCAGCCTATACAAACGACACAGAGTGGAACGACACTGCGTGGAAAGGCACAGAGTCATCTGCCAAGTTTAATGACATCGTTGTCGCGGCACGCGCCGAGTTGGATGACAACAAGCGTCGTGACATGTATGCAGAGTGCCAGCGTTTGATCAACGATGATGGCGGAACAATCTGCCCAATGTTTGCAAACTACATCATTGCACACAGCAAAAAGGTCGCGCACGGCGCGGACGTTGCATCCAACTGGGATCTGGATGGATGCAAAATTTCTGAACGTTGGTGGTTCGCATAATTTAAACAAATCAGTTGCACCGCGCCTTCATTGCGCGGTGCAATTTTTTGACAAAGGATCTTCTTCGTGCACCCGATCGTCGCCACCGTTATCCAACGGTTATTCTTAGGTATTGCAACGCTCTTTGTTGTTTCCATAATCATCTTTTCATCTATCGAAATGCTGCCTGGTGACTTTGGCCAAGCCGTCCTTGGACAGGCCGCTACAGAAGAAACAGTTGCCGCATTCCGTAAAGAGTTGGGGTTGGATAAGCCCGCCTACATCCGCTATTTTGATTGGGTCGCTGGCGTCATTCAGGGCGATCTGGGAACATCTTTCTCTGGGCGCGCTGCATCAGGTGTGGACCGTTCACGTCCTGTTGCGGAACTGATTGCGCCACGCCTGTGGAACACACTTTTCCTTGCGGGGATGACAGCGATCATCGCGGTTCCGCTTGCGCTATTTTTGGGCATTACAGCCGCGCTATATCGAAACACCTACTACGATAAGATTGTAAGCGCATCGACACTGACAACCATTTCGTTCCCCGAATTCTTCGTCGCCTACATCCTCATCTTGCTGTTGACAGCCTTGTGGCCGGTCTTCCCATCGCTTGCCAATATTGATGTCAGCACACCGCTTGGCGAACGGATTTATCGAAGCGCGTTACCTGCCCTGACGCTCACACTGGTGATTGTGGCACACATGATGCGTATGACGCGTGCCGCGATCATCAACCTATTGGCCAATCCCTATATTCAAATGGCACGCTTATCGGGTGCAACGCAGCGCGAAGTCATCCTAAAACACGCACTACCTAACGCATGGGCCCCCATCGCCACGGTGATTGCATTTAACCTTGCCTATCTCGTCGTCGGGGTTGTCGTTGTTGAGGTGGTCTTTGTTTACCCAGGCGTCGGTCAGTTGATGGTGGATTCGGTGACAAGCCGTGACATTCCAGTTGTCCAAGCCTGTGCTCTGATCTTTGCGATCACCTACATCTTTTTGAACCTATTGGCCGATATCATCGGCATCATCACTAACCCAAGATTGTTGCATCCAAAATGAGTCAAGAACAAACAGCCTATTCCGCCACGGATGAAGTCACGTCATTCTTGGATAAGCGGACCGCATGGAGCCGTACAAAAATCCTATTGCGCAAATCTCCCGCGACTGCGCGTTTTGGGATGATTGTCATTGCCATTTATATCTTTGTGGCGATTTTCGCGCCTTGGATCGCACCCTATGGCGAAGCAGAGGTTTTTGCGCAACCTTATGCACCTTGGGGTGGCGAACACCTTTTGGGCACAGACCAAATAGGGCGAGATATCTATTCGCGCATGATTTACGGTGCGCGAAACACCGTTGGTATTGCGCTGGTGACCACCATCTTGGCCTTTGTCATTGGTGGCGGCCTTGGTTTGGCAGCGGCGATCAATCGCTCGTGGCTGGATCAACTGCTAAGCCGCGGAGTTGATGTGCTTATGGCGATCCCAAGCTTGATCTTTGCGCTGGTTTTGTTGTCTATCTTTGGGTCCTCTGCGATCAACCTCATCCTCATCATCGCGATTTTGGACTCGACCCGGGTATTTCGTTTAACACGCTCGGTCGCGGTAAATGTTGTTGTGATGGACTATGTCGAAGCGGCCCGCCTGCGTGGTGAAGGGTTGGGTTGGATCATGCGGCGTGAAATTTTGCCGAATATCCTGCCCCCATTGGTTGCTGAATTCGGGCTGCGTTTCTGTTTTGTTTTCCTAACCATTGCGGCGCTGTCGTTCCTTGGTGTGGGGATCCAACCACCAACCGCAGACTGGGGATCAATGGTGCGCGAAAATGCATCCCTAATCCAATTTGCGCAATATGACCTAAAGGCGGGTTTGACACCGCTGTTGCCAGCATCGGCCATTGCATTGCTAACAGTTGCTGTGAACTTTGTTGTGGACTGGTTCCTACACCACACCAGCGGTATCAAGGATTAACGGGATGAGCAAAAACGATATCTTACTCGACATTAAGAACCTTAAGATTGAAGGGTTCTCTGATGAAAAATGGCATCCTATTGTTAAGGGTGTGGACCTAACTCTGCGCCGTGGTCAGATCATGGGTCTGATTGGTGAATCAGGTGCAGGGAAATCCACACTTGGCCTTGCTGCAATGGGATATACCCAACCAGGGTGTCGGATCACCAGCGGTGAAATCATGTTCGACGGTGTCGACCTTGCAAAACTGAGTGAAGGGAAAAAGCGCGAATATTGGGGCAATCGCATCACATATGTTGCGCAATCGGCGGCCGCCTCGTTCAACCCCGCGCATCGCCTGATTGATCAGACGACGGCGTCCACCATCCGCTTTGGCATAAAACCTGAAACCGAGGCTAAAGCAGACGCTGTCACGCTCTATGACGCGCTAAACTTACCCAACCCCAACATGATTGGGAACAGGTACCCGCATCAGGTGTCTGGCGGTCAGCTGCAGCGCGTCATGACCGCGATGGCCATGTCGCCACGCCCCGACCTAATCGTCTTTGATGAACCAACCACCGCATTGGATGTAACTACCCAGGTAGAGGTGCTAACCGCGATGCGCAAGGTTGTAGAAGAGTTTAACACTGCCGCAATCTACATCACCCATGATTTGGCCGTTGTTGCACAGATGGCCGATTTCATCAAAGTGTTGCGCCACGGCAATGAGGTAGAAGAGGCCCCAACGCGCGACATGCTAAGCGCCCCAAAAGAGGATTACACCAAATCCTTGTGGTCTGTTCGGGCTCTAGAAAAGGATCCGATTAAGGAACAGGCACCGATCCTAGAAATCAAAAACATCGACGCATCCTATAGCAAGGTGAAGGTCCTGAATGATGTAAATATCTCAGTGCCGCGTGGTTCAACGGTTGCGGTTGTGGGTGAATCAGGGTCGGGAAAATCCACAACGGCGCGGGTCATCACAGGTTTGTTGCCGCCGATGACAGGCTCGATAGAATTTGACGGGTCGACATTGCCAAATAAGCTTGAGGATCGCACCAAAGAGCAAAAGCGCCGTATCCAAATGATTTATCAGATGGCTGACACGGCAATGAACCCACGCCAAACTGTCCGTGAAATCATCGGTCGCCCGTTGGAATTCTATTTAGGTCTATCAGGTGCAGCGCGTGAAAAACGTGTGGTTGAATTGCTAAAAATGATCGAATTGGACGAACGGTTTATTGATCGTCTACCAAGCGAACTTTCAGGTGGCCAAAAACAACGGATCTGTATTGCACGCGCGCTTGCGGCAGAGCCAGATTTCATCATTTGTGATGAGGTCACATCAGCCCTAGACCAAATTGTTCAAGAGGGTATTTTGAAACTTTTGATGCGTCTGCAAAAAGAGTTGAACCTAACCTATCTGTTCATCACGCACGACATTTCAACGGTAAAAGCGATTTCGGATCAAGTGGTTGTAATGAACCTGGGCCAAGTGGTTGAGCAAGGGAAAAAAGACGATGTCTTCTCTCCACCACATCCGGAATATACCGAACTGTTGCTGTCATCCGTTCCCGAAATGGACCCAGATTGGCTGACGAATTTGAATAAGGTCCGTCAAGCAAGCTAGGCAAGAATTTTTGCCGCACGCCGATTCGTGAAAACCCACAGCCCGCCTGGATCAGGTGGGTTGATGTCATTCAGAGGACCCGTTTTCAAATTTATCCAAAATTACCATCATTTATCCAAATGAATGCGATTAAAAAATGACGATTCACTCTTGATCACAGGGCGCGTCCATCGTAAACATCGCGCTACTGCTGGGGTGTAGCCAAGCGGTAAGGCAACTGTTTTTGGTACAGTGTACCGTAGGTTCGAATCCTACCACCCCAGCCATTACCCACAAAAAAAGACCCACCCAATCAAGGGCAGGCCTAATTATTGATATCTGGGTATTTTAGCGCGTGATCAATGTGGTCAAATCTTCCAACTGATTTGCGATATCGCTCACCACGATATTTTGCTGTTCGATCGCTGTGGCCACAGAATCCGTGGATGCACTTAGATCGGAAATTGAAATGATCATTTGCTACATGTTTTCAGATATTTCGCCTGAAATTGCCTGAACCGCTTCAATCTCTTTTGCAATGGATTGCGTGAAATTGGTCGCGCTATTTGCAAGGTTTTTGACTTCACCCGCCACAACGGCAAAGCCGCGTCCCGCTTAGCCCGCGCGGGCGGCTTCGACCGCGGCATTCAATGCAAGAAGATTAATTTGATACGCGATGGAATAGATGAATTCAACAGTCTTAGACATGCTTTCCGATGTAGTTGACAAACGTCCCACAACCTCTTTCGTTCCCCCCACAGATGAAGATGTCAGATGCGCCGTTTGACGGGCACCGTTCATTGATTTGGAAATCTCGGTAATGGATTGGTTCATTTCAGCGATGGCCGAAGCTGTTGTCGTTGAAATATCAATCGTGCGTTCTTTGATCTTACGCTCTTGTGTGATGTCACTGGCAAGTTTTGTCACCGAAACAACCTTGCCTGAATTGTCATAATCTGGCGAATAGCTGGCACGCAGCCACAAAACATCACCGTGGCGATTTACGCGTTTAAATTCACCTGTGTTCGACACGCCCGCGGCCAAATCCGCCCAGAATTTTTGATATTCCGGTGAATTTGCAATGTCAGGGGGACAGAACATGCGATGATGCTGGCCTTGAATTTCGTCCAAATGATACCCCGTTGCCGCCAAAAATGTTTCATTTGCATCTTTGATAAACCCTTCGGGTGTAAAGGTAATGGAGGCCTGTGTCCGCGCGACCGCCTCGGCCGATTTCATCGTCGGGATTGTGATGTCCGTGCAATATTTAATGACACCAACAACATTACCTTCTGTGTCATGGATTGGATTATAAGTGGCGTGAATATAAATTGCCTTACCCGAACGATTGATTCGTTTGAACGAGTTTGATTGAAATTTCCCCTCTCTCAATTCGGCCCAAAAATCTTTGTACTCTTCTGAACGTGTGTAGGCATCGTCACAAAAGATGCTGTGATGTTTTCCATCAATATCCTCAAGTCAATAGCCAGTTGCGCTTAGAAAATTTTCTTCGCGTGCAAGATGATGCCTTCGGGCGTAAAGGAAATGATCGCCTGACTTTTGTCCAATGCGTCCTTAATCTGTCGTCCAGAAAATCCAAATTCGCCCGAACGTTCGGACGACTTAAAAATAAACATGGCTTCGTGCCCTCATAAGGTGGTTACGCAAGGTAACGGCACGAAGCAGCATTGTTATAGGTTTGTATAATGGGAGATATAGGCTTGGGTTATGACGCCCTGGCACCACTGGATGCCAGAGCGGAAAGTGCTTAAATACCCGCGTCGATAATCGCCTGTGCCAAAACAGGGACAGTTGCACTGTTTAGGCCTGCGATATTCATACGACTATCGCCAACCATATAAACCGCATGATCCGCGCGCAGTTTTTCGACATGCTCTGCCGACGCTCCAAGACGTGAGAACATGCCACGGTGCTCTGCAAGGAACCCAAAGCGATCAGAACCCGACAACCGCTGTAGTTCAGAGGCAAGTTGCGTGCGCAAGTCCAACATGCCCAAACGCACCTCTTCCAGTTCTGCGGCCCAGTCCGCGCGCAGGGCAGGATCACTTAGAACCATTGTTACCAAACGTGCACCATGATCTGGCGGGAAGGAAAAGTTTTGACGGTTCAAAAACGCCAACGTGCTTTGGTTCAATCCTTTGGCCGTCGCGTCTTGGGACACAACCATCAACAGGCCAGTGCGTTCGCGGTAAATTCCAAAGTTTTTCGAACAACTTGCCGCGATCACTGTTTCGGGCACAGATGATGCAACTAAACGCGTGCCTGCCGCATCCTCTTGTAATCCATCACCAAATCCTTGGTAGGCAATATCAATCATGGGTGTTGCGCCTGATGTGTTCAGGAAATCAACAACCTCTTGCCATTGCGACATGTTCAAATTTGCGCCCGTTGGGTTGTGACAGCAACCATGCAACAAAATAACATCACCTGAACACGCCTCTGCCAAATCCTCCATCATGCCCGCAAAATCGACACCGCGTGTTTCGCTGTCAAAATAGCGGTATGGCACAACGGGCAGATCAAGATATTTCAAGATCGAAAGGTGATTTGGCCATGTGGGATCAGACACGAAAACACGTACATCTGGATTTGCCATTTTCAACAACTCAAAGGCCTGACGCACAGCACCCGTACCACCCGGTGTTGCCGCAGCAGCAACATTTCCGCGCGCAACGCTGTCTGACAGAACCAGATCAATCATGACATCTGAAAATTGTGGATCACCGACCAACCCAACATAGGATTTCGTTGTTTCGCGTTCCCACAATTGCTGCTCGGCCGCCTTTACGGCGCGCATTACTGGCGTTAATCCTTCGGCGTTTTTGTATACGCCAACACCCAGATCGATTTTGCTCTCTCTCGGGTCTTCTTTGTACTTTTGCATCAAAGCAAGGATTTTATCAGCAGGTTGCTCTTTTAGGGATTGAAACATTTACGCGTCTCCAGTTGCGACTGGTACGGTTGGGAACATGCCCCACTCTGACCAGCTTCCATCATAAAGTGAATGATCTGTTTTCCCGATCCGCTCTAGCCCCAAACTTAGGACCGCTGCGGTCACGCCTGATCCACAGGTTGTAATTGCGGGTTTGTTGAAATCAACGCCCGCGGCTTCGAAAATCTGGCGCATTTCTACGGGGTTTTTCATTGTTTGATCTGCGTTCAGCAGTTCCTTAAAACAAACGTTTTTTGATCCAGGGATATGACCTGGGCGCAATCCTACGCGTGGTTCGGGCTCTTCTCCGCGGAAACGGCCCGGCGAACGCGCGTCAATGATTTCATAATCCCCAAGCTTTGAGGCCGCAGACACCTGTGTCACGTCTTTGACCATGTGGTTTTGGCGCCGTACGGTCATGTGGCGATCACGAATAACGGGCGGCAAATCTTCGACAGGGCGCCCCTCTGCCCGCCATTTTGGTAAACCACCATCCAGGACCGCGATGTTATTTTGACCCATCAGTTTGAACAGCCACCAAACACGGGCTGCTGAAAATAGACCCATACCGTCATAGACGACAACTTGGTGTCCGTCCCCTACGCCCATGGCGCGCATGCGTGACATGAATTTTTCAACGGGCGGCACCATATGCGGCAAATCAGATCCGTGATCCGCAACATCATCAATATCGAAAAAACGTGCGTTAGGGATATGGGCGGCATCATATTCCGCACGTGGATCACGGCCCATTTGCGGCAAATAATAGGACCCATCTAAAATCCGCAAATCGGGATCCTTTAGATGCGCCTGAAGCCATTCAGTCGAAACAAGTGTTTTTGGGTCGTCTTGCATGTTCAGCCCCCTATTTTCATATGGGTGCCTACATCCCAAGAACCTGTTAAGCAAGTGGGGCGAACCACGTTCCGCCCTATTTTAACGTCGTTTTGGGTGGTTTATCCCATTTTTGAGCGTACAAAGCCCACAATCGCCAATAACACACCCCCACCAAAGCCGCCGCTGACCAGCTGCCTCAGCAGCGCACCGATGTCCATACCCGCGGCATCACCAGCCATTCCCGCCATATCGGGTGCGCCAAGCATCCCCAAAATTGAGCCGCCCAGACCGCCGCCCAAAATTCCCGCGATTGAATTAATAACTGTCCCTTGGTTCAGACTATCAATTAAGCGCCCCACAACGTTGCCGTCAACGGCCCCTGAGACAAGATTAAAAATAAGTCCTTCCATGACACCCTCTTGTTGATTGGAATGGGTCATGAGTACAAATGTGGGGCGGAATACGTCAGGGGAAAAACCGCGTGGTTTTCCCTATCCGTTTTTTAACAAACGCTGCTTTTGCACGTTCCAATCGCGCTTTGCACTGTCGGCGCGTTTATCGTGGTTTTTCTTACCCTTGGCGATCCCGATCTTGAGCTTAACAAAACCCTTATCGTTGAAATACATAACCAGCGGCACAATGGTCATCCCCTTGCGTTGGGTTTCGGACCATAGATTGGCAAGTTCGCGTTTATTTACCATCAACTTGCGACGGCGGCGTTCTTCGTGGCCCCATGTCTTCGCTTGCTCATAGGGTGCGATGTAGGAATTGACGAGCCATAGTTCGCCATTTTCAACTTCGGCATAGCTTTCTGCGATGTTTGACGACCCTTTGCGCAGGGATTTAACCTCGGACCCCATCAAAACGATGCCGCATTCCAAATCACTTTCAATCGCATAATCAAACCGTGCGCGACGATTTTCTGCGATGACTTTGTAATTCGTATTTGTCTTTTGCTTTGCCATGGTGGCTTGGATGTATAGACCCTTGTTCACCAAGTCTAGGGGCGCGCAAAAATCTTCCGCATGACGATGCATTATTCCACTGGACAGTTTCAAAAACACACGTAAAATTTGATCAAATTCACGATAGGAGCATTTGGCCCATGCGCGACGATAACTTTACTAAGGAAAACAATGCCAAACATATGTGGCATCCCATGGGGCATCCTGCCGATTCCCTTGCCAATCCACCCAAAGTCATTGTGAGTGCGCAGAACAGTTCCATCACCGATATTGATGGACACACCGCTGTCGATGCCGTGGGCGGTCTATGGTGTGTGAACCTTGGCTATTCAAATGACGCCGTCAAAGAAGCGATTTCCAAACAGCTTTACGACCTACCCTATTATTCAGCATTCTCAGGCACATCAAACCCACCCGCGATCGAGGCCTCCTATCTGGTGCGCGAAATGTTTGAGGCCGATGGCATGGCACGGGTGTTTTTCACTTCTGGCGGTTCAGACTCGGTGGAAACATGTTTGCGGCTGGCGCGACAGTATCACCGCCTGCGTGGGGAGCCGACCCGTACAAAATTTATCTCTTTGAAAAAGGGTTATCATGGGACGCATTTTGGCGGGGCCTCTGTTAACGGCAACAACCGTTTCCGCATCAATTACGAACCCTTGATGCCCGGGTGTTTCCATCTGCCAAGCCCCTATTCCTATCGCAATCCGTTCAATGAAACCGATCCTGCGACGTTGGCCCAAAACATTGCGAACGCGTTCGAGGACGAAATTGCCTTCCAAGGTGCCAATACAATCGCCGCCTTTATTATGGAACCGATCCAAGGTGCGGGGGGTGTCATCGTGCCTGATCTCAGCTTTATGGGATTGATGCGCGATATTTGTGACCGTCATGGCATTCTGATGATTTCGGATGAGGTGATTACAGGATTTGGTCGCACAGGCGATTGGTCAGGCGCACGCCATTGGGGTGTCAAACCTGATATGATGTCAATGGCCAAGGGCATCACCTCGGGCTACTACCCTGTTGGTGCGGCACTGATGTCCGATAAGGTTGCCGAGGTTTTCGAAAACGACACCAGTGGGGATGGTGGCATTTTCCACGGCTACACCTATTCTGCGCATCCTGTTGGGGCGGCTGCGGTTGTGGCATGCCTGAACGAAACACAGCGGTTGGATACAAAAACCAATGCAGCGGCCCGTGGGGATCAGCTGTATCAAGGCCTGTTAAAACTTGCCGAAAAACATGACATTATCGGCGATGTGCGCGGCGGGCATGGATTGATGAACGGTCTGGAACTGGTTTCAGATCGCGCAACAAAAACACCGATTGATATGGCAACCCTAAAACATATTCACCAGCGCGTCTATGAAGCAGGCGCAATGGTCCGTCCTGGCTATCCCAATATCCTGATGTCGCCACCGTTGACGATTACAGAGAATGAGGTGAACCAAATTCTTCGAGCATTGGACGAAGGTTTCAGCGCAATTTAGCGCTGAAACCCACTATTTTGTTGGCCCAAAACTTTTGGGCTTTTATTTATTCCATTTTTTGAATATATAGATTGAGCAACGACTCGATTTAGGATTCAAATCATGCACATTACACAAATTTCAAAGGATTTTTCTGTCTCTCCGCAGATCACAGCAGCAGATGTGACCGAGATTGCCAATGCAGGTTTTAAATCGATTATTTGCAACCGACCGGATTTCGAAGAGCCCACACAGCCTGTGTTCAACGATATCGCAAATGCCGCGCATGATGCGGGATTGAAAACGGCGCATGTTCCTATCACGGCAATGCCAACGCCCGCGCAAATTAAGGAAATGGCCAACGCCATCGCCGAATTGCCGAAACCTATTTTTGCCTATTGTCGCAGCGGAAATCGCTCCTCAATCCTGTTTCACGCGGCAAACGCCTAGCGCATCGGAATAACACAATGAAAACGCCATCACCGCTGTATGGCCGGATCAAGCAGTATGTTCCAATGCTTGAATGGGCCTCTGTCTATAATTCAAACACATTCACGTCGGATGCGGTTGCTGCGATTATCGTGACAATCATGCTGATCCCTCAATCGCTGGCTTATGCATTGTTGGCGGGCCTTCCTGCCGAAATGGGCCTATATGCATCCATCTTACCTTTGGTGGCGTATGCGATTTTTGGGACATCGCGGGCCTTGGCGGTTGGACCAGTTGCGGTTGTCTCACTCATGACCGCAGCTGCAATTGAAAACCTTGGCCTCACATCGCACACTGATATTGCGCTGGCTGCCGTTACGCTGGCCTTTATTTCGGGGGTCATCCTGATTGCAATGGGTGTTTTGCGGCTGGGTTTTCTGGCGAATTTTTTGTCCCACCCCGTAATCGCAGGGTTCATCACGGCCTCTGGGCTGCTGATCGCCACCAGTCAGCTAAAACATATTTTGGGTGTTGATGCGCATGGGCACACCTTGGTCGAATTGATTTTTTCACTGGTCGATCACCGTCACATGATTAATCCCATCACGTTGGGATTGGGGGCCAGCACCTTGGCCTTTCTTTTCTGGGTCAAAAAAGGATTGAAACCAGCACTGTTGAATATGGGACTTGCCCCACGCACAGCCGATATTTTGGCCAAGGCTGGTCCAGTTGGAGCGGTTGTTTTGACAACACTGGTCACCTTTCTGTTCGATCTGTCGTCACAGGGGGTTAAAATTGTAGGAACCGTTCCAATGGGTTTGCCGCCGCTAACAACACCCAGTTTTTCACCAACACTCTGGGGTCAGCTGTTGATGTCTGGCGTATTGATCTCCGTGATTGGATTTGTTGAATCTGTTTCTGTCGCATCGACCCTTGCCGCAAAAAAACGCCAACGCATCGTGCCTGATCAGGAATTGATCGGTTTGGGCGCATCCAACATCGCATCGGCCGTCTCTGGCGGATACCCCGTAACCGGTGGCTTTGCCCGTTCGGTTGTGAATTTTGATGCGGGCGCGGAAACGCCCGCCGCTGGTGCCTTTACCGCAATAGGTATCGGATTGGCAGCCCTCTTGCTAACACCGCTATTGTTCTTTTTACCCAAGGCAACATTGGCAGCGACAATCATCGTGGCCGTTTTATCCTTGGTTGATTTTTCGGTTTTGAAAAACGCCTGGTCCTATTCCAAAGTGGATTTCGCCGCCGTATTTGCCACCATCGTCCTAACCTTGGGTTTTGGTGTCGAGGCGGGCGTCTCTGCAGGCGTTTTGCTATCAATCGGGCTGTTCCTTTACAAAACGTCAAAACCGCATGTGGCAGAGGTTGGTTTGGTTGCGGGCACTGAACATTTTCGCAACATCAACCGCCATGAGGTCGAAACCTATCCTAATTTGGTCACGCTACGTGTGGACGAAAGCCTGTATTTCGCAAATGCCGCATTTTTACAGGACATGGTGTATGATCGTATCGCATGTGATCAACCCATTCGTCATGTTGTGCTTATGTGCTCTGCCGTGAATGAAATCGACATGTCGGCGCTTGAAAGCCTTGAGGCGATCAACCACCGCCTACGGGATCTGGGCATCAAATTGCACCTGTCCGAGGTCAAAGGCCCCGTGATGGATCGCCTAAAGTGCAGTCATTTCCTGAATGATCTGACAGGTCAGGTGTTTCTATCGCAATATGAAGCGTTTCAATCCTTGAAGCCCCAGCAAATCTAACCGATCACCTTATAGGTGCCGTGATCAATACCATCGATCGACCAATCCCCGATCACGGCACGCACCAAACGTAGCGTTGGAAATCCAATCGCAGCCGTCATTCGGCGCACCTGACGATTGCGTCCTTCGGTGACTGTTATGGAAATCCACGTATCTGGAACCGATTTTCGATAGCGCACAGGCGGATCGCGTTCCCACAAATCGGGTGGTGCCATCAGTTCAACTTTGGCGGGCAGGCATTTTCCATCCTTTAACGTGATACCGCGCCGCAGGGGATCAAGATCCTGATCACTTGGTGCGCCCTCAACCTGCGCCCAATAGGTTTTGGGTGTCTTATGCTTGGGATTTGAAATCCGAGCCTGCAAACGTCCATTGTCCGTTAGGATCAACAACCCTTCACTATCGCGATCCAATCGCCCCGCTGGATAGACTTTGGGGATATTGATAAAATCGGACAGGGTCTGACGCTTGGATGCATCCACACTGTTGTCCGTGAACTGCGACAAAACATTGAAGGGTTTGTTGAACAATAGGATCATACGATAAACCCGTCTGCGGGCTTCACGCCCCCACAGATAATGCCGTTCCAATTCGTGATGTCAGGCGTACGGTATTTTTGCGCAGCCGGGTGATGTGCATCCAAAACACCCAAACCAATCAAAATATGGGCAATCGCGCATTCCGCCGCGCGCATCGTGCCATCGACAATTTTTAGGGCCACGCCCATCTTAAACTCGGGAATAATCGCCACGAAAACCGCATCCGCGCCCGTTTTAATTGCGACACGGCCATCCATGGCACGCATCAATTCGGTACAGGCCCGCCCTTCTCCCGCAACCAATTCGGGATAGGCACACATCGCCTGCACCAGATCCGATGCCGCATTGGACGCCACATCGTTGCGATCTGCGGCGGATGCAAACCACGCCATAGCACGCGCCAATCCGTGAACCGTTGTCGCAAAATTTGGTGCCGAACACCCATCAATTCCATAGCCCAGCGTATCCTGCCCCGTTGTATCCTCAAACGCTGTTAGACAGGCTTGTTGCACCAGGTGATCAGGTTGGTGATAGTCTGCACCGCCCCCTAGATGTTTGTTAAGCGTCAAAAATCCTGCATGTTTCCCTGAACAATTGTTATGCCACTGACACGGTGTTGTGCCTTGCGCGTGCAAACTGGCGCGTTCTTCTGCATCGCGTGGCATCTGCGGACCACAGCGCAAATCGTGATCCCCTAAACCCAGGTCGCTCAGCCACGCCTGCACACGATGCGTGTGGATTGTCGCCCCATTATGCGACGCACAGGCCAAGGCCAATTGAGCCTGCCCCAACCCAAACGCCCCAGCCGCACCCGAGGTGATCAGAGGCAAGGCTTGGATCATCTTACAAGAGGAACGTGGCAGCATCACCGCATTCGGGTCACCCCACGCCTGCACAATTTCGCCAGTTGCATCACATACGACAGCATGACCCAAATGCACATTTTCCAATACAGGTCCGCGCCAAGCTTCGCACATAGGATGGGGCACAGGCATCACGTTTCTCCGTCTTTACTGGCAATTTTATGCCAAAGGGGCTTCCATAAAAGTCAAAACTCGCGCTAAGTTGCCTCTGTCGAGTTCAAGGTGTCCTTGCGCATTATTTCATGCATGTTAAGGCGTCAAATAAGAAAAGATAGCAGGCCCACAACGGGCGGAGGGAAAAAATGAAAACAAAATTGATCCTTAGCCTCGTTTTGCCAATTTCCTTGATGTTTGGCGCACCCGTCAGCGCACAGGAAAACAGCACTGCCAAGGTTGATGAAAGTGTAGATTGGGATGTTTTTGCCGAAACAAACCCAAAACAATGCTGGGCCGTTTCGATCCCCAAAGAAACCGTGAATACCCGAAACGGTCGCGTCGTTGCCGTACGTCGTGGTGATATCGCGTTGATGGTTGTTTATGATCCAAAGGCCAAGGTGAACGGTCAAATCGTGTTCACAGGGGGCTATCCCTTTGCGCCTGATTCAACTGTGGATATGACAATAGATGGCAACAAATTCGCCTTATATACCAAGGATGAATGGGCCTGGGCGAACCAAGGGGATGATGCAAAAATCATCGCCGCCATGAAAAAGGGGGCCAAGGCCAAGTTGACGGCTCGTTCGTCCCGCGGAACGCGCACCGAAGACACCTTCTCCCTACTTGGGTTCACGGCCGCGGTTGAGGATGCCGATAAGCGCTGTAAATAACGCGCACACTAATCTTTTTGCTAATTCTGGGCGAATCCTGTATGGGTTCGCCCGACTTCTTTAATGAACAGGTATATCATGACTGTGTCTGCGCCGATCACACAGGACGTTTTGACGATCCCACGCAAATTGCCCGATGGCCCCATGAATTTGGTGGGCCTGACCCGTGCCCAAATGCGCAATGTTTTGATCGAACACGGGACACCCGAAAAACAGGCTAAAATGCGTGTGGGCCAAATCTGGCAGTGGATTTACGAAAAAGGTGTCCGCGATTTCGCAGTGATGAGCAATCTTGCAAAAACCTATCGCGCCGAGTTGGCAGAACACTTTGTGATCGAGGTGCCCGAGGTTGTTTCAAAACAAGTCTCGCTGGATGGGACGCGCAAATACCTAATGAGGATCGCAGGCGGACACGAGGTTGAAACCGTTTATATCCCAGAGGAGGACCGCGGCACATTGTGCATCAGCTCGCAGGTGGGCTGCACATTGACGTGCTCCTTCTGTCATACCGGCACCCAGAAATTGGTGCGTAACCTGACAACTGCGGAAATCATTGGTCAGGTTTTGGTTGCGCGTGATGATTTGGGTGAATGGCCCGAACAAGGTGCGCCCAAAAACGAAACGCGCCTTTTGTCAAATATCGTTCTGATGGGCATGGGCGAACCACTATATAATTTTGACAATGTGCGGGATGCGATGAAAATTGCAATGGACCCAGAGGGGATCTCTCTGTCCCGTCGTCGCATCACCCTGTCCACATCTGGTGTCGTGCCCGAAATTGCAAAAACCGCGCAGGAAATCGGATGCCAACTTGCCATTTCGTTTCACGCCACAACGAATGAAGTGCGTGACAAACTCGTCCCCATCAATAAAAAGTGGAACATTGCGGAATTGTTGGATACGCTGCGCACCTACCCCAAGGTGTCTAATTCCGAACGGATCACGTTTGAATATGTGATGCTAAAGGACGTGAATGATACGGATGCAGATGCGCGTCGATTGGTGAAACTGATCAAGGGCATTCCTGCCAAGATCAATTTGATCCCCTTTAATGAATGGCCAGGCTCCCCTTACGAACGTTCTGACTGGTCACGGATCGAAGCTTTCGCCGATATTATTTACAAAGCGGGCTACGCAAGCCCCATCCGCACTCCACGGGGCGAAGACATCATGGCCGCCTGCGGTCAGTTGAAATCTGCAACCGAACGGGCGCGCAAATCTAAAAAAGCAATCGAGGCCGAAGCAGGCCTCTGACCCTGCGGGATGGTGGGCGGGGCGATGTACCATGGCACGAGCGTCGCACCGCCAGAACGCAAAAACACCGACACAATACCGACGTTATACCGACCTAAAACAGACGCCGCTTTTTAGGGCTCTAATCGCACCCGTCCGCCCCGACCCAGTGCAAAAATTTCTGCACCCTCAGTCACGATCGGGGTCAATTCCCGCCCATAGGCCGCGCCCCCATCTATATTCACGCGATTGCCGTAATGCGTTATATTTTGCACGGGTGTATGGCCATGTACGACCAAATATTGGTGATCATTTAGATAGTCATGAAACTCTTGTCTGATCCACAACAAATCTGTTTCTGTTTGCGCAGCTAGTGAAATTTCGGGCCGAATGCCCGCGTGCACAAATAAAGTATCATTGACCAGATAATGAGTCTTTAAGCCCTTCAAAAACGCAATATGTGCAGCGGGCACACGCTCTAGGGCTTGGGCATGAATCTGATACGTGCGCGAGACACCACGTTCAATTTCAATACCATAGGATTCAAGTGTGGATATTCCACCAATGCGATCATTGAACCAATCCATCCCCAACAACAAATGCGGATCATGCTGTGGCGGCGATTGCATAAACAACTCAAACATGCGGTCATGGTTACCCTTCAGTGTGATCCAGTTTTTGCCCGATGTTCGGCCATCGATAATTCTCTGAATGACACCCTGACTTTCTGCGCCACGGTCCACATAATCCCCGACAAACACAATCGTCGCATCCGCGCCACCATCCGCTTGAATACGCTCTAGTGCCGCATCCAGTTTATCCAGGTGTCCGTGAATATCACCGATTGCATAAATTGGGGTCATGTCCCGCTCCAACAAAAAGGCCGCCCCAATCAGGACGGCCATATTTTACATATTTACAATGCCTTATCCCATCCGACGCTTGCGCGCCGCCAAGAGTTTTAGGCGCAAGGCATTTAGGTGAATAAACCCTGCGGCGTCCTTTTGATCATAGGCCCCTGCATCCTCTTCAAAGGTCACATGCGCCTCGGAATACAAGCTATAGTCTGACCAACGACCAATTGTGCGCACGGATCCTTTGTACAGCTTCAAACGCACAGTACCTGTCACTTGTTCTTGTGATTTGTCGATCAATGCCTGCAGCATTTCACGCTCTGGCGAATACCAGAAACCGTTATAAATCAGCTCCGCATATTTTGGCATCAACTCATCTTTTAGGTGTGCAGCCCCGCGATCCAATGTGATTTGCTCAATGCCACGATGTGCTTCCAACAGGATGGTACCACCCGGTGTTTCGTAAATACCGCGTGACTTCATTCCAACGAAACGACCCTCAACCAAATCCAAACGGCCAATACCATGCTTGCCGCCGTATTCGTTTAGTTTTGTTAGGATGGTTGCGGGTGACATCTCTTCGCCGTTGATTGCCATGGCATCGCCTGCCTTGAATGTCACTTCAATCACTTCGGCTGTGTCTGGTGCATCCTCTGGATGGACCGTGCGTTGATACACATAATCGGGTGCTTCAACGGCTGGATCTTCCAAAACCTTACCCTCTGACGAGGTATGTAGCAGGTTCGCATCAACGCTGAACGGTGCTTCGCCGCGTTTGTCCTTGGCGATCGGAATTTGATGTTCCTCGGCAAAACCAATCAATTTGGTACGACTCGACAAATCCCATTCGCGCCAGGGTGCAATCACCTTGATATCTGGGTTCAACGCATAGGCCGCCAATTCAAAACGCACCTGATCGTTGCCTTTGCCTGTCGCGCCGTGGGCCACCGCATCCGCACCTGTTTCCGCGGCAATTTCAACCAAACGTTTTGAAATCAGGGGCCGCGCGATTGAGGTGCCAAGCAGGTACAACCCCTCATAAAGCGCATTCGCACGGAACATTGGGAATACAAAATCACGCACAAATTCTTCGCGCACATCTTCGATGAAAATATTTTCTGGCTTGATCCCCAGCAATTCCGCCTTTTGGCGCGCGGGTTCAAGCTCTTCTCCCTGACCGAGATCGGCAGTAAAGGTCACGACCTCACACCCGTATTCAGTTTGAAGCCATTTCAGGATGATAGACGTATCAAGGCCGCCAGAATAGGCCAGTACTACTTTCTTAGGCGCGGACATTCAGATTCCCCTTTTTCAATTGGCAAGGGCACTAACGGTTTTTCAATCCGGGGGCAAGCCATAGCGCCCAAAATCAAAACGAAATCGCACTGATGTTTCCAAAGTATGCCGAAGTATATCCTTGCATGGACAGCGGCCCTGAGCCAAAGCTATGTTCATGACAAATTTTCAAGATATGGCCCAAGCGGCCGAGGCAGCAATGCGAGGGGTTTTCCCCGAAACGCCGCTACAGAAAAATGAACACCTCTCGGCACTTTATGACGCCGACATATGGCTGAAACGTGAGGATCTAAGCCCTGTGCGGTCTTACAAACTACGCGGGGCCTTTAATGCAATGCGCAAGGTTGCGGGTGAAACGCATTTTGTTTGCGCCAGTGCGGGAAACCATGCACAGGGTGTGGCGTATATGTGCCGCCATATGAATGTGCAGGGCACAATTTTTATGCCCGTCACCACCCCGCAGCAAAAGATCCAAAAGACCAAAATGTTTGGTGGCAACAATATCGAGGTGCGCTTGGTTGGTGACTATTTCGATGATTGTTTGCGCGCCGCCCAATCCCATTGCGCCGAGGCTGGGGCGCATTTCCTGTCCCCCTTTGACGATGAAGATGTGATTGAGGGACAGGCGTCAGTTGCCGTTGAAATCGAACGTCAACTGGGCGGTATTCCCGATCACATCGTACTGCCCGTTGGTGGGGGCGGATTATCGTCTGGCGTGATCAGTTATTTTGAAACACGCTGTCAATTCAGTCTGGTTGAACCCCTTGGCGGGGCCTGTTTATGGGCGGCATTGATCGCGGGAAAACCCATTAATTTGGACACAGTAGATACATTCGCAGATGGTGCCGCAGTTGGGCGGATTGGTGAAAAGACATTTGAACGACTGAAGGGTGTCGGATTGGCCAACGTGCTACGCATCCCAGAGGATCGTTTGTGCCTGACCATGTTGGACATGCTAAACGTCGAAGGGGTGGTTTTGGAACCTGCGGGCGCATTGGCGATGGACGCGTTAAAGGATATGGGGCAGGCCATTCGTGGACGTAAGGTTGTGTGCATTTCATCCGGTGGAAACTTTGATTTTGAACGCCTTCCCGAAGTGAAAGAGCGTGCACAGCGTTTCGGTGGGATCAAAAAATATTTGATCCTACGGATGCCACAACGTCCCGGAGCACTGCGCGAATTCCTAAGTCACTTGGGTCCAGAGGATGACATTAGCCGGTTTGAATACCTGAAAAAATCTGCGCGAAATTTTGGGTCAATCCTGATCGGGATTGAAACCAAAACGCCAGAACAGTTTGATGATTTTTTCAAACGCTTGGACGCGGCTGGATTTACCTATACCGATATTACCAATGATGATCTGCTGTCGCAATTTGTGATTTAACATGGAGCTTGCTGGAAAAATCGCGGTGGTGACTGGGGGCGCGCACGGCATCGGGCGCGCGATCGCAGAAGCCTTGATTGCAGAACATGCTGACGTAGTGATTTTGGATTTGAACTCAGATGCAGTTTCCAAAACTGCAGATCAGATTGGGGCACATGGCGCTGCATGCGATGTGACACACCACAGCGCAATCCAACAGGCAATCAACGATATCACGCACGATCTTGGGCACATTGATATTTGGATTTCAAATGCAGGCGTCATTTCGGCCGATCCAGATCACGTTGCATCCGCATCCGATCAGATTTGGCAGCGTGCATGGGATATTCACGTCATGTCCCATGTTTGGGCGGCACGCGCGTTGTTACCCGACATGATTTCGCGCGGTTCAGGTTATTTTGTGAACACCGCCTCTGCCGCTGGCCTACTGTTACAAATCGGCGACGCCCCTTATTCCGCAACCAAAGCGGCCGCCATCAGCTTTGCCCAATCGCTGGCCATTACGCACGGGGATGACGGCATTCTGTCATCGGTTATCTGCCCACAATATGTTGCATCCTCTATGTTGGGATATGATGTTGACGATATAATCCCAGATCACCCTGGTCTTTTGACACCCGCCGATGTGGCACGCGCGGTGATAGACGGAATGAAGGAACAACAGTTTCTGATCCTGCCCCACCCAATTGTTGGGGAATATGCAAAGCTGCGCGCCAGTGATCCCGAAAAATGGATCAAAGGCATGCAAAAATTGCGGCGGCGCATACTGTCACAGACCGATGGGATTGACCCCAAAACAATGCATCTATTGGTTTAGGCGGCCAGTCGTTCAGCAGATTGGTTTATGAAAACCTCGCGCGCCTCTGCATAGCTTTGCACAATGGCGGCAATGTCCACATCTTCGCCGTGTCCCGCTGCTGCGGCGGCCTCGCCTGCCTGACACAGGTTCGCAAAATCACTGAACCCGATATTCAATGCGCTGATCCCTCTGGTGCCTTGTTGGATCAAGAGGGATTTGAACGCATGCTAGAACCGCTTGTTAACGTGCATGGGCAGGACGTCATAAACTACATATTCACAGGATTAGAAGCCTACTCAAACTTAACCGTGTTTCCCGACGATGTTTCAATCATCATGGTCGAACACATTGGCGCAATCACAGATTAAAGATCGAAATACGCCCTAATATATTCCCGATCCGCCTCATTTGGCATGACCTCAAAAGCAAGCGGAATGGAAAGAATATGGTCACTGTGATCTTTTTCCAGTGGATCGCATAATCGGTAACACGGACGCGCGACATAGATTGTACAAATCTTTTCCGCCCATAAATCATACTCGGGCATAAAAACGAAACGTTTGTACGCGCCCAATCGACGTGGTGCGCTGATAATCCAACCCGTTTCTTCGATCACCTCACGATGAAGCGCAGGAATGGGATGTTCCCCTGCATCTACACCGCCCCCAGGTAATTGAAATTCACGCTCGTCACCGTCCTGATAGGTTAGCAAAATGCCATCCTCGATAGGCAATATCACATAGGCCCCGGGTCTGCGGGTATATGTTATGCCCCGTTTGGGGGGTGTCCCGTACCGTTTTAACATGGCTCACCTCTTGGACCGCCTCTTGCTACCCCTATATAGACGCGGTATGCCACTGAAAAGCCGCGAGAGGATCCGCACATGACATTGATTGATAAAATTGCATGGGATGACACCGTTTTGCCGTTCCAATTGGATCGCGCGGACGTTCGTGGGCGTATTGCACGTTTGGATGGTGTCCTGAGTGGCGTGCTGAAACAGCACGATTACCCACCAGCGGTCGAAGCATTGGTTGCGGAAATGGCCCTACTGACTGCATTGATTGGTCAAAGCATCAAATTGCGTTGGAAACTATCGCTTCAGGTTCAGTCGCGTGGTGCCGTGCGGATGATCGCGACGGATTACTACGGCCCCGAGAATGAGGGTGAACCCGCGCGCATTCGCGCCTATGCCTCATTTGATCGAGATCGCGTCACCGAGGGCGCGGGCTTTGATCAACTGGATGAAGGATATTTTGCAGTTTTGATTGACCAAGGCCAGGACATGCGTCCCTATCAAGGGATCACACCCATTGCAGGTGGTTCATTAACAGCCTGCGCTGAGGCCTATTTCGCACAATCTGAACAGCTTCCAACGCGGTTTGAGCTAAGTTTCGGGAAATCCAGTGAACCGGGGATCGAAGAGCATTGGCGCGGCGGTGGCGTCATGTTGCAACACATGCCCAAAGCCAGCCCATCTGTCAGCGGTGAAGGCGGAAGCGGGGACGACGGATTGCTAGCTGCCGAAGATTTGGTGCACGGTGATGACGAAGAAAACTGGAACCGTGTGAACATCCTATTATCCACTGTCGAGGAGATGGAATTAATCGGGCCAAGCGTTCCGCCAACCGAACTATTGGTCCGCCTCTTCCACGAAGAGCAACCGCGCGTTTACGAGGCCCAGTCGGTCCAATTTGGATGCACCTGTTCCGAGGATCGTGTGCGTCAATCCTTGTCAATTTATTCGGCCAAGGACATCGAAAAGATGACAAATGATGACGGTCGCGTTACAGCAGACTGCCAGTTCTGCGGAACACATTATGATTTGGATCCTCTGTCCGTTGGATTTGAGGCTGCGAAAAATGATGGCGATCCAGCATAACGCGCTTGATCGGGTTGCATCCGTTTTGGCGTCTGACCATCAGGCGTCCTCAGATTTTGATTTGAACCCCGACATTACATTGCCCGCAGGTCGCGTCCTACGCGACGCGGGCGTGTTGATGTTGATTGAAGAGAGGGCAGAAGGCCCATTTGTTTACCTGACAAAACGGGCAAGCCATTTGAAACACCATCCAGGACAAATTGCCTTTCCTGGAGGGAAAACAGATCCCACAGACACCGACCAAATCGACACAGCCCTGCGTGAAGCAGACGAAGAAATTGGTTTACCACGAACACATGTCGAAGTTTTGGGCCAACTTGGATCCCACGAAACGGTTACGGGATTTCAGGTCAAGCCAGTGGTTGGCTTGTTAACGCGTCCGTTTGATCCGATCCTGGAACGTGCAGAGGTAGACGAATTATTTCGTGTACCCTTGCATCATGTTTTGAACCCCCAAAACTTTAGCGTCGAAGGGCGTGTGTGGGATGGCGTTACGCGAAAATATTACGCGGTACCCTTTGGCCCCTATTATATTTGGGGGGCAACGGCGCGCATGTTGTTTGGTTTGGCGCAAAAGGTGTCGTTATGACAATCGACGGCGCTTGGATCAAAACTGCGGCAACTCAGGCAGTATTTTCGGCGCTTGAAAGCGCAGGATATGATGCGTTTTTTGTGGGCGGTTGTGTTCGCAACGCGTTAATGGGGTTTCCAGTCGACGATTTGGACATCGCCACAAACGCCCAACCGCATGACATTATAACATCCTGTGAAAACCGCGGATTGAAATGCGTTCCAACAGGGATTGATCACGGAACAATTACGGTGATTTCTGATGGAATTCCGCACGAAATAACGACCTATCGACGCGATGTACAGGGTGATGGTCGTCATGCCATTGTGGAATTTTCAACCCAGATGCAAGAGGACGCCGCGCGGCGTGATTTCACAATCAACGCCCTATATGCGGACCGTTATGGCAAAATTTATGATCCGCTGGGCACGGGCAAAGATGATCTGAACCAAAAACGGGTTACGTTCATCGGCAGCGCGGATGAACGCATACGCGAAGATTATTTGCGGATCCTGCGGTTTTTTCGATTTTCAGCAATCTATGCAGATCAGGACCAAGGATTTAATCCAGAAACGCTTGCGATCATCGCGAACCATTTGGACGGTTTGGACAGATTATCAAAAGAGCGGATTGGCGCCGAGATGCGCAAATTATTATCTGCACCCGACCCAACGCCCGCCATCGCGGCAATGCGTTCATCTGGGGCGTTAATGCGTGTTTTAGAGGGGACTGATGATCGTTCGCTGGCCCTTTTGGTTCATCTGGAATCTGAATGCGACGCACACCCAAATTGGCTACGACGATTGGCCATTCTGGGGGTCGAAGATGCGCGGGAATGCCTGCGCCTTAGCAATGATGAAACCCAAAAACTGGCTGTCATGCATGACGCCATTGGCGACATGAAACCACCGCATGCATTGGGATATCATCACGGCGCATCCCTTGCGCGGGATATTTTGCTGCTGCGTTGGGCAAGCTTTGAGCAAATGTCTGATAATGCGGAATGGCAAGCGGCCGCGGCAGGTGCGGAACACGTTTTCCCGATCAAGGCCCAGGATTTGATGCCCCAATATTCTGGGCCCGCCTTGGGTCAAAAGCTGCGCACCCTAGAAACGCAATGGATTGATAGCGAATTTCGCCTAACAAAAAAGGCGTTGTTAAATGGGATTTGAGAGCTTTATCGCGCTGTGCATCCTGTCATTCACTGCGGCGTTCACACCCGGGCCGAACAACGCGCTTGTCGCGGCCTCGGGGACAAATTTTGGTTTTCGCCGCACGTTTCCCCATGTTTTGGGCATATCATTGGGCTTTCCAGTGATGATTTTTATTGTTGGCCTCTTTCTTGGGCAGCTTTTTCAATCCTCTCTCTTGCTGCGCGAAGTGCTACGGTGGGTTGGCGTCGCCCTATTACTCTATGTCGCCTATAAAATTGCCACCGCTGGCGGACTTGGATCATCCACTGGAGAACGCCGCCCGTTTCGATTTCACGAAGCGGCCCTTTTTCAATGGGTTAATCCCAAGGGGTGGTCGATGGCGATTGCGATCACATCGCAATTCGCAACCCCTGATGCCCCCATGCAAACGGCCATCATCATTGCCGCCGTTTTTATATTCTTCGGTCTCGCATCTGCGTCAACTTGGGCGGTGTTGGGCGTGTCACTTCAACGTTTTTTGGAAACCGAAAACCGCCTAAAATGGTTCAACCGCGTCATGGCATTGTTGATCGCAGGCTGCGTCATCTTCCTATTTCTTGATTGATCCTATGGAATACCGTGCCTTTACTTAGGTCTGTTTCCCTGTATTCTAAGCGGCTTTGTTCGATTCCCGAGGTTTTCATGTTTCGTTTTTTTGAAAATTTAGTTGATCCTTATTCTCCGTATGAAGATGACATGGACCCACCCGCGGGGTTGATACAGTATTTGGTGTACCACACCAAACCCTTCCGAGCCTTGTTTTTGATCACAGGTATCGCCACGATATTCGCCGCGGTGTTCGAAATTTTTCTGCTGGCCGCAATTGGATGGGTTGTGGACCTGATGGCCGCACAAACGCCTGCGTCCTTATGGGAAAACTATACTTGGCACTTCATCGGCCTTTTGGCGTTTGTTTTGATTTTGAAACCGACGCTGTATTTGATCGATTTCATGCTGATTAGCAACACGCTTATCCCCAATGTAGCAACGCTGTTCCGATGGCGCGGTCATAAACATGTCATGCGTCAATCCATCGGATGGTTTGAGGCTGACTTTGCAGGCCGTGTTGCAAATCGGGTGATGCAAACGCCCAGATCCGCGGGCGAGGTGGTGTTTCATGTGTTCGATGCACTTGCTTATGCGTTGGCCTATGTCGTGGGCGCGCTGTTTTTATTGATGAATGCCAACACACTGCTGCTATTTCCGCTGCTGATTTGGGTGATCGCTTATATCTTTTTGCTACGCTATGTGGTTCGCCGCGTTGAGCCCGCGTCAAAGGATTCCTCAAACGCGCGCTCTGAATTGAACGGGCGCGTTGTAGATACCTATACCAACATCCACTCCGTCAAAATGTTCGCGCATACAAATTCAGAATTGGCCTATGTCAAAAACGCGATTGAGGATACGCGACAAACGGTTTTCCGCGAAATGCGTATTTATACCCGTATGGATTTCATCCTAAGTGCCATGAACGCAATGCTGATTGCTGGAACTGTTGGGACAGCGCTTTACCTATGGACATTTGACCAAGTCACCAGTGGTGAAGTAGCCGCGGCATCAGCATTAGTTATTCGTTTCAACGGCATGTCAGGTTGGATCATGTGGGCATTCACCACGTTTTTCCGTGAACTTGGCGTGGTGGGCGAAGGTCTGGAAACATTGGCAGCGCCTGTAAAATTGCTGGATGCGCCGAATGCCAAGCCATTGCAAATCACGAATGCAACGGTCGAATTCAACAACTTGACACATCATTATGGGCGTGAAACGGGTGGGTTGGACAATCTATCTCTGCGCGTTGAAGCGGGTCAAAAGGTTGGCTTGGTTGGGCGTTCAGGGGCGGGTAAATCCACGTTATTCAAACTATTATTGCGGTTCTATGATACTGAATCTGGTCAAATCCTAATCGATGGTCAGGATATTTCGCATGTCACCCAAGACAGCCTGCGCCACGAAATCGGCATGGTTCAACAGGAAAGCAGTCTGTTACACCGCTCGATTCGCGAAAACATTCTTTATGGGCGTGAAGGGGCCAATGACACCGACATGATTGCCGCTGCACAGCAGGCAGAGGCGCATGAATTTATCCAAACGCTTGAGGATCAATCTGGCAATACGGGGTATGATTCAACGGTTGGGGAACGGGGCGTAAAATTATCGGGGGGTCAACGCCAACGCATCGCGCTGGCCCGTGTGATCCTGAAAGATGGACCTATCCTGTTGCTGGACGAAGCGACCAGCGCATTAGATAGCGAGGTTGAAGCGACAATTTTGGACACGCTCTATCAATTGATGGAGGGGAAAACCGTGATTGCCATTGCCCACCGCCTTTCCACGATTGCCCAGATGGATCGCATCGTCGTTATGGACGAGGGCCGCATCATCGAAGATGGCACGCATGACGCGCTTTTGCAAAAAGGCGGCCTATATGCTCAACTATGGGCACGCCAATCTGGCGGCTTTTTGAATGCGGATGATGATGTTTAGACGGCTTGCAAATTTAATTGATTACGCGGAACACGCACATGGTCCGCCCCCAACCACGCTTTGGCCCTTTATGGCGTGGTGTACCAAGGGAACGTGGCCTGTAATCCTGTTGGCGGCGCTTGCCTCGGGCATTGCGGGTTTCTTTGAAATGGCCTCTAGCATCGTTTTGGGATGGGTTGTGGATGCCGCAACCGACAGCACTGGATCGGGGTTTTTCATCGAAAACCTACCCCTTCTGATTGGCGGCATGTTATTTTTCATGATCGCACGCCCCGTTTCATTTGGGATCAGTTCACTGGCGCAAACCTATATCCTGCAGCCCAATATGTTGAACCTGATCATGTTGCGGATACATCGATGGACGATGGGGCAATCGGTTGAATTCTTTGAAAACGATTTTGCGGGCCGTATCGCGCAAAAGGAAATGCAAACGGCAACCAGTGCAACAAATGTTGTGATCGAATTTGTTCACACAATTGTTTTTTCGATTGCATCGGTTCTGGGTGCAATGGTGATTGTCGCAGGACTTGATCCATTGCTCAGCCTCTTTGTCCTCGCCTGGTTGGTGGCATACATCTATTTCATCAAAACCTTTATGCCCAAGATGCGAAAACGCTCTGCCGCACATGCGGACGCACGCGCCGTTGTTGTGGGTCAGGTCGTGGATGTCGTGACAAACGTAAAAACCGTAAAACTGTTTGCAAATGTCCGGCATGAGGACAACGCCATTCTGGGCGCGATGAAGGGGTATTTTGAACGCTCTCTTGATCGGGCAGAGGTTATGGTTCTGTTTCGCTTCCTCCTTTTGGTTTTGGCGGGCATTATGCCGATTGTTCTGATTGGATATAGTGTAGTTCAATGGTCAAATGGTCTGGCGACCGTCGGTCAGATTGCCGCCGCAGGCGCCGTTGGTTTGCGACTGGCGCAAATGACAGGTTGGGTCAGCTTTACCCTGATGAACATTTACGGCAGTATCGGGGAAGTCGAGGATGGTGTACGCACGCTTAGCAAACGTTGGAACCTTAACGATGACGCAAACGCACGCGCGTTAAATTCCAACCCAACGTCAATCACGTTCGACAACGTCAGTTTTCGGTACGGACAGGAAAAAGGTGGCATCGAAAACATCGATCTTTCTGTCAAAGCGTGCCAAAAAATCGGGATCGTTGGGGCATCAGGTGCTGGGAAATCGACCTTGGTGAATTTGGTTTTGCGCCTTTATGATGTTGAAAATGGTTCAATTAAAATTGCGGATCAAAATATTGCCAAAGTGACCCAAGATAGCCTACGCGCCAGAATTGGCATGGTGACACAAGAAACCGCCATGTTTAACCGATCCGCGATGGATAACATCCGATATGGACGCCCAAAGGCGAGTGACAAAGACGTGATCGAGGCCGCAAAACGTGCCGAGGCACATGATTTCATTGTCGACCTTATCGACGGCAAAGATCGTCAGGGGTATCAGGCGCATTTGGGCGAGCGCGGCGTCAAACTGTCCGGTGGTCAGCGACAGCGTATCGCGCTGGCACGTGCGATATTAAAGGATGCCCCAATTCTTGTGTTGGACGAAGCAACAAGTGCGCTTGATAGTGAAGTCGAAGCATCAATTCAAACGTCCCTTTACGAATTTATGCAGGGCAAAACCGTTCTTGCCATCGCGCATAGGTTATCAACACTATCCGAAATGGATCGCATCATCGTGATGGAAAATGGCCGCATAGTTGAGGATGGTACGCACACCACTCTGCTTGCGCAAAATGGGTTGTATGCGCGGTATTGGAATCGGCAATCTGGTGGTTTTATCGGCGCACAAGACGCAGCAGAATAACTATTTCAATCGGCCCAGTTTCGCATTATTTGCTCCGCTATGAGTGAATTCACAATCAAACGTCTAGGACATCAAGGGGACGGGATCGCCGATGGACCCGTCTATGTGCCTCTGACCCTACCCACAGAAGTGGTAACTGGTACGTTGGATCAGAAAACCCTACGGGATGTGCGCATTATCACCCCCTCATCGGATCGCGTGCGCGCCGCCTGTCGTCACTACAAATCCTGTGGTGGGTGCAGCCTGATGCATGCAAGCGATCCATTTGTTGCAGAGTGGAAAGTTGACGTCGTAAAAACCGCACTTGCCGCACATGGGTTGGAAACGGAATTGCGCCCTTGCCTAACATCCCCTGCGCAATCGCGCCGTCGTGCCACATTTTCAGTACGTCGCACGAAAAAGGGCGCATCAGTCGGATTTCATGCACGTGGATCGGATGTGATTATCGAAAACCCAGACTGTCAGCTGCTTGACCCAGATTTGATCGCGTCACGCGAGACGGTCGCGCAATTGGCCGCAATCGGTGGATCACGCAAAGGCGAAATATCAATCAATGTCACATTATGTGCCAATGGACTGGATGTGGCCGCGTCAGGCGGCAAAGAGCTGGATGACACGTTGCGCATGGATTTGACGCAGGCCTGTGAAACACTGAAACTTGCGCGTTTGTCATGGAATGGCGAAGTCATCGCAATGCGATTGCCACCCAGTCAGGAATTTGATGGCATCATCGTTGATCCACCGTCTGGTAGTTTTCTGCAGGCAACCAAACAGGGCGAAGGTGATTTGATCGCCGAAGTGCACAACATCATCGGCCAACAAGATCGGATCATTGATCTGTTTGCAGGTTGTGGCACCTTCTCCTTACCTATGGCACGGAATGCAGAGGTGCATGCCGTCGAAGGCGAAGCCGACATGCTGCGCGCGTTGGACAAAGCGTGGCGACACGCAACAGGATTAAAGCGTGTCACCACCGAAACACGTGATTTATTCCACAGACCACTACAACCAGATGAGTTGCGCAAATTCGATGCCGCAATCATTGACCCACCTCGCGCAGGGGCAGAGGCGCAAATTGATGAACTTTCTGCATCTGATATCAATTTAATTGCCTATGTTTCGTGCAATCCAACGACGTTTGCACGTGACGCTGCGCATTTGGTTTCACGTGGTTTCGAGATAGAATTCGTACAAACAGTCGATCAATTTCGTTGGTCCATTCATATCGAGTTAGTTGCAAAATTTTCTCGCAACTAACCCTTTGGATGTATGGTGCCGAACTGAGGTTTCTGTTATTCTGTCAATAGAGCAGTAAGAGGCAAACATGGCCCGTATCCTTGGAATTTTGGGGCTGATCCTTGTGATTGGTGGTGCATCGATTGCAAAAACAATCCCTGAGTATAACGGGGAACCCGTTACAGCGATTGTGGTGCATAAAAAAGCACGTATGATGTATCTGATGCACGATGATAGAGTTTTGCGGTCCTACAGCGTTGGTTTAGGCTTTGCCCCTGCTGGTCACAAAAAGATCGAAGGGGACGGTAAAACACCCGAAGGCCGCTATGTGATCGATCGCAAAAACCCAAATTCAAAATTCCACTTGTCGCTCGGTATTTCGTATCCAAACGCTGCGGACCGTTCATATGCAAATAGCATCGGCAAATCACCGGGTGGCGATATCTTTATACATGGTAATCAGGATCTCAAACACCGCATCAAACAAGGTTGGCGCTATTTTTTTGACCGCGATTGGACCGCAGGGTGCATTGCTGTGACCGATGCAGAGATGACAGAAATTTATTCAATGATAGGTATTGGAACGCCAATCTTTATTCAGCGGTAACATCACGCGCGCTGAGCATTGGCCCGCCTGTCACAAGCGTCCACCATATTTTACCATTAGGCTCTTGAAACCATGAAAATCCCATCTCAGTGGCTCCCTGATCCATGAGAATAAAGCGAGTAGCATCATCTTCAATCCATGCAGCCAGGGTCAAAATTTCACTTTCATAGGTCTCTGAGATCGTTTCACCCAAAAACTGTTTTTCGTATCCAACGCGTTTCGCCCGATCGAGCGGAGAAGAGCCATCCGATCCAAAATGCCATGGACGATTTTGCAATGCCATGTCGCGCGAATGCGTTGCCGCTGCAGCTGTTAGTTCGGCATTTAGAGTTAGTTGATTTAATCCAGCGCTACTTCGCAGAGCATTGACAGCGTCTAGCATTCGAAATTGAAGAGTTGCCGCATCAACTGTTGCCAGGTCATAAAATTTTGGAAGCGGTTTACCATCTGCCGCCAATTGCTCTTCTGGGACACCTCCACAAGCTGCGGTAAATACCAAGAGAAAGATTGATAACCACTTTTTCATTTGTTTCACCTAATCGTATATTCCATTAGTCACATACCCTTGCCACCGTGACTTATCAAACCCACAACGACAAATTTTGCAAAAAACACAGGAGTGTGATTTGTAATTGCAGGATTAACGTCATATTTGGACATAGTACGTTAAGACTGGAGGATGATCATGGTAGGATTTACCAGACGAGGTTTAGTCACAGCTGGCTGTGCATTGTTAGCAACTCAGAGCTTGTCAGAAACTACCAACGTGAATTCCGAAACCACTACGGAACAAGAAAATGATGTGACAGGCGTTGTTCGTCACAACATTTCCAGTTTCCGTGCTTTAGATTGGCGTCCCTACTTTGATACACTGAAAAATGGCGCAATCTTGGTTGATATTTCTTCTCGAGCGTTACATTTCTGGTCACAGGACGAAGAAACATACCGTTTATACCCCACTTCTGTCCCTATGACAGAAGACCTTACGAAACGGGGATATACTAAAATTATCAAAAAAGTTGAAGGTCCGTCATGGCGGCCGACGCCTGCCATGAGAAAAAGAAATCCTGAATGGCCTGAATTTATCGGACCAGGGCCTGATAATCCACTTGGAACCCACGCATTATATCTGAGTTGGACCTACTTTAGGATCCATGGAACTCATGATACTCGAAAAATTGGCAGAAGGTCATCAAATGGGTGCATTGGCCTCTATAACTCACAAATTGCTGAGTTATTTGCCGCCACCAAACTTGGAACCCAAGTCCTAATCATTTAGTCTTTGTAGATTTTCTAGCTTATACGAAATTATTACGCACTGACATCAACTTAAGATATTAAATATGCATCGGGCCCGCAAAAGATCGTGTCCCAAGAAACAAGCACGTTTCGCAACATAAGAGGTAACAAAATAAAAAAGATCGCTCTTGCAACAGCATTCGCAGTGGCTGCAACATCTACTTTTGCTGGCAACCCAGCGCCAGCAACAATGGAAGCACCAGTTGTTCCTGCACCAGAAGCAGCAGCATCATCTGCATCAGGTTGGGTTCTTCCAGCGCTACTATTGATTGCAATCGCTGCAGCAGCAGACAAGAAGTAAGTAATATTTAAAAAAGTGATTTGAATGGCTGCGAAGTATACGTGTGGCCATTCGCATTTTTAAGTATTTGACATCCTTATCCCCAGCCCGCTAATTCCGCGTCCAGAAGGATTGGGCGAACATGAACAGCATTTCCATCACAGACGTCAGTTATCAAATTAATGACACCGCAATCCTAAGGTCGGTGTCGTTTCAATCCGTTGCCAAACGTATCGCCATTCTGGGGCGCAACGGATCGGGAAAATCCACATTATCACGATTGATTTGCGGACTTGATCGCCCCAATCAGGGGGTAATCCGCGTCAACGATATTGATGTTTACAAAGACAGACGCGCGGCATTGAATACGGTTGGGATGATTTTTCAAAACCCCGATCATCAGATTATTTTCCCAACTGTGATCGAAGAAATGGTATTTGGGTTGACCCAAATGGGCGTTGACAAACCAGTCGCTGATCAGC
The DNA here is from genome assembly GCA_000472185.1 of Rhodobacteraceae bacterium HIMB11. Classification (GTDB taxonomy): domain Bacteria; phylum Pseudomonadota; class Alphaproteobacteria; order Rhodobacterales; family Rhodobacteraceae; genus HIMB11. The sequence goes on along the minus strand of AVDB01000011.1, from coordinate 61,826 downwards.
GTGCCATGTCATATTTATCAAAATTTGGAAAATCAGACTGGCGTGATCGTGCGATCAGCACCCTATCGCAAGGGCAAAAAAAGCTTCTGTGCCTGATGGCGATTTTGGCGATGGAACCAAAAGTGATCATTCTGGACGAACCCTTTGCCGCGTTAGATATTCCAGCCCAGCGCCAATTAACAACGATCTTGCAATCATTGCCCCAAACCTTGATATATATCACACACGATACCGCACCCATTCAAAACTACGATGTGGCGATTTGGTTGGAACAGGGACAAGTCGTTGAAACAGGGTCACCCGATACAGTCGTGCCCAGATTCATCGACGAAATGACCCGGATTAAGGTTCTTTGATGCTGACCCTTACAGTGCCACAAAAAACGATATTCCACAAAATCTCGGCAGGTCAAAAATTGCTGGCACTCTGTGTTATATCAACCGCTCTATTTCAAATTAAGTCGCTGATTGTACTTGCGTGCCTGACATGTGCTGTGGTCGCTCTTTATCTTTCTCAGGGGTTTTCATTTGCAAAATTTGGGGCGCGCATGCTTTGGCCGCTTTGGCCATTTGTGCTGATCATTGGTATATATCATGGCATCACAAACGATATCGGGGTAGGTTGCGAAATCATCCTGCGCATGCTGATCACTGTTGCGTTTGCAAACATGGTGACAATGACCACATCGCTAAATGACATGATTGATGTTTTATTGCGATTGTTACGCCCTTTAAACTGGATCGGGATATCAACAAAGCCCCTGGCGCTTACAATCGCGCTGTTTATTCGTTTTATTCCAAGCCTGATTGAGCGTGGGATTACAATGCATGCGGCACTTCGCGCGCGGTCCAGAGGAAAATCTGGATGGCGTATTGTTGTGCCCCTGACGCTTTCAGTGTTAAACGACGCCGACCACGTAGCAAATGCCCTGCGGGCACGCGGCGGTGTATGGACAAACGACGAAGGATAGCCAAAATGGAAAGATCAACCGTACTGATTGCTGTTTTTGCAGCACTAATAGCAGCACTGGGTTTGGTGCCAAAATTCACACTCGCCTTTGGTGTTCCAATCACCGCACAAAGCTTGGGCATCATGCTTTGCGGAACGGTTCTAGGCGCGAAACGCGGTGGCGCAGCTGCATTGCTATTCATTGTTTTGACCCTTGCTGGACTTCCGCTATTGGCAGGTGGGCGCGGTGGCCTTGGGTTGCTGTCGGGACCTTCTGTTGGGTTCATAATTGGCTTTCCCATCGCGGCATTTGTAACTGGGTGGGTCATGGAACGCGTGAAAACGAACGTGCTAACATCATCTTTTATCGCTTCATTCATGGGGGGTGTGATCGCCCTTTATATCCCAGGCGTCATCGGCATGGCCCTGGTTCTGGACAAGCCGTTCGTGGCGGCATTTGGCCTTGTTTCAGCCTTTGTCATTGGCGATTTGGTCAAGGTCGTCATCTGCGGGTTCGTGACACAAGCGATCTATCGCGCGCAACCTGATAAGGTTCTTTCGCGCGCCTAAACCTGCCGTTCAAATATCACAGCACTGCCCAATCCACCAACGGCGGCAATCGCGGCCAACCCTGTTTGGGCAGGTTGTAAATCATGGAACAGGCGCACGGCAAGGATCGCCCCAGATGCCCCTATGGGATGCCCCCGCGCAAGCGCGCCGCCACACCGATTTACGGTATTCACATCCAATCCAGCCCCATCAATGCAGGCCATGGATTGCACGGCATAGGCCTCCATCATCTCAACCCGATCTATGGTGTTTCCGTGCTTGGATAAAACACCCTTGATCGCGGGAATCGGGGCAAGCGCAGGATCCTCGGGTGCGGAACCAATCGTCAGCGCAGGCCCAATTGACAGGGATCGTGAGACATTCGTTTCAAAATCATTCGTGACAACCACAACAAAAGCGGCCCCATCAGCCGCTACAGCGGCTGTCGCAGCAGTGACTGAGCCCACCAGCACAGGTGCCTTGGCCATGACATTTGAGCAAAGCTTTCGGGCATAGGGATCACAATTTATGCCCGCAATTTCAACGATTTCATGGGTTAGGTGATCATGTGCGTCCAGCGCGTTCTGATGCGATTGCTGTGCATAAGCCTCTTGCGCGTCACGCGAAATCGCGTGACGTGCGGCCAATGATGCCATTGCAATATGCGGATCAGGATCAAATGCGGGTTCTGGTGCAAATGCGGGGCGATCATAGGCCACGCAAATATCCGCTCCATGATTGCTGTGCATACGCAGGGGGCGACGTGAATAACTTTCTGCGCCACCTGCAACAACCACACGCGCGCGGCCTGCATCCACCATATCCGCCGCACGTATGATCGCGTCCAAACCTCCAACACATTGCCGATCAATGGAAAGCCCCGCAACAACCACTGGCAGACCCGCTGCCAAGGCACACAGGGGATGCAGGGTTGCCACCAGCACCCAATGCGTTTGAGACTATCAATTCATCAACCTGATCTATTCGAACACCCGCTTTCCCGATAACGCTTTGAATGACGGGCGCCGCCAATTCGTGAAAGGATAGATGAGAAAATGCCCCAGCGCGCGGCACAACCGCCGAACGCAATGCCGCTATAATTTTTGCCATGCATCCTCCGACACTGTTGCCCGCAATTTTTGATAATTTGGTTTGCCTGACATCAACATAGGCCAGTCATCCAAGCCATATATTCGCCCGCGGTCTACCATCAGGCCCCGTTCTTTCAAGTCACTGAAAATTCGCTGCATCGGATTACAATCTGTTCGATCGGAACACAGTGCCACATAAATCCGTGCCCCGCGCAACGGATCGTCCACAGGAAATACCGCCGATGAAATCACTTCGGTTTGGGCATTTAGATACTGTTCAATGTCCTCTGGATAAATTGTTTTATCCGCGACGGTAAACACCCGTGATTTTCGACCTGACAAAAACAACTGCCTTGCACCGTCTAATTTTCCAAGTTCCCCAATCGTTAACCAACCATCCTGCCAATAGGTGTCAGGCGCATGACCCTGCGCGTATCCCAAAAAGACATAAGGTGATTTAATCCAAACATCACCAATGCCGTCGCTGTCGATGTTTCGGATATCAATTTCTACGCCCGGAAATGCGATCCCAACAGATACCGCATCGTGATGTGGTTCTGCCAGAGTGATAAAACTGGTTTCTGCAGCCCCATAAAACTGCAAGATTTTCGCATTTGGAGCAAGAAATTGGACCTGCACACGTGTTTCTGGATCAAGTCGACCGCCTCCGATAAAGACAACCTGCACATTTTCTAAAACGCGATGTGATTTAGATAGCAATCGCATTTGCGTTGGTGTTGCGTAGATCACATCAACACCTGTGTTTGCAAATTGTTGCGCCTGCTCTTTGGGTGATCTGCCGGCGACGGACACACAGCGGATTCCTATTATCTGCGCCTCAACCGCTGCATAAAACGCGAGCGAATGCCCCAGATCCCCCAAAATACCGTAGCATTCCGAAGAATTGGTGTATTTTTCAAAAATCACCCGAATGCTGGCCAGCCAACTTTCGGCCGTTCTGCGAATACGCTTTGGCTTCCCTGATGTTCCACCTGTTTCACATTGAAAGACGCCCCTATCCGTTTGGGTGTCTGCGGATATAATGCCGTTCTGACCAATCACAGGCTCTTGCCCTGCATCGATCATTTTCCAAAACCTGCCCAAGAGAGTGGCCTGACACCCATTTGGGGACAGATCAATAAATTCAGCGTCTGGATGAGGTTTGAAATGATCCAAGGCCAAGGGGCGTTCCAAATAAAAAAGGCGGTCGTGAAGATCACTTACCGCCTTTCGCGTGACTTGTCACTGTGGACCTAGAAAAGCCCTTGCTCTTTCGCAATCAGGGCCGCTTGTGTTCGGTTTGCCGCGCCAATTTTACGATAGAGTGTTTTCACATGCAGCTTGATCGTTGGTTCCTGCAAATCCAGATCGCGTGCGATTTCTTTGTTCGACTTCCCCTGAGACAGCCCTTCAAGAACCTGAAGTTCGCGGCGTGACAGTTTTTCGGCCAATGGGTTTGGCGCAGCAGCCTCTTCTTCTTGTGTCATAAAGTCGATGGGTGCGTATTGTTCGCCCATCGCCATGAAACGCACAGCATTTATAAGCGATTTTGCAGAAAGTGTTTTAGGGACAAAACCCGCAGCGCCCGCTGCCAACGCCTCTTCCGCGACAGATTTGGTGGCGATACCTGACATCAAGGCAATCTTTTGTCCACCATTGTGGGCCAGCGCGATTTTTAAACCTGTCAGACCCTTCATACCCGGCATGTTATAATCAAGTATGATCAAATCAAATGGCCCCTGCGCATCAACAAGCGCCATCGCGCCATCAAAATCAGAAGCAGTGACAGTTTCAATATTACCTTCACTTTCTAAAAATATAACCAATGAATCAAGCAGGAGATAATGATCGTCAGCAATAAGAATTTTCATTTCTTCACCAAATTTATATCTTTGATATCTTTTTACAACGGACCTAGCACAGTAGATTATTGTTTAGTACTGATAGTAAATGCCGATAATTTAAATGCTACTCTTTTGTATCAAATATACCCTTTTTGCTTAGTTCTATCCGTTTTAGGACAGACAGTTTTAAAATTCAATCAATCTATTTGGTCCATTAGAAATTTATGAACGCGAAGTTTTGAATCATAAAAGTGTTGCACCGCAAATTGCAAATGACACTATATTGGATGATGAATCTGCCATAGCATTGAAGATGATAACAGCTCTAATCATGGAAAATTTGGCTACAATCAGCCGAACAGGTCAAGGATGTCAAAATGACAGACGAAATATTGAACAAGAGGGTCCTTGGTGAACTCTCAGAACAATTGAGCCATGACACTGCCGAAATGCTGTTAACCCGGTACGAAGACGAGGCGAACGCTTTGATGACCCTTTTAAACTCGCAACAAGGCAAGGACGCGCCCGTAGAGGATTTGATCAAAGACATCCACAAAACGGCAGGGTCATCTGCACAACTGGGTCTTTCGGCAATGCGCCACAAATTGAATGTGATCGAGGTGAACGTGAAACAACAGGGTGTCGACGCGTTGTGGTCCGAAATCGACAATCTGAACACACTTTGGAAAGACAGCAAAGATGCGATTAGAAATGAAGGATTTTTAAGCTAATCTTGGCCTTATGTATGATTTTCAACGCATCGAAAAATTCGCACCCGTAGCGCAGCAAATAATTGATGTTTTTTATAATTCGTTTTCTGAGTCCGAAGGTGAATCAGAGGGTACGCTTATCCGCACGCTTGTCGAACATCTTTTGGAAAATACCCCCGAAGGCGATGTATTTATCTTTACCGCCTTGCATCATGATACCGTCATCGGTTGCGCGATATTTTCGCGTTTGAGCTATTCAGATGATGCCCGAAATGTCTTTATCTTATCTCCAATGGCTGTTCACCCAGATCACCAAAACAACGGTATCGGACAGACTCTATTGCGGGAAAGTATCGCGGCGCTAAAGGATCATGGCGTCGACATTTTGATGACCTATGGCGATCCAAATTATTACGGAAAAATTGGGTTTTTACCTGTGACAGAACAGGTCGCGCCACCGCCATTTCCACTAAGCATGCCGATCGGCTGGATCGGTCAATCCCTGTATGGCCCCGAAATCGCCCCTTTGCAGGGGTCCTGCACCTGCGTTTCAGCCTTAAAAAACCCTGCCATTTGGTAAGGGCGTTTAACGCTATTTTTTCCCACAACACTGCGTCATAGCTATACAAGTGCACTTCGTGATCATAGCATCGCAGTCGCCATGGCGGCCAGTGGAAATTATTTATCGGGCGCGATATGGCCGCTTTTGCTGACAGGAGTGCTACGCACATCCGGATGGCATGGGGTGTATCTATGGCTGGCGACCTTAACATTCATCATTATGGTGCCATTGTCCCTTCTGCTTTCCCGTCAAGTGAACGATCTGTCCATCGAACTTTCCGATGCGCAATCCAACAATAGGATGGGTTCGCTTCCCTTCAACGCCCAAACTCTGACCTGGCTTTTGGGGTTAGCGGGTGTTGGATGCTGTGTCGCGATGTCGATGCCACAAGTGCTTATCGTCGCCTACTGCGTTGACTTGGGATACGGCCCAACCGCAGATGCCGAGATGTTATCCCTGATGTTGATGGGTGGCGTTATCTCTCGCTTAATCTCGGGCGTGCTGTCTGATCGTTTGGGCGGGGTGAAAACGCTTTTGATCGGCGCGACCCTTCAGTGTATTGGATTGATCCTTTACCTGCCCTCTGACGGCCTCACATCGCTCTATCTGGTGTCATTGGTCTTTGGATTGTCACAGGGCGGCATAGTGCCCAGCTATGCCATTATTGTTTGCGAATATCTGCCCACACGCGTGGCTGGTGAACGCGTCGGGTTCGTGATGATGGCCACTATCATGGGGATGGCCCTGGGGGGGTTGGATGTCAGGCTGGATTTATGACATCAGCGGATCTTATGCCTTGGCATTTTGGAATGGCATTGGGTGGAATTTTCTAAACATCCTGATCGTGGGCTTTATATTGTGGCGCGCCCTGCAACAGCAAAAACAGGTCCAGACACCGACGTAAAACAGATCGCTATTTTTGGACAAAAAAGGCCCGCACGCGGCGGGCCTTTTTCACATCAATTATTGTACGATTAGTCGTTACGCGCGTGCTTGATCGGCGCCCACAAACGCTTGTTCGTTAGGTACAGCAGTACTGATAGAACAGCCAAAAACAGTACACCACGGAACCCTGCGTCCTGACGGTCCATCATCTTGGGTTCTGCGGCCCACATCAGGAACGCGGCAACGTCCTCTGACATGTGGTGTACGTCGTTTTTGTGACCATCGTCAAACTCAACCAACTCATCCTCAAGGGGTGGGCCCATTGAAATCCAACCACCAGGGAACGCTTTGTTTTCATAAAGCGTTACGCCAGCTTCTTCTTTCTCGACGCCTGTGTAGCCATGCAGCAATGCGGCGATGTATTCAGCACCACCCATACCTTTGACCAACTGGTTGATACCAGTGCCATACGGGCCGTGGAAACCTGCGCGTGCCTTTGCCATCAACGATAGGTCAGGTGCACCAACTGAGTCATTCGCAGGGAAGTGATCTGCTGGTTTTGCAGGGCGTGTATCGTCCAAATCGACGTCATATACTTCAAAGTTCTCTGCCGCATATGCACGCACCTGATCTTCTGAGTAGCCAAGACCGTTTTTGTCCGCAAGCGTACGTAGAGGCACATACTTTAGTCCGTGACATGCCGAACAGACCTCTGTGTATACTTTAAGACCGCGGCGCAATTGCTCTTGATCAAATGTCCCAAAAGGACCCTCGAATGAGAAATATGCGTCCTCAATCTCGCCTGCTCCGCCCGCTGCAAATGCGCTGCCTGCTGTCAGGGTCAGTGCCGTGATTGCGCTTGTGATGAAATGTTTCAACATTTTCAGTCCCTTTTCTTACTCAGCTGGCGTTTCAGCTTTGCCATAATGCGCGTCGAAATCGTCCTCGATCGTCGCTGGCTGTGGTGCAGGCTTTTCTAGGACGCCCAACAATGGAAGGATAATTAGGAAGTATCCAAACCAGTATGCTGAACCAATCAATGATAGCGATGCATATGGTTCTTCTGCTGGCATCGCACCCAACCACATCAAGAAGAAGAAGTCTGCAACCAAGATCCAGAACCACAACTTCAATTGTGGACGATAGCGTGCTGAACGTACGCTTGATGTGTCCAACCACGGAGCTAGCGCCATAACCGCGATCGCACCAAACATTGCAAGCACACCAAAGAATTTCGCATCAACAATTCCACCGGTGACGAATGAAACCAACTGAACGGCCCAAACATCTGCAGTGAACGCACGTAAGATTGCGTAAAACGGCAAGAAGTACCATTCGGGAACAATATGCGCAGGTGTCGCAAGCGGGTTTGCCTCGATGTAGTTGTCTGGGTGACCCAAGTAGTTTGGCATAAAGCCTACGATTGCAAAGAATACCGCCAAAATCACGGCCAATGCGAACAAGTCTTTGATCACGTAATATGGCCAGAACGGAACTGTGTCTTTCTTGGCTTCTTCTTTTGAACCGCGGCGAACTTCAACACCTGTTGGGTTGTTGTTACCAGTGGTGTGGAATGCCCAGATATGCACCATGACTAAACCTGCGATCAAGAATGGGAATAGATAGTGCAATGAGAAGAAGCGGTTCAATGTCGCGTTATCAACGGCCGGACCACCCAACAACAGTGTTTGGATCGCATCACCCACGAATGGGATCGCACCAAATAGACCTGTGATCACGGTCGCGCCCCAGAAGGACATCTGACCCCATGGAAGAACGTAGCCCATGAACGCTGTACCCATCATCAATAGATAGATCAGCATACCAATGATCCATGTGATTTCGCGCGGCGCCTTATATGAACCGTAGTACAAACCACGGAAAATGTGCGCATAGACCGCGATGAAGAACAATGATGCACCATTCATGTGCAAATAGCGGATCATGTGACCGCCGTTCACGTTACGCATAATGTGTTCAACAGATGCAAACGCATTATCAACGTGTGGAGTGTAGTGCATCGCCAAAACGATGCCTGTTACAATTTGAAGTCCCAAACAAAATGTCAGAACAATGCCCCAAATCCACATCCAGTTCAGATTTTTCGGAGTTGGTATCATAAGTGTGTCGTACAAAAGGCCAACAATTGGCAAGCGTGAATGCACAGCTTTGGCAAAGTTACCTTTTGGTTCGTAGTGGTCGTGAGGAATTCCAGCCATCTCTAAGCTCTCCCTTAACCTAGTTTGATTGTTGTTGCGTCGACAAATTCCGCGACAGGTACAGGCAAGTTTGTTGGTGCTGGACCTTTACGGATACGACCAGAAGTATCGTAGTGTGAACCGTGGCATGGGCAGAACCAGCCATTGAAATCGCCCGCGCCGTCGCCCAGTGGCACACAGCCAAGGTGTGTACACACACCCATCATGACCAACCATTCGCCTGCTTCGTCCAAGCTGCGGTTTTCGTCAGATGCGTCAGAACCTGGCACGTTTTCGTTGCGTGAGTCAGCATCCGCCAAATCGTCCAAGGCAACTTGACGTGCTTCTGCGATTTCTTCTTCTGTACGGCGACGAATAAACACAGGCTTACCCAACCACTTAACAGTCAGCTGCGTACCCGGCTCAACGTCGGCCACATCAACACGGATCGACGCCAAGGCGCGGACGTCCGCTGAAGGGTTCATTTGGTTGACAAGCGGCCATACTGCGGCCCCTGTTACAACGGCACCAGCACCAGCTGTCGCGTAGTAGATAAAATCGCGGCGTGTGCCTTCGTGATCGTCTGCATGTGACACGAGGTATACTCCATTGTTAGGCTAGTCATTCGACCATACCGGTTATATCCGTAGAATAACGGACTTTCCTCGCTGCGTTTTAGCGAGGAATTTTAGGAAGTCCAGCGTACATTTGTATTCCTCTGTTTTTCGCGCTGTCGTGTCGCACGAAAAGGCGCATTTTGACCGTTTTCGGTATGCGGGCAGGCAAATAAACGGCAAAGAGTGATTCTATTTCGCAAAGGGTGCGGCAGACCCCCAAAGTTCACGCACCGTTTGATCACGCCCACATGCATCGCGATATAGATTATAAACATCCGATTGCTTGCGATATCCAAAACGCGTCAGCACACGCGTATCCAATTTATAGTAATCTTGGTGATAATCCTCGGCCACATAGTATGCAGTTCGATCCAACACGGGGGTTACGATGGTCTGACCCAAATCTGCCTCGGCCTGTTTGATCGCCTGATTTGCTGCGCTCCGCTGGGCAGGGGTTGCGAAAATCGCTGTACGATAGCTGTCACCGCGATCACAGAACTGCCCCCCATCATCAGTTGGATCAACACTTCGTAAAAAGGCATGCAGTAATGTTTCAACCGAAACAACGGCGGGATCAAATGAAATCTCAACCGCCTCATAATGGCCCGTGCCGCCTCGTGTGACCTCTTTATATGTTGGGTTCTTGGTTTTACCGCCTGTGTAGCCAGATGTTACTTCGATCACACCATCAACTTTTTCAAAATCGGCCTCAACACACCAAAAACAACCCCCTGCAACAATCAGGGTGTCCGTCGCAGCATCCGCAGTCTTTGGGCCAAAAGTGGCAAGGATAGCTGACGTGGCAATCGCCATGGCAAGAGTTTTGTATTTTTTCACGTTGGCAAACATCTCTGGGTCCTTTTGGAAATGAGGATATCATTAGTCTAGACCACTTGCGCAAAAAGTAAGCCCCCCTCACAACAAGGTGAAGGCGCGAGAGCATACTCTTGATACCGCTTGCACTCAGATTCTGTCCCATCTACGATAAGAAGAAGTATAAAAATGAGAGTTATCGTGGCACAATCCCTTTTTGAGTTGCGGCCAAATACGTCTGTTGGAATTGATGGAAATACGCATGTTTTTCCAGTCAACCGCGTGTTTTGCGTTGGGCGCAACTATGCAAAACACGCAGCCGAAATGGGGAACACAGTTGATCGAACTGCCCCCTTTTATTTCACAAAATCCCCGCAATCCGTCACTCACGGGCATCCGAAGATAAAATATCCAACTGGCACGCAGAATTATCATCACGAGGTTGAGTTTGTGGTATTTATTGGAAAGGCTGGGCACAATATCACCGCTGACGCCACGATGGATCACGTTTTTGGGTACGCCTGTGGATTGGACATGACACGCCGCGATCTGCAGACCGTTGCCAAGGAAAAGCGCCGCCCGTGGGATTTGGCAAAGGATGTTGAACAATCTGCGGTCATCGGCACCATTACACCCAAGGAAAATTTTGGTTATATCGGCCCACAGAAAATTGAACTGTTCGTAAACGATGAACCCGTTCAAAGCGCGCATTTGTCGGACATGATCCATTCAGTTCCAGACATCATTTGCGATCTGAGCAAATATTATACCATGCAAGCTGGCGACGTGATCATGACGGGAACACCCGCAGGCGTCGGTCCTGTCGTGATAGGTGACAAGATGGACGCGCGCATCGCAGGGCTATCAAATTTGGTTGTGACCGTTGAAGCATAGAACACAGCCACAAATCCCAAAAGGCAAGAACAGCTTCAAAAAGCGAAAACCCAGAAAACAGGTTGGCGCAATCGCATATCGACGCACGAAATCTGGCATCAAAATCCTGATAATCACCAGTCGCGGAACAGGTCGCTGGATCCTGCCCAAAGGGTGGCCCATGGAAAACACACCCGATAGCGAGGCTGCCTTGATCGAAGCCTGGGAAGAAGCCGGAGTCAAGCGCATCAAAAGTGATCCGATGCATTGTGGGTCGTTGCGATACAACAAGGTTATGAAGGACGGCACCCACCAACCCATTGAAATGCAATTATTTAGCTTTGAAACCGCAAAACTTTCGAAAAACTTCCCTGAACGTGGGCAACGAAAATTGCGTTGGGTGGGCGTAAACACCGCAATTCGCAAACTGAAACAGCCCGAGCTAAAGCCAATCTTAAAGCAACTTAAAAGTCAAAGCCGCATAAATATGTGATCGTATCCTGCATTCTCTTCGTAGCTATAAATAGTATGTAAAGGGACATCGATGGGCGCGATTAAAACTGAAAATTTTTCGTCTGTAGAAATCACAACCGAACACGACTTGTGGGTTTGGTTATCGCACAACTTTGGTTCACAGGACAGTGTGTGGCTAATCACCTTTAAGAAATCTACGCCACAAAAATACCTGTCCCGCGAACAAGTTTTGGACGCGCTAATCGCATACGGCTGGACTGACGGCATTCGACGAAAGCTAGACGATCAGCGAACGATGCAGCTTATCTCCCCAAGAAAAACCAATAGCTGGAGTGCGACCTACAAACAACGGGCAGGGCAATTAGTCGCCGCGGGCCGGATGCAGCCGGCGGGACGCGAGGCGATCACACAATCTAAACGGTTGGGCCTGTGGGATGTTATGCAAGATGTCGATGCATTGGTCGTTCCCGATGACTTGCAAATCTTGCTAGACAAAGATCCAACCGCAGCCACCTATTTCGAGACTTGCCCACCATCATACAAACGCAATATCTTGCGCTGGCTCAAATCCGCAAAAACCGAAAAGACGCGACAAAAACGTCTGGATTCTATTTTCTCAGAATGCAAAGCAGAAAAGCGGATACCGCAAATGTAAGAATTGGCGTGAGTAAAGCTGATGAAAGCGTTTACAAAATTCACGCTTTGCAAAATGTGTAAATATTTATTGACATATTTTATTTTTGATAAAGAATGAACCTGCTTAGACCCTCTGTTTAAGCACGTAGCGTGCAGCTCCTTTTGTTGGCTACAAAGATGTTATGCGCGATACGATGGCGGACGATAAAACCGTTGTATTCAAACTCTCAATCGTCCGCCAATTTCATCTATGTATATGAAACAGTAGAATTATGCTTCGTTTGAATACGACTGGAGATTTCTTGGAAACGGACTGAGAGCTTCGAACGACGCATGAAGCTCTCAGTCACTGCCTTTTCCAATGCTAAGGAAATGTATTAGGCACCGCCATGCAAGCACAGTAGCACACAATATGTCAATTATTATTTACACTTTGCCGTGAGTGTGCCGATTTTTGCGCATCAGAACGCTGAAGCACCCCAATACAACGATCAAAAACGTGAGAGAGGCTCATCTCAGCATCGCGATACATATCATCAGGCGATCCCTGATCGATAAATCGGTCTGGCAAGAAAACTGTATCAATATTCATCCCGTCAGCCAACTGACCTGTCACCGCCAAATGTTGCAGAATGATCGCGCCAAATCCACCCATTGAACCTTGTTCAAGTGTTAAGACCGCTGCGTGTGATGCAACCAACCTATCAACAAGATCTGTATCAAGCGGCTTTGCAAAACGTGCGTCAGCCACAGTCACACTTATACAATGTTGCTCAAGCAGCTGTGCCGCTTCAAGAGCCACCTCAAGATGTGCACCAAATGATAGGATCGCCAGATCGGTTCCCGTTTTTACAACGCGCCCTTTACCAATCTCAAGCGGTTCACCGCGTGTTGGAACAGAAACACCTGGACCTGTCCCGCGCGGATAACGGAAACAAATGGGGCCATCATCATATTCGGCGGCTGTACGTACCATATGCGCAAGTTCGGCCTCGTCACTTGCTGCCATAACGGTCATATTTGGCATATTCGCCATATAAGAAATATCCAAAATCCCACCATGTGTTGGCCCATCCGCACCAACCAAACCTGCACGATCAATCGCAAATCGAACGGGTAGGTTTTGCAACGCTACATCATGGACAATTTGATCATAGGCACGCTGTAGGAACGTTGAATAGATCGCGCAAAACGGCTTCATCCCTGTTGCGGCCAACCCTGCGGCGAATGTAACCGCGTGCTGTTCTGCAATGCCCACATCATACACTCGACGGGGGTATTCTTTGGCTAGAATATCAACGCCAGTTCCAGAGGGCATCGCCGCTGTAACGGCAACCACGCGGTTATCCTCTTTGGCTTCGGCAAGAAGGGATTTACCAAACACGCTTGTATACGAGGGCGAATTCGCAGGCGTCTTTTTCTGCACACCTGTCGATACATCAAACTTTGAAACCCCGTGATATTTATCGGCCGAATTTTCAGCAGGCGCATAGCCATACCCCTTTTTTGTGCAAACATGGATCAATACGGGCCCATTCGCACGCCCTTTGACCGCGCGAAGCGTGGTTAGAAGTTGTTCCATATCATGCCCATCAATTGGACCTATGTAGTCAAAACCAAGCTCTTCGAACAATGTCGCTTGTCCAATTGTCCCTGTCACCAGCTGCTTGGCGCGTCGTGCATGATCACGCAATTTGAACGGTAGGTGATCATCCAGACTTTCACCAATCTCTTTTAACTTTCCAAAGACATCGTTGCTGTTGACCCGCGACAGGTAGGACGACATCGCCCCGACAGGCGGTGCGATTGACATTTCATTGTCATTCAAAATGACGAACAGTCGCTCTTTCTCACTGCCAGCGTTATTCAACGCCTCATAGGCCATTCCCGCAGAAATTGACCCGTCCCCAATGACGGCGATCGCGTCCCCCGTGGGCTGACCGTGTTTGCGCGCAAGGGCAAACCCAAGAGCCGCCGAAATTGAGGTTGAACTGTGTGCCGCACCGAAAGGATCATATTCGCTTTCGCTTCTTTTGGTGAAACCACTTATTCCGTCCGTCTGACGAAGTGTTTTCATCTGACTGCGACGCCCAGTTAAAATTTTATGCGGGTAACATTGATGTCCCACATCCCAAACCAATTTGTCAAAGGGCGCATTAAACACCGCGTGAATTGCAACCGTCAATTCAACAACGCCCAACGAGGACCCCAAATGACCACCGGTCTGTGAAACCGTTTCAATAACTTCATTCCGTACCTCGCGCGCCAACACGCCTAGGTCACGATCTGACATTCGCTTTAAATCAGATGGGCTGTGTACCGTGTCCAATAATTTTGTCTGCATAGCGCGTTCCTTCAGAAAAAAGGGGCGCCGGCTTGCTCATGCAAACGCGACGCCAGGCTCCTGTAGTCAACAGGGAGGGATGGAATGTGTTTGGGATCGCCCCCAAACGAATGGCCGCGCGAAACCGCGCGGCCAATTCTTATTCATAGACTGGCGCGCCTGTCGTCGCGAGCTCTGGCCAATCTTTGATTACGTTCGTGCCTTGTAGCGGCTGCTGATACCCTTTGTGACATGTTTTACATGCCGCTTTAGGCGCATCACCATGTACTGGACCAAGACGCGTTTCTGGATACACATCCTGCAATGGAACAAGATAGTCGTTGTTCATTTCTTGGACCATACCGATACCAAGCGATGCTGTACCCCACTGAGGTGTTACCTGCTCTGCATCATAGAAAGCGCGGGTGTTGTGACATAGCACACAGTTGCGTCCCAATGAGTTCGAGAAGTAGTTCATCAGTGAATACGTGCGCTCAGCATTCTGGATAAGTGGATCACCAGGTTCATTCGCAACGCGTGATTCATAATCATGAACCCCGATTGTTTCATACCCCAAGAGATACTTTTCCAGTGCGTCAGATGGCAATGAAGTTGACTGACTTAGAACCGTTGCGCGATTCTGATTGGCAGACCAACCTGCAGATGCCTCGTTCACAGGAACAATATTGAACCAGATTTCACTTGGCACATGCTGACCACGGTGACACGTAAAGCACGTTACGCCGACTTCTTTGTTTGCATTGACGTGACCCGACCAATTTTCATTGATGTTCTGGGTCATCTGGATCATGCGGCGCGCAACCACTTTGGTATAAAGTGCGTCTTCACCATAGGTTTCGACGTCACCATCACCGTGACAGTATGCACATCCCTCCTCTGGAGCGATCCATTCTGTCATTGCGCCCATCAAGCGATCAAAGTTGTCCTCGGTTAGATCACCCAACACTTGCACATTTTGATAAATGTCTTTTGCAAGCGCTTCGGATCCATCTGGAACATAGGGCTCATTTTCATAAACAAGCTCAATGTCGGGATCAGGTGTTGCCAAATCACTGTTGAATTCAGTGACCGACATACCCTGGCCCCGCGGACCTGTTTGCAAACTAGATGTTGCAGCAGGCTGTCCAAAAACCACGACCATGATTGCCAGGAATACGGCCCCGCCTAGGGCACCGATCAAGATAGCCGGACCATAGACGTTTGTTGGGTTTTCTTCATTCCAACGATTAAACCAACTTGGTAACATGATTAGTCCTCCTGGCCGATGAATGACTCGTAAGAGCCATAGTTTTCATAACCGTAGGAACCGTCATACATTGGAGCAAAGTAATGTTCCTGAGCCCAGATAAACCAGTTGTCGACAACTGTTCCTGTTAACAAGATACCAATACCGCCAGTAATCGGGGTCAGAACCGCAAACCACCACGCCCAACGGTGGATACCCTCCATCGTCGCGTTAAAGCCCATAGTCCATCTCCAGAACAATGCAGCACGTTCAGATGCTGTTCCTCGATCATAGATTTGTTCCAATTCGCGATCGCCACCAAAACGAGTTACCGCAAGGATCGTTGCACCGTGCATCGCGAACAGAAGAACTGAACCGTACAAGAACACAATCGATAACGCGTGGAACGGGTTATAATAGAGGTTGCCGTAGCGAATTGAGAATGCAGTGGTCCAATCCAAGTGTGGGAAAATCCCATATGGAACGGCCTCTGACCAACTACCCATCAACACTGGACGGAACAGACCAAGGACAAGGAACAACCAAATTGCAGAGGCAAATGCCCATGCGACGTGTTTGCCCATCTTGTGCTGTTGCGCCAATAGATAGGTTCTTAGCCACCAGGTGCAGACTGATACCAACAAGAACAGTGAACTGATCAGATACCAACCACCCTGATCCAATGGTGGCATGCGCAGACCCCACTCAGGTCCTGGAGGCTCAAGTGCCAACCAAAAGAATTGGCGCAAAAACTCCGGGATTGACCAACCAACCTGCGCAAGCATGTTCAAGCCAACAATGTTGAACCATAGCAAACCAGTGGCGAGCGATATCACCCCGGTCCAACCAAGGTAAACAGGCCCCAATTGCGCATTTCCAAGCCATCCAGCAAGATTTGAAAACCCTGGTGTGCCGATACGTTCGGACATCATGTTGTTTTCGTTATCTACACCCATTTCGGCGGGTCCGCGGACCTGCACTTGTGTGAATATATTCTGATACTCAATCATAATTACATCCCCATCTGACTTGGCCAAATTGGCATTTCCAACCACCAGTTCCACCATTCAGGCCAACCCTTTGTCCAGACTGGGCCAGAGATGATGATACATACGGCCGAGAAGAACACAGCATTGATCGCCAGCAAAAAGCCGACGCGATGAATGCCCAATGTTCCAACTGAATAGCCGATGAAATCACGGAAAAAGGTGTCTTCGTTATCTGGGCCTTGCGCTTCTTCACCCTCTTCAGGGTTAGCCGCACTTAGAACCAGTGCGCCATGCAACGCCAATGCAAGCGTTGTTGTAAAGAACAAGGTGACAGCCAACATGTGTGCAGGGTTGTAGTGGAAATGCAGGTACGCATAACCTGTGTTGCTAACCCAATCTAGGTGGCTGAAGATTCCATATGGAAATCCGTGCCCCCAGGCACCCATTAACAATGGTCTGAAAATAACCAATGTCACATAGGCCAATATTGCAAAGGAGAAGGCAAATGGAACGTGATAGCCCATACCCAGTTTACGACAAATCTCAACCTCGCGCAGCGCCCAACTTATGAAAGCCGCTGTCGCGCAAATCGTGATAATCTGCCACAATCCTCCTTCTAGTAAGGGCGCCATACCCAAACCGTAACTTAAATCTGGCGGTGCTATATTTATTAGCCAAGGATTAAAGGTACCTTGCTGGCTCGCACCCCAAAAAATGAGGATTGTTCCAAGTAAAGCAAAAAATGCAGTCGTTACGCCGAAAAAACCGACGTAAAAAGGCCCTACCCAAAAATCGAATAAATCACCGCCAATCAATGTGCCCCCTCGGACACGATACTTTCTTTCGAAACTTAGCAATGCCATCGTTTGTCTCCGTTGAATCCAGCCGATACCTTTTAGATGAAGGCCGTCTTATTGGTGAGCATCTGCGGGCAAGTTAAAACTCACCCGCAGATCGTTTTTAAAAACTGTCGAACGGGTTATTAACCGCCCGCTTGCGCGGCTAGCTCAAACCAGTTGTAGTAGTCTGTGCTTAGCAGAACGAGGTGAATCATCGCTGCTAGCAAGAATAGGAAAACGCCTTGTGCAACAAACACGCGACGTGGATCGAAAACGAGCCAGATTTTGTAAAATTTTGCCATTTTCAATCCTCCTTAGAACCAAGGGCGCCAGATGAACGTTGCCAAATGGGCGATAACGGCAACGGTTGTGAACAACCATAGCCCGCTCATGTAGACAGAGTGCAGTTCTTGCGCCTGTTCGTCAGTTAGTCCTGTAAAAGACAGGTTATTGTCCGCCATGATATTTCCTCCGAAATTTATCGTGGCGCCACAGTGCCTCTGTGGCCAGGGCCCCTGGATATCGTTCCAGGGTTCTGATCTGCCTTTGGCAGAACAGCTGTTGATGCTGGGCCTAAACCGAGCAAATTACGGGCGTGATACGGTGTGCTTCTAACCACGCACGGGCAAGCGGTCCGTTAATCACGAATGTCTGTTTGCGATAGAGATCAATCACCCAACCCACCGTTGAAAACGGGATGGCCAAGACGAAAATGAGACTGAAAAACAACACGTATTCGAAACGCGAACGTGGTCTTGATTTGAGTCTGCGATCTGTATTTGAAAGATCTGACATATCATTCCTCTCCTGTATTTTTGGCAGATGTCACTCCGCCAAGCGCCGAAACAGTTTCAAGGGCCACAAAATCGTGCCCTGACTTAAGTGTTTCAGCCTCGGCTGCATCGCGAAGGCGCTTTGCAGCAGAAATTCTTGTTAAAATGGGGTGTTCTGCGACGATGCGATCCAGCTCTGCTTGCGCTTTGGGATCCCACTCAAGATCACGCTTCAGAACGGCAGGCGTGGCATCAACCGCATCCATTTCGCTTGCCAGCGGCAGAACGTGGAACAATGAATCAAACAACCCATTGCACAATTCTTGAAGCACATAGGTCGCGCCCGCATATCCCATCATCGGCGTTCCCAAAGCACGCCGAATTACAGCACCAGGGAATGAAGCGGGAATAAACGACGGCTGTGGACCATGTGCAGCCTTCAGTTCGGCAAGATATATTTTTTCATTTACAGACCCGAACACCACCAATGGCCGATGCTGTTCTAGCAACTGGCGTACTTCGTGATTGTTGGTTTTCGATCCGGCAACACGGCTAACTGCAAAGGCACAAGGAAATCCCAAATCATTTTCCAAATAATTTCGAATGCCGCGCGCATACGTATCATTTGCAACGATAGCAAAATTAGCAGTCCCAAAGAAATCTTGGGTTACCGACCGCCACAGGTCCCAAACTGGTTTGATAGTTGAATGCTTTTCTTGTTCGATAAACGGTTCAACATCTAACGACAAAAGCTCGCCCAGCTTGCGTAGGAATTTGGTTGTTGATTCAACGCCAATGGGTGCTTGCAAATAGGGTTTACCCAAAACTTCACACAGCCCGCGGCCAAATTCACGATACATGCAAATATTGACGTCCGCATTGACCAGATTGCGCATTTCAGCGACATGCGCGCCCAGCGGCATTACCATGTTAATCTCGGCGCCAATCCCTTGGATCAGGCGTTTAATCTCGGCTAAATCGCTGGGCATGTTGAATGTGCCATACATCGGACCCAGGATGTTCACGCGAGGTTTCGCACCCTCTTCTCGCTTTTTCTCGGGTGGCATACGGCCTTTGGTCATGCCAAATTCCGTGAATATCCATGTCATTGCCCGGTCCGCAGACTGCCATTGATCCTCATCAATTGTACGCGGCAGGAAGCGTTGGATTGTTGTTCCCTGTGGTGTCACGCCACCACCAATCATTTCAGCAATCGAACCAGTTACAACGACAGAAGGCAAAGCGGGATCCAAGGTTTCCCATGCACGCTTCATTGCCCCCTCTGTCCCATCACGGCCCAATTCTTCTTCGCCTAATCCAGTGGTCACAATGGGCAATTCATGTGGGGGCAGCGCGTCTGTATAGTGCAGCACCGATGTAACAGGCAGGTTTTCGCACCCAACAGGGCCGTCAATAACAACTTGAAGCCCCTTAACTGCGCAAAACGCATAGACGGATCCCCAATATCCACCCGCACGATCATGATCTAGAATATGCATTAGATCATCTCCTGTGCTTTGGCGGCGCGCGCGGCCTTTTCGATTTTCTTTAGGTTCTGCGCACGGAAATCCGGGCGAAGATTGGGCGCACCCTGCCAGATGCCAGCGGTGTCACCTTCTCCAACGTTCTCAAAGAACGAACGCATGTTTGCCATCCGTTCACCGCCTTCGATGGCAGTGTTGATCACTTGCGCCAAACTGCCAGCACCCGCTGGCCCCATCAGCGGACGCGCAGAAACAAGATTGGTGAAGTAAAGCGCAGGCTGGCCTTTTTCTTTGACTTCTTGCACAAGCGGTGTCGTTCCAATTGCAAGATCTGGTTTGAACGCTTCGACAGCGGACAAATCATCCTCAAGCGATGCGCGGAACTTAATAACCGCACCCTTTGATGCGAGCCATTCTGCATCTGCTTGGGACATTGGTGTTTTCGGGCAGGCCGTTCCGACATATGGAACTTCTGCCCCGCTTTCGATGAGCAAACGTGCGACCAATAATTCGCTGCCTTCGTAACCTGAAACAGTGATGCGTCCGTTGATTTGGTTTTGTGAAAGCGCTCCTTTAATCGCGGGCAGGAATGCGTTTTGCGCATCTGCAATTTTATCGGCACCCACGTTAAAAGTATCCCCAATCGCCGCCAGCCAATCAGCTGTGCCGTCATACCCAACTGGCGCGCTGCCTATTGATGGACGACCAGCCGCATCAAATTCGCGGATCGTTGATGTATAAAATGGATGGATCGCCGCAACCGCGCCGCAATCCAATGCAGCATACATTTCGCGCCATTCACGCGCAGGCAAAACAGGCCCCACACCCAATCCCATTGGAGCCAACATTGCACCGATCATCATCGGATCGGCAGGGAACATTTCACCCAACATAGCGACAGTTGGGCGATCTTGCTTCTCGCCCTTTGGAGCCTGAACTGGGCCGGCTTCAACCTCTTGGCGGGCAAAGTTCAACATGGCGCCTGCAAGGATATCTTTCGCCTCAGCGTGAGTAGGCACCCCGAACCCAGGCACATCAATTCCAATGATACGGACGCCGTTAATTTCATTTGGCAGCAACCTAAGCGGCACACCACTTGCAGTTGGAACACATAGGTTGGTCACAACGATTGCATCGTATTGATCTGGGTCTGCCAGGTCGTGAACAGAGTCGCGAATATCTTCAAAGAGCTTGCCTGTAACCAAAGATTCAGAGTCAAAAGGAACATACCCAACCGAACGGCGCGCGCCGTAGAAGTGGCTTACAAAACTTAATCCATAGACACAGCATGCAGATCCGGACAAAACAGTCGCGACGCGGCGCATGCGAAGCCCAACACGCAAGGACCCAAACGCAGGGCACATTGATTGCGGTTTGTCATGTGGTCCAACAGGATAATCGGCCGCGTATTTTTCAAGGATTTCTGCATTTTCAGAGTTCGCCAAGTTGGCGTTCTTCAACTCTTCAGAAACGCACGAACCTGCAGTGCCCGTTTGACCATTTGCAGATGGGGAAACCACCTCCTCAGCGGGGTGGCCCTTGATCACATCGACCTGATCGGTGGTGTCGTATGTGACTTCCTTACTCATTTAGACCTCGTCGTAGATGACTTCTAGGGATTTTTGCGGCTTGGCATGTTTGCCGCGCATGTCCGTATCTGTTGCAGGAACCAAAACTACGTCGCCGCCTGTGTCCTTGCTATCGAACAGGTTCAGCAATCCATCCTGATCCAATGGTTTTGGGCGAATGGGTGGTGCGCCAGCGACCTCTTCTGCGAGAGCGCCAAACAAATCGCCCCATGGACCTGCTGCAGTGCCGACAATTTGATAGTTTGCTGATTTTTTGCGCAGATCATCATCCTGTGGAATTGAGGCCAGAACCGGAATATCAGCGGCTTTGGCAAAGGCTGCCGCCTCGCCCGTTCCGTCATCTTTGTTGATGACCAACCCAGCCACGCCAACATTGCCGCCCAGTTTGCGGAAATACTCCACAGCGGAACAAACGTTGTTTGCCACGTAAAGCGATTGCAAATCGTTGGAACCGACCAAAATCACCTTTTGCGCCATGTCACGCGCGATGGGCAAACCAAAGCCGCCGCAAACAACATCGCCTAGGAAATCAAGCAAAACATAATCGAAGTCCCAATCATGAAAGCCCAGTTTTTCCAACAACTCGAACCCATGGATGATACCGCGACCACCACAGCCGCGACCAACCTCAGGACCGCCAAGCTCCATGGCGAAAACGCCGCCGCGCTTAAAGCAGACATCGCCAATTTTAACCTCTTCACCAGCAAGCTTTTTGCGCGTGGAGGTTTCAATGATTGTTGGACAGGCCTTGCCGCCAAACAACAATGATGTGGTATCTGATTTAGGGTCGCAGCCGATCAACAAAACGCGCTTCCCCATTTCCGCCATCATGTGCGAAAGATTGGCAAGCGTGAATGATTTACCTATGCCACCTTTTCCATAAATCGCAATGATTTGGGTTTTTTTGGTGGGTTCGCCACTCGTTTGTTCTGCCTGTATATCAGCCAAATCCATGTTGGCTTCGTCACGCAGCCTTGCGGAATAATCCTTTAGGTTTGGAACTTCGTCTTTCAATTTAATGCCTCCCAATCAAGGACCATTTTATAACAAGTGGGGTCTTCAAACGCCTGAACGTACGCCTGCTTGGCATCCGCCGCTTTCGCGCGATGTGTTACCAAGCCATCCAAAGACAGGATGCCTTCATCAATCAGGGCATTGATCGCTGTCATGTCATCCGCGTTCCACTCCGCCGCGATGCGGAATTTCATTTCGCGCATAAACGCATGAGGGAAAGCAAAATTGATGCGTTCTGAATAGAATCCAGCCAACACAATTTCGGCACCGCGGCCACAGCATTGAATCCATTGATCGAGCAAATCAGTGCAACCCGATGCATCATAAATCGATTGATAATCTCTCTTGGTATCTTGATCAGGGTGGACCACTTGATACCCTTGTGCGCCTGACATGCGATTTTCATCAACTTCCCAGACAGTCGGAGGTTTTCCTCCCGCTACAACCGTTAATCGCGCCAGCAACCGCCCCAGTACACCGTGACCGATGATTAATTCGGGCAAACGCGCATCAAATCCTGCCAACGCATGTCGCGCAGTCGCCGCCAAAGCGAACAATGTTCCGCTATCCCCCAATGCTGGATTAATTTTCCGGACGCGATCCGCGGGAGTGACCAAGTAACTGGCACTGCCGCCGAATAATCCTTTGGCTTCTCGAAATCCGCAAGAGCCCGGAACAAAAACAAAATCGCCGACCTTTTGACCCGTGCCCGCAGTCGCATCAACGACTTCACCAACGGCCTCATAACCTGGCACCAAAGGATAGGCCAAACCAGGAAACGGTGGCATCGCGCCAGACCAAAGCAATTTTTCTGTGCCCGTCGATATACCAGAATGTTGAACGCGCACTACAACATCTCCAGCCTCTGGATCTTTTAATCCTATCTCAGCCAAGGATAGCTTTTTGGCACCTTCGATAAGAACAGCTGACGCGTGCATAATGATTCCTCGTTCCCATTGGTCAGTTTTCGGGTGACTCTCAGTGTTATATTAACTTGACAGAATAAACTGTCAATTTTTTTAGACATGTATCAGCGTCATTTTTTCCAACACTCGATCACTTGCGTCACATATGGGCGCTTAGACCGATGGATTTTTACGTTGGAAAATCCAATTTTTGTCAATATTTCAGTTATTTCTAAGGCTGATCGGGTCTTGCCCGTATTCATCGCCATAGTGTAAATCGCAAAATACGTGTCACCCCAACGATTTGGAGAATTTTGCCCTAACATGGGCTCTGAAACAATCAATCTGCCATTTTCGGGTAGGGCGTTGTAAACCTTGGTTAACAGTTTGATAATCGAGTCGTCGGAATGATCATAGAGAACACGGATCAATGAAATGACATCGAATCCAACTGGCAGGTCATCATCAAAAAACGATCCTGGAATAAAGTTATGCGCCCCTGATTCATTATTTGAACCAGGCAAATCAAAGACTGATGCACGAATGGAATCCCGACGCCGCAGCACTTCGGAAATAAACGCACCGCTACCGCCACCAACATCCAACCAAGAGCCATCTTTGGGCAAGGTGATCGCGTCCAACGTATCCTGCGCAACCATGCGCTGCGATTTCGTCATAAGATCAGAATATCGTGAAACATCTGCAGCATCTAAGCCATCTTTTGCGCCAAAAACATAAGGCCAAAAATGCGCAAGTTGCCGCTCTGACTGCCCGCTAAAAAACGCAACAGGATCCTGCAAATCAGAGTACAAAACAGAGTGATGATCGATCAGTTCGGATATCCCAGGCAAAGTCAGGATCAGAATTCCGCGACGTGCGATTGAAACCTGATCTTTTCGAACAACGACAAGGCCAAGCGCCTGCCCAGCACCACACAGAACCCGCGCAGCCTCGGCATCAATCCCGATGAGCGATGCCAGCTGGGCAATAGATTTGGGTCGATCACGCAACTTATTTAACGCACCCGTTCGCACAAATGCGAGCAAGATTTGTGTGTCAACAAATCCACTCATTAATTGAAAAATGGCCTCGCCTTCTTTTCGTGATATGCGTGACAATAGCGGGAGACGCGCAGAGATATCTTGGACCCATTCACTAGCATAAAACTGGCTCTTCTTTTGATACCACCAATCTCGGAAACGCATGGGACGTTGTGGATATATCTCTTGTTTAGTCATTGATCAAGAATGTGTTGCCTGACGATCAACGGACATGAGGCGGGTGGATTGCAACTGCACCATTTTTGCAAGTTCTGCTTCGCCGGGACAGGACGGAATTGAGGCAATGGCACCGCCGAGGATGTCGTTCAACAACCGCTTCGCCCCATCCACCCCGTATTCAGAGACCGCGCTTGGCCGATCATTTTTGGCATCCTGACCCGCAGGCTTGCCCATATCCTGATCAGCACAGACGACATCCATCAGATCATCCGCAATTTGAAATGCCTGACCAATACGTGCACCCAACTCTTGCCAAGGATCTGGATCATGCCCAGCGGCGATCGCACCCATTTGGGTCGCGGCAATAAACAATGCGCCCGTTTTTGACAGGTGATAGGATTTTAGATCAATTGTGGCCTCATCCTCCCACGCCTGACCTGCGCAAATCCCGTTTGGAAAACCCGTGTAATTCGCTAGATACGCAACCAAATTACAGGCACGACGCGCATCTATATCCACCTGCGATGTCAGCGTTGAAAACGCACCAACAATCAGACTGTCACCTGCAAGGACCGCGGTTGTTTCAGAAAATTGTCGATGCACTGTCGGCTTACCCCGACGCGTGGATGCATTGTCAAAACAGGGCAAATCATCGTGGACCAAGCTCGCGCAATGAATAAACTCTAGCGCTGCAGCGGCAGCATCTGTGATTGTCGGTTGATCATCGCCGCACGCCATAGCAACAGATGTCAAAATGACTGGGCGAATGCGTGCGCCACCAGGAAAAACAGAATAATCAATCGCCTTATGCAGACCTGTTGGTGCGGGTCCCTGAACGGCGGCGCTGCATATATGCCTTTGAATTGCAGCTTCAATTCTATCATTCAGCATGCACGCACCTCCTAAGTGACCAATACATTTAACACATGTGTAAATTATACTGGACATATTTATGGGAACGAGTCAACAATCCTGTCATGGCGCATGTACAAAACTTATCAAAACATAGTCAGAAAATTGTTGTTGTCGGTGCAGGAATTGGTGGTCTTGCCACCGCGCTTAGGCTGTCAGCACTTGGCCACAAAGTGCGGGTAATCGAGGCTGCGCCGACCCCAGGAGGTAAAATCAGAACACTTTCAGGTGCAAATAATCCAATCGACCTAGGGCCAACTGTTCTTACATTACTGCCTGTTTTCGAACGTCTTTTTTCAGATGTAGGTGAAAACTTACATGATCATATTTCTGTAACCCAACAACATATCTTAGCACGTCATTGGTGGCGGGACGCAACTTGCGTGGATCTGGATGCAAATTTCGAAACGTCACGCGATAACATCAGAAATGCGTTTGGAGAAAAATCTGCTACCGAGTTCTTGTCATATTATTCTGACACTGCAATGTTGTTTGACTGTTTTGACGAACCCGTCATGCAAAATGCCAATCCAAATCTACCTGCAATGATGCTAGCGGTTATGAAACGACCAAACGTCATCGGCAAAATGCGACCAGTGTCCACGCTTGAACATGGTCTTGCAAAACAGTTTTCAGACCCCCGATTGCAACAATTGTTTGGAAGATACGCGACATATGTCGGGGGCATGCCTCAAACCGCACCCGCGCTCCTCTCTCTTATTTGGCAAGCCGAGGCAAAAGGCGTCTGGACGATAAATGGCGGAATGCACAAATTGGCACGCGTCATCGAAACGCTCTGCACCGAACGCGGG
Organism: Rhodobacteraceae bacterium HIMB11; assembly: GCA_000472185.1. GTDB lineage: Bacteria > Pseudomonadota > Alphaproteobacteria > Rhodobacterales > Rhodobacteraceae > HIMB11. The sequence continues at coordinate 35,520 of AVDB01000011.1, read as the reverse complement.
GTTGAATTTACCTACAACTGCTGCGTTAAATCGATCAAAAAACAGGAGAAAACAGCAACAAAGGTGATTTTAGACACAGATGAAGCAATTGATGTTGATTCAATCGTGTTTAACGGGGACCCCCGCGCGATCGCATTAGGCCATCTGGGCCACGATGTGCAAAACACTGTTCCCAATATCACGCATGAGGAACGCAGCCTCTCTGCCTATGTTTGGGGATTCGATGCGAAATGTAGCGGTCCTGATCTGGTGCATCATAATGTTTTCTTTGCCGACACTCCAAATTCAGAATTTCGAGATATTGCACTGGGTCAAATGCCAAACGATCCAACGATTTATGTGTGCGCACAAGATCGAGGGAAATCCGTTGCGCCACCCGAGATTGAAAATTTTGAACTGATCTTGAACGCACCCCCCTTAACCCAGCGACAGCCAGAACAAAAGGATTTTGAACGATGCAACGAAATCACATTCCAGAGACTGGAACAATTTGGCCTTTCTTTTCACGGAAAACGCGCACGGCAGCACCTAACGATGCCACAAGACTTCGAGGCTCTTTTTCCAGCGTCGGAAGGGTCACTTTACGGGCAGAGCCCAAAGGGAATGATGGCAACTCTGAAACGGCCGAAATGCACAACCAAATTGAACAACCTCTTTCTGGTCGGGGGCGGGGTACATCCGGGGGCGGGCATTCCGATGGCAACTCTCTGCGCCGAGCTCGCGGTCGCAGAGATGACAAGGCGCCAAATTTTAACATAGATGTGCCACCCAATGGGTATGCATGGTGGTATGTTGATGGTGTTGACCCAACATCAGGCCGCGCAATCTCGATCATTGCATTCATCGGGTCTGTTTTTTCACCTTGGTATAAATGGTCCGGGCGGCGGGAACCACAAAACAACGTCTGTATAAATGTGGCCACCTATGGTCCTGGCGGGCGCTTTACAATGACGGATCGCGGGCGAAGCGCCCTGCGTCAAAGCGAACATTCCTTTACTGTGGGCCCATCATCCTTGGTTTGGGATCCAATTGAACAAACCCTAACGATAAACGTGAATGAAATTAGCAGCCCACCGATCATTTCGCGCGTGCGCGGCAAAATCACCTTGCGGCCAAAATCAATAACAAATGTTGAATTACCCCTGACACCCTCGGGAACGCATATTTGGCGCCCCTTTGCCCCAACCGCAGACATTAACGTGGACCTAGAAGCCAAAGGTTGGCAATGGAGTGGGCATGGGTATTTTGACGCGAATTTCGGCACCCGCGCACTTGAACAGGATTTCAATTATTGGACATGGGGCCGTTATCCAATATCGACAGGGACGCAGTGTTTTTATGATTTAGAGTTGCGCAATGGTGAAACCGCCATGCACGCCATTGATTTTAATCTAGCAGGTGAAGCAACCGAAATTTCAACTGCACCTCCTATTAAAAGATTTCGCAATAGCCTGTGGGCCGTGCGCCGTGAAACCAGATGTGATGATAACGCTAGCCCAAAACAGGTTCAAAACCTATTGGATGCACCATTTTATAATCGCTCGGTTGTTGAAACACATTTGAACGGCGAAAAAAGTACCGGCGTTTTTGAGGCGTTGGACCTACACAGATTTCGAAATCAAATCATAACCGCCATGCTGGCCGTTCGCGTGCCCCGCCGACCAGGTTGGACATTCAACGATTAGGTCAACTCTGGGTTTAGGCGACACACAGCGCGGTTCAACAGCGCCGCGACACCGACCCACAATAGATAAGGCACAAACGCAAACCCTGCGATCCAAGAATATTGCCAGAACACAATGACACACACTGCGACTGCCGCCCAAAGGCCGAAAATGCAATAAAGCGCCAATTTGATTTTCTTCAATCCGAAGAATACCGGCGTCCAAAGCGCGTTCAATGCGATCTGCAATGACCAAAGGGCCAGCGTTGTTCCAGCTCCATCAATCTGCGACAGTCGTGCCCCTGCATAGGCCATCAAAACGTAAAGCGTCATCCAAGCGACAGGAAACATCCAGTTTGGCGGTGTCCAGCGCGGTTTTTTCAAGTTTTCATACCAATCACCAGGCGGAAATAATCCACCCGTTGATCCAGCCACAAAACACGCCGCCAAATATATCGCGAAATCAACCCACATTCTGTAGCCCCTTAAACTACGAAACGAGATTACGCACCAATGTTTGATTTGTCGTGTTCATGCAATTGCTCCATCACGGAAACAAATCGCTCACTCCATCCCAATTTAGTACGCTTCTCTATACCCGCAGCACGTACCAAGAATTCCGTCTGCGGTAAAGGTGGCGCATAAACGGTCGCTGGCGTTGGCATAAACATACTTACCATGGAATGTGTCGCAGACAGTCCAAGTAAACGTAGTTTCGTGGCCTTTGTGGTCCGCGCACGGACCGAGATATTATCAAATCCATTTGCACGAACACTATTGCCGATGGCAGCATATATGTGACGTGCGGCAAACATCGCGGGTCGCACCTTTGGGGGTAAACAGGCAATACCTGCCTCTGAACGGTGATACAACTCATCAGCACGTGCCAAAAGTTGACGCGTCATAAGCGCAATTTCAGGCCGACATGCTGGATCAGACAGGAAATCGTCTGGCGAAATACCAGCAGCATCAAACCACTCAAGCGGCAGGTACAAACGCCCTTCCCGCGCATCCTCGCCGACATCGCGTGAAATGTTCGTCAATTGCATGGCCACACCCAAATCACAGGCACGCGCCAAAACGCTTGGGTCGCGCGCGCGCATAATTACGCACATCATCACACCCACAGCTGACGCAACACGCGCAGAATATGCAACCAGATCGTCAAATGTTTCATATTTTTTGCCCATTGCGTCCCAAACCAAGCCCTCGATTAATGCCTCGGGCAATGCGCGCGGCATTTCGAATTCCTCGACCATGTGGGCGAATGCACGGTCCATGGGTCGATTACGCGGGGTTCCTGAATAAACCTGATCCAAACGATGCACTAAATCTTTGACGGATGCAGATTTATCCGTTTTCAGATCAACTTCATCATCTGCCAAGCGGCAAAAGGCATAAAGTGCCAAACACGGATTACGCACAACCTTTGGTAACAACAGAGAAGCCGCATGAAACGATAGGGAGCCATGTCGAATTGCCTCTTCGCAATACTTCATATCGCTTTCGTATGTAGCGCTCATGTTCAAACTTTCTCAACCGCGTCAGGAACAAGTTGGTTTAAAACCTCTGATGATGTGACCACACTTGGGATACCCGCACCTGGATGTGTGCCAGCGCCAACCAAGTAAAGATTTTCGAAATCTTCGCTTATGTTGTGCGGCCGAAACCACGCTGATTGAAATATTCTAGGTTCTAATGAAAATCCTGCACCATATGGACTTAAATACCGCGATTTAAAATCATCGGGGGTTAATACGTGTTCTGCCGCAATTTTTTCGGAGAATCCAGGCATAACCTGTTCAAGCACTTTGCGCATTTTTTCCTTGTATACGGCGGTTTCTTTTTGCCAATCCACTGCATCCGCTGTTTTTAAATTTGGGACGGGTGAAAGCGCATAAAAACAATCGTCGCCTTTGGGCGCAACTGACGGGTCCGAGACCGATGGGCGGTGCAAATAAATCGACATATCATCAGCCAACAAACGTCGATCAAAGATATCCTTCAACAATCCACGATATCGCGGTCCGTTTAATATCGTATGATGACCCACATCTGACCATTCATCGGACGTATCCTTGGTGCCAAAATACCAAACGAACAAACCCATTGACCATTTTGAGTTATGCAGACGACTTTTGTTCCACCGCTTTTTCTTATGTTGACGCAGCATATTATCATAGGTGTGGCCTGGATCCGCATTCGAAACGACAATATCTGCGCTGATCTCGCGGCCCGATTCTAGGCGAACACCCGTTACGCGGTTTCCGTTCGTCAGGATTTGATCAACCGTTGTTTCGGGGATGATTTGGCCACCCTGATCAATAACAACGCGCCCCATGGCATCCGCTAATTCTTGGACGCCGCCCTGCACGTAATGCACGCCAAATTCTTTTTCCAAATGGCTGACCAAGATATACATCGAGGTCACGTGCCGCGGATCACCGCCAATGAACAACGGGTGAAACGAAAGCGCCATGCGAAAACGCGGATCTTTTACGCGTTTTGCAGCATGTTGATAGACAGATTGGTCGGCACGCAAAGCAACAAAGCCAGGCAATTCCTTGACCAAGTCCCACAGCTTATTCAGCGGCCGACGCCCCAACCCTTCAAATCCAAATGTGTAACGCTTTTCACAATCTTTCAGAAATCGTTGATAGCCTGCAAAATCAGACGGGAAAATCCGACGGACCTCTGCGTCCATGTCCTTTTGTGAATCTCTAATTTGGAATCTGGATCCATCTTGCCAACGAATTTCATAATAGGGATCAACTGGCGTAATATTCACGTCGGCATCAAAATAGCGCCCACAATCTGACCACAATCGCCGAAATACATCAGGAACCGTCAGGATTGTGGGACCCAAATCAAAACGATAACCGTTTTTTGAAATCGACGATCCGCGTCCACCCAATCTGTCCAGGCGATCAATGATTGTAACGCGATAGCCTTTTGCACCAAGGCGCATCGCTGCTGATAGCCCACCTAAACCCGCCCCAATCACGATAGCTTTGGGGGCATTCCGGGGAACAACTGGAATCACTAATTTTGGCTCGGGTGCTGTCATGTCATTTAAACACTACATGTGTCTAATTTAATTTACAACTGTCCCGTTTTGTGTTTCACTAAAAACACCTGACGATCTGGTGCCAAGAATACAATGGTAACACTAAGCCTCTTTCGATTTGAAAAGCCCCACCATAAGCTGTGGGCCTTTGTGATGATGGGTCTTGCAAGGCCTCTCCTGAACTTAATGCCAAACCTTATTTTTTGGAAATTATTGGGGTCTGGAACGGGTGAGGGATTTACCCCAAAACCAAATTGGGGCGTGTACGCGATTTTATGTGTCTGGCAGGAACCTACGAATATCGAAAAAACGCTGAAAGAATCCCGCGTATTCCGCCGGTATCGTGAGATGGCGGCCGAGAGTGTGACGATACATCTGGAACCCTATGCGACGCGTGGAGAATGGTCGGGACAAACGCCATTTCGCGCCCACAGTAAACGCGACACTGGGCCTGTCGCTGTGCTGACGCGGGCAACCTTGCGCTGGAATGCAATGTTGCAATTTTGGAAGCAATCGCCGGCAATTAGTACCAAAATCGGAATGAACGAGGACGTATTGTTCAAAATTGGTCTTGGCGAAGTACCACTGCGACAGCAGCTCACCTTTTCAATTTGGCCAGACATAAAACAGATGAGCGAATTTGCACATCAATCAGATCCCCATCGCAGTGCAATTCAAAAAGTACGCCAAGGAGACTGGTTCAAAGAAGAGCTATACGCGCGTTTTAACATCACGGCAATTGATGGTCATTGGTCAGCATTTGGCACAATCCGCAAGAAAGAAGACACAAATGAATAGTGCATTTCCTTTTTCAGCCATTGTTGGCCAAGATGACATGAAACTGGCCCTAACCCTCACCGCGATTGATCCAAAGATTGGCGGTGTTCTGGCATTTGGCGATCGCGGAACTGGCAAATCCACAGCGATCCGCGCGCTTGCCGATTTGCTGCCGAAAGTTGATGTTGTCAAAGGTTGTCCAGTGAACTCTGAACAGATGGATCAGGTACCAGATTGGGTCAAAACGATCCAGTCAACGATCATTTCCATAAATACACCAGTGGTGGATCTACCCTTAGGCGTAAGTGCGGATCGGGTCACTGGTGCGCTCGATATCGAACGGGCGCTGGTTGATGGCGTTAAAGAGTTCCAACCCGGCCTATTGGCCAAAGCAAATCGCGGTTATTTATACATTGATGAAGTCAACCTTTTAGAAGATCACATCGTCGATCTTTTGCTGGACGTTGCGCAATCGGGTACCAACACGGTTGAGAAAGAGGGGCTTTCGATAACGCACCCATCGCGCTTCATATTGATTGGGTCGGGCAACCCCGAAGAAGGCGAACTGCGACCCCAACTTTTGGACCGCTTCGGGTTATCGGTAGAAGTGCGGACACCACAAACTATCATGGACCGCGTAGATGTCATCAAACGGCGCGACGAATTCGACCGCGATCCAGAAGCATATTGTAACAAGTGGGCCGCGGAAAACGCCAAAGTTCGTAACATCATCTTAGAAGGTCGTGAACGATTGGGCAGCGTCAAGATGAGCGATCAGATGCTGGAAATTTGTGCCGAAATTTGTGTTGCAATGGGGAGCGATGGGTTACGCGGTGAATTAACTCTGCTTAAAACAGCCCGTGCCTTTGCAGCGCTGCAGGGCGATTTGACGGTCCATAATGATCATATCAAACGTATTGCACCCATGGCACTAAGCCATCGACTACGCCGCGATCCTTTGGATGATACTGGATCAACTGTCCGCGTTGAACGAACATTAAATGCTGTTTTGGGGTGATATGTCTGATCAAAGGACATATCTCGCCAATTTGGCACTGCACCTATGCCTGATTGACCCAAAAACATTCGGTGGCATTGTGCTCAAAACGGGCGCAGGCTCACATATGGATCGGGTACGCAGCGTCCTAAGCCACTCAGAGTTAGGATCAAAAATCATAAACCCCAGTATGGACGTATCTGATCTGATTGGCGGTATTGACCCGATTGAAAGCCTTACTGCTGGAAAGCTTATCCACAAATCAGGGGTTCTGTCGCGGTCTGGTTGGAACGTTTTGGTTATGGCCGAGCGGCTGCCTCGGCAATCTGCGGCATTGATCGCTCAGCATATGGACACAAATCAAACTGATCCATTTTGTATCTTTGACGAAAGTGAGCCAAACGAAGAAAACCAACTTGGCGCACTGAACGAGCGCATGGCGTTTTTCTTTGATCTAAACAATCTGCGCCACGATGAATTTTCTGTCGATATTACCCCGATATCATCAGTGGGAAGAGAGCTCCCAGAGCTTTCCCCCGATCAACAAACCATGATTGTTTCTGTCGCGTTGCAATTTGGCATATTTTCCTTGCGGCCCATCGCGATGGTTCAGCGCGCCGCACAATATTTGTGCCTGCTGGATGGACGAGACACGGTTTTACAGGACAACATCGATACGGCAGCGCAACTTATCTATGCGCATCGGGCCACCAGCATACCTGCAGAAGATGACCCGACAGAGCCACAAAACGAACCCACCGAACCTAATGGCCCCCAAGACTCGAGCGCACAAAATGACACTCTAGACTTGCCAGAAGACTTGGTCATTGAGGCGGTCAAAGCCATATTGCCAAAAGATATTTTAAATCAGATCACTGCGAAGAAAAGCGCCAAAGTGAAATCCAATGGGGACGGCTTTGGACTTGCGCAGAAATCTGCACTTCGCGGACGCCCTCTTCCTGCGCTCATCGGGCGGCCAAACGACCAAGCGCGGATCGATATTTTATCAAGTTTACGTACCGCTGCGCCTTGGCAAAAGCTGCGCAGATCGCAGTCGTCGAGTGACGCGCGCATTATCATTTTCCCAAGTGACCTGCATATTCAAAGGTTCCAAAATCGATCCGAACGAGTCGTTATATTCTCTGTCGATGCATCTGGTTCTTCCGCAATGAACCGTCTGGGAGAGGCCAAGGGCGCCGTCGAATTGATGTTAGCCCAAGCGTATTCAAAACGCGATTATGTGGCTTTGATCGGTTTCCGCGATGGACGTGCGGATATCTTACTTCCCCCAACAAGGTCACTTGTACAGGCGAAAAAAATCTCGCAGCACTTGCCGCGGGTGGTGGAACTCCGCTGGCAATGGGAATGAACAGCGCATTGAATCTGGCCACACTTGTGCGCAGAAGCGGTAAATTACCAAGCATGGCCTTTTTGACAGATGGGAAAGGAAACATTGATCTAGAGGGGCAACCAGGACGACAAAAAGCGATGAGCGATGCTGCACAAATCGCAGAGATTGGCAGAACATTGAATATTCCTGCAATCTTTATTGATTGTGGACGACGCGGGAACCCCGAATTGGCGAATATCGCAGACAAAATGGGTGGCGCGTATTTGTGCCTACCACGCGCGAATGCACAGGCAATTTCGGCTTTGGCGCAATCGCATTTGGAATAACCATGAACGACAGCATTCCAAACTGGTGGCCAAATAAATCCGCTTCACGGTTTTTACCCGTACTAGAATATAAATGGCACTTTCAATTGATTGGAGCGGGAAAGCCCTGTGTTTTACTCATCCACGGGACAGGTGCATCAACACATAGTTGGGCGCCATTGATCCATGAATTAAGCGAGCGTTACCAAATTTTGGCGATAGATTTACCCGGCCATGGATTTTCAAGCGTGCCGCGCTTTGGTCGGAGTACCCTTGAGACTATTACCGATGGCGTTGCCCACTTATTGAACCAGTTGGATATTGTGCCGACGCACATTGTTGGTCATTCCGCAGGTGCGGCAATTGCAGTCCAGCTTGGTGCACGTACCCATGTCAAAACCCCAGTGACATGTATCAATGCCGCCTTCGGCAATTTTTCGGGAATGGCAGGAATAATGTTTCCATATATCGCCAAGCTAGCCGCGATTGCGCCTTTCTCATCCAGCTTTATCGCGCAGATGGCCCAAGATACGACCCGTGTTGGGAAACTTATGGATGGCACGGGTTCAAAGTTGTCAACCGATCAACTGCGCGGTTATCAGTTTTTGTTCAAACGAAAACAGCATGTCCAAGGAACGCTACAATTGATGGCCGATTGGAATTTGGATAGTTTTTTATCAAAACTCACGCTCGTCCAAAACCCTATTCAATTCGTCACTGGTGCGAATGACAAAACCGTACCCTCATCCGTATCTCAGGAATGGGCAAAACGGATCGCATCTGCGGAATTTATAGAGTTTGGGGGGTATGGGCACCTAATTCACGAAGAAACCCCCGAGATCATAGCGCCATTGATCACTCGGGGGCTTTGAAAGTTTTGGAAACTAATTTAGTTGCCTAGTGTTGCGAGATACGCGATTACATTCGCGCGATCTTTTTCTTTCTTCAGACCAGCGAACGACATTTTTGTGCCCTTAAGGTATTTCTTTGGTTTGGTCAGGAAACCGTCCAATGTCTCGGCATCCCATACCAAACCTGATCCGGCCATCGCCTTGGAATATTTGTAACCTTCTACGCTACCAGCTGCACGACCAACAACACCGTACATGCTTGGGCCCGTTTTATTCTTGCCCTCTTCTACAGCATGACATGCTTTGCATTTTTTAAACACTTTTTCACCCTTGGCGGCGTCGCCAGCAGAGTGACTTCCACTAAGAGCGCTGCTTGCAACAATGCATAGCGCTGCAGTGATCTTTGCAGTTTTCAACATGGTATTCTCCTTATTCAATGCAATAGAGCTAGTTCACGCACACCAAAGTCAAGAAAACATGATTACGCAACCGCATGCGATATCGCGCATTGTTTCCAAAGTATCGTAAGCGCATGAATTAAATGGTCAATATCTGCATCAGTGTGTAACGGTGATGGGGTGAAACGCAAGCGTTCCGTTCCCTTCGGAACGGTCGGATAATTGATTGGTTGAACATAAATTCCGTAGTCTTGCATTAGAATATCTGCCAGTTGACGACACTTAACAGGATCTTTGATCATAACAGGAATAATATGTGATGGATTTTCCAAGTGTGGGATGCCCGCCCTGTCCAACCCAGCGCGCAATTTTGCAACCTGACGGCGCTGTTTTGCGCGTTCCATTTCAGACACTTTCAAATGCGCGATCGACGCGCGGGCACCAGCCGCAACCGCGGGTGGAAGGGCCGTTGTAAAGATAAAGCCGCTGGCGAATGAACGGATGAAATCACATAGTTCGTTTGAACCCGTTATATATCCCCCCATAACACCATAAGCCTTGCCAAGTGTACCCTCGATCAGGGTGATACGATCCGACAACCCACGCTCTTCGGAAACACCTCCGCCGCGTGGTCCGTATAATCCAACCGCATGCACTTCATCCAAATATGTCATGGCGCCATGTTTTTCAGCGACTTCAACAATTTCTTCCATTGGACAAATATCACCATCCATAGAATAGACAGATTCAAACGCCACAATCTTGGGACGCGACGGATCAATAGAAGCAAGCTTTCTATCCAAATCCTCTGGGTCGTTATGCTTCCAGATCATTTTCTCGGCGCGTGAATGGCGGACACCTTCGATCATGCTGGCGTGATTCAATGCATCCGACAAGAGTACTGCGTTCGGCAATTTGGACCCCAGCGTACTAAGTGCGGCCCAGTTCGATACATATCCCGATGTGAACAATAGCGCATTTTCTTTGCCGTGCAGATCGGCAAGTTCGCGTTCCAACAATAAATGATGATGATTGGTGCCCGATATATTGCGCGTCCCGCCCGCCCCACATCCACAGCTATCAATCACATCTTTCATGGCGTTGCGCACGACAGGGTGCTGTCCCATGCCCAAATAATCGTTCGAGCACCATACTGTCACCTCATCTGGGGCGTCTGGATCATGGCTTTTCGCTCTGGGAAAGGATCCACATTGACGTTCTAATTCGGCAAAAATCCGATAGTTCCCATCGCTTTTCAAACGATCTAACTCTTCGGTGAATAATGCATCATAGTCCATGGTAGTCCTTTCGACAGATGTCTTGTCTGTTCTTGTTATCGGGAAGCATCCAACGCCATAGGCGGGCGTCGGGAACTGGTAAAACCATTACCCAATGCTCAACCAATGCCATTGCGGTCATCGTCGCAAGCAACGTGAAACCAATGATATCAGGAGCATTAGAAAGCGCATAAATTCGTTCGACCCAGCAGGCCAAAGCGAACGTTAAAAGTGTAACCGAAATTGGGAAAAACCAATTTAGCGCAGCTATTTTAAAGTGGCTTTTCAGGTGATCAAGCGCCTGTGGAACGAACTCCAAATTTATCCGCGGTACGCCGAAAAATAAGTTCAGTTTTGCAAACACGCGAGCAGCATAAAGAACGATAAACGTCCACATGCCGAATGTGTTTTCCGCACCCCAACACAGTTTCAAAATCAACAGTAGCGAGATCACGAGTAAGATTTCATGATACGCAAGCGTACCCCAGGCGCGAATAAACCGTTCGAACGGCATCAACACCCGCGGACAATCCATAGTATTGGGTCCAGTGATGATGCCCGTCAAAAACGCAAATTCAATCCAACCCCAAATTGCCAGTGCAGAGAAGAAAGCAAGGTAAACGGATTGCACATCACTGCTAAATGACGTGTACCATAATCCACCAAATCCTAACACAAAGAATGGTGAAACGGCTGTTGTTACCTTAGCCCTGAAACTAATGCTATTGCGATCACATAGGCGCACAACCAACAGTATTGCGCCGGTGAAGAACCACCAGCTGAATACCGCCACAAGGCACGCTATGATGATCGGGTTGGACATTAGTACGCGGGTTCCAATCGTGTTTTAGCCGGGACTGCGTGTTTTTTAGATGGAATGGTGAATAATCCCACGAATGCCAAACCTGCGCGGATACTGGCACCCAGTTGTGCCACCTTGCGTCCCTGCTTTTTGGCGTCTGCTAAATCGACGTTGGCCTTTTGCAAACGCTTCAGGCCTGCTTCCCAGCGTGGGTTATCAATATCCAACGTAATTGGGAAAATTTGTTCGCTAAGCTTGGACGTTTTGGTAAATACCTCATGCGCATACCAATCAGTGTCCACACCCAACGCTTCATGAAACGCGGGTCGCTGATGATCGCGGACGTACATGGTTGCATAGACAGCCGTTAAAAAGAACTTGATCCACCAAACATTCACACCGCGCGTTAGTTTGGGATCGCTTTTCATCAACAGTGCGAAAGCTTCGCCATGCGCGAATTCGTCATTGCACCACTCTTCAAACCATTTGAAAATTGGATGGAACCGATATTTTGGATTTTGTTCTAGATGGCGGAAAATTGTGATGTAGCGAGCATAGCCGATTTTTTCCGATAGGTAAGTTGCATAGTAGATGAACTTTGGACGAAAATAGGTGTATTTTTTCTTCTGCGTCAAAAATCCAAGGTTCACTGCAACCCCTGCTTCACGCAGGGCGTCATTGATAAAGCCCGCATGACGTGCTTCATCACGCGCCATAAGTTGGAACAACTGTGTGATTTCCTCGTTCGATCCGCGGCGCTTCATTTCTTTGTACAATACGCATCCAGAAAATTCAGCGGTACACGAGCTGATCAAGAAATCGATAAACTCTTTCTTCAACTGGGGGTCCATCCCGTCCCAGTCGACTTCGTCCCAGTCTGCGTTTTTCTTAAAATGTCCTTTGTTTGGATCACTGACCATACGGTCAATTAATGGATCCCATTCGTCACGAATGTGCGACACATCAATTGCGTCCAATTCGTCAAAATCAGTGGTGTAAAAACGCGGGGTAAGCAGCGTGTCTTGCATGGCGATTTCTGTCGCCATATCGCTGTCAATCGTTTCTTGGATCGCCAGCGCTTCTTCTGCGGTTGTTGCGTCTGCTGAATGCATATTCATAGCGTCACCTCCTCTGAGAACGAGAACTCGCAAAGCTCCATTACTTCCAGATCACCAGTCGCTTTGGTCCAGAGACGTTCAATTGTACTGGCGCGAAGTATGATTGCGTCACGCTCTTCTGATACAATTTCACCGAACGGCGCCATGATCTCTGGGCCCTGAACTTGGACCTCATCACCAGGATGGATCACTGCACCGTTGTTAAAGCGCACATGCGCATGCAGGCTTTCGAACTTGTGACTGATCTCAACAGTGCATGGTGCATATTCTTTGGTTCGCGTGAAAAATCCCATCTCAGTTTCCTTTCGTTGCTTTGGCTAGAAGCGTGGCAAAGGCGCGCGCGTTGTCCGCGCCAAATCCCATCAAATCCGCTTGCCATTCGGTTTGAGGGTCAAAAACAGATAGACGATTGTTTTCGCGCCATCTGATAATCACTGGTGCATCAATCGGCGCACCGATTTTCATGCGTTCACGTTCAATGACACGTGCAACGCCCGACACAAAACCACCTTTATCGCCGTCCCAATCCGCAAGCATTTCACCATGCGCATTAAAGACTTGAACAGCACCTGTTTGATCAGTCGAAATAGAAATTTGCGCCTCGGCTACAATTTCGGCGTTTGGCGGGATTGCAGACTTTTGCATGCCAGAGAACTGGAACGCGGTTACTGCGATTAACACAAGGACGACCATCGCAAACATTGCCCGCAAGGCGTTGGTTAATACTGGGTCTTCCTCTTTTTTGTGCGGGATATGAATGTCACTCATCGTTCAACCCCTCACACCACTGCGCCCAATTCAGGCGAATTGGATTGTTCTTTGTTTTCTACCTCAACAATGCGGGCCTTGGCCGCTTTTGCCAAAATTTGCGCGACTGATTGAACGTCTGGAATGGCCCTTAGGGTTGGCTCAGGTTTGCTGATTTTCCATGACCGAATATGTGGCCAAAGCACCAAATACGAAAATTTTGAGGCCCCTTTTGTTTCTAACGCAATATTCCCACAACCCGCTTTACCAACAGAAACGGCGGCATTTTCAATCTGGGTGTAGGGAATGTTCAACGTCACTGTTAATGCCCCGCCAATACGCATCGCGACGCGACGGTTTGTGATTGTGTAAACCGTCGCGCGCGCTTGGATAAAACCAACGAGCATTAATAGTAAAACAACGATCAAGGTCATAATGACAAATGGCAGGGTCATAATGATCGCACGTTCAAATGACAGAACATCTATCACCGTGATAAAGCGCCATGCGGTTAAGACCGCGAAATAGGCAACAACCCACCAAAGGTTAAGTGACTCGACCGTTAATCGAAACCAATTTGGACGCCCTTGCCACAAGATGACTTCGCCCCGTGGTGGTAACTCGGGCAAACCATTGATTGGTTCAGCTGCAAAATCATCGTGTGACATAAAGGTATCCTCCTTGGTTTAAAGTTGCGGCTCTAGTCGCGCCGCTGAGGCATAAAGTGTCCCGCCTGCGTAGTAGGCCGAGATCTTTTCCTCTTCGAGCATGGTGATTTGGTTTTCAGAGCGGTGAGCAGGAACATCATTAAAATGCTCTGCAAAAATCGACTTTATAACCACGCGATTGGAATGGATGCGGGCCATAGTCATGGGCACCAAACGTGTCCCATTGCCCAGTGCGGGATCCAATTCCAGTTCAAGATAACGGACCAGCTGTTCTGGTTCATCCACCCACATATCGTTGATCATACCGACAATTTTTCCGTCACCTGCAACTACTGGCAATCCACGTGGATCACGGCCAGCCGCAACAAAGAATTTTTCGCTGCGTGACATTGGAATGATTTTAGGATGTCCATGGGCATCAAGTTCTGCAACATCGCGACGTGCCGCCCAAGATGCAGGACCAACACCGTCTTTCATCGGATCACCAGTTGGTACAAACGGATACCCATTCGCCTGGTTAGTTTGACGCAGTGCCACATCACGGCGTTCACCATCATTGTTAGGGAATGTCACTTCACCGCGACCATGAGGCAGCTTGAAAGTCTTGGGATCAGGTAGTGGAAACGGACCTTGGTTCGCGGCTTGCGTCCCATCGTCATTTTCCATTGGATATCCTTCGCGCATATTTTCGCGTTGGATGTAAAAGATTAGCAAAGCAAAGAAGATCCAGAAGAGCCACAGCGCAGCGCTTGCTAAATCAAAGTTTCCAATTAATGCCGTCGTCATTTTTTTCCTTTCTCAGGTGTTCAAATCACATTGGAAAATCAGCGAGCTTGATGCCCGAGTTTCCGTGATCCGATTTTGATTGAGTGCGCTGCGCCATTCGCACCAGTGGGACAAGTATCGCGAGCGTGACGATCAACACTGCGATCTCGAGGTGATAAACAAATGAATACCCTGTGGCCGAGCCGGCCAGGGTTTCTCCTAGATCGCCACGCATTGCGAGCGTGTTGATCCAATCTCTTAAGGTTCCGCCAAGGGCAATTGCCAGTCCAGCTGAGGTCGCCTGGGATGCACCCCATGCCCCCAACGCCAGCCCATGCGACGTATTTTCATTTTCGCCAAGCAGCATTGCGGCGATCAACGTGGAAACGGCAAATAGTCCCGATCCCAACCCGATCAAAAACGCCCCTGCGAAAAAGAGTGTGGTTGATCCAATAGGCGCTGAAACAATGACGGCAGGGAAAGCAAGTAGCCCAACAAAGATGCTATTTGACATCAACCGATAGGCACTGAGACCCGCCTTTAGTCGGCGGGCGGCATATGCCAACCCCACCAATGCGCCAAATGCCCATGCCGCTGTTAGCCACGTGGTTTGACCAACCGCCAACCCTAGGATTTCCCCGCCATATGGCTCTAACAGAACATCCTGCATATTGAAGGCAAGCGTTCCGAGGAAGACGACCAAGATCAGTCGCGCACTTGCGCCCTCGGCCATGAATGCAGACCAAGTTTTTGCGAAACTCGGACGTGGCGCTGAACGCTGTTCCTTGGTCATTGGACTTACATGCTCTTGCTTCCAAAGAGCGACCAAATTCAACAGAAGGCCAGCCAAGGCTGCGCCTTGGACCACCCTGATCAAGGTTAGGTTGGTGAAATCTCTTAGCAGCCATCCAATCAACAGCGCGGATAGACCCATGCCTAATAGATACATCACATAAAGCAGTGCAACGACACGTGGTCTTGTCGTTTCTGTCGCGCGATCGCTTGCCAAGGCGAGGCCAGCTGTTTGCGTCATATGCAAACCAAGGCCCGTCATCAAAAACGCCAAGGCCGCCAACACTTCGCCAGCCCAAGCGGGTCCAACCGTTTGATCACCCGATAAAACGAGTAGGGCAAATGGCATGACGGCAAGCCCACCCATCTGCCAAAGCGAACCAAACCAAATAAATGGAACGCGTTTCCAGCCAATCGCAGAACGATATGTGTCGGATCGAAAACCGATCAGGGCACGAAATGGTGCGATTAACACAGGCAATGCAATCATAATCGCAACGATCATGGCAGGCACGCTAAGTTCGACAATCATGACGCGGTTGAGCGTACCCAATAGCATAACACTCGCCAGACCCACAGACACCTGAAACAAGGACAAACGCAACAGCTGCCCAATCGGTAAATCCCGACTGGCCGCATCCGCGAATGGCAACATTCGACGCGTAAGCTTTGTTAAAGGATGGCGCGCGCGTTGTGTCATTTATGAACCCTCAACGCATGTGAAATATAAAAACCTGAAGTGATCCGACCCAAATCCGTTAGTGTGACCCCTTCACCCAGCGCGCGCGAAAGCGAGCGTGGGGAATGTGGAACCATAGTTGGAGATTTGTCACCGCGCGGTGCAAGTTTACCTGCATACCACATCATCATCAAAAGAGGCGTTTTGGGCGCAACCGTAAACACGATATGTTCAGACGTACGGCGTGCAAGATTATCTAGCACATTCGCCAGATCACGCTGTGAATAGTAAATCAAACTATCCATCGCCAGCACGTAGTCAAAGTTGCCCAGCGCCGTGTTATTCATATCACCTGCTACAAATTCAATTTGACTGTGTAGCGATGATGGAATCCGCCGCTGCGCAATTTCAATCAATGACGGGCTAATATCGATTGCGGTGACGTGTGCGCCCCGCTCTACCAGCGCTTGAGTGACTTGACCAACGCCGCATCCTGCATCCAGAACCCGCGCACCGTTCAAATCATTTGGAAGCTGTGACAACAATTTCGCGCGCATCTGGTCACGACCAGCACGAACAGTTTGACGAATACGCGAAACAGGAGCGTCAGAGGTTAGTCGCTCCCATGTTTTTGTCGCGGTTTTGTCAAAATATGTCTCGACGCGTGAAAGTGTTTGATTATAGCTCATCAATCAAACCCCAATAATTCAAAGATATCACGGTCCTCTAGCGGGGCCGGAGCCAAAGGTTCGGTTCCATTCCAAAGGGTTTCCGCCAGTTTGATGTATTCGGCCTGAACGATGGCGACATCTTCGTCCATGTCCATTTCGAACAGAGTTTTCTTTTTCAAACGAGAGCGTCGGATGACATCCACATCTGGCATGTGGGCGATGCGGTTAAACCCAACTGCGTCGCAGTAACGATCAACCTCATTCGTTTCTTTTGATCTATTGGCGACACAACCAGCAAGGCGCACCTTGTAATTGTTTGATTTCGCCTGAACAGCGGCAATAATGCGGTTCATTGCATAGATGCTATCAAAATCATTCGCCGTGACAATCAAGGCACGATCCGCGTGCTGTAGTGGCGCCGCAAAGCCGCCACAAACCACATCGCCAAGCACATCGAAGATAACAACGTCAGTATCATCTAGTAGGTGGTGCTGTTTCAACAGTTTAACTGTTTGTCCAACGACATACCCACCACATCCTGTACCTGCAGGTGGTCCGCCTGCTTCGACACATTTAACACCGTTGAAGCCTTCGAAAACGAAATCTTCTGGGCGTAGTTCTTCTGCGTGAAAATCGACTTCTTTCAAGATATCGATCACCGTTGGCACCAATGAACCAGTCAAAGTAAAAGTGCTGTCGTGTTTCGGATCACATCCAATTTGCAGCACGCGCTTACCCAATTTTGAAAAGGCAGCTGACAAATTGGAACTTGTCGTTGATTTGCCAATCCCACCCTTTCCGTAAACGGAAAAGACCTTGGCCCCTTCGATTTTCATGTCTGGATCTTGGTGAACTTGGACCGAACCCTCACCATCCAAACCGCTTAGGCGCGGGATTGTTTTATCTAGTGGTGCCATGGCGTAAGCCCCTTTTTGTATGGGTTCTGTGTAATCATTGTGCGGCAATCCCTTCCATACGATCTTCAAGCGCATCTGCAGCACTCTGAAGCGCTGCAATTGTTTCGGGATCAGGTGTCCAATACTGACGGTCAGTCGCCTCTAGCAGGCGATTTGCCATCCGCGAACTTGCGGTTGGATTTAGCGCTGCAAGACGTTCCCGCATTTCATCATCCAGAACGAATGTTTCACTGATACGTTGATACACCCATGGATCGACCTGCCCAGTTGTTGCAGACCACCCCAAGGTATTTGTGACCTGTGCCTCTAGTTGGCGTACGCCCTCTGCCCCGTGTTCCAACAATGCTTCATAAAATTTTGGGTTCAGTGAACGAGAACGTGTTTCAAGCGCGACTTGATCTGCCAAGGTGCGAACTTTGCCCGTCCCTTTGGTATGATCCGAGATATAAACGGCAACTTCACCTTCGTCGCGCGCGCGGTTGACCGCCCGTGTGATGCCGCCCAGCGTATCAAAATAGTGGTCAACTGTGGTGATCCCAAGTTCAACACTTTCCAAATTTTGATGGGCTAATTCGACCTTGGACAACATGTCCTTTAACAGTTTTTGGTTTTGAACTGGCTTTCCATTGCGCCCATAAGCAAAGCTTTTGCGCGCCTCGTATGCATCCGCCAGTTCGTCTTCTGAGTCAAAAACAGAGCTATCAACCAATTGGTTGACATTAGAACCATAGGCACCTTCCGCATTTGAGAATATCCGTAGCGCTGCGGTTTCAATATCTTCGCCCGTTTTTTCCATATGCGCCAAAACATTGGCACGGATAAAATTCTGCGCAGGGTCTTCCTCGGCAGTTGCAGCCTCAAAAGCAGCTTCTGCCAACATCCGCGTTTGAAGAGGGAGCAGATCCCTGAAAATTCCAGACAGTGTCATAATGACATCAATACGTGGACGCCCCAATTCAGTAATTGGGATAAGGTCCGCACCCGACAGACGTCCAAAACTGTCAAAACGGGGCTTTGCACCCATCAGCGCAAGCGCTTGTGCAATCTGGGCGCCATCGGATTTGATATTGTCGGACCCCCATAAAACAAGGGCGACAGTCTTGGGCAAACAATCATGCTTGTCCAATAACATTTGGGCTTGGTCGGCACCCTGACGACACGCAAATGCGGTTGGCATGCGGAACGGATCAAACGCGTGAATATTGCGCCCCGTTGGCAGAATATCGGTGGAACGCACAATATCCCCACCAGCAACAGGGGGTGTAAATCGACCGTCTAATGCATTCAAAATTGCATTGATTTCCAGATTATGACCTAATTTTTCAAAAAGCTCTTCCTTGGCTTCGGTCTTAAGATGTTCAACCGCATCAACATATGATTGCCGCTGCTCGTTTGATAGGGAGCGCCCAACGACGTGCAATCCCTCTGGGACCAAGGCGTCTTCTGTTTCCAGAAGTTTCATCCATAGGTCATCTAAATCTGTTTTCGCAAAATCGACAGCGTCAGCTTGCTCTTTGATCAACGCTTCCAACTCTTCGCGAAGCGGATCGTCAAACGCCATCTCGCGCCACCTGATCAAACTATCTTTCAGGTCCAACAGGCCTTTATAGAGCCCAGCGGCTGCAACGGGTGGTGTAAGGTGTGTGATCGTTATCGCATTGCTGCGTCGTTTCGCCAAACTCGCCTCGGACGGGTTATTGCAGGCGTATAAATATATATTGGGTAGGTCGCCAATTAGGCGATCGGGCCAATCAGCACCATTCACCCCAACCTGTTTCCCAGGCATAAATTCAAGCGCGCCGTGCATTCCAAAATGCAGGATGACATCTGCATCAAAGTCGCGTTTCAACCATTGATAGAAGGTTGAAAATGCATGTGTTGGCGCGAAGCCACCTTCGAACAACAAACGCATTGGATCACCTTCGTACCCAAAGGTCGGTTGCACGCCCACGAACACATTTCCAAACTGCTTGCCAAGAACCAGAACCGAACTTCCGTCAGATTGGATCTTACCCGGTGCAGACCCCCACTGATCCTCAATATCCGAAAGCCAAGGTGTGTTTTTCACGATCCAATCCGCACTAACGCGGGCGTGAACGTTGGCATCTTGACCAAACGAGGTTGAATTTCCGTCCAGCACCATTTGGCGCAAATCTTCTACGGTGTCGGGCACTTCAAGATTATAGCCTGCCAAAGCCATTGCATTCATAGTATTATGAAGCGATTGGAACACATCCAAATACGCAGCGGTCCCTGCGGCGCCTGCATTAGGTGGGAACCCGAACAACACAATCGCAACTTTGCGTGATGCGCGCTCTGACTTTTTTAACAGGACGAGTTTGTGCGTGCGATCAGCAAGTGCCTCAATCCGTTCATAGCAGGGTGCCATCGCGCGCTTTTCCTGCGCGACACAATTAAAATGACAACCGTTACATCCACCATCGTCACCATGCCGCCCCGCAAAAACCGTCGGATTGGTTGCACCATCCAATTCGGGCAGCGCGATCAGCATCGTTGTTTCAATAGGGCCTAATCCACCCTGCGAATTTGACCACTGTGACAGTGTTTGGAATTCCAATGGATGCGCCGCGACATAGGGAATATCCAAATTTTTAAGCGTTTCGACCGCAGCATCCGTATTGTTATAGGCTGGCCCACCAACCAACGAAAACCCAGACAGCGAAACCATTGCATCAATATTCGAAATCCCGTTTTCGATGAAAAATCCGTCAATCGCAGGTCGGCCATCCAAACCACCTGCAAACGCAGGAACAACCTGAATATTCTTTTTCTCGAACTCTCGGATGACTGCGTCGTAATGCGCTGTGTCCCCGCTTAAGACATATGACCGCATAAGCAATAGACCTACGCGTCCAATCGGATTTTCGACGACTGGCAGTTCCTCCGCATCGACAGTGATACGGTCCACAAGATCGGGATGATACAAACCAACGTCCGGGTATTCGATGGGTGAGGGAACAGTTCCACCGCGCCATTCGGAAACGCCCGCATAGCGCGAGATCAGGAAGCGAAGCATGGCTTCGATATTTTCATCCGTGCCGCCCAGCCAATATTGCATACACAAGAACCAGGCGCGCAAATCCTGTGCTTTGCCGGGGATGTATTTTAGGATCTTTGGCAGACGACGCAGCATCCGCATCTTTTTCTCGCCCGTCTCGGTCGAGGGTTTGGATGATCCCCGAAGGCGTTTCAGCAACGCCATGGTCCCGCTTTCAGGGGCGTGCATATCCAATGACCCCATGCGCGTTTGTTTGACCAAAGCAGCATCGCAAATAATACCGACGACAGCGTCACAGTGATCGCGACGCGCCTCGATCACTGGCAACAAGGGCTTTACATGCTCTTCCAAAAACAACAGATTTGCAACGATCAAATCGGCCCGCTCTATCGCCTGTTTCGCTTTGGCAAACTCATTTGGATTGTCTGACCACGTCGCTGCCGCGAAAATATCTACCTCTAAACCCGGGTAATCCACGCACATATTTTCAAGCGCGCGCTCGCAGGGACGCGCATTGTGCGAATCCAACGTGACGATCGCAATCCGATACGGCGTGATATCAACCGAGTTATCGCGCATAATGGGCCTTTGCCTCGTACAGTGTTTCGATTGAAATCTGTGCGACACCACGATCAGTGGCATATTTTTCGGTATTCCGACGCGCCTTGCCACGTACAAAGAACGGTATTTTGCGCAGCTCTTTTTCAGCGTCACTGAGCCATATAACATTGGCTCCTTGATCCGATGCCGTCACGGATGCTGGCTGATCCACAATCTCTTGGTTTGGGGAATGTGCCGCGTGATGACTGGGGCCTGCGGTGTCAGAAAACTCAAAATCTTCTCGGAACATGGTCAACAGGTGCTCTTCTAACCCCATTACAAGAGGGTGGACCCATGTGTCGAAGATGACATTGGCGCCTTCGGCGCCCATTTGTGGAGAATACCGTGCTGGGAAATCCTGAACATGGACAGGTGCTGAAATAACCGCACACGGAATGCCTAAACGCTTACCGATATGGCGCTCCATCTGGGTGCCAAGGATCAACTCGGGTGAAAGATCTGCAATCGCGGCTTCAACCTCAAGGTAATCTTCAGTGATCAATGCATCTAGGCCGAACTCTTTGGCCATGGCGCGAACAGGCCGCGCCATTTCGCGATTGTAGCATCCAACGCCTACGACATCGAAGCCAATTTCTTCTTTTGCGATGCGTGCAGCGGTCATCACATGGGAGCCATCACCAAAGATGAAAACACGTTTCCCAGTTAAATATGTGCTGTCCACCGAAGCAGAGTACCAGGGCAATCGAGAAGCAATGCTGCTTTCGCCCGCCGAGCGACCGATAATGCCCAGAACCTCTTCCACAAACTCTTTGGTTGCGGACACGCCAATCGGGACTGTTTTCGTAAAAGGCAATCCAAGCGTACGTTCCATGTGGCGGCACGCCGTTTCACCAGTCTCGGGATACATCAGGACGTTAAAATGCGCACGACCAAGGTTTGTGATATCGTCAGGTGTCGCATGCATTGGGGCACATACATTCACTTGGACACCAACTTCGTTCAGCAATTTGGTAATTTCAACAATATCGTCACGATGCCTGAAACCCAACGCCGTTGGGCCGATCAGGTTACAAGTGATTTCAGAAGAACGTTCAACAGGATGTGCAAGCTTGCGCACAATCTGATAGAAGGTTTCATCTGCGCCGAAATTCTCTTTCCGCTGATAACTTGGCAATTCCAGCGCAACTACGGGGACAGGCAACCCCAGCGCTTCGGCCAAACCACCCGGATCGTCCTGGATCAATTCGGCGGTACAGGACGCGCCCACCAATAATAAATCGGGTTTAAAACGTTCATAAGCCTCTAGACACGCATCCTTGAATAAGGTTGCCGTGTCTGATCCCAAATCGCGCGCCTGAAA
This sequence comes from Rhodobacteraceae bacterium HIMB11, assembly GCA_000472185.1. GTDB lineage: Bacteria > Pseudomonadota > Alphaproteobacteria > Rhodobacterales > Rhodobacteraceae > HIMB11. The sequence goes on along the minus strand of AVDB01000011.1, from coordinate 12,735 downwards.
CGTTGTATAAGTTACAGGCGGACGATGATTGCGACGTTCGATCATGGTGAATAGCAGATCGGCATATGTATCACCCTGCGGCGCGTGCAGAACCAGATGCACTTTCTTCATGCCTGTCGCAACACGGATTGCACCTACGTGGGGCGGGCCTTCGTATGTCCAAACTGACAACTTCATATCGCGCCCCCAACGTTTAATAGATCAGAGCGCACAATTGGACGGGCAAACAACCCAGCAAGATCTGCGGCCTGTTCGTAAAAATGGATTGGACTAAACACCAACTCGATCGCCCATTTGGTTGAAAACCCTTGCGCCTCTAGCGGATTTGCCAAACCTAACCCACAAACCGTCAGATCAGGATTACATGCAGTCACGCGGTCAAGCTGCTTTTCAACGTCTTGACCCTCTGAAATCACAGCATTGTGTTCAATCAATTTCAGATCTTCACCAACAAGCGCGCGGTGAATGTATGGGCTTCCCACTTCGGTAAGCTTCATTCCGCATTCATCACTCAGAAAGCGTGCCAGCGGCACTTCAAGTTGGCTATCAGGGAAAAAGAAAATACTGCGGCCCGTCAGTGTTTCTGAAACCTTGGCGATCGCGCGCTCTGCCCGTGCCTTTGGCCCCGCAGTCACCGCATCAAATTTGTCCTGCTCAACACCAAAACGTTTTGCAATCGCCGCCAGCCATTCAGTTGTTCCATTTGCGCCAAATGGAAACGGGGCGTGAATTGCATTTGCGCCACGGCGCACCATTTCATCATAAGCCGCGCCCAAGAATGGTTGAGCACAAATAAAATGCGTGTTCTTCCCAACCCCTGCGGGCGCACCTGCGGTCTGTTGCGGTAGGACAAGTACGTCTTCGATACCCATATCCGTTAAGAGACGAAGCATCTGATCCTGCACGACATCTGGCAATGCACCTAGCACGGCGAGTTGTGTTTTGTCGTCATTTGGAAGGTCGCGAATCACTGCTTCCAAACACGCGTCTTCGCCTTGAGTGAAGGTTGTTTCGATGCCAGAACCCGAAAAATTCACTACATTCACAGATGGATAATATTTTTTTGAAAGTTTTTTTGCCATTGTCGCAAGGTCGAGTTTAATGACCTCGGACGGACATGAGCCCACAAGGAACAAACGCTTAATGTCAGGCCGTCTTGACAATAAATCTGAAACGACTCGCTCTAATTCTTGATGAGCGTCAGCCATCCCGGCCAGGTCCGTTTCCTCTAAAATAGCGGTTGCAAAACGCGGTTCAGCAAAGATCATGACCCCCGCTGCACTTTGCAACAGATGGGCACATGTACGCGATCCCACCACTAAAAAAAGGCATCCTGCATTTTGCGATGCAACCAGATGATGGAAGTCAGTCCACAGAAAACTTCATGCTGTCCGCGCTCTTTCAGAATGGGTGCCGCACCACAGGCAGATGGAGATAAATCGTTAGGCATATTCACCCTCCATAACTGTTTGCAATCGAGCGGCTCTAAGCTTCCAAACAAACTGTGCTGCATTGATTAAATAAGCCGCATACGCAGCCAGCGCGAGCAGCATAAGTTGTTGCTCTGAAAGGTAATTTGCGAACAATGCCCAAACATAAGCCAAATGCAGCGCGATAACGAAAAAGCTCACGACATCTTCCCAGAAGAATGCTGGCGCAAGAAGGTATTGCCCAAAAACAACTTTCTCCCAAATCGCCCCGGTTACCATAATCACAAGCAACACAAATGTTTTTATTACGATTGATAGTGCAGCGATTTCGTACCCCAGTCCCGTCACAAGATATCGCACAACAAGCGCCAGAGAGATCAAAAAAACGAAGAATTGCAGTGGCGCCAAAACACCTTGAACCAAAGTCCACACAGTTTCATCCCGCCGCTTACGCTGCGACGGCGTGTAGAGTGGCTCAGGCCCCTGTATGGTCTTGGTTTGCGCCCGCACCGGTCATCGACTCCCATTTTTCTGACACTTCAAGTATTACGCGGTTGCAAAATATGTCAATATTTTCTTACACTTTTATCGCAAATATGTATTATTATATTTACAATTTGAAGTTTGAGGATCGCCAACAACTGTCAAATAGAGAAAAATGGAGTACGATTTGCGAGTTCACAGAAACAGATTGAATTTGACAGCTTGTGTCGGTTTTGAGAAAATAAATGAAAGGTGCATACTTAACTGGAACTCATTGCCGCGTCACCATTGTTAGCTATGACTGAGGGCAATAATGGATAGAACCAATCGAAGGCCGACAAGACAGAAACTAACAAGCGGGGACATCCAGGGCCTCGCCAAGGATGTTTTGAACGTGGCACGTGGAAACTTAAACCCAGAAACAAGCAGCCGCATTGAAACGGCGTCAAGTTGGCTTGAGCGCTACTGCCTTTCAAATAAATTTGACGCTTCAACCGCCGTGAACACTCTCACGTCGCGCGGACTGCAAGCAGATGCAATTGTTGATTACTGCATCCCCAAAATTGCACGAAATTACGGTCAAGAATGGACCAATGACTCGCTCAGCTTTGCCAGCGTATCCGTGGGATGCGCCCACCTGCAATTGGTCTTGAAACATATTATTCATGAGCGAGGATTTAACGTTCTAGATGGCAACGGAAAATGCGTTTTATTAGCCGCACTGTCGCCCGAACAACACACACTTGGCGCACTTGTATTGGCCGACCAACTTCGACGCTTAGATTTTTCGGTCAAAATGTGCCTTGGCACATCAACCGAAGACGTAACCAAGAGCGTATTCGAAAACAAGTATCACGCGGTGCTATTCTCTGCCAGCACACTAGAAGCAGCGGAGATTTCCGCACAATGCGTCAATCAAATTAGACAGAATTATGCCTATCAACCGCTCGTCTTCCTTGGTGGGTCTGTGTTGTCATCACATAATCGTAAAGACATGCCCAATGCGTTTGATCGCGTGACCAACAAACTTGACGTCATTGTAAATAGCATTGAAACTGCAACTGTGACGGTGTCAAAGGACAATAGATCATGAAGAGCAGTTCTGATTTAGACTGGGAATTCGGCGCAATTCCAATGATTGAACCAGAGTACCTGGGAGGTATTTTGGCGACGTCATCGGACATCGCCCTGCTCATCGATCAAAATGCCACTGTTCACTCCATCCTCCTCAATAGCTCTGAAAAGACGTTTGGAAACTTGTCTCATTGGGAAGGCTGCAATTTTAACAACTTCCTCACTGTTGAAAGCAAACCAAAATTGCAACGTGCCATTGATCGAATTAAAGATGGCGAGACAATTTTTTACGGCCTAGAATTAAACCACGAGGATAATGCACTTTGGCAATTTCCCGTGCGATACAATATTCACTCACTGGGTGACCCTGACAAAATTTTATTGCTCGGGCGTGATTTACGCTCCCTCTCGGAAAATCAGCAACGTTTGATCCAAGCCCAATTGGCGGTCGAACACAGCATTGAAGAAAAACGTGAATTTGACGCGCATTTCAAAATTTTGCTCAACGGTAGCTCGGAACCTATCGCGTTTTTGAATGCTGACTCTGGCACTATCTTACACGCCAACCACGCGCTTGCGGATTTACTGGAAAAAGACCATGCAGATTTGCAGGGAATGAAGCTTCAATCCTGTCTCGCCGACAAAGCAGGAAAGCGTGATTTTGCTGAAAATCTTAACTTAGCCGCTCATGGAAAATACGAATTGGCCGCGTCCTTTGCTGGCGAAGATGGACCAAGAGATGTAAAAATAACATCCGAAATTTATCGAACTGCTGGTAATCGCGTATTGATGTGCAGGCTGACTGAAGAGGCCGCGCAGCCTGAAGACAACAGAGAATTTGTAAATAATCTTGTATCTGCATTTCACAATTCCAGCGATGCGATCATCTTCACGAATAATCAGGGCACAATCCAATATGCAAACGAGCGTTTCCTTGACCTCGTCCATGCGGGTAGCAAAAATGAAGTAATTTCAAATAACCTTGCTGAGTACCTTGGTCGCGGACAAATCGATCTAGCGCTGATGTTAGAAAACGTTGCGAAATCTGGTTCGGTCAAAGTGTATTCAACACATTTGAAAAGTGGTTTCGGCACAAAGATCGATGTTGAAACGTCAGTTTCGCAAAACAATGGAGCGCGTAATGCATTGATTGCATTCATCGTGCGTGAGGTAACGAGCATTGACGATACGCGTGTCCGCGCAGCCCGCTTCACAACGCAAGCGCAACAAGACGAAATGTCAGCTCGTGATTTGGTAGGTACGGCATCATTGAAAGAGATCGTGTCCGAAACAACCGATGTGATCGAAAAGATTTGCATCCAAGCCGCGCTGGAAATGACCAACAATAACCGCGCAGCCGCGGCGGAAATGCTAGGCCTGTCCCGTCAAAGCCTTTATGTCAAGCTAAGCAAGTTAGACATCTAAAAATCAAACTTATTTCGACTTTCGATTAATGCAATGATTTCATTGTAGCCATAAGTTTTGGTTGCGTGACTCACTTTATGTCAATATTAATAGACATATGAGTGTAACAAATATTAAACACTCTCCGATGCTGCCAAGACCTTCGGTCGCCTTGGAGTTGCTCAAGCCAATTACTTGGTTTCCTCCCATGTGGGCCTATGCCTGTGGGGTCATTTCATCTGGTGTACCGATATACGAAAATCTACCACTTCTTATTTTGGGCGTTATCTTGGCCGGTCCAATCGTTTGCGGGATGAGCCAAGCAGCCAATGACTGGTGTGATCGTCACGTTGATGCAATAAACGAACCCAACCGCCCTATTCCATCTGGACGAATGCCTGGCCGTTGGGGACTCTGGATTGCCCTCGGTATGAGTGCGTTCGCAGTGTATGTTGGATGGTGGCTAGGGCTGTGGGGATTTTACGCGACGATTTTCGCTGTCGCTGCCGCGTGGGCATATTCCTGCGAACCAATACGATTAAAGCGTTCTGGATGGTGGGGGCCGGGCCTTGTCGGGTTATGCTATGAAGGCGTTCCATGGTTCACCGGCGCGGCGGTCATGCTGCAGGATTTGCCTAGGTTTGAAATTTTGCTTGCTGCACTTTTGTATGCAATTGGGGCGCATGGGATCATGACGCTGAACGATTTCAAGGCGATCGAAGGCGATACAAAACTTGGGATACAATCGCTTCCCGTCTCACTTGGCCCTCGTAAAGCAGCGCTTGTTGCCTGCGCCGTCATGGCAATCCCGCAAATCATTATGATTAAATGTCTATTTTCATGGGGCTTGGTGATCAGCGGCATCTGCATCACCCTGCTGTTGATCGGACAAATGGCAGCGATGGCAAAACTACTGAAAGATCCTGAAAAATTTGCCCCTTGGTACAACGCAACAGGTGTCCTGATGTACGTATCGGGGATGATGGTATGCGCCGTAGGGCTAAGACATTTAACGAGTATCTAGATTAAAGAGGGGCCACAATGACGCTAAGTTGGTTTTCGATTTTTCGACTAGGATTGGTACAGATGTGCCTTGGCGCCGTTGTGGTTTTAATGACCTCAACACTCAATCGACTTATGGTTGTCGAACTCTCAATGGCAGCAACTATCCCTGGGTTTCTTGTAGGTCTTCATTACGTCATCCAACTTTCTCGCCCGAAATGGGGCTTGGCATCGGATGTTGATAACAACCGAACAAAATGGATCATCCTGGGAATGCTGATACTCGCGCTTGGTGCAAACCTAGCCACATTTAGCCTGAGTATTTTCACTTCTTACTATGCGCTCGCGTTAACCCTTTCAATTATCGCATACACGTTGATTGGAATTGGGGTTGGGGCATCGGGCACGTCACTATTGGCACTGATGGCGAAACATACCCTTGAACGTCGACGCCCAGCGGCCGCGATGATCACGTGGCTCATGATGATTTTTGGTATTGCGATGACCGCGGGGTTGGTGGGTCAATTGATTGCGCCATACAGCCACGCAAGGTTAACAAATGTCGTATTCGGACTAACCGCGATCACAATCGGCCTGACCTGTTTAGCAACTTGGCGCATTGAACATGGATTGGTGTCCGTTCAAAAGACCCAACAATCATCCACATCGTTGATTAGCGAACTAAAAGATGTTTGGGCACATGATGAAACACGCAAGTTTACGATCTTTGTTTTTCTGTCCATGACCGCATATTTTATGCAGGAATTAATCCTAGAACCCTATGCGGGTTTGGTGTTTGGATACACGCCCAGTCAAACAACCTCGCTCTCTGGTGTGCAGAATGCAGGCGTATTTTGCGGCATGCTATGCGTTGGCATTTTGGCAAGCGGATTGAAAATTGGCACCATGCGCACTTGGGTGCAATTGGGCTGCGTAGGTTCCGCATTCATGCTGACCGCGATTATGACCCTTGGACAAATTCCACTGACGATACCATTAGAGTTTGCGGTCGTAGGCTTGGGCGTATTCAATGGCATGTTCGCCGTTGCCGCAATCGGATCAATGATGACATTGGCAGGTGACGGTAAAAAAGAACGCGAAGGGACGCGCATGGGACTTTGGGGCGCTGCGCAGGCAATCGCCGCAGGTTTCGGTGGCCTTCTTGGAACAATTCTCGTGGACATGATGCGGTTGGGCGGGCTTGGCGTTGCAAATGCCTATGGTACGGTTTTCACATTCGAAGCCGCTTTGTTTGTCTGGGCAGCATTGATCGCCAGCTCATCCATCATCAACCGAACACATAAAAAATCCGAATTACCACTGACTGGGAGGTTAGAAAATGTATGACGTACTTGTAGTCGGGGGTGGCCCGTGCGGGGCAAGCGCCGCAGAGGATTTAGCGAAAGCGGGGTATTCTGTTGCTTTGCTTGATCGACCAGGACGGATCAAACCATGTGGCGGAGCGATACCACCCATTCTAATTCGCGAGTTTGACATCCCAGATCACCTGTTAAAGGCCAAAATTGTAACCGCCCGCATGGTTTCACCAACAAAACGCAGTGTTGATATTCCCATAGAAAACGGTTTCGTTGGCATGGTCGATCGTGAAGAATTCGACGAATTTTTGCGTGACCGTGCCCAAGATCGGGGCGTCACACTCTATCGCGGAACATTTGAAAAGGTTGACCGAACATCTGGCAATCCTGTCATTGAATATTTTAGCCATGATACAAAACAGCAGGAACATATTTCCGCCAAACTGATCATCGGCGCAGATGGCGCGCGCAGCAAAGTTGCCAAGGCCGAAGTTCCCGGTGCCGAAAAAATTCCGTACGTCATTGCCTATCACGAAATCATCAACGCCCCAGAAAGTGGTGCAAACTATCAGGGGCATCGTTGTGATGTCATTTATGACGGTGCTGTTTCACCTGACTTTTACGGATGGGTATTCCCGCACGGCAAAACCGTATCCGTCGGTATGGGAACGGGTGTCAGTGGCTTTGATCTGAAAAAGGCGACGGCGGACTTAAGAGAAGCTTCTGGGTTAAATGAGTGTGAAACGATCCGAAAAGAAGGAGCGCCCATCCCGCTAAAACCACTTAAAAAATGGGATAATGATCACGATGTTGTTCTGGCTGGTGACGCAGCAGGCGTTGTGGCCCCCAGTTCGGGAGAGGGAATTTACTATGCCATGTGTTCAGGTCGTCAAGCGGCACATGCCGTTGCCGAGACGCTTCGCACAAATAACCCCAAGCATTTACGCTTAGCGCGCAAACACTTTGTCAAACAACACGGCACCGTATTCCGCGTACTAGAGGCAATGCAAAACGCATATTACAAAACAGACTCTCGCCGTGAACGATTTGTATCGCTTTGCCACGACGTCGATGTCCAGACCATGACATTTGATGCGTATATGAACAAAAAACTGGGTAAAGCGAGACCACTTGCACACTTGAAGATTTCATTTAAGAACCTGATGCACCTGACTGGACTCGTATCGGAGGAGTTCACATGACAATCTATATCCCCGCCTGGCAAAATGGGACACTACAACCCGTCGAAAAACTTGAAGTGCACAAATTGGGCCTTCGGCACAAAGCCGTGTCAGTTTTTGTATTTTACCAAGGTCAACTTTTGATCCAACAACGAGCGATGTCAAAGTATCATTCACCTGGGTTGTGGGCGAATAGCTGTTGTACGCACCCAGAATGGGATGAAGATGATCTTACCTGTGCGCATCGCAGGCTAGAGGATGAGCTTGGCATGCAGGATATGACCTTATTGCCTGCTGGTGAACTTGAATATCGCGCCCACGTAGGGAACGATTTGATCGAACATGAGGTCGTCCAAACCTTTGTCGCACTATGCGAACACGAACCAAGCGTTTCACCAAATCCAGATGAAGTAATGTCCTACAGATGGGTAGATCCAATCACCTTAGAGCGATTGATCGCTACTGCACCTGATCGGTACACTGAATGGCTCAAGATCTACTTCCGTGAACACTTTGACGCGTTGTTCGCTAAAGGGTTCACAGTAGGCGTCGCCTAAAGCTGGGTCGTCATATAAAATGCTGCGAATAGACCGAGCACAATTAGGAACAATCTTGCATATACAGCCGCTGTTTCGAAACCTTTGCTATCGGAATATAGCAATATCGACGCGCCCGCTGCATAAGATTGCGCCGCGCTTGCACGCTTTTGCTCTTCGATCTCTTTAATTGCGGATTGGTACCGTGTTTCCATCTCTGTTTTTGTCATATCAAACTCTCCATCTCCGAAATGGAAATGTGGCGCAGTTTAGTAAAGTCAATTCCGATCTTTAGGTGAATGAACAGATGCCTGAAAATGTATTATATGTCGCAGGAGCAACAGGTTACATCGGTCGTGAGGTTGTAAAACGCGCACTAAAACGTGGATATACGGTGCATGCCTCTGTGCGCCTCAATTCAAGAACGGTGCTACCGCAAAATGACCGGTTGAAACTCGATATAATTCAGACTGAACAAGACAAAACAGCGTTCAATATCCCAATGGGCGCATCAGTGATTTCCTGTATTTCCAGCAGAACAGGAACAGCCAAGGATGCACATAACATTGATTACAAAATGAATATGGCCTTACTGAATTGTGCACGGGCCAGCGATGCCAATGTTTTTCTAATGCTATCTGCAATCTGCGTCCAAAAACCAAAGCTCGCATTTCAGCACACTAAGTTAAAATTTGAAGATGCCCTTCAAACATCAGGACTAAAGTACTCGATTGTGCGCCCCACTGCGTATTTCAAATCACTGACGGGTCAGATCAAACGTGTTGAGAAAAATCTGCCGTTTCTATTTTTCGGAGACGGCACTCAAACCGCATGCACACCGATTTCTAAACGCGATCTGGCAGAGTTTATGTTGAACACAGTTCAAAAACCTGCGTCATGGAACAAAATTCTACCGATCGGTGGGCCGCAACCTGCGCTAACGCCCGCGGATATGGCGGCAATTATTTCCAAAATCTATAACAAACCGTCAGCGACGCGATCTGTTTCACCAAAGATTTTTGATGTTTTACGCACACTCATCGCCCCGCTCCGACCAATTAGCCGATGGGCGCGTGAAAAATCAGAATTGATGAATATAGGAAAATATTATGCAACTGAATCGATGTTGGTTTGGGACGAGGCAAGTGGTCATTACGACGCCAAACGCACACCAAGCACGGGCCAAGATACGTTTTATGATCATGTACTGAAAATGCGTGAAACTGGATCTGTGGAAACAGTGGATAATGACACACGCCTGTTCTAAGATAGCAAAGACAGAGGATCACTTAGCCATTGCCAGCGTTTGATTATAGCCAACTTCCCATTCTGATTAGTCTGATCGCAATTCTGATCGGCCTAACACTGCGTGGTCTATGGCTATGGACATCGCTGACCTTCGCAGTGTTATTTTTGTATGTCTTTGATCGCGACAGCATTGCAACGCTGGTCATTTACTTGTTGACCGCATCTTTGTTGATCCAAGGCTATATTCAGATCAAACGTGGATATGAGAACTCTCAACAACTTGGCAAAACTGACAAATTCACCTTTGCGGTGGATGGGAATAATCTGCTTGGACTAGTCGATTGGGAATTGGATCGATTTTTAGAATTCATTCATGAACTCGAACGTGATGGCCTAAGGACCCATTTATTTTTCGACTACAGTATACGCCGCACTTTGAAAGAAAATGATCTTATGATCCCCAACGAAACTGTCCCGATGGCGGTGTGCCGCGTGATGGACCGTGATCGATCAAACGTCACCGTTTCAAAAAAGGGGTATGGCGCGGATGCCTTGCTTATTCGATATGCGGACCGCGAAAGGATAACCGTTCTTAGCAACGATAAATTCAACAAATCTAATGAAGATCGCTTTATTCAACAAGCGGTCCGAAGGTTGGAACGTCATAACCTAATTCGACGCGTGGATCTCGTCGAAAATAAACTCACAATAATGTAGAATACCTGTGCCACATGTGGGCGCGACAACGAAGGAACGAAACCAAATGACAACCGATTTTACAGAAGAAAAACAACTCGCCAGCGGCTGGTTTCGCTCTTTAAGAGATCAAATTGTTGCAGCCTTTGAAGAGCTAGAGGAAACTCATACCGCAGGCCCGTTTAACGATCTTGCCCCAAAAAAATTCGAAGTCAAAACAACCAGACGAACAAGCGATGACGGCAGTGATGCGGGTGGCGGCTTAATGAGTGTTATGCGAGGTGGCCGTGTCTTTGAAAAAGTGGGTGTCAATGTATCAACGGTTTTTGGGACATTGGGAAAAGAGGCGCAGATGGCGATGGCCGCCCGCAAAAACATTCCCGAAATGAAGACCGACCCACGGTTTTGGGCAAGTGGTATTAGCCTTGTCGCGCACATGCGGAACCCCAAATGCCCCGCGGTTCACATGAACACGCGGATGTTTTGGACGCCTCATGCGTGGTGGTTTGGCGGTGGTTCGGATTTGAATCCTTGCATTGAGTTTGACGAAGACACCCAGCATTTTCACAATCAACAAAAATTGCATTTGGATCCACATGGCGCCAATTTGTATCCTGAATTGAAAGCTTGGGCCGACGAATATTTTTATATTCCACACCGTCACCGTGCACGTGGTGTGGGCGGCATTTTTATGGATGATCGTTGCACGGGCGATTGGCAGTCTGACTTTCAGTTAACCCAAGATATCGGTCGTGCGTTTTTACCTGCTTATGTTCCACTCGTGGAAAAACGTCGTGTCGAAAACTTTGATGAGGCTGATAAAGACACCCAACTGGTTCACCGCGGACTTTATGCGGAATATAACCTTGTCTATGATCGTGGAACAAAATTTGGGTTGGCGACAGGTCACGACGCAGATGCTGTCCTAATGAGCCTCCCGCCTCTGGCAAAATGGGTTTAACTGGATGGATATACTTGATCACCTGCGCCAAATCGTTGGACGAACACATGTTTTGAACGGGGATGACGCCGAACGTTACAGCGCAGATTGGTTGAAACAATATCATTGGACACCGCTCGCCGTTGTGCGCCCCAGCAACACGGATGAGGTAGCGCGTGTTGTAGCTTTCGCGGATCAAAACAAACTATCCATTGTGCCGATGGGCGGAAACACGGGCCTTACCGGGGCGACACGCGCCCAAGACTGCATCGTGATCAGTTTAGAGCGCATGTCCAAGATCCGCGAAATTCGCAAAGATGCCAAAATAGCGATCGTTGAAGCGGGGGCGATCTTATCCAACGTTCACAGCGCTGTGGACGATCATGACCTTGTTTTCCCTCTGACATTCGGCGCAAAGGGTTCGGCAACCATCGGTGGTGTGATCGGCACGAATGCGGGTGGATCGAATGTTTTACGGTACGGCAATACCCGTGATCTGATTTTAGGATTAGAGGTGGTCACACCCAAGGGGCAAGTGATGGATTTAATGTCGGAACTGCACAAGGATAATTCTGGCTATAACCTTCGCAACCTCATCATTGGCGCCGAAGGGAGCCTGGGGATTGTAACCGCCGCCGTTTTGAAATTGGCAACAAAACCACGTGCATACGCAACAGCGATGGTGGCGGTACGTTCTCTGGCGGATGCGCTTAGACTGCTTAATGATCTACAGGCGAACACAGGTGGCGCTGTCGAAGCGTTTGAATACATGCCAAAAGCATACATTGATCGACACCTTGAAAAAATTTCAGGTGCTCGCGCCCCATTTGATGACAGCCATGAGATCAACATCATGGTGGAAGTAGGGACAACCATCCCCGCAATGGCAAAATCGGATGATACAGGACAAACAATTATCGTTTCGGAATTACAATCAATCCTCGAAAGCATGTTCGAAGATGGCGCTGTCATTGACGCCGTCGTTGCACAAAATGAAGCGCAACGGCGCGAAATGTGGGAGCGTCGCGAGGCTGCGGCTGAACTAACCCTTACCTTGCCAAATCTGATCAATAACGATGTCGCAGTACCGCTGGACCAAGTTGAAAACTTCCTTTCCGTTGCGGATGAAAAAGTCACGAGCGTTGATGCAGCGGCACGCACATTTGTGGTTGCACATTTAGGTGATGGAAATATTCATTACTCTGTTTCAGCCTCACGAAACGACCCAGACCTAAAAGATACGATCATGGAGGCAGTTGAAGATGTCGTCCTAGAGTTCAAAGGCAGCTTTTCTGCAGAGCACGGAATTGGTACGTCTAAACTGTCCTCAATGCGCCGACGCAAAGATGCCGTATCAATCGAAATGATGCGACAAATCAAAAACGCGATCGATCCAAATGGAACGTTAAATCCTGGAAAACTTCT
>AVDB01000010.1 GCA_000472185.1 Rhodobacteraceae bacterium HIMB11 | reverse complement strand
GTGCCAAGCACGTCCAAATCAGGGGCAATGCCCAATCCCGCGCCTTCGGGCGGGGCAAGGCGGCCATTTTCACGCTTGGGCCCATCGGGGGCAACATGGGGCGCAACATAGCCTGACAAATCACAGACATTCATGACCCGCTTAGGATCCGTTGATGCGCCCAGATGGCTAAGTGCAGCTGTGGTGATGTCAGACCCCCATGTGTCTTCGATACACATCCGCGCGCCCAGATGCAGACACAAATCACGTGCAGCGCGGGACGCCGAGAGGCCACCAAATTTCGACAGTTTAACCGCAACGGCGTCCATCACGCCCAATTGATGCGCCTTTAACATGCTGGCGGTGTCATGGGCGTTTTCGTCCATTTTCATCGGCAGATGCGTTGCATCCTTGACCCGTTTGCAGTCTTCCATCGTGGCGCAGGGCTGTTCCAACATGATGTCCAAATCTTGGACCGCGCGACCAACACGGATTGCATCCAGCGACGTGGCACCACAGTTCCAATCGCCATATACCAATGGTCCTGACCCCACCTCTTCACGTACCATGCGCAGACGGGCGGCATCGGCCTCCCAATTGTTATCGGCGCCCAGTTTGACTTGGAATTGGGTCATGCCTTTGGCCTGTGCGTCGCGGGCGATTTTGACCATTTCATCGGGCGCGATGCAGGTGATCGAATGATAAAGCGGCATATCCGCCTGACGCCGTCCACCCAGCAGGGTGTAAAGCGGCATATTGGCGACCTTGCCTGTGATATCCCACAGCGCAATGTCCAAGGCAGATTTTGCATATTCATGCCCAATCAACCACCCATTGGCCTTGGCCATCACTGCCTCGGGGCCTACGGGATCAGCGCCGCACAAAACGGGCCACAACTCTTCCATTGCGGGGGCAACACCGCCCGCATAGGCAGGGAGGTAGTGGGGAATTGGACACACCTCGCCCCACCCCGTGATCCCCACATCGGTTTCCAGTGCAATAATTACGGATGTCACTGTATCGCAGGTTTTGCCATCGGCCATGTAATAGGCCTCATGACTGGTCAGCGGGACATTCCAGAGTTTGAGTGATGTAATTTTCATCTCTGCCCCCTTATTCGGCCGCGATATCCGTGCGTGGCAGGGCGCTGGTCGGATCATAGGCCGCATCGCCCAGAATACGGGCCGCACGCGGTTCACCCGCGATCAAAACGCTGACCTCTTTACCTGCAATATTTACCTCTGGACGGACATAGGCAAAGGCCAAGATTTTACCAACCGTATGCCCATAGGCGACCGAGGCCGTTGACCCCATCACCTTGCCATCCACCATGATCGGTTCACCACCATGGCCGTCTTCGACCCCGTCAGGTTCGATTTCCAGATAGGCACAGACCCAGCGCATGTCATCGGTGTTCAGGGTTTTATCCTTGCCGATATAGTCATTTTCATTCCGCGCAAAGCGCAACACATCCGCCTCGGCCAGGGTCACTTCGTTTGTCAGCTCGCCTGCCCCTTTGAACGCCTTTTCCATGCGTAGGGAATTCATGGCAAAGCTGCCGTAATCCTGAATGCCATGCGCCTCACCCGCAGCCCAAAGGGCATCATAAACGGCCAATGCACCATCGCGCGGAATATGCAACTCCCATCCCAGTTCCCCTGCATAGGACATGCGGAACGCCCATAACTTGACGCCTGCAACCTCAATCTCTTTGGCCTTCAACCATGGGAAACCTGCGTTTGACAAATCCGCATCTGTGCAAGCGGCCATGACCGTACGCGCCTTTGGTCCATTGATCGCAAGTGCAGACCAATCAGTTGATAGGATTTTGACAGACACCTCTTCGCCATCCCGATTGTGGTTTAGGTGATCCACCAAGCGTTGTTCGAAGAAGGCCGCGCAGACAAGGTAATAGCGCCCCTCATCCAGTTTCACGACCGTCGTTTCCAATTCGATCCGCCCAGCGCGGTTCAGCATGTGTGTCAGGGCAACACCCCCCACCTTTTTCGGCAGTTTATTGGCAACCAAGCGGTTCAACAAATCCTCGGCACCCGCGCCTGACACTTCAACCTTGGTAAAGGCCGAAATATCCATGATCCCAACGCTTTCACGTACTGCGCGGCACTCTGCGCCAACAACGTCATGCACTTCGTTGCGTTTGAAACTGTAATAATCGCGCTGTTCCACACCGTTTTTCGCGAACCATCTGGGGCGTTCGTGGCCATAGACCTCTTCATACACCGCGCCCTTTTCTTTTAGGCGGTCATATAGGGGCGATGGTTTAATAGGACGTCCCGCCAAACGGTTGAAATGGGGAAACGGAATTTCGTGGCGCAAACAGTAATCTTCATGCGCCTTGGTGACTTGCCAATCCTTGGTTGCATATTCGCCAAAGCGACGTGGATCATAGTCGCGCATGGAAATATCTGCGGCACCATGCACCATCCAACGCGCCAATTCACGCGTCAAACCCGGACCCCAGCCGATCCCAATTTGCGTGCCACAGCAGCACCAGTAATTCTGCACGCCTGGTGCCGGACCGACTAATGGATTTCCATCCGGTGGATGCGAAATTGCGCCGTGCACTTCGCGTTGAATACCCAGTTCCGCAAATATCGGCATGCGGTTCAGGGATTCTTCAAGATACGGCATGACACGATCATAATCCGCATCAAACAACCAGTTTTCGTATTCCCATGGACATTCATCATGCCAGACAGAGTTTGAGTTCTCTTTCTCATAAATCCCGATCAAACCTCGTTTTTGTTCCATGCGGATGTAACCCGAAACTTTGCGGTCATCGCGGATAACGGGCAGTTCGGTTTCCAGATCTTGGAACTCAGGTACATTGTCAGTGACGAAATAGTGGTGGGTCATGGATGTCATGGGCAGTTGAAGGCCCGACCATTCGCCCATTTGACGGGCATATGTCCCCCCTGCATTTACCACATGTTCACAAGTGATTGACCCCTTTTCAGACTCAACCAACCATTCACCACTGTCCAATTGCGTAATGTTGGTGGCCCTTGTGTGGCGGAAAATGCGCACACCCAACTGACGCGCACCTGTGGCCATGGCCATTGTTACGTTTGTGGGATCAACGTGACCGTCATCTGGGGTATGCAGTGCGCCTATGACCCCCTCTAGGTTATAATGGGGATGCAATTCGGCAATCCGCTCTGGCCCAACCAATTCGATATTGAACCCTAATGTGCGCCCCACAGACAAGGTGTGGCGCAACCAATCCATTTCATCTTCTGTATAGGCCAAGCGGAAGGACCCGCAGCCGTGCCATGTAACAGGCTGATCTGTTTCTTTTTCCAAGGCCCCAGAATACAGATCAATGTTGTAATCCACACATTTTCCAAGGCTAAAGCTTGAGGTTGAGTGCGTGATTTGACCTGCTGCGTGCCAAGTCGAGCCAGATGTTAGCTCTGCCTTTTCCAACAAAACGGTGTCTGAACCCCAGCCTTCTTTGCCAAGGTGATAGGCAAGGCCGACGCCCATAACGCCCCCACCTACGATGACAACACGTGCGTGCGTTGGAAATTCTTTTTGTGACATGGATATGATTCCTGATCTGATTTCGCCGAATTCGCTAGACATCATATTCGCACAAATGTACCATAGTCAATTATGAATGATACATCTGTACCAATTTTAGAAATCGACTCAACCGAGGCCGTGCTCGCGCGGCTTACAGCGGAATGGGACGAATTAACGCCAGAGGCGCAAAAGGCCGCGCGATATGTCTTGGACAACCCGCAGGATGTGGGCGTGTCCACCGTGCGCGAAATTGCCGAGGCCGCGAATGTGAAACCCAATACCGTTGTGCGCATGGCCCGTCAGGCGGGCTTTGAGGGGTATGAGGATTTTCGCGCCCCCTTCCGCGAGGCAATCCGTACAGGCACCGTTGATTTGGGCGATCGGGCGCGTTGGTTGCAAGAGATTGCAAAATCGGGCGATTTGGGCGGGCTCTATGCCGATATGGTTGGCGCGGCGCTTAAAAATGTTCAGGACAGTTTTGCAAACCTGAGCGTTGATCAACTTGAGGCTGCTGCCAAGGCGATTTGGAATTCGCGCAATGTCTATACCATGGGCGTGGGCGTTAATCATACGAATGCACAGAACTTTACCTATCTTGCCTCGACAGGGATGGTTGGGTTTCATGCAATCCCCAAGGCAGGATCAACCGCAGTTGATGATATGGCATGGGCGGACGAACGCGATGTGTTGATTGCCATGACCATGCGCCCCTATCGCCGCGAGGTGGTTGATGCCGTCAACATGGCCGTTTCCCAAGGGATGACCGTTATCGCCCTATCCGACAGCCCCGCAAGCCCCATAATTCGCGCGGCACAACACGGGTTTATTGTGTCGGTTGAGACACCCCAATTTTTCCCATCCTCTGTCGGCACGCTCGCGGTGCTTGAAACCTTGCTTAGTTTTGTGATTTCTGTAGCGACGAGCGAAATCGTCGACCGAGTCGAAACCTTTCATCAACGCAGAACCGATCACGGTTTTTATGAGGAGGATCCTTCATGACATCCACCCCAACACTATCCCTTGCGGCCAAATACTATACCGATCCAGAGGTCTTTAAACTTGAAACCAATGGATTATTGGCGCGCACATGGCAATTTGCAGGTCATACCAGTCAGCTTAAGGAAACGGGTGACTATTTCACCTTTGATATGGCGGGTGAAAGCCTGTTTTGTATCAAGGGGCGCGATGGTGAAATCCGCACCTTTTATAACGTCTGCCAACACCGCGCCCACCAATTGGTCAGCGGTCAGGGGCAAACGCGCGTTGTGGTCTGCCCCTATCACGCCTGGACCTATGAATTGACAGGGGAACTGCGCGCAGGGCCAAATATCAAGGCGGTAGAAGGGTTTGATAAATCCTCAATCTGCCTGACATCCGTGCGCACAGAAGTTTTCTTGGGCTTTATCTTTGTGAATTTGGACAATGATGCAAAACCCATGGATGAATGGTTCCCAAATGTGCGCACAGAATTAGAAAGCTATATTCCCCATTGGGACACGTTGGCCCCGTTGGAATGGGTGGAAATTCCAGAAAACTGCAACTGGAAAGTATCGGTTGAAAATTATTCTGAATGCTATCACTGCACCCTAAACCACCCAACATTTTCAACAGGTGTTGTACGCCCTGAAACCTATGACATCCAACCACAGGGCTATTGCCTGCGTCACACAACCGAATGCAACAGCATGGATGCGATGACATATGACATCAATTCAGGTTTTGACAAAAATGACCAATATTCCAGCTGGTTCTTATGGCCGATGTTTAGTTTTCAGGTCTATCCAGGAAACTTGTTAAACACCTACCATTGGCGTGCAATGGACGCAGATCACGTTGTGGTTTGGCGTGGCTGGTATTCTGTTGGCGGCGCAGAAAATGACATCGTGCGCCAAATGGCGGTCCAAGATCGTGAAACCACTGTGGCCGAGGATATCGGTCTGGTCGAAAGCGTACAGCGCGGATTGAAATCGCGCGGTTATGTACCGGGCCCCTTAGTGGTTGATCCCAAATGTGGTGTGAACTCAGAACACTCGATCCTAACCCTACAACGCTGGATGAAAGAGGCCGTTGATGTTTGAAATTAAACCGTTTTGGCAAAACTATATTGATGGGGCTTGGGTCGATGGGGGCGCAGGCCGCATTGATGTCACGGACCCTGCAACGGGAAACGTGATTGCACAACATGCCTTGGCCGATGCAGTTGATGTTGACCGCGCCGTTATGGCCGCGCGTCGTGTGCATTTATCAGGTGTCCTGACGGATATGCGCCCGATTAAACGGGGTCGCATGGTTCAGGCGATGGGACGCTTTTTGAAGGAACACCGCGAACGCTTGGCCTATCTGCTGTCGCGCGAACAGGGCAAACCAATTTGGGAATCCGAAATCGAAATCGACGGTGCGGCGCTCTATTTCGAATATTACGGCAACCAGGCCAGCACGGTTGAGGGGCGTTCCATCCCGCTTGGATCAGGGTATTTTGATTTTACCCATTACGAACCCTTTGGTGTGTCGGCGCAGATTATCCCGTGGAACTATCCACTGGAAATGACGGCGCGTTCGCTGTCAGCGGCGCTGGCAACGGGCAATGCCGTGGTGATCAAAACACCCGAAATGACCCCGCTGACAAACTATATCTTTGCCGAAGCAGCAGAACACGTCGGTTTCCCCAAGGGGACGGTAAACGTTCTATGCGGGTTGGGTTCGGATGCGGGTGCCGCGCTTAGCGCGCATCCAATGGTCAATCAAATCGTCTTTACAGGATCGGTTCCAACGGGCATCGCAATCGCATCCGCCGCGGCGAAAAACGTTGTGCCCTGTGTTTTGGAATTGGGCGGCAAATCCGCCGCAATCGTACACAGTGATGCGGACCTCGAGGCCTTTGAAACCGATTTGCGGTGGGGCATCTATTTCAACGCAGGTCAGGTCTGTTCCGCGATGAGCCGCGTGATCGTCCATGAAAGCCGCCATGCCGAATTGATCGAACGCGCGGTGAAGGTTGCAAGCGATCTGACCGTGGCCCCGGGTGAGACGTTAAAGGACATGGCGCAGGGCATGGGATCCATGGTCAGCCACGGCCAACGCGATCGCGCATTGAACATGGTGAAAGAGGCCCAAGATCAGGGCGCAACCTTGGCCACGGGGGGCAGTGCGCCAAACAACGCAGGCGCCTTTTTGAACCCAACGGTCATGGACGTCACCCCCGACATGACCATCGCACGGGACGAGGTGTTTGGCCCTGTCCTGTCGGTCATGAAGTTCACGCAGGATGATGAAGCGATCAAAATTGCAAACAGCACCGATTATGGTCTGGTCTCTGGCGTCTTTACCACCGATCTGGATCGTGCAAATCGCGCGGCGCAAAAACTACGCGCGGGTCAGGTGTTTGTGAACGAATGGTACGCAGGCGGCGTGGAAACCCCTTTTGGCGGTTATGGCAAATCAGGATACGGACGTGAAAAAGGGCGCGAGGCGCTGTGGAACTACGTCCAAACGAAAAACATCGCGATGAAGATTGGAAAATAACATGAGCGTTTTTGACGAAGATCTATTTCTAAAAGGACTTGAACAACGCAAATCCACCCTTGGGGCGGACTATGTGCAAAAAAGTCTGGACGCCGCTGATGATTTTACCCGCCCTTTCCAAGAGGCGATGACAGCATGGTGTTGGGGATTTGGCTGGGGCGATGATGTCATTGACGCAAAAACACGGTCGATGATGAATCTATCCATGATCGGCGCCTTGGGCAAAATGCACGAATGGGAATTGCATTGTCAGGGGGCCATCAACAATGGCGTCACACCCGAGGAAATTCGCGCAATCATTCACGTGATCGCAATTTATTGCGGCGTTCCCCAAGGTTTGGAATGTTTCCGCGCAGCACGCAAAGTGTTGGAAAATCAATAAACAGATTGGCTCCGCACATCGGTTGCGGGCCATGACCACCCTGCCCCAAAATCCCGGAAAAATGCGCCAGGGCAAATCATAGCGCGATAAAAGCGGCACTTGGCTTGATTTCGTAGCACAGCGTGGTATTGAGCGCGTGAACAAATCAACCCTACTGAAAAGGCCGCTTTGATGGATATTCAAGCCCTGCGCACTGCAAACCCCGATCATTGGAATAAGGCAGCCGCCATCCGGACATTAACACTGGATGCAATCGCCGCTGCAAACTCTGGACACTCTGGAATGCCAATGGGGATGGCAGATGTGGCAACCGTGTTGTTTGAAAAACACATGAAGTTTGACGCGAAAAACCCAACATGGCCAGATCGTGATCGCTTTATCCTGTCTGCGGGACATGGATCGATGTTGATCTATTCCCTATTGCACCTGTGCGGATACGACGATTTTCCAATCGAAGAGATCAAGAATTTCCGCCAGTTGGGTGCTAAAACTGCGGGTCACCCTGAAAACTTCCTATCCGACGCGATTGAAACAACAACAGGCCCATTGGGTCAGGGTATTTCAAATGCCGTTGGCTTTGCCATGGCCGAAGAAATCCTGCGTGCCCGTTTTGGCAAAAAGGTTGTGGATCACCACACCTATGTGATCGCAGGTGACGGGTGTTTGATGGAAGGCGTCAGCCAAGAGGCGATAGGCCTTGCCGGTCGTCACGAATTGTCAAAATTGATCGTTCTTTGGGACAACAACAACATCACCATTGACGGCACCGTTGATTTGGCCGACCGCACCGATCAGGTCATGCGTTTTAAGGCGTCAGGCTGGCACGTGCAAGAAATTGATGGTCATGATCCTGCAGCAATTGACGCGGCCCTAACGGCAGCGAAGAAATCCAAAAAACCATCCATGATTGCGTGTAAAACACATATCGCACTTGGCTCATCCGCACAGGACACATCCAAGGGCCACGGCGCACTAACAGATGCGCAGTTGATCGCAGATACCAAGGCCGCCTATGGATGGACGGCAGATGCCTTTGAAATCCCAGCGGACATCAAAAAAGACTGGGAAATCATCGGATCACGCGGCGCGGCAGAACGTGCCGAGTGGAACGCACGTTTTGCAACCCTGTCCGACAACAAACAAAATGAATTCAACCGCACATTTGCCTTAGACGCGCCCAAGCGTTTGGCCGCAGTCGTGCGTGCATTTAAAAAACAAACCTCGGAAGAGGCACCCAAGCACGCAACACGTAAATCCAGCGAATTGGCGTTGAATGTCATCAACCCAGTGATGCAAGAAACCGTTGGCGGATCTGCGGACCTGTCTGGGTCAAACAACACAAAATCTAAAGATATGGGTGTTTTTGACACTGATAACCGTGGGGGTCGTTATATCTACTGGGGTATCCGCGAACATGGTATGGCCGCTGCGATGAACGGCATGGCGCTACACGGCGGTATCCGTCCCTATGGCGGCACCTTCATGTGCTTTACCGATTATGCGCGTCCTGCGATGCGTTTGGCAGCCTTGATGAAAATGCCAACCGTTTTTGTTATGACGCATGACAGCATCGGCTTGGGCGAAGATGGTCCAACACACCAACCCGTTGAACATTTGGCCATCAGCCGCGCGACACCAAACACCTATGTGTTCCGCCCTGCAGATACGGTTGAAACAGCAGAAGCCTGGGAATTGGCCCTAACGGCCAAGGAAACGCCCTCTGTACTGTCCCTAACACGTCAGGGTTTGCCAACCGTTCGCACAGAACACAAAAACGCAAACCTAAGCGCTAAGGGGGCCTATGTTTTGGCCGACGCGGAAGGCAAGCGTCAGGTCATCCTAATCGCAACCGGATCAGAAGTGTCCATCGCCTTAAAAGCACGCGAGGCATTGCAAGCCCAAGGAATCGGTACACGCGTTGTTTCCATGCCCTGCATGGAATTGTTTGCAGAACAGGATGAAGCTTATCGCCGCAAGGTCCTGCCCGCAGGGAACATAGTGCGCATCGGCATCGAGGCGGGCGTACGTCAGGGTTGGGATCGCTGGCTTTTGGGGGAACGCGGACGCGAAGCGAAAACAGAGTTCATCGGTATGGACCGTTTCGGCGCATCTGCCCCTGCAGAGGTTTTGTTTGAAAAATTTGGCATCACGTCTGACGCGATTGTCAAACTGGCGAACGATCTGCTGTAAACCTAATCATACAAACGACTCAGAACCCCGCCACTGGCGGGGTTTTTCATTTTCACCTTTGAATGTTTGCGAAAACGTTAACGCTAACATCGCATTTTATCGCTAACATCCTGACAAAAATACGATTTTTCATTTATCACTGTTTCAAAGTGTTCTAAGTCCTGACCCAAGCCAAAGCAGGAGACAGACAATGACAGTCACAGTTGGAATCAATGGATTTGGACGCATCGGACGGTGTACATTGGCGCATATCGCCGAAAGCGCACGCAACGATGTTGAGGTTGTAAAAATCAACGCAACAGGCCCCATTGAAACCAACGCGCACCTGCTAAAATATGACAGCGTACATGGCCGCTTTAATGGCAATGTCGTTGTCAAGGATGACACAATGGATTTGGGCCGCGGCCCGATGCAAGTTTATTCAACCTATGACCCCGAGGAATTGGATTGGTCTGGATGTGACGTTGTTTTGGAATGTACTGGCAAATTCAACGACGGAAACAAAGCGGATGTGCACATTCGCCAAGGCGCGAAATCTGTCCTGATCTCGGCCCCTGCGAAAAACGTGCAAAAAACCATCGTCTATGGTGTAAACCACCGCGATCTAATTTCTGGCGACACGATGGTATCCAACGGATCGTGTACAACGAACTGCTTGGCCCCCTTGGCCAAGGTGCTGAATGACGCGGTGGGCATTGAGCGCGGCATCATGACAACTATCCACAGTTACACTGGCGATCAACCTACTCTTGATCGCCGCCACAAGGATTTGTACCGCGCGCGCGCCGCTGCAATGGCGATGATCCCAACATCCACTGGCGCGGCCAAGGCATTAGGAGAAGTGTTACCAGAACTATCTGGAAAACTGGACGGCACTGCGATGCGGGTACCCACGCCAAACGTGTCGGCCGTGGATTTGACATTTGAAGCCAGCAAAGATGTCACCGTCGAAGATATCAACGAAATCGTACGCGAAGCGGCCGCGGGTCACATGGGGCACGTCTTGGCCTATGACCCAGAGCCCAAGGTTTCAATCGACTTTAACCACACACCAGAATCCAGCATCTTTGCACCCGACCAAACCAAGGTTGTCGGTGGCCGCACGGTACGTGTTTTGGCGTGGTATGACAACGAATGGGGCTTCTCCTGCCGCATGGCAGATGTTGCCGCGACAATGGGTCGGTTGTTGTAATCACATCAACATTTATGCAAAACCCCGCCCATTGAGCGGGGTTTTTGTTTACCAATTCCCGATATCCCCCTAGACATCAGTGAAACGCGAAAGCAGGTGCATGATGGGAATTTCGGTTGGGCAATTCTATTTTTCGCCATTTTATGCGCCATATTTTATGATGTGCTATATAACGGTGCGCAGAATTTTCACTTTCTCCTCGTCAAGCGGGACGAGTTGATCGAGTATCTGGCCTTTTGGCGATAAATCCTCACGATTTGTAAACATCCTGCTTTTGGCTTGACAAATTTCCCTGAATGCTGATGTTAGCGCTAACTTTATCGCTAACAAAAAACAAAGGGATGAACCATGGCTGTCAAAGTTGCCATCAATGGATTTGGACGCATCGGGCGCAATGTTTTGCGGGCCATCGTTGAATCAGGGCGCACCGATATCGAGGTTGTGGCAATCAACGATTTGGGACCTGTGGAAACAAACGCGCATCTTTTGCGCTTTGACAGTGTGCATGGACGCTTTCCCGCAGAGGTCACAACCACCGACAACACCATTGATGTGGGCCGTGGTCCGATTGATGTCACAGCCATTCGCAATCCTGCCGAACTTCCTTGGGATGGTGTGGATGTTGTTTTGGAATGCACAGGCATTTTCACAGATCGGGACAAGGCAGCAGTACATTTGGAAAACGGGGCCCATCGTGTTTTGGTTTCGGCCCCGTCAAACGGCGCGGACAACACAATCGTTTATGGTGTGAACCACGACACGCTGACGTCGGATCAGATCATTGTCTCAAACGCATCCTGTACTACAAACTGCCTATCCCCAGTGGCCAAGGCATTGAATGATGCCATTGGGATCAAACGTGGGTTTATGACCACAATCCACAGCTATACGGGCGATCAACCCACGCTGGACACAATGCACAAGGATCTCTATCGCGCCCGCGCCGCCGCGATGAGCATGATCCCAACCTCTACAGGGGCTGCCAAAGCCGTTGGTTTGGTGTTGCCCGAGTTGAACGGAAAATTGGACGGTGTGGCCATTCGTGTCCCAACCCCAAACGTATCCTGTGTTGACCTTACGTTTGAGGCTGCGCGCGACACCACGATCGAGGAAATCAACGCCGCCGTTAAATCCGCGGCTGAGGGCGCGATGAAGGGCGTTTTGGGCTACACTGATGATCCGCTTGTTTCCATGGATTTCAACCATGATCCACATTCGTCCGTTTTTGCCAGCGAACAAACCAAGGTGATGGATGGCAATATGGTGCGTATCCTGACGTGGTATGACAACGAATGGGGTTTTTCCAACCGCATGGCCGATACGGCCGTTGCGATGGGTAAATTGATTTAGGGTTGTTTGGGGCGCTTTAGCGCCCCTTCCAAACAGGATCACGTTTTTCGGCAAAGGCGCGTGCGCCTTCTAACTGATCCTCAGACGTGTAAAGCTTTTCCACAGTTTCAAACTGCGACTTGGTGATTTTATTCATCGCATCTTGGAACTTCATGTCTTCAGCTTCACGCACGATTTCCTTGATCGCCGCATAAACCAAGGGTGGACCCGAGGCCAAAAGCTCGGCCAATTTGCGCGCCTCTGCCATCAGATCAGCTGCAGGATAGATGTGGTTGATGATGCCCCATCCCTTGGCCTCTTCTGCATCAAACCAACGCCCTGTCAGCAATAGTTCCA
The DNA here is from genome assembly GCA_000472185.1 of Rhodobacteraceae bacterium HIMB11. Classification (GTDB taxonomy): domain Bacteria; phylum Pseudomonadota; class Alphaproteobacteria; order Rhodobacterales; family Rhodobacteraceae; genus HIMB11. Next base: position 92,500 of record AVDB01000010.1, on the reverse strand, counting down.
TCGCGATGTGATAGGGAATGCGTTTTGGCAATTTGACAGAGGCCGCATCTGCAACGGTGCCCGAGCGAATTTCAGGCAGGGCAAATGTCGCGTGATCTGCGGATAAAATGATGTCCGCTGACAGGGCCAATTCCAACCCGCCGCCACAGGCAATCCCATTTACGGCGGCGATCACGGGTTTGTTCATACCGCGCAGTTCCTGCAATCCGCCAAAACCACCCACGCCATAATCGCCATCCACGGCATCGCCATCGGCCGCGGCCTTTAAATCCCAACCTGGGCAAAAGAATTTTTCACCACCCCCCGTTAGGATCGCAACCCGCAATTCGGGGTCATCCCGAAAATCGCGAAACACATCCCCCATGATGCGGCTGGTGGCCAGATCAATGGCGTTCGCCTTGGGGCGATCCAATGTCACCTCTAATACGTGACCGCGGCGTTCGGTTTTAATGGGGCTATCGCTCATGTCGCTCTCCTGATCAGTGCATCTACCGCGATTGCGGTGTTTGGTGTTGCGATTACTGGGTTTATTTCAACTTCTAACACGTCATTCATGTTTTGCTGAACATAGGATTGAACGGACATCACCGCATCCACCAAAGCGGCCATATCCACCGCAGGTTGGCCGCGATATCCGTTTAAGATGGGCGCAATTTTCAACCGTTGGAAGGCCTCTGTCACATCCTGGGACGTTACAGGCAGAACCAGGGTTGTGCTGTCCTTTAGGATTTCGGTCATCACGCCCCCTGCCGCAAGGGTTAGGACAAACCCATGCGCAGGGTCAGCCACGACACCGATAAGGATTTCACACACAGCCCCCGTGATCATCTGTTCCATCAGAAAACTGTCACGGCCCATGTTTTGCGCCGCAGATTTTACCGCATCAAGCGATGTTAGGTTAAGCGCAACGCCGCCTTCATCCGACTTATGTGCCAACCCTTGCGCCTTTAGCACGGCAGGAAATGGGAAATCGCCCTGATTGTCGATGTCATCTAAACTCACAACCCGCGCCGCAGGCACCGTCAAACCAGAATGCGACAGGGCCGCTTTCGCCTCTGCCTCGCTTAGGGTCACGCTCGTCTCACTTGGGCTGGATATCCATAGGGGTTGATCGTTTTGGATGCCCTGCCCAATTGCGGCGGCGGCCTTTACCGCCTCTAGGCTTTCGCGCAAACCGTTTAGACAAGGAATGCCAAGGGCCCCCAAGCGTTCGGCCACATGTTCAGGCATGTTTTCCGCAAGGCTTGCCGCCAAGATCAGGACACGGTCACTTTGCGCATGGGCGTATTCAACGGCCTCGATCACGCAATCCCACGCGGATTGGGAACAGCGATCTGCACGCGGGAAATCCACAACCAAAATCGTTGCATCCTGATCCCCCAACATCATCGCAGCATAGCATTTCCCCATCGCCGCCCCATCGCCCCAGATATAGGTGTGATAATCCAAGGGGTTCGCCAAGGCGACCTTATCCCCCAAGGCGTCACGCAACGAGTCCCGCTGATTTGGGATAAGATCCGGGAATTCCACGCCAACCGCTTGCCCCAAATCGGCCATCAGGCTGGCTTCGCCGCCTGAACAGGAAATGGTCGCAACCGTATCACCGTTCAGTGGACCCACATGATGCAACACCATCAGAGTATCCATAAAGGTGGTTAAATCCTGAACCTGCGCAACGCCAAGACGTTCAAAAAGGGCGCTGGCCCCTGCGGCACTGCCGGCAAGCGAGGCTGTGTGCGAAATCGTGGCGGCCTGCGCCTGATCGGATACACCCACCTTGATCGCAACAATGCCCTTGCCTATGGCGTGGGCCTCTTGGGCCAATTGCAGAAATTCGTTTGGATCCCCCAACCCTTCGATATGCAGACCAAGTGCTGTCACGCGTGGATCGGCCAAAACAAAGCGCGCCAAATCCGCCATGCTGACCTTGGCCTGATTGCCCGCCGTCATCAAATAAGCAATCGGCAGGGCGCGTGTGTGCATGCTTAGGTTAATGGCGATATTCGAACTTTGCGTGATGATTGCCACGCCACTGTCCACAGGGATGCCGCCATGTTGATCGGGCCACAAACAGGCCTGATCCAAGTAATTGACAAACCCATAGCAATTTGGCCCCACGATCGGCATATCTCCCGCGGCTGATACCAATTCCGCCTGTAGGGATGCGCCATCTTGGGTTTCTGCCTGACTTTCCAAAAAGCCAGAGGCAAAGCACACGGCACCGCCTGCCCCCATCTGTGACAATTCACGCACCACATCAATCGTTGCATTGCGATTGACACAGATGAACGCCGCATCAGGGGTTTCGGGCAAATCAGCCAATGTACGATAAACGGGAATGCCGTCCACATCCGTGGCCTTTGGGTGGATGGGGTAAATCGCGCCCTGAAATCCGATTTTGCGGCATTGTTCAATGATGGAACGTGCCCAATACCCGCCGCCAATGACGGCAACGGATTTCGGGCGAAAGAGACGGTCAAGCCCTGCCATATGGTTAGGCCCCCAATGGACGCAGCAAATCGCGGCTGATGATGTGGCGTTGGATTTCTGATGTACCATCCCAAATCCGTTCGACCCGCGCATCGCGCCAGAACCGTTCGATTGGGAAATCATCCATCAAGCCCATGCCGCCAAAAATCTGCAAGGTTTGATCCGTGATACGTGCCAACATCTCTGTCGCATAAAGTTTGGCCGAGGCGATTTCACGATTGGTAGGTAGGTTTTCATCCAACCGCCACGCCGAGGCCAGCGTCAGATGGTCGGCCGCATCAATTTCTGTGATCATATCGGCGATCTGGAAACTGACCCCCTGAAATTTGCCAATGGGTTGACCAAATTGTTCCCGTTCCGCCGCATAATTCAGCGCATAATCAAAACACCGACGCGCGCGTCCTACGGACATGGCCGCAACGGTGATGCGAGTGGCATATAGCCATGTGTTCATCACCTCAAATCCGCCATCAACCTCGCCCAAAACTTGGGCATCAGGCAAACGGCAATCGTCAAATTCCAGCACCATGTTTTTGTATCCACGGTGTGATACGGATTTATATCCATCACGGATGGTAAACCCAGGTGTCCCGCGATCCACCAAAAATGCGGTGATGCGTTTTTTGGGACCTTTGGGTGTTTGATCCTCACCCGTCGCGATGAAACAGATAATGAAATCAGCGTGTTCCGCACCACTGATAAAGTGTTTGGTGCCATTCACAACCCAATCACCACCCTCACGGCGCGCAAAACATTTCATGCCCCGCACATCCGAACCTGCCCCCGGCTCCGTCATGGCAAGCGCATCCATACGTTCCCCGCGCACGGCAGGCATCAGATACCGATCCACCTGTTCCCCTTCGCAGGCCATCAAAATATTTTGAGGACGCCCAAAAAAGTGATTAAGCGCCATGGAACCACGGCCCAATTCCCGTTCAACAAGCGCGAATTCCAAATGGCTAAGCCCCGCACAGCCCACAGATTCGGGGAAGTTACAGGCGTAAAATCCCAGATCGATGGTTTTTTGTTTGATGTCTTGGGCAATCTCCTCGGGCACTTCGCCCGTGCGTTCGACTAAATCTTCATGCGGATAGATCTCGTTTTCAACGAAACTGCGCACCGTATCCACGATCATCTGTTGTTCATCAGTCAGTCCAAAGTGCATTTGATTATGCTCCTGTTGAAAGGGTTGAAAGCGCCTCTGCCACGGCCCCAACGGGCGGGCAGGATTTACGTGTGTCGAGCGACACGTGCAGCAGGAATTGTTCACAACTGGCCAACGCGGTGCCATCGGATACGCGGCGCATGTCGTGGGCCAATTTCACCTTTTTCCCATCGGCCAGCAGCACGCGCGTATCAACAACAATATCCTCGCCCGCGTGGGTTTCCAGCAAGTATTTGATGGTTGTTTCCACGGTAAAGAAGCTGTGCCCGCCTGCCACGTATTCCTGATCTGCGCCGATGGCCAACATGAAACCATCGGCGGCATCGCTGAACACCTGACCATAGCGGCCCTCATTCATGTGACCGTTATAATCGGTCCAATCCACGGGCACGACACGGCGCACGGTTTCCATTGTTGGGGCCTGTGCGGGGGTGGTTTGCATGTTTGCCTCATGTGCCTGGATCAATGCACCTGCGGCCTGCCCCTGTTGTTTCAGGGCACGCATCATGGAAATCAGGTTATTGTCGCGGATGCGCTCCAATTCACGAATGCTATGCGCACCTGATTGCTCATCTGATTGATCGGCGATCAACTGCACCAAATCATCGGTGAGTTCGGGCACATCCATCAGTTTGGTCCATGGCCATTCTAGACAGGGACCAAATTGCGCGATGAAATGGGCCATCCCTGCCTCACCCCCCGCGATGCGGTAGGTTTCAAACAACCCCATCTGCGCCCAACGCAGGCCAAAGCCATAGCGGATCGCATTGTCGATTTCTTCGGTCGTGGCGATACCATCTTTGATCAACCACAACCCTTCGCGCCAAACCGCCTCAAGGAAACGATCGGCGATATGTGCGTCAATTTCTTTGCGCACATGCAATGGGTAGAGACCGACCGAGGTTAGCAGTTCCTTGGCCCGCTCAATATCCGCAGGCGCGTTTTCGGGGGATGGCACCAATTCGATCAGCGGCAGCAGGTAAACAGGGTTAAAGGGGTGCGTGACAAAAATTTGCCCCTTATTATCGGATTTTTCCTGCAATTCCGACGGTTTAAACCCAGAAGTTGACGAACCGATGATAGCATCCGCGCGGCAATGCGCCTGAATTTCGGCCATGACTTTATGTTTGATATCCAAACGCTCTGGCACGCTTTCTTGGATCCAATCGGCGTTTTGAACGGCCTCTTGAACCGTGTCACAGATGTTTAACGCCCCTTCCGCAGGCAGCGCCACATCATAGAGCATCGGCAGCGCGTGACGCGCGTTTACCAGCACCTCATTCACCTTGCGTTCGGCCTCAGGATCAGGGTCGAACAGATTGATATTCCAGCCATTTAGCAGAAACCGAGCAAGCCAACCGCCCCCGATTACACCGCCACCAATAATTGCAACTGTTTTTGTCATTTTAATCCACGCATAGTGTTGGGCGTTGCCCATGTTCATAAGTTTCAAAGCACCCGAAATGGGGGCTGTGGGATGTGAATATTTGTCCCTCGGCCAAACAGAACCCTTCACAGTCATCCGAGGAGGAACAGGATTTACCCCCGTCCTGTGTTTTCATGTGACAGATCGAAATGCCAAACCCGTTGATCACGGGCGTTCCGCCCGCCTTCACACAGTCATGATTTGCCTTTTCCTGCGCGACCAATTCGGGCGGTAGCGCAGGTTCAGGGTTCGGGAACAATTCTTTTTGGCAGGCCCCAAGCATCAATAGCATCGCGAAACATGTCAGACGCCGCATCATGGCATCAGCCGCGCGGTGCGCGTTTCGTTAGGCGCAGTTTTTCACGCACTTCGGCAGGGCCGATCACGCGCGCGCCCATGCCTTCGATGATACCTTTGGCACGGGTCACCAATTGTTCGTTGGTCGCCAACACGCCCTTATCCAGCCATAGGTTATCCTCTAATCCGACGCGCACATTGCCCCCCGCCAGCACAGCAGCCGCCACGTAGGCCATTTGATTGCGTCCCAAGGCGAAGGCACTGAACGTCCATTCGAGCGGCACATTGTTCACCATGGCCATGAAGGTGTTCAAATCATCGGGTGCGCCCCATGGCACGCCCATACACAGTTGAACCAAGGCGTCTGGCTCCAAAATACCATCAGCCACCAATTGTTTTGCATACCACAGATGCCCTGTGTCAAAGGCCTCGATCTCGGGTTTTACGCCCAAATCGGTCATCATTTTCCCCATGGCCTGCAGCATACCGGGCGTATTGGTCATGACGTAATCCGCCTCGGCAAAGTTCATGGTGCCACAATCCAGCGTACAGATTTCTGGCAAACATTCCGCAACATGGGCCACGCGATCTTCCGCACCGATCATATCGGTGCCCGCCTCACTTAGAGGCAATGGGTTATTGGCGCCACCAAAAACCATATCACCGCCCATACCCGCCGTCAGGTTCAGCACAACGTCCACATCCGCATCACGAATGCGATCTGTCACCTCGCGGTAATATTCCAATTTGCGGCTGGGTGCGCCAGTTTCGGGGTCACGCACATGGCAATGTACAACCGCTGCACCCGCCTTGGCCGCGGCAATCGCGCTGTCGGCGATTTGTTTCGGGCTGCGGGGCACATGGGGACTTCTGTCTTGGGTTCCACCAGAACCAGTAACCGCACAGGTGATGAACACCTCTTTATTCATTGATAGGGGCATAAGAATCCTCGTCTTGCACGTGTGATGCGATATGATCGCGCTTGTATGTGCATCACGATTTGCAGTAATGGTCATAATTAATGCAAAAATGGTCAATTCAATCCTACGCGCCCGTTTCGGTTGGCTTTCTCTTGTTTGAACGCTTTTCAAACATGTGTTTGGCCAATTGTGTGGAACCCATGCGCGCGGCCAATACCTTAGGGGATCGACAGGTATATGATTGGGCTTTTGTCGGATTAAAACAAGCGGTTGTGACATCCTCTTCACAGCTGAGTGTTCTGACCGATTACGCCATCGCGGATGCGCCGCAGTTCGACTATTTATTCGTGATAGCCAGTTATGATTACGACGCGCATGATACACCCGCCACACGTCGGGCATTGGCGAAAGTTGCGAAATCATGCAAGGTTATGATCGGGTTGGATACGGGGGCATGGTTGATGGCGTCCGCAGGGTTGTTGGAACACAAACGCGCAACGGTTCATTGGGACATTCTGGACAGTTTTTCTGAACGTTTTCTAAATATTGAACCATTACGTGAACGAGTGGTACGCGATGACAACCGTGTGACATGTGCAGGCGCAACATCGGCCTATGATCTGACCCGTGAATTGATCTGTGATCATATTGGACATGGGATTGCGCTGGATGTTGACGCCCTGTTCATGCGCCGCGATGATCTGCGCCCGCGTAGTAGTGGCAGCGGACCCAGCGGACCTGTGCAGCGGGCCATCGACCTAATGCATCGTAATATCGAAACGCCCATGATGCTGGATGAGATTTCGCGTCAGGTGGGCTGCCCCCCCAAAACATTATCACGGCGATTTCAGGCCGCATTGGGGGCCACGCCGGGACAGGTCTATCGCCACATCCGCCTAAGTGCCGCGCGTCATTTGGTGGAAAGCAGCAGCCTACAAATCACCGAAATCGCCGTAAGAACAGGGTATGAAAGCCCCGCCGCCCTAACCCGCGCATTTAAAAAACGCTTTGGTCATGCCCCAAGGGGGTCGTCATCGGTTGATCCACGATAACCCGTGGCGACCACAAATTTTTCTGAACTATCGGCCCGACTGCTGGGGGGTTTGATGTTCATCACCTTTTTAAACCGCTGTTTCAGCAGTTTTTGCAATTCCCCCTCTGCGCCCCCTGCCAAAACCTTGGCCACAAAGGTTCCATCAGGTTCCAGAACGTCGAACGCGAAAAAGGCCGCAGCCTCGCACAGAGCAACAATGCGCAAATGGTCGGTTTGTTTGTGACCCGAACTGGATGCCGCCATATCCGACATCACGACATGCGCAGGACCGCCCAACCATTCCTTGACCTTTAAATCTGCATCATCGCTTAGGAAATCCAACTGATGAATTTCGGCCCCTGCGATGGGCTCTACCTCTTGCAGATCGATGCCCAGGACGGTTCCAATCGCCTTGTCACGACGCTCGCCCAGGGCATTGACACGTTTCACCGCGACCTGACACCAGCCACCAGGCGCACAGCCCAAATCAACCACACGCGCACCTGGTACCAAAAAGCGGAATTTTTCGTCCAATTCCAAAATCTTAAACGCCGCGCGGCCACGGTATCCTTCGGCCTTGGCACGTTTGACATACGGATCATTCAACTGACGCTGCAACCATTTCACTTGGGACACCGTGCGTCCACGCGCGGATTTGACTTTGACCTTCAAATCACGTTGACCGCGCCCCGATGAATTTTTCGTCTGCTTTGCCATTCTTATTGCCCTTTGACGGCGTGCCCTGATTGTTTTGCACGCCCCAGATCAGCCCCGTCTTAGATTAGTATGGCCCGTCTTCCAAGACGCCATTTGCACACATCTGTGCATAAAGTAACCCTTCGCGCAGACCACGATCCGCCACCGACAGACGATCGGTTGGCCAAGATCGCAACAATGCCTGCAAAATCGCAGCACCCGACATGATCAAGGCCTGTCGATCCGATCCAATGCGTGGATCAGAACGGCGCCCATCAGGACCCAATTGTAAATACCCATCAATCACATGATCAATCTGATCCGATGTCATGCGCAGGCCATCCACCTTGGTGCGATCATAGCGCTTCAGGCCCAGATGCGACGCAGCCACTGTTGTGACCGTGCCCGAGGTGCCAATGATTTGAAACCCCTCACGGGTTTGTTGATCTGCATAGGGGGCGAAATCGGCCAAGCGTTCCTCAAAATGGCAACTCATCAAAGCATAGCGCGCGGCGTCATCTTCGACATCGCTGAAATTATCGCGCAGGGTGGCAACCCCCAGCGGAATGGAAATCCAATCCACCACTTTGGCCGCGGGAAATGGGCTATCAGGTGTGTGAAAGCCTGCATGCAGACGCATGATCGATCTGGGGCGTTCCCATTTCGGGACAGCGGATAAATCAATCCACACCAATTCCGTCGATCCCCCGCCAATATCCACGACCAACAGTTGTTCTGTATTGGTGGATACCAATGGCGCACAGGAAATCACGGCCAAACGGGCCTCTTCCTCGGGTTTGATGATCTCAAGTTTGATCCCCGTTTCCCGCTGCACTTGGTTCAGGAATTGACGCGAATTTTCCGCGCGCCGACAGGCCTCGGTCGCGACCAATCGCATGTGTTTGACGCGATGGGATTTCAGTTTCTGTTGGCATACACGCAGCGCCTGCACCGTGCGCTGCATCGAGCCACGGTTTAATCGACCTGTGCGTTCCAACCCGGCGCCCAATTGCACCGATTTGGAAAAACTGTCGACCACATGAAATTGATTGCCCTTGGGTTGGGCGATCAGCATGCGACAACTATTTGTTCCCAAATCCAACGCTGCATAAAGATCCGTTGGATTGGGTCGTTTCTTTGGCGCGGGGCTCTCTACCGGTTTGGGAAATGCGCTCGCACCAGATGGACGCTTGGGCGCCATATTACACGCCCTCCGATAGACCTAAGTTAATTTCAAGATACGCATGCTTTGCCCCTGCCGCAAGGGGACAAACGCAAAATTGTCGCAGGGGTAACGCACACACTCATTTTCATCATGAAAAACTTGCATTGGTGATCCAATCAGATTGCTGATTATACCCAAATCAGGCGCACCTACGTCGCGGAATGTCCGATAGTTGTCGAAAACCGACGTCGAAATTTCAAAATGCAGACTTATCTATGGGCAACTTGAATAAGGATTCGAACATGATCAACGTAACCATTGTCTATTGGCGCGACATGCCGGCACAAGTTATTGTTGGAAAAGGCCGCCGTGGGGTCAAACGCCCCCTGCCCGAACGTTTTGAGCAGGCAATTGACCGCGCCGCCATGAAAAGCGGTATGGCAGGAACAGATGAATATCTGTCCGAGTGGCGCAAGGCTGATCCCATTCAAGTCGAGGGAACACCAGAAGACGCGGCAGAAACAACCGCCCTTCGGATCGAGGCAGAGTACGATCAAGAGCGCATCAAAGCGTTGATCGACAACAATGGATGGGAGGCGTAGTCCATGGCGCTTTTTAATTTCGCAAAGAAATCAGAAGAAGAAACACCCGTTTCACCCGAAATGGAATCCTTTCTTAAGGGATATTCAATCGAGGTGATGCCACGCACCGCGGAAAAGGTTCAAGATTTCCGCGCGCTTTTGCCCAAGGGCACACGTGTTTACATCGCCCATATCGAGGGCACGCCAATTGAGGATATGGTCGCAACAGCAAAACGCATTGCGAACGAAGGGTATGACGTGATGCCCCACTTCCCCGCGCGCATCATCAAGGATGCCGCGACATTGGGAAACTGGATCGCGCAGTATCAGGGTGAGGCAGGCGTTGAACAGGCGCTCTTGTTGGCAGGTGGCGTGACAAACCCGCATGGGGATTTTGACAGCTCGATGCAGTTGTTGGAAACAGGACTGTTTGACAAAGCAGGTTTTAAACGTTTGCACGTTGCAGGCCACCCAGAGGGGAACAAAGACATCGATCCAGATGGATCCATGAAGAACGTAGATGCAGCCCTTCAGTGGAAGCAAAAATTCAACGAAACAACAGACGCGGAAATGGCGCTTGCGACCCAATTCGCCTTTGATGCAGGCCCCATTATTCAGTGGGCAAACGACCTAAAGGCAGCAGGCATCACATTGCCGATCCACATCGGCATCGCGGGTCCTGCAAAACTACAGACGTTGATCAAATTTGCGATCGCCTGTGGCGTTGGTCCGTCCCTGAAAGTTTTGCAAAAACGCGCAATGGATGTTTCAAAACTGCTATTGCCGTATGAACCCACTCAGGTTCTCGCAGAGCTTGCGGCACACAAGGCCTCGAACCCTGATTTCAATATCACACATGTCCACTTCTTCCCCTTGGGTGGGATCAAAACCAACGCGGTTTGGACACATAACAATGGTGGCAGTTCTGCCATCCCTGCAAACGCATCTTAAGGAAGAAAAGACATGGTAAAAACTGTCGTTGAATCAAAAACAAAAACGGCCGTCTTGGGATTTGACCAACCGTTTTGTGTGATTGGTGAACGCATCAACCCAACTGGGCGCAAAAAGCTTGCTGCGGAATTGGAAGCGGGGGATTATTCCACCGTTGAAAAAGACGCCTTGGCGCAGGTGATGGCGGGTGCGAATATTTTGGATATCAACGCAGGCGTCGTTTACAATTCAAACCCCAACCCAAACGAAACTGAACCCCCCTTGATGACAGCATTGATCAATCTGGTTCAGGGTTTGACAGACGTGCCCCTATGTATTGACAGTTCGGTCCCAGAAGCATTGGAAGCAGGTTTGCAAGCGGCCGAGGGGCGTCCCTTGCTGAACTCTGTCACAGGTGAAGAAGAGCGTTTGGAATTCGTTCTTCCTTTGGTCAAAAAATACAATGTTCCTGTTGTTGCGATCTCAAACGACGACACCGGGATTTCAGAAGACCCAGAGGTGCGTTTCGCCGTTGCCAAGAAAATCGTAGAACGCGCGGCCGATTTCGGCATCCCTGCACATGACATCGTGGTTGACCCATTGGTTATGCCCATTGGTGCGATGGCAACAGCAGGCAATCAGGTGTTTGCATTGGTACGCAAACTGCGCGAGGAATTGGGCGTGAACACAACATGTGGCGCGTCAAACATTTCCTTTGGCCTGCCAAACCGTCATGGCATCAACAACGCATTCCTACCTATGGCAATGGGTGCGGGTATGACATCGGCGATCATGAACCCCGTCGCCCTGCCCGTCACACAGAAAAAGATCGCCGAGAAAAAGGCCGAGGTTGAAGCCGCTGGCATCATCCTGCCTGCGGATATGGAGGATGAGGCGTTTGTTCAGATGTTTGGCCTTGGTTCAACCAAACCACGCGCAGGCAAAGAGATGGAGGCCATCCGCGCCGCCAACCTGTTGACAAACAATGACGCCCATGGTGGCGCATGGATTGCATTCAACAAACCTACTGGATCAGGTGATGCGGCCGCAGGGGGCCGTGGTGGCCGTCGCGGCGGTCGCCGTCGCGCGTAATCAAAAGACGGATATTATAAAGAAAAGGCGCAGTTTCCTGCGCCTTTTATATTGAGTTAGACTATTTCACCGTAAAACGCTTAGCATTGATATCTATCTTATAGCGATCCCCAAGCCAAACGCAGGCAGCGACGGTCATTGTCGCTTACATATGGATCACGCGGCCATAGGCATCCAGCACGGATTCGTGCATCATTTCGGACAAGGTCGGGTGCGGGAAGACGGTGTGCATTAGGTCTTCTTCCGTGGTTTCCAACTGTTGACCGATCACGTATCCTTGGATCATTTCGGTCACTTCTGCGCCCACCATATGTGCGCCCAGCAACTCGCCCGTTTTTTTGTCAAAAATGGTTTTCACCATGCCCTCTGGTTCGCCCAATGCGATCGCCTTACCATTGCCGATGAATGGGAAACGGCCCACTTTAACCTTATATCCCACCTCTTTAGCCTTGGCTTCGGTCAAACCGACACTGGCGACTTGGGGATGGCAATAAGTGCAACCCGCAATGGAGTTGGGTTTGATCGGATGTACCTTTTCCCCCGCGATCAGATCAGCAACCATGACACCTTCGTGGCTGGCCTTGTGCGCCAACCATGGCGCACCCGCAACATCGCCGATTGCAAACAGGCCATCAACGCCCGTGCGGCAATATTCGTCTGTCACAACATGGGTGCGATCAATGGTGACACCAAGCGCTTCAAGCCCCAAATCCTCGACATTGCCCACAATGCCAACAGCGGAAATCACCGTATCAAAATCCTCGGTCGTGGTTTTACCACCCTGTTCGATATAGGCGGTCACCTTGCAATTGCCACGATCCAGTTTCTTAACCATCGCCTTTTCGCGGATTTTCATCCCTTGCTTTTCAAACTGCTTTTTCGCAAATTTTGAAATCTCTTCATCCTCAACAGGCAGGACACGATCCATCACCTCGACCACGGTCGTATCCGCACCCAAGGTGTTATAGAAGGATGCAAATTCAATCCCGATCGCGCCTGATCCGATGACCAGCAACTTTTTGGGCATGCGTTTTGGTGTCAGCGCGTGCTTGTATGTCCAAACCAAATCGCCATCGGCCTCAAGTCCCGGAAGTTCGCGTGCACGCGCCCCTGTGGCCAAGATAACGTTTTTACCGTTTAGGGATTCAACGCCTTTCTCCGTCGTAACCTCAACCTGCTCTTTCCCCGTTAGCGTGGCTGCGCCCATGAACGCCGTCACTTTGTTCTTTTTCAACAAATGCGTGACGCCTTGGTTCAACTGCTTTGACACCGCACGGGACCGTTTTACCACCGCATCCAAATCATACGAAATGCCCGAGGCAGACAGGCCAAATTCCTTGGCCCTATGCATCAGATGAAAGACCTCAGAGGACCGCAACAGCGCCTTGGTTGGAATACACCCCCAGTTCAGGCAGATGCCGCCCATATGTTCACGTTCGATGATTGCGGTTTTTAAACCCAATTGCGCCGCACGAATTGCAGCAACATAGCCCCCAGGACCAGCACCAATAACAACAACATCAAAGGAATGAGACGACATGTTTAACTCCGGAATTTTAAATTCCGTTTAACGTTAAACTATTTTTAATTTCACATCAACAGATGAGCTATGCTTAGGACGCCTTATCAAGTTGCCGTAATGTCATACCATAGCCGCCATTGTCCAAATATTCCCGTTCCAACGCAGTATAGTTGCGCCCAAGCGCATCATTTCGATAGGGAAAGCGGCCAAATTGACGAATAACTTCGCGGTGCACCTGTGCATGCAGCAGGTTATTTTCACTTGTCTGGGGCATCCGCTCCTTCATCAAACGGATGCATCTGTCCTGATCACACAGGTTTTCAGAATGCATCAATGGCAGATAAAAGAACTGTCGCGCAGGTGCATCAATGGAGAGATCCCATTTCTGCGTCACGCATTGTTTTGTCACTGTCAGCGCCAGCCGATCTGAGGCAAAGGCCTGCCCTGATCCGCGAAACATATTGCGCGAAAATTGATCGGTGACCAAGATATAGGCCAAGGCACCCGATGGATAGGTCAACCACATACTGTGACCGCCTTCCATAATCTGATGCCAGGTTTCTAAAAACCGATCTCGGATTTCCTGATCTAATGCCTCTGAACTGTTGTACCAGCTGGATTGATCAACCTCATCCAGCCAAAATTTTAAAACCGCATCGACACTCATTGTCACCACGCTCCTCATGCCCTGTCCTAGGGGAAAGAGTGTCACAAAAATTTCGCAAAACAAAGTCACGTTTTACGACAAAGCGACAAACCGTGTGATTAAGACTGTTCTTGTGTTGTTTCCTCTTCGATGGCGACTTCGATGTCGTATTCTTGGGCAATTTCGACCAAGACGGGCGATGCCGTTGGCGCAACGGGTGTATAGCTTGACGTATCATCCGCGGCGATGGCAGGACGCTGTGTCATACGGTAAGCCCCATAAAGGCCCATGATCCCCAACAAAATGGCGATAAATAGGAAAAATCCAACGGGACCGATGGTTTCCATCATGAAACCGATGATCAAAGGACCCGCAATCGCGCCAATCCCGTTTAGGAACAAAAGACCCGCGGATGCAGCGGCCATATCCTCGTATTCCAAAAAGTCGTTGGTATGCGCAATTAACAGAGAATACAGCGGATTAGACATGCCCCCAACGAAGAACGCCGCCACCAAAAGTGTATAATAGTTGCCGCCCGTCAGGATCGCCAAAAGAGATGCAGCACCCCCAATCGCCGCACAAATCACGATCAAAAACCGTCGATCCATGCGATCAGACACCCAACCAATGGGATATTGCAGCAACATAGCCCCAACATAAAAGGAGGCGACAAATGCGGAAATTTCGCTCAGGCTTAGGCCAATTTGTGATCCATAGATCGCGGCCATACCAAACTGGGCCGCAAAAATCCCACCCAGCAGGAACATGCCAACTGACCCTAATGGCGATACGCGGATCAATTCCATCAATCGCATAGGTTTGGTCGCTTCAAACGCGGGTGTCGGTGAAATGGACAGCAGGATCGGCGCAAAGGAAACCGAAACCAGAACCGAAATCACCACAAATAAGATGTAACCCGATGGATCGGCCAACAAAAGCATACCTTGGGCCGCGACGATCCCGATCATCTGCACAACCATATATAGGGACAGCGCCTGCCCCCGATTTTCGTTGCTCGCCCCATTGTTCAGCCAACTTTCGGCCGTCACATAGACCCCACAAAACGAAAACCCGATGATTGCCCGTCCAATTGCCCATGCAACAGGATGCGGGATCGCAGGATAGAGAATAAGAACCGCCGAAACAAAGGACCCAAGTGCCGCAAACACACGCACATGGCCAACCCTGCGGATCATTTCAGGCACTATGCGGCTGGCGCCCAAGAACCCAACGAAATAGGCCGACATGACAATCGACATTTCCAAATTGGAAAACCCTTCGATTTCGCCACGCACACCCAACAATGTCCCCTGCAAGCCGTTTCCGATCATCAATAGGAACATGCCCAGCAGTAACGCCCATGTATTTGAGAGAACCTGTAACATCGCCACATCCTTACTTTTGCCATGGCATACTCAAAATAATATCAGATTAAGGGATCAAAAGCGACGCATCACCATATGAAAAGAACCTGTAGCGCCGACTGACCGCATGCGTATAAAGTTTTCTCGTCCGCTCCACCCCGATAAAGGCAGAGACCAACATAATCAATGTGGATTTGGGCAGATGAAAATTGGTCATCAAGGCATCGGACACATAAAATTCAAACCCTGGATAAATGAAGATATCGGTCGCGCCCTTCCACGGGGCAATCTGACCTGTGTCACGCGCTGCGGTTTCCACCAATCGCAACGCTGTTGTGCCCACGGGGATCACACGGCCCCCTGCGGATTTCGTGGCCAATATTTCTGCGGCAGCCTCGGGGGTAACTTCGCCCCGCTCTTTGTGCATTTTATGGGTTGTGACATCATCGACTTTCACAGGCAAAAATGTGCCTGCACCCACATGCAGGGTGACATAAGTGATATCAACGCCCTTGGCGATCAGCGCATCCAGCAGCCCTTCATCAAAATGAAGCGAGGCTGTTGGCGCGGCCACGGATCCGCGATGTTTTGCAAAAACAGTTTGATAATCCTCTTTATCCTGTTCATCTGCCGCACGCTTGGATGCGATATAGGGGGGCAAGGGCATGGCACCTGCCTGTTCCAGAGCGGCATCAAATGCATCCCCTGTTAGGTTAAAGCGCAATATGGCCTGACCATCACGTTTTCCGCAAAGTTCTGCATGAAACTGATCACTGAATGTAATCACCTCGCCCACCTGAACCTTGCGCAGGGGTTTGATCAGCGCACTCCAGAACCCATCCGTATCTGCGTTCAGCAGGGTAACTTCGATCTTGGCTTCACCGGTTCCACCTTGGACGCCATGGCGTTTGCGTACACCGGTCAGGCGCGCGGGAACCACACGGGTATTATTCAAAACCAAACGATCGCCCGCTTGAAACAGATCCAGCAAATCACCAACAGTTTTGTCATGAAATGCATCGCCCTGTGCAAACAGCAACTTGGCCGCACTGCGCGGGGTCATTGGCCGCGTGGCAATTAAATCCTCGGGCAAATCAAAGTCGAAATCAGAAAGCTTCATTACTTTTCCAAATTGGGGGCCGGACGGCGGAATATTTCACGAAAAAGCGAGGGCGTAAACGCCGACAGCGGGTTCAACACGACGCGCGGTTTATCGGTTTCCCCACGAATGGTAAAGTTAAATCCAATCAACCCCTGCCCCTTGCCCGAAATCAGCGCACCCACCGCATTGAGGGCATAAATCGGGGAAATGACGCCCTGTAAATCCAATTGCTCCAGCTGTTTGAAAAAATAACCATCCACTGAAATTCCAACCGATGGGCCAAAGGCGGTTGCTGATTCAATCACAACCTGTTCTGGCGTGTTGCGGAATGTCACGTCGACCTCATCCAGTGACATGCCAGGCCCGCCCAGTTGATCCAACAATCCAACAATGCTGATTGCGTTCAATATCTCTAACAAAACGGATGAATTTTGAACACGTATGTCACGAATGGCGATGGTTCCGTCCAATTCCCCCTTGCGCGATGTGGGCGTTAATTGCATTTGAAGCGACCCACCCGTGGCCCGTTTTACAACATCTGTTGCCATCAAGACCCCTGCGGCATCTGTGCTGACCACCTCAATGCCTGGTCCAAGAGGTGTGGCGTATAAACGCCCTGCAATAGGCGCCCCGTTAATCGCCCCCGAAAAGGGACCCAAACCCTTTTGGTTCAGCGAGGCCCGAAAATTCGACACAGAATTCTTGGGATCAATAATCAGTTGGTCTAATGCGATTTCTGTGCTCGTGTTCGACCCCGATCCACTTTGACGTCGTTCTAGAAAATCGGCAAGTTTGACGGTGCCTGAGGTAATGCTCAGCGCCCCGTTTTTCGCAATCCGCAAACCCGTGTTGAACCAATCCCCAACACGCAATTTGGTCAGGTTAACCCCCGCATAGGCCCCATTGGACACAATCACATCGGCCACGGCCTCAAGTCCCTGACCAGAATAGGTTATACCGTCGATTTTCGAGGTTTCACCCAGTCGACCATCCAAACGAAACTGCCCCTTGGCATTTGTTGATTTGCGCCAGCCTAGGGTTGGAATACGCGCCCCAAACCCCACCATGTCAGAGGTGATACGATATTGTGGTGCCGCCCCTTTTGGAAAATCAACGACCAATTCCGCCGCCGCCGTTCCACGCAGCAAATCCTGCGGCAATGCAACGCCCAACCCCGTCAAATCCCGATCTGATACGCGCAAATTCGCGTTCAACTGCGGACGCACATCACGTTTTGGATCAAGCGAGGAAACAAACCGCATTTCGGATTGAATTCCACCAAGTTCAGCAGGACCACTGAGCGTGAACATCAGATCATCAATTGTGATATCCACTGCATCGGATGTGATCTGGTTGGACAGAACGTCAAATTTGGACCGTGCATTATACATGCGTCCAGCCGCGGAATATTTCAGCGATTTTGCAGCCTCGGTTTTGGACAGCAAAAACGACATATCGACCGTGCCAATCACACGACCCGTTGTTAAATCTAGGTTGGCAGGCACCCGTTTTGATAGGGACACAGGAGGGTGATTTAGAACCCAAAGCACATCTTCGTATGCGCCATCAATTTGCAAGTTAACTTCGGCAAGCGATGGTTTGATCCGACCGTTGGGGATGGTATAACGCGATCCCCCAACATCGACGCGCCCAGTGGGTGTTTCAATATATCCCGCATCGGTTTCAAGGGACAAAATGAAATCATGACTGGACAAATGCCCCGACAGCCCCTGAATGGGCGGGGCATCGGCAAAGGGGGCCATGACCAAATCCTCAAAACCCATGGAATAGTGGATCACTGGCAATTCATTTGGCAGGCGATGCAATGAAAATTCAAAATCCACCAGCGCGCCTGCCGAAATATGATCGTCGATCCATTTGCGCGGATTGGCCTTAAAATCAATGGGCCATGCGGACAGAACCTTGCGCAGCCCCACGCGCGGGGTAAAGGCATTGACGCGCAATTCCCACCCCTCTGGCCGCGCGGTGATAACACCGTTTGCATATCCATCAGACCCTTCGTCCAATTCACGAATATAGGCCTCGGCCACTTCAATTTGGAACGGATCAAGGGACAGGCGAAAATCCACATGTCCGTCTTGGCTTTTGAACGGTTCAATCAAGGAGCCTAACGGATTTGCCGACAGATCGGCAATGTCGATATGGCCTTCAAAATCTTCTGCGACGCCCTCGCTAATCGATGCCTTTAGGTAGGCAGAGGCCGACAGTTGCAATTCGCGGCTGTCAACGCGCACTTGATCTAACGTCATCATTTGTGTTGCAGGATCATAGGTTAAATAGGCCTTGGCCCCATCAAAGGCGACTGGACGTGTGCCCTCGGTCGGTTTCACACGCCCGCGGCCAATTTCCAATGTCGCGCTGGTGGGTGTAATTGCAAAACTTTCATCCCAACCGCCGCGGATTGATCCCGAAATCGGTGCATCAAGGGCGGCAAGCCAGGACAAAAATGGGGCCTGCCCTGCCACATCTTGGGCGGGCAGTTGATCAATGGTTACGCCGTAGTCCCCTGCGGCCTGACCCAATGTCTTGGCATATGTCATTTCTACTGTGGCCACATTTGCCCCACCCGTGATCAATGCAAAATCTGAAAACACCTTTAGCGCATCACCAGTTCGATCCAATGTGGCACGCGCCCCATCCACCACGTAGGTTTTATTGGTCAACGAATCATCGTATTCAATCGTGATCCCAAAAATTTCAAGCGTTTTGAATTCATCTAACTGAGGCAGGGTCAGAACCGTTTCCAACGTTTTGGCAACATCAAAGGCGCCCGCCGTTGCAGCATCAGGCCCAACATCAGGCTGAAGGACCAATCCCACCTGTCCTGTTTCGGTACGTGAAATCGGAACCTGTACCCCCTCAACCGACAGACGCTGTAATTTCAGCTCGCCCAAAAACAGGGCGGCAAGAGATGCCTCGGTCACCGCGTAATCAACTGCCACGATCTGCGTCGCATTTTGATCTGCCACCTTCACCGACTGCAACGTAAGCACGGGTTGAAAATCATCAGAGAGGGTCAACGACACCCGATCCGTTGTGATTTGCACGGGCGCGGTCATCGCATTCACATCCGCCAACAATCGCATGCGCAGCTGTTCGGGCAAATCGACTTCACGCTGTTTTAACATCACGACGGCCGCAATCATCAACACTACCGACGTTGCAATCAACGTGATGATCAATGCCAGAACCATCCGTGTGGCAGGATGCGTCCGCAGCCAGTGTGATAGACCTGCACCAACAGATGACAAATTGAACTCCGCTCTTTTTTCACGCTAGATACGGCCTAGATCTGCCCTAAACCACGTGACTTTAGAAGGAGCATAATATGTCCGACACACCTTATCCAGCACCAGAGGTAAATTTACCCCGCGACGGCGGTGAAATGCTTAACCTTGCTGATTTGCGCCCCAATGGCGTTGTACTGTTTTTCTACCCCAAGGCGAATACGCCGGGCTGCACCAAAGAATCAATTGGATTTAGCGAGGCACAGGCAGAGTTTAAGGCGCTTGGATATAACATCGTGGGCATTTCAAAGGACCCTGTGAAAGCGCAGGACAAATTTGTTGAAAAACAATCGCTGACTGTGCCGCTGTTGTCCGATGAAAACGGCACTGTTTCCGAGGATTTTGGGGTCTGGAAAGAAAAGTCGATGTATGGCAAGACCTACATGGGTATCGAACGTTCAACCTTTTTGATCAATGGTGAAGGTCAGGTCGTGCGCGAATGGCGCAAGGTCAAGGTGCCCGGACACGTCGAGGCAGTTTTAGAGGCAATTAAAGAGCTGTGAGCAAAACGCTAACACAAATGGCAACCGAGGTGTTGCAGACAGCAGATGGGCGGGAAAAAACCGCCCTTTCAAAATCCTATGCCGAAATGTGGTTTGCCGCACGTGCTGCGGGCGACACAATTGAAATTGGCACGGCCAACCCACCGCTGCATCCTGCGCGCCCTGACAAACCCGAATTGCTATCACCCCGCGATGTACCAAAACGCAAACCCGGATCAGAGGCGGGGCGCATCGCATTACTGCATGCGGTGGCGCATATTGAGTTGAACGCCGTTGATCTGCATTGGGACATCATCGCGCGTTTTGGACAAATTAAAATGCCAATAGGGTTTTATGATGATTGGGTCAAATCAGCGGCCGAGGAAAGCAAACATTTCAATTTGGTCTGTGATTGCCTTGAGGCAATTGGGTCCTATTACGGTGCCCTGCCCGCGCATGCAGGCATGTGGCGGGCAGCCGAAGATACCAAGGATGATCTGCTCGGCCGATTGGCCGTGGTTCCCATGGTGTTAGAGGCCCGTGGTTTGGACGTGACCCCTGGCATGATCGACATTTTTGCCAAAGCGAACGCAACCCAAGCGGTGGACGCCCTTAACGTAATCTATTCAGAAGAGGTTGCGCATGTTGCCTATGGTTCCAAGTGGTTCAATTTCATGTGCGGACGCGACAATCTGGATCCAAAGGATGTGTTTCACAAATTGGTGCGTAAGTACTTCAAAGGTGCGCTGAAGGCCCCCTTTAACGAAGAAAAACGTGCCGATGCGGGTCTTCCCCCCGATTTTTATTGGCCATTGGCGGATCAAATGGGTGTCGATTTGCGCCTTGAGGGTTCAAAATAACACGGGGCGCAATAATTCGCGCAGCGTCGAAAAAGATGATTGCCAGCACCCAAAATGGACGTTACCAAATTGACATCTGGGAAAAAGGCTTGGGACCCTTTCATGAAACTTGGACTGCTCCAACGCATTGATCGTGTGTTTTCGGGATTATTTCCCGAACGCCGAGTGTTCCTAAAATCAGATGATGACACACGCTTTATTCGCCTGCGACCCTCGACCCAAGCGGGCGTTTTTGGGGGCGTCGCCCTGATTATTGCATGGTCAATTGTGGCCAGCTCGATCCTGTTGATCGACAGCATTGGCGCGGGAAATTTCCGTGAACAAGCGATCCGCGACCAAGAAACCTATCAACAGCGATTGCAAATCATGGCGTCCGAACGGGATGCCAGCGTGAAAACAGCTAGTGCCGTCATGGCAAGTTATGAGGCCGCTTTGGCCGAAATCGCCACGATGCAAGAACGCCTATTGGCCCAAGAACTGGATCGTTTGGAACTATCCTCTGGTGTGGATGTTTTGCAATCAAATTTGAACGCGGCATTGGTGGAACGGTCTCAATTAACCACCGAACTTGAACGCGCCCAATCTGAAAGCGATGGATCAGAGGATGCGCAAACCATTGCCAAGGCAGCAACCCAAAATACGGCAACCATTGATTACCTGACCACGGCCTTGCGGGATACCGCACAAGAGCGTGACAAAATCATCAAAGACGCCCAAGCGGCCCTTAATCAGGCAGACGAGTTGCGTATTGAAATGCGCCTGATGGAAGAGCGTAACGAATTGATTTTCCGCCAAATCGAAGAGGCGATGAACGTGTCCATCGGTCCCTTGGACAAGATGTTCCGCGCCTCTGGTCAGGATCCTGAACGGATCATGTCCACCATCCGTCAGGGGTATGCAGGCTATGGCGGCCCGTTAACATCCATGTCCACGCGCGGTTTGGCCCCCACCGAAAACGAAGCGCGCGCAATCGCCATCCTAAAAGAATTGGATGAATTGAACCTGTATCGTTTGGCCGTTGAAAAACTGCCCTATTCCCATCCTGTGCAATCCGCGCACCGCTTTACCTCGGGCTATGGGCGCCGCTGGGGACGGATGCATTACGGGTCTGATTTTGCTGCCCCCCATGGCACGCCCATTTATTCAACCGCGGATGGTGTGGTGACAAAAGCAGGCTGGGCATCTGGTTATGGCCGGTTGATAAAAATCAAACACGACTTCGGAATTGAAACGCGTTACGCGCATCTTTCAAAAATTCGCGTCAAAGTCGGACAAAAAGTGTCGCGTGGCGAACGGATCGGTGATATGGGAAACACTGGACGTTCGACCGGAACGCACTTACATTATGAAATCCGTGTGAATGGTAATGCGGTTAACCCCATGAAATATCTGAAGGCTGGAAAAAATGTTTTCTAAAAGCAAAATCAATGACCCTGCACCCAAAGAAGATGCGGCAAAACCTGCGGCCCCCACTGCAGCAGCAGCGGCCCCTGCACCATCTGCACCAAAAGCAAAACCACCTGCATCGGTTTTGTCCCAAGATTTGCACGTAACAGGCAACATCAAAACAACAGGTGACATCCAAGTTGAGGGCACTGTTGAGGGTGACATTCGCGCCCATTTGTTGACCATCGGTGAAACCGCCACAATCAAGGGCGAAGTGATTGCCGATGATATCGTCATCAACGGTCGCATCATCGGCCGCGTGCGTGGCCTTAAAGTGCGTTTGACCGCAACTGCACGTGTTGAGGGTGACATCATCCACAAAACAATCGCAATTGAATCAGGTGCGCATTTTGAAGGATCGGTTCAGCGTCAGGACGATCCTCTATCAGGTGGTGCGAAAAAACCTGCGGCCGCAGAGGCAAAGTAACCTGCCACCAAAACAATCTAACGGGCCTGCGATTTTCGCAGGCCTTTTGTTTTAAGCCTTTTGTTTTTTGGAGGCCTTTATTTTGGCGGAATGGAATAGGTCAGTGATGCGCGCGCCACGGGTTTATCAACCCCATCGGAATAAATCATCGCATCCCCAACAACCAGCACACGACCCAATTTGTGGATACGGCAAATTGTATAGAGGTCCCGCCCGGCCTCGGGTTTGCGCATGAAATCAATCGCACAATTCGTTGTGACTGCCAGCGCCTCTTTCCCCAAATGCGAAAGAATGGCGGCATACATCCCACAATCTGCCAAGGCAAACATCGACGGACCCGATACCGTACCACCGGGGCGCAAGTGCGCCTCTTTCACGGGCATGCGCATTTTTAAATGATCCTCATGCACCTCATCAATCACGAAAAGCCCGCGCACCTGCGGAAACACCTCATCCAGATAACTCTGCAATTCAGCGGCATCAAAACGTAACGGCATACTTTTCCTCATCTCAACTTATCTATAAGGTTTTCGCAAATCACCGTGGAGGGCAAGATGACAATTTTGGAACGTAACGACACAAACGGCGTCGCACATTTGAACATGAATGCGCCTGAACGTTTAAATGCCCTATCCGATGAAATGTTGGCCGCCCTGCAATCACAGTTTGATGCGATCAAAGAAGAAACATCAGTGCGTGCCGTGATCCTGTCGGGGTCAGGCAAAGCGTTTTGTGCCGGTCACAACCTAAAGGAAATGACAGCGGGGCGTCAGGCCGAGGATGGCGGCAAAGCGTATTTCAAAGATCTGTTTGATCGCTGCGCCACAATGATGATGAGCATTCAGAAACTGCCCCAACCCGTGATCGCGCAGGTGCATGGCATTGCCACGGCAGCAGGATGCCAATTGGTGGCCACATGCGATATGGCCATCGCGGCCGAGGGGACGAAATTCGGCGTCAACGGCGTGAACATTGGTTTGTTCTGCTCAACCCCGATGGTGGCCCTATCCCGTAATATCCCGCGCAAAAATGCCTTTGAAATGCTAACAACGGGCAAATTCATCGAAACAGAGGAAGCCGCGCGTTTGGGGTTGATCAATAGCGCTGTCCCCCACGACCAGTTGGAAAGCGCCACGCGCGAATTGGCCGACACAGTGGCCAGCAAACTAACAGCCGCTGTCAAAATCGGCAAACAAGCGTTTTATCAGCAAATGGAATTAAACGTGGCCGAGGCCTATGATTATGCAGGCGATGTCATGGTGCAAAACATGTTGTTCCGCGACACCGAAGAAGGCATCGCCGCATTTCTGGACAAACGTCCACCAAACTGGGAACAATAAATCTCGGTTCAATTGATCAACGATCGTTCTATCACAAAATGCGCAACCCAAGGTTCGCGCATTTTTTCCTTTTAATCCTGACAAAAATCACTAGATCAGCGGCATGGATAAAACACTTCATATCATCGGCGGCGGAATGGCCGGATCAGAGGCCGCATGGCAGGCCGCAAACAAGGGCGTCAAGGTGGTGATCCACGAAATGCGTCCCAAGGTTGAAACATTTGCCCACCGCACTGGGTTTTTGGGCGAAATGGTGTGTTCCAATTCGTTTCGATCCGATGATCATGAACAAAACGCGGTTGGATTGCTGCATTGGGAAATGCGCGCCGCAGGAGGTTTGATCATCACACAGGCCTATGAATATCGCCTACCCGCGGGGGGTGCCTTGGCCGTAGATCGCGATGTTTTTGCCGCCTCGGTTACGGATAATCTAAAGGCGCATCCCCTGATCGACATCAGCGGTGACGAAATCACTGAACTGCCCAGTGACGGTCATTGGATTGTGGCGACTGGGCCGTTGACATCCTCCGCACTTGGCGATGCGATTGCCAAAGAAACCAGTGCCGAGGCACTTGCGTTTTTTGATGCCATCGCGCCCATCGTTTACACCGAAAGCATCGATATGGACAAAGCGTGGAAACAATCACGCTATGATAAGGGCGATACCGAGGAAGAGCGAACCGCCTATATCAACTGTCCCATGAATAAGGACCAGTATGAGGCGTTTATCGACGCCCTACTCGCCGCGGATAAAACCGAATTTCACGAAGGCGAAACCGCAGGGTATTTTGACGGCTGCCTACCGATTGAGGTCATGGCAGAGCGCGGGCGTGAAACATTACGCTTTGGCCCGATGAAGCCTGTTGGCCTGACCAATCCGCACAGCGATGAAAAACCCTATGCTGTTGTGCAATTGCGCCGCGACAATGCGCTTGGCACACTTTACAACATTGTGGGGTTCCAAACCAAAATGAAATACGGCGCCCAGACCGAGGTATTTCGCAAAATCCCAGGGTTAGAAGAGGCAAGCTTTGCCCGTTTAGGCGGCATTCACCGCAATACATTCATCAATTCACCCACGCTTCTGGATGATCAAATGCGTTTGAAAAGCAAACCGAACATCCGCTTTGCGGGGCAGATCACGGGCGTTGAAGGGTACGTCGAAAGTGCCGCGATGGGCCTATTGGCGGGTCGCTATGCGGCGGCCGAAATTTTGGGCAAAACCCTGCCCATGGTCCCCGCCAATAGCGCGATGGGCGCCCTCGTCCATCACATCACAGGCGGGGCTGAGGCGAAAACCTTTCAGCCGATGAATGTGAATTTTGGCCTATTTCACCCTGTCGACGGCCTAAAAGGTGGTCGCAAGGGGCGCAAAGACCGCTACAAAGCCTATACAGATCGTGCAAAAGCCTGTTTTTCCAACTGGTTGGCACAAAGCACCTAGACGGATAAATCAACTTTTGCTTAAGCTTGGGACATGCGCACAAAGTTTTTGAACCAAGCCTACGGCATAAGCACCCTGGACAGCCGCGATTTATACACCGCGTGGTCCGACAGTTATGACCAAGAAGTCCATGAAAACGGCTATGTCACGCCCCTGCGCGTGGCAGAGGCTTTGGATCGTCATGTTTTGGATAAAAACACAACGGTGCTGGATTATGGATGCGGCACGGGGCTGTCGGGACAGGCGTTATTGAACGTTGGTTTTCAGGCAGTGGATGGCGTTGATGTGACGGCCGCCATGGTGGATTTGGCCCGTGAAAAAGGGATTTACAGAAACCTTGACGTGTTTTCCCCCGAGGATGGGCCAAACACCGCAGCGGGCACATATTCTGTCATCGCCGCGATTGGTGTAATTGGCGCAGGTGCCGCGCCGCTATCTGTGTTTGACACGATCATGGATTTATTGCCCACGGGGGGCTATTTCGCCTTTTCCTTTAACGATCATACGTTAGAGGATCCCGCCTATGAAAACAAAGTGTTGGAATATACACGGACAAAGCGCGCGCAATTGGTGTTTTGCGAATACGGCGCACATTTGCCGGGCAAGGACATGAAATCAAACGTCTATGTCCTTGTTAAAAAATGACATTTCGAACTCGGTTCGCACCATCCCCGACAGGTCCATTGCATTTGGGACATGCCTATTCCGCATTGCTTGCCCATGATGCGGCGCGGCGTCATGGGGGGGCCTTTTTACTGCGGATCGAAGATTTGGATCAAAGTCGCGTGCGAGCAGAGTGGAAAGAGTTGATTTATCAGGATCTAGAATGGCTTGGGATCACATGGGATGAGGAGCCCATCAAACAAAGCGAGAGGAAAGACGCCTATCTTTCTATTTTAACGGGATTATACCCCGCGATCCCCACATTCGCATGCACCTGCAATCGCCGCGATATTCAACAGGCCATGGGCGCACCCCATGCCGAGGATATGGCGTTTGGACCCGACGGTCTGATTTATCCTGGGACCTGTCGTGCGCATCACTATGATCTAAACAGTGAGGATTTGGATACCCTAAACCTGCGATTATCCCTAAACCAAATTCAACATGACATTACCCCCATAACGCATTTAGAATATTCAGATATATCATTTTCCAATCGTATCCTATCATTGATGACATTGGCCGAATTTCAGGATAGGATTGGTGAAATTGTTCTGTGGCGCAAAGGATATGCCGCCTATCATTTGGCAAGTGTCATTGATGATGCCCATCAGGGGATCACACATATTATCCGCGGTCAGGACCTTATGGAGGCCACGCATATTCATGTTTTGCTACAGATCCTATTGGGGGTCCCAACACCCGCCTATCATCATCATGATTTGATCCGGGATAAAAATGGAAAACGACTGGCCAAGCGACATGACGCCAAAGCCATTCGCAAATACCGAGAGGATGGTGCAACCCCTGCGGATATTCGCAGGATGGTTGGGCTTTAATCCATTGGTTGGATCAATTCGACCACGGCCCCATCCTGCACCGCGCGATAAAAACAGTGTCGGCGGTTTGTGTGGCACGCGGCCCCTGTTTGATTGACCAACACCAAAATGGCATCCGCATCGCAATCATAGCGGAATTCAACCAATTCCTGCGTGTGCCCGGATGTTTCGCCCTTGATCCAGAACGCCTGACGGGACCGTGACCAATAGGTAACGCGCCCTGT
Source organism: Rhodobacteraceae bacterium HIMB11 (assembly GCA_000472185.1). Lineage (GTDB taxonomy): Bacteria > Pseudomonadota > Alphaproteobacteria > Rhodobacterales > Rhodobacteraceae > HIMB11. The sequence goes on along the minus strand of AVDB01000010.1, from coordinate 65,038 downwards.
TTCCAGTGTTTTTTCAACGGCCTCTTGATTCATCCAGGCCATCATCAGGACCTCTTTGGTTTCATGATCTTGCGCAATCGCAGGGATAAGCCCCGCATCGCTATAGACCAAAGTCGAAGGATCAAACTGCATGTTCAAATTCCTTTTGCAATCCTGAATTCATCGCCTATCTATAGGGTGAGCGCGCAAAGAGGAAGCCCCATGTCAGGCGAGAGTGATCTAATCAATCTGTATTCCGAACGTATTTTGACACTGGCCACGAATGTTCCCCATGTGGAGCGTTTGGACAATCCTGATGCAACAGCAAAGAAACGCTCTCCGCTGTGCGGATCCACTGTGACGGTGGATATCGCCCTAACGGATGGTAAAATCAAAGATTACGCGCAGGATGTAAAAGCCTGCGCCTTGGGCCAAGCGGCGGCCGCCGTTATCGGACAATCGATCATTGGCCGCACAATGGCCGAGGTGCAGACCGCACGTGATGAATTAAACGCGATGTTGAAACAAGATGGGCCAATCCCCTCTGCCCCGTTTCAGGATCTTGAAGTTTTGTTGCCTGCCAAAGATTTCAAGAACCGTCATGCCTCAATCCTGCTCAGCCTTGATGCGACGCTAGCGGCCTTTGCCGAGCTGGATCACAAGAACGCGCAAAGCAATTAAGCACATTCCCCATAAAAATATCCGCTGCACATGGGGACACATGGTGGCGGATCAGCAAGCGTTTGTTGCAATCCGAAAAGGGATTATGCGATCCCGAAAGACATGAGGTCGGACAAAACCAGGGACAGTGGCACGCGACAAACGCCTAGGCAGTTACAGAAAACCAGGAAGGTGAAGCGAACCAACCAAAATCACGACCAATGACGTCGCACCAATCAAATCCTGTACAAAGGCACTGGGTGCATTTTTCAAGATTGTTTTAATCTGCATACGCATCGTTCGCTCCTACCATTTGTTGCTAATTTGTTCTCATTTTTAATCGCATTTGTAAAGAACTTTATGAGAACATTTGCGAACAATCTGTTCTGCGGGTTTCTAACCCACTGAAATCAAACGAATTGCTTGATCCTGATCCATCAGCCAAAGCAACACGCGCGCGGCCTCACCGCGCGCTGAAGTAAGGTTTGGATCGTCATTTATTAACTTTCTGGCGTCTGATTGTGCGGTCGCCATAAGTGATGACATCGATTCCATATCTGCGATTCGAAACCGTGGAATGCCGCTTTGGGCTGTGCCGATCAAATCGCCCGCGCCGCGCATCTGCAAATCAACTTCGGAAATGCGAAATCCGTCCTCTGTTTCGCGCAACACTTCTAACCGACGGCGCCCTGTTTCACTTAGGGGCGCTTTGTACAGTAACAAACACGTGCTTTTGTCGCTGCCCCGCCCCACGCGCCCGCGCAGCTGGTGCAATTGCGCCAAACCAAAGCTTTCGGCGCGTTCAATGACCATGATCGTGGCTGTTGGCACATTGACGCCCACCTCGATCACTGTGGTTGCCACCAACACCTGCGCTTCGCCCTGTTGGAACCGCGCCATGGCCGCATCCTTTTGGTCATTGGGCATTTGCCCATGGACCAGTTCCACAACACCCTCGCCCAGGGCCGCACGCAGGCGTTTAAACCGATCCTCGGCCGAGGTGTAATCCAACACCTCGCTCTCCTCGACCAATGGACAGACCCAATAGGCCTGCTTCCCCTCGGCAATGGCGTGGCGCAGTTTGGCGATCACTTCATTAATGCGATCAAGCGATACAACAGCCGTGGAAATGGGTTTTCGACCGGGTGGTTTTTCGTCCAAAATCGAAACATCCATATCCCCATATTGCGCAAGGGCCAGCGAACGGGGAATGGGCGTTGCGGTCATCACCAAAACATCGACGGCCGCCCCCTTTTGCCCCAATTCCATGCGTTGGCGCACGCCAAAGCGGTGTTGTTCATCAATAATGGCAAGCCGCAGATCATGAAACTCGACATCGCTTTGAAACACGGCATGTGTGCCAATCAGAATATGAATATCCCCACGGGCAAGCGCGGCCAGTTTTTCGCGCCGTTCGCGTCCCTTGTTCCGCCCTGTCAGCAGTTCAATCACCACCTGCGCATCCTCGGCCAAGGGGGCCAGTGCCTCTAGGTGCTGTCGTGCAAGGATTTCGGTCGGGGCCATCAAAACGCCCTGTCCGCCATCCTCAACCGCAATCAACAGGGACAGAAACGCCACCACGGTTTTCCCCGATCCCACATCGCCCTGCAACAATCGGTTCATGCGATGCGGATCGCCCATATCCGCCGTAATATCGGCCAAGGCGCGGGTTTGTGCGCCCGTGGGATCATAGGCCAAGGCCGCCAGCACCTTTTGGCGCAAGTGCCCTGCCCCTTGGGTCACACGCCCCTTGGCGCGGCGTTGTTGGGCACGCGCAAGGCTTAGGGTCAGTTGATGGGCAAAAAATTCGTCATAGGCCAGCCGTTCGCGCGCAGGATTGGTAGCACTCAACTCGGCCAAGGACGTGGGTTCATGCGCATGGCGTACGGCATCGCGCCAATCGGGCCATCCTGCGCGTTGTTTTTGTGCGGGATCAATCCATTCGGCCAAATCGGGTATCAATGTCACCGCAGAGCGTGTCGCCCGCACCATCGTTTTTTGCGTAACCCCTGCGGTCAGCGGGTAGATCGGTTCAAATTTTGGGATCGTGTGCAATTCTTCGGGGGCGATCATGTATTCGGGATGCACCATTTGGGCGACCCCGTCGAATAATTCGACCTTACCTGACACAATCCGTGTCGCCCCAACGGGCAACATTTTTTTAAGATAATCGCCACGGGCATGGAAAAATACCAATTGGAACGTGGTTTCCTGATCTTCGGCCTGAACACGGTAGGCTGCGGATTTTGTGCGCCCCACTTTGTGCGCCCCAACGGTTACCTGAACCGTCAGAACATTGGGGAATTCGGCCCCCTGAACCGTGGCCACCAAATCGCGCTTGATGCCGCTATAGGGCAGTGTGAACAACAAATCGCGCGGCCGTGTGATGCCAAGATTTTCGAAATTCTTCGCAATTTTGGGTCCCACACCATCCAGCACCGTTAATGCGGAAAAAAGGGGGAATATGATTTCGGGGCGCGTGCTCATAACCCTGTGATCATGTCAATCCATTGGTCTTCGTCAATCGTTTTAATGCCAAGGTCCGCAGCCTTTTTCGCCTTGGACCCTGCACCTGGGCCTGCGATCAACAAATCTGTTTTGGCAGAGACCGAACCCGATACCTTGGCGCCTAGGCTTTCGGCGCGCGCTTTGGCCTCGGCCCTACTCATCCGTTCAAGGGTGCCTGTAAAGACCAACGTTTGGCCCGCAATCGGGCTGCAGTCAGTTTTTGGTTTTTCCGCGTCTTGGATCGTCAGATGCGCCACCAATCGATCAATGCCATCGCGTTCAGCCCCCGGTGCAAAGGCCAGCAATAGGGATTGCGCCATAACCTGCCCGACACCATCAATGGCAATCAGATCGGCATAGGCATCGGACGTTTGATCCTGCGCCTGATCCATCGCATGGGTAAATTCGGCCCAATTGCCATAGCGCGCGGCAATCAAATTGCCGGCCGCCTCGCCCACATGGCGGATCCCAAGTCCAAAGAGCAGACGCCCAAATCCAATCATGCGTTTATCATCAATCGCCGCAAACAAGTTTTGTGCAGATTTATCACCCCACCCATCACGATTTTTCAGGCGGGCCAAATTCGCGCTATCCCGCGCCTGAAGTGTGAAAATATCTGCAGGTTCATTAATCGGCAAAATGGGATCCGCAAAAAACATTTCAATCTGCTTGGCGCCCAATCCATCAATGTCAAAGGCCTTGCGCGCCACGAAATGCTTTAGCCGTTCCACCGCCTGCGCTGGGCAAATCAATCCACCTGTGCAACGGCGTACTGCGTCCCCCTCTTCCCGCGCAGCGGGGCTGTTGCATTCGGGGCATGTGTCGGGAAATGCAAAAGGCACCGCATCGGCGGGACGTTTGGACAAATTAACATCCGCGATTTTCGGGATAACATCGCCCGCGCGATAGACCTGAACCCAATCGCCGACGCGAATATCCTTACCATCACGAATTGGGTCGCCATTTGAATCGCGTCCCTGAATGTAATCTTCGTTGTGAAGCGTTGCGTTAGATACAACAACACCTCCCACCGTCACAGGATCAAGCCGTGCAACAGGGCTGAGTGCGCCGGTGCGCCCCACCTGAATGTCGATGCCCAACAATCGGGTCCATGCAAGTTCGGCGGGGAATTTATGCGCAATCGCCCAGCGGGGTGTGGTTGAGCGGAACCCCAAACGGGACTGTAATGACAGATCATCAACCTTATACACAACGCCATCAATGTCATAGCCCAGCGTTGCGCGCTGCGCCTCGATCAAGCGGTAATGCGCAAGCGCGTCCTCCATCGTTTCAAACCGCATGGTTAAAGGGTTTGTTTGAAACCCAAACTCCGCAAAACGCGCCACTGCGCCCTGTTGTGTTGGGGCCAGTGGTTCAGACAGTTCGCCCCATGCATAGGCGAAAAACCGTAATGGGCGTTCGCGCGTGATATTTGCATCCAACTGGCGCAAGGAACCTGCGGCGGCATTGCGGGGGTTGGCGAATGTTTTGCCGCCCCGTTCAGATTGGCGGGCGTTCAAATCGGCAAAATCCGCGTGGGACATATAGACTTCGCCGCGCACCTCAACCAAGTCGGGCGCGTTTTGGATTTCATGGGGAATATCCCGAATGGTGCGTGCATTTTCCGTAACATTTTCACCAATGGCCCCATCCCCACGGGTTGCGGCCACAGTCAATTTACCCTGTTCATAGCGCAAACTTAGGGACAGACCGTCAATTTTTGGTTCAACCGTAAAGGCGATGCCCTGATCTGTGCCCAAATAGCGTTGAATACGCTCTTGAAAATCAAACATGTCCTGATCATCAAAAGCATTGCCCAAGGATAGCATGCGCACCGCATGCGTCACCTTGGAAAACCCGTCGCTGACGGGGGCGCCCACCTGATCACTGGGGCTGTCACTGCGTTTTAGATGGGGGAAACGCCCCTCAATCTCGGAATTGCGCCGTTTAAGCGCGTCATATTCCGCGTCCGAGATTTGGGGCGCATCAGATTGGTGATAGGCGATATTCGCCGTACCAATCTGATCGGCAAGACGCGCAAGTTCTTCGCGCGCTTGCTCTTCGTTCAAATTCGCAACATCAACTGATCCGGTCATTGCCCTGCTTCCCAAATTCTTTGAATAATGGATAGGTCGAAGGCAGGGATTGGTCCAGCCCAGTTGTGATTAGACGGCGATTTTTTGTGTTGCCATGTCGGGCAGCGGGTCTTTTAGCACGTAACCGCGTCCCCAAACCATTTGAATGCAACTGTCTTCGCCCGTCGCCTCGACCAATTTTTTGCGCAATTTACACACAAATACATCGATAATTTTCAATTCGGGTTCATCCATCCCACCATAAAGATGGTTCAAAAACATCTCTATGGTCAGGGTCGTTCCCTTGCGCAGGGACAGCAATTCCAACATTTGGTATTCTTTGCCCGTTAGATGGACGGTTTCGCCATCCACCTCGACGGTTTTGACATCCAAATTCACGGCAATCTTGCCCGTTCGAATAATGGATTGTGAATGCCCTTTGCTTCGTCGAATGATGGCGTGAATACGCGCAATTAATTCTTCGTGGTGGAACGGTTTGGTCAAATAATCATCTGCGCCAAATCCAAATCCGCGGATTTTGCTTTCTGTGTCATCTGTTTCCGACAGTATTAGGATCGGTGTTGTAATCCGCGCCAAACGCAATTGGCGCAGAACCTCGTGACCCGTCATGTCAGGTAAGTTTAAATCAAGTAGGATCAGATCGTAGTCATAAAGCTTTGCAAGATCGATCCTCTCTTCTCCCATATCTGTGCAATACACATTCAGGTTTGCATGGATCAGCATCATCTCGATGCTTTTCGCTGTATTTGGGTCGTCCTCGACCAAGAGCACACGCATATCTGCCTCCGTTACGTTTTGAAACCTCCACTAGAAAAAGACAAAATGGTTAACTCAAGGTTACTTGAAGTAAAGTTATGCAAAGCAACCCATGGTTGTCTATGGTTTTTTATGTGTCACCTTTAGGCCGTTGCACCCATAATCCGCATATGATCGTAACCATTCCTGAAATTCATCATGGGTCAGTTCGTATCTACCGATCGCCTCATCCGTGCTGATCAACCCAAACATGACGGCGCGGTTCACAGTTGATTTGCGCGCTGCGGTCCACCGCGACAATCTCGCCTTTGGTAAATCCGCGATTGTTAGGATTTCGCCACTTTGCATTTTAACCACTCTTGGCTTTGTTGATTTTCTTACATACATACAGGTCACCGACTACGCTTTAGGATAACCTTGGCGAACATGACCTACCAAACCCCTAATAGGTTGGATTTGAATGGCTCAAATTTTCGCTAGATGTTAGGAAACAGGATACTGCCCATATGGCCGAAACAGCGACATTGAATTCATTGGGTTTTGCAAAACCCCCTGCAGACACACGCGTTGTCGTGGCGATGTCGGGTGGCGTGGATTCATCCGCTGTGGCGGCACAGTTGAAATCCGAAGGCTATGATGTGATCGGTGTCACACTGCAGCTTTATGATCATGGCGCAGCACTTGCGAAAAAGGGGGCCTGTTGCGCGGGCGTTGATATTCATGATGCGCGCCGTGTGGCCAGTGACATGGGATTTCCCCATTACGTGTTGGATTATGAAAACATTTTCCGTGATGCCGTGATCGAAGAGTTTGCCGACAGCTACCTGTCAGGCGCGACACCCGTGCCCTGTATTCGTTGCAATGAACGTGTGAAATTTAAGGATTTGTTGGAAACCGCCAAAGATTTGGATGCGGATTGCATGGCCACGGGCCATTATATTCAACGCAAGATGGGCCCCAATGGTGCCGAGTTACATTCAGCCGCCGATGCCAACCGCGATCAAAGCTATTTCCTGTTTTCTACCACACAGGAACAATTGGACTATCTCCGCTTTCCCCTTGGCCACCTGCCGTCCAAGGATGCAACACGCGCCTTGGCTGCTGAACATGGCCTGATCGTTGCGGATAAACCCGATAGCCAAGACATCTGTTTCGTGCCCGATGGCAATTACGCAGGTGTGATTGAAAAACTGCGTCCGGGCGTTGTGGAACCAGGTGATATCGTTGACACAGATGGCACGGTTTTGGGCCAGCACAACGGTGTTATTCATTACACCATCGGTCAACGGCGCGGTCTGGGCATCGGGGGGTTGGCCGATCCGCTTTATGTTGTTGAACTGGATGTTGATAAAAAACACGTCATCGTCGGCCCGAAAGAATTGTTGAAAACACGCATTGTTCCCGTGGCCGAGGTCAACTGGCTGGGTGATGAACCTCTGACATCGCGCGATGAATGGCATCTAAGCGTCAAGGTCCGCTCAACCCGCCCCCCACGCGAGGCGATTTTGCGCCCTATCAATGACAAACGTGCCGAGGTTGAATTGCTAAACCCAGAAGAAGGCGTATCCCCCGGTCAGGCCTGCGTATTTTATGACACGCATGGATCGCGCATCTATGGGGGTGGATGGATCACAAAACGCGCCTAAAGAAAGAGCCCCGCCAAGGTGTAAACCAACCCAAAGACCACCAAAAACATGCCAAGCACCCGCAAAACAGGCTCGGCTGATTTGCTTTGGAAAATCGGGGCGATGTAGGGCCAGATGTATTTACGGATCATTTTTTGACCTTCTTTGTGCACGTGCTACCCTTTATAAGATCAAAGGAAAGTGATGACCATGCGCAAAATTTTGATCCTGATCTTCTGCCTCTTTGCCGCGCCACTTTGGGCGGGCCCTGCTGACGCGCTGCTGGATAAGCTGTCACTTGCAAAAACCAAATCAGATGCCGACAACATTGTGCGCAGCATTTGGATTGAATGGTTGGGCGCCTATGAAAGTGATCGCGAAAGACAGCTGATGGACAAGGGCATTGGCGCGATGGAGAAAAAACGCTTGAAACAAGCTGAGGCGATTTTCACAAGCATCCTGAAATCAAATCCCAATTTCACCGAAGCGTGGAACAAACGCGCGACTGTTCGGTTCCTACAGGGTGATTTTGTCGGATCCGAGGCCGATATTTACGAGGTCCTGATCCGCGAACCACGCCATTTCGGCGCGATATCAGGTTTGGGATTGATCAACATGCATCTGAACGAACCTGAAAAAGCGTTAAATAGCTTTAAGTTATTAAAGGAAATTCATCCATTTAGCGAGGATGCCACCCTGTTCATCCCAATGCTTGAGAAATCGCTGGGCGTGCGGGATTTATAGATTTCGCTCGCAGTATGAAAAATTTGCGCTTGTGGATGCGAACAATCCTTCAATTTACAAATATTGATAGTGCGGAAGTTACGCATAAGCCCATGAGCGGTTAGCAGGGCTGAGGCAACGAAGCCCCCGCCCTTGGGGACGGGCGTGGGCTTGATCACACGCGATTAGTCTTCGCTTTCACTCAGACCGCGCATGATCTGGTCTTGTAAAATAATGGGATATAACCGCCTTTAACATCGCGTAAAACGGTATTCGATTTGATGATGATAGTCGTCACTTGGACGCAAAATTGCCTGTGCAAATTCAGGATGATTGGGGCTATCTGGCCAGATTTGCGGCTCGAGCGCGATCCCTGCATAGGGGTGAAATGCCCGTCCTGTTGGGGCAGATGGCAAATCGGCCCCCAACCCTGCGCCTGTGTAAACTTGTAGCCCCGGTTCAGTGCTTGCCAATTCCATCTGCGTATCACCCCCTGACAGCCATGCAATTGGTCGCAATTCCGTACGACCCTCAGACACACAATAATTGTGATCAATCATCACGGGGTGATCCCCATGCCTCAGCGCGGCAGGCGTTTTAAAATCAAATTGCGTTCCCGCGACATTCATTATTGCCTCACTGGGGATACCCGTTTCGTCCACCTGCAAAACCTCAGATGCGGCCACCTGTAATTGATGATCGGCGATTGTTGGTGCACCTGTGAAGTTGAAATAGGCATGGCCCGTGATATTGCACAGCGTGGTTGCATCGGTTTTTGCGCGAATATCAATCCCTAACCTCGCCCCCTGAAGGCGATAGGTGACCCAAACATCCAACGCCCCCGGAAATCCCATGTGACCGTCAGGCATGCCTTGAAACAACACAACATGCGATCGTGAATGTTCCAAAACATCAAAGGCCCGTAGCCCCAATGTTTCACGCCCCCCGTGCAAACAATGAGCGCCATTATTGGCATCGAAGTTAAATGAAACGCCATCAATCATCGCCTTTGCTTGATTGATGCGATTGGCATATCGCCCAACGATTGCCCCCAATTTCCCTGGGTTGGTGAGGTATGGATCAACAGTTGGATAGCCCAAACACAGGTTATGATCCTGTCCCGCCCAAGAAATCCTTTGTAACACCGCGCCAAAGTTTAGGACATCAACCTGCATCTGATCGCTGGACAATGTGATTTGAAACAGCGGTTGCCCCTGCCATTCGGTTTCTAGGCGTTTCATCTTATGTCTCTCCCATCACATGCGCGCGCACGGCACAGGCGCCACGGCCCAAATAATCCTGTGGATCGCGCCGTACCATCGCGAATTGCAATTTTAGGGCGGCTTCGATCCAATGCGCCGCGTATCCCTCGCCTAAAATGACGATATCCTGTCCCAACCAATAGGAACGAAAGGCCGCCAAATCCGCCCCCAACACATGGCCCAAATGGGTTTCGGCCCCCACTGACGCACTAAGTTTGCTAAACACGGATTCAGGGTTCGATAATCCACTGCCAACCGCATCATTAAACGCATCACCCAAATGATCAGGGGTATCCAAACCACGATCCCTGATCACATCACAGGCCATTTTCAGGGCAAGGCTGCTGCGAAATGAAATCAACTCACCCGCGCTGACATGAGCCCATGTTGTGACTGGGCCTGCGAAAATAACGATCCCATCCCATTGCGTGTGATCCGCGACAAAGGCCCCAAGGGCGGCAGAATGCGCAAAACACTGTTCTGGCGCAGATTTATCAACGAACCGCGCCATGCAGGCGAATTGCCCCCCAATTTCGATGGGCGCGGCAAGCGATGCGGGACATGTCACACCTTGTCCTGCGAACGGGCCATCCAACACCACAAAGGAAACATCCAATGATGTTAACACGTCCTTTGGTTCACGCGGGCCAAATTCAGACAGGGCCACCGCCCCATGTGCCACGGGCGTGTCACGCACATCAAAAATGGAATACTCAACGCGCCCTGCGTTGCATGTCACATAGGCCCATGTATCCTGTGTCATAAAATTGGTCCTTTCCTGCCCTAAAATTACCCTGCTAGGATCATAGGACGCAATCCGATATCGGGTAATATGAGGATGATTTCATGCAGAATGACAAATTGCTATGGCGTATGGCCATGTGGATCAGACGTCCACCTAGCAAAAAGCAACTGATGATGTGGGGTGTTATCCTTGGGTTTAGCCTGCTGCTCGCCAGGCTTGAGAAATATAACATGTGGCCAGAAAGCTGGAATTTGAGTCGCCACCCGAACAAGGTTCAGATGGCGCCGATGAATTAGTCCCCGGTAAATGAGCCCGAGGCCTGAATGCTATGCCAATCCCAACTTTTTCTGACGTGCCGCACGTAATTGGGCGAAATCATCCCCTGCATGATAGGATGAGCGTGTCAGTGGGGTTGCCGAGACCATCAAGAACCCTTTGCCAAAGGCTGCGGTTTCATAGGATTTGAATTCCTCTGGTGTGACAAACCGATCAACATGGTGATGTTTTGGAGTTGGTTGCAGGTACTGACCAATCGTTAGGAAATCAATATCCGCAGATCGCATGTCATCCATGACCTGCAAAACCGATTGACGATCTTCGCCCAGCCCCACCATGATACCCGATTTCGTGAACATGGATGGATCCATTTCCTTGACCCGCTGCAACAGGCGCAGGGAATGGAAATACCGCGCCCCTGGGCGCACCTGGGGATAAAGCCCTGGGACAGTTTCAAGGTTATGGTTGAACACATCAGGACGTGCGGCAACCACGGTTTCCAATACGCTATCCTCACATTTCAGGAAATCAGGTGTTAGAATTTCGATGGTTGTGTTCGGACTGCGATGGCGCACGGCGCGGATTGTTTGCGCAAAATGTTCGGCGCCACCATCGGTCAGATCATCGCGATCCACGGATGTGATCACCACGTGGTTAAGCCTCAGTTTTTGAACCGCATCCGCAACCCGACCAGGTTCAAACGCATCCAATTCATCGGGCCGCCCCGTGGCGATATTGCAAAACGTGCAACCGCGGGTACAAATTTCCCCCATGATCATCATGGTTGCGTGCCCGTGTGACCAACATTCGCCAACGTTTGGGCATCCTGCCTCTTCACAGACGGTGACCAGATTATTGGCCCGCATGATATCACGCGTTTGTTTATAACCCTCGCTTACGGGCGCTTTTACGCGGATCCAGCTGGGTTTTTTGGGCTGTTCATTATCGGGGCGATGCGCTTTTTCGGGATGACGCTCTGCTGGGATTTTTAGATCACGCACAATGTTTATCCTAACCTATTTCGGCCTATGTAACACAAATTTTTGGATCTGTAAGGCATCTGATGAAATACCCGCTATGCAAAATCTTAAAAGCTGGCGCGTGCGCGGGCAACGGCCGCCTGCCCCGCATCAGAGAGAACGCGGCTCAAATCCGAGCCCCAATCCCCATCCAACGATGTTTCGCGCCGCAATAGGCCAATGTGACGTTTGGGTTCAACACCTGTGAAACGGCGCAAGTGAACCGCATCGCGCCCAGACACCTCAAACGGGGCCGCGATTTCGGGCATTAAGGTCAGGCCAAAACCCGCCCCCACCAATTGGGTTAAGGTCGCCATTGACGCGGCCCCCAGATTGATTTGCGCATGGTTTTTGTCGCGACCACAAACCTCAAGCGCCTGATCGGTTAAACAATGCCCATCCTCTAACAGGATCATTTGTGCATCCCCCAATTGATCGGGCAAAACCTGTTCGGGGACATCCATCAGACGGCGCTGCGATCCAGCCAGCAAAAAATGATCGTCAAAAAGGGGATCAAAATGAAACCCAGCCAAGGGAATGGGCAAGGCGACAACAGCCGCATCAATCACCCCGCTGCGCAGCTGTGCGATTAGGGTTTCGGTTTTCCCTTCATGAATTTGTAACTCTAAGTTCAGATCAGAGGCACGCAGTGCAGCAATCACATCTGTCACGACATAGGGTGCGATGGTCGGGATTAACCCCAAGGCCAATTGTCCCGTAACCCCACCGCGCCAACGCGCGGCCTCTTCCAAGGCGCGCACGTCGTTTTGAATGGCATAGCAATGATCAAGGATCATGCGACCAAAAGGGGTTGGAACGACATCACGGCTTTGTCGTTCCACCAATTGTGCGCCCAGCCGATCCTCTAATTCCTTGATCTGAACGGATAAGGCAGGCTGGGAAATATTCATCATTGCCGCGGCGCGCCCAAAATTGCGCTCGCCTACAAGGGCAATAAAATATTCAACTTGTTTCAGGGTGATATTCATAACCCTAAATTATCACCCTTGAGGGCCGTTACAACCCCCTAGCCGATCGTGCCGCCGCCTGCACCATGCAATTTATCATAATAAAGCTTAAATCGTTGCAGCACGATTTTGCCCGAACGTGCCGACCACCCCATAATTTGTTCGGTTTTTTCCAAGCCCTGCTCGAAACAGCAACAGCGCACCGCAACTTCGGCCAATCCTGGACCCAAATCCTCTAGCGTTACGCGAAACTGTTCTAATGCACGTTGTTCCGCGGGTGTTGCGGGCAGGTCATAATCGCGCCGCTGACACAGCAGATCATCTAGGTAGGTTTCGATCTGTTCTTCGCATCCTGTTAACCTAAATTACTCATGTAGGCGTAGCCCTACCTTGATCAAATCGCTCTCTAAAAATGGGCGCCCCTCATGATCTTTGCGGCGGGCCAAATTCTCCATGGGTGAATCGAGCAGACGCACAGGCGCGGCTGCCTCGATCGGTAGTGATCCATCGACCGCTTCGCTCAGCACATATTTTATGATGCGTCCGTGGGCGATGGGCCGCACAGTGGATTGCAAGACCATCATATGAACTGCAGCGTCGGAAATAACAGTGGACTGTTTGAAATCGCCCTCTCCTATTGGATGCAGAACCACGGCCCGTTTCCTTCCCTTGGATACCACCAATACCGCGCCCGTGGTACGTAGTGCTTTTTTCGCCCGCGCGATTTCTGCTCCAAAGGAATCTCCCATATCCATTGACGCGGCCTCTGCGGCGCGGATAAACGCCTGAATTTTTGGATCCTCAGCGTTGTTTTCAATTTTGCGCACATGTCGCATCACGGTTGCGGCATGTACCCCCGTGGCCCTCGCGATTTCGCGCATCGGTTTGCCGTGTACCTTGTTCCATACATATTGCGCGGCGGCTTCTTGAAGCCCCTGATCCGCGGCCAATTGCACATTTGGTCGTGCTTTCGTCATTGTCATTGTCCCCAAATTACGCCTTTCGGCGGCCTTGATACCGATCACCAGACTGTGGATTGTTTACAGTTTGGTTAAAAAATTAATGATCGGGGACAGAATGTTTCTAATTTGTGAACAATCTCTTACCCGCTGGCACGTTGCACCGAAGCTTTGGTAACAAGATCACCACAGCCTTGTGATCCTAAGACATGAGGACACAACATGACACTTTCTGCTATCAATCGCCTTCAACGGCTTAATCGCCCCAAAATTCTGGTTCAGGCCGCGCGCCATGGGGTCACGACCTATGAACGCAAACCCCATTTGCTGCATCTGTTCGGTTGGCAAAAACCCAAAAGCCTGTCGGCATTATTGGATACTTTGTTTGAAAAAGAGGCCGAGTTAAACAAAATGCGGCGCCTGAACGACGCCGCATATCAAATCCAAGATCATATCGCCATTTTAACCGCGCTGATTGCCGGAGCGACCCAAGCAACCGCGCGGCTGCATCAAATGGCAGCTTAGGTAAAGCTATCTGGCATAGAGGCCTTTTTCTGCGCCACATAGGCGTGCAAGGCCTCATTCACCGCAGGATCCATGGCGGGTTTTTGATAGGTCTCCAACATGGTTTTCACGCGTGCTGCGGCCAAGGTATAGGTGTCGCGCGCACCCTCTTCATCCCATGTTTCAAAGGGTTTGTAATCCAGCACACTGGTGCGCCAAAACGCCTCTTTAAAGTTGGCTTGGGTATGCGCACATCCCAGATAATGGCCACCTGGACCAACTTCGCGAATGGCGTCCATCGCTTGGGCGTTTTCATCCACAGAGACACCTTTGGCCAAGTGGTGCAAAATCCCCAACTGATCCGCATCCATTACGAATTTTTCGAATGAGGACACAAGCCCCCCTTCCAACCAACCACAGGCATGTAACATAAAGTTCACGCCGCCCATCAAGGCCGCATTCAGTGTGTTTGATGTTTCATAGGCCGCCTGCGCATCAGGCAGTTTTGAACCACAAAGCCCACCACCTGAACGGTATGGCAACCCCAAGCGACGCGCCAATTGACCCGCACCATATAGGATATGGCTTGCCTCTGGTGTGCCAAATGTCGGCGCGCCAGAGTTCATGTCAATTGATGTCACAAAGGTCCCAAAGATTACAGGCGCGCCTGGGCGGATCAACTGGTTATAGGACACGCCTGCCAAAACTTCGGCCACAACTTGGGTCAATGTTCCCGCAACCGACACAGGCGCCATGGCACCACCCACGATAAAGGGGGATACGATGCAGGCCTGATTTTTCGCGGCAAACACCTCCATCGCACCCATCATCACATCATCAAACGTCATCGGAGAGTTGATGTTGATCAAGGATGTCATGACCGTGTTATTTTCCACAAAGTCCTTGCCAAACAGGATTTCGCACATCTCAACACTGTCTTTTGCGCGGCTGGGTTCAGTCACCGATCCCATGAAGGGTTTGTCAGACAATTCCATATGCGCCAACAACATATCCAAGTGACGCTTGTTCACAGGCACATCTGTGGGTTCGCACACGGTCCCACCTGAATGGTGCAACCATTTGGACATATAGCCCAATTTTACGAATTTCTGGAAATCATCCATGGTCGCGTAACGGCGACCGCCTTCCAGATCTCGCACAAATGGCGGACCATAAACAGGCGCCAAAACCAAGTTGCGGCCGCCAATTTCAACGGACCGCTCTGGATTGCGGGCATGTTGCGTAAACGTCTTTGGCGCAGTTGAGCAGAGTTTCCGCGCAAGGCCGCGCGGGATATGAACGCGTTCACCCACAACGGTTGCGCCCGCCTCTTTCCAGCGTTCCAATGCGGCAGGATTGTTCACAAAATTGACGCCAACCTCTTCCAAAATGGTTTCGGCATTGGTTTCAATGATTTCCAACGCCTCTTCATTCAGGATTTCAAAGTTCGGGATATTTCGTTCGATATACTTCGCCGTTTCGATTTTCACCGATGTCCGCTCCGCCCGACGTGCGGCACCACCGCCACCACGACCCCGACGCGCTGTTCTTGCCCCGCTCATTTTAAATCCCTTCTTCAAAGGTGAATACAATTCGTTGCGCATCATTTAGCGCGGCTAGAAAAATCAACAGGGGTGTTTTCCGTCCCTATAGGGGGGAAAGCGACATTGATATAAAAATAATTGTCGCGCTGCGGCATTTGGCTGTGGGGAATAGGCTTGCGAAACAACAACACTCAATTTACACGGTGAGCATGGAAAATACATCTCATGACCGCCTCCTCATCATCGACTTTGGAAGTCAGGTAACGCAGCTGATTGCGCGACGTCTGCGCGAGCTGAACGTTTATTGCGAAATCCACCCCTATCAAAACGTTACTGATGCGTTTTTAGCAGGCTTTGCGCCCAAGGCGATCATCTTTTCCGGTGGTCCCGACAGTGTCACACGTGAGGGAAGCCCCCGCGCACCAGAGGCCGCGTTTAACATGGGTGTTCCGATCTTGGGCATTTGTTATGGTCAGCAGGTCATGATGCACCAATTGGGTGGTCGCGTCGAAAGCGGGCATGGCACCGCGGAATTCGGACGTGCCTATGTCACCCCCAAGGGATCATTGAATATTTTGGACGGCTGGTTTACCGAAGGCGATGAACAAGTCTGGATGAGCCATGGCGATCACGTCAGTGAAATCGCACCTGGGTTTGCGGTTTATGGAACATCGCCTAATGCGCCCTACGCCATTACCGCCGATCCATCGCGAAACTTCTTTGCCGTGCAGTTCCATCCAGAGGTGCATCACACCCCAAATGGAGCGCGTTTATTTGAAAACTTTCTCAAATTGGCGGGCTTTAGCGGGGATTGGACCATGGGCGCCTACCGCGAACAAGCGATTGCCGCCATTCGTGAACAGGTGGGCGACAAACGCGTGATCTGTGGTCTGTCAGGGGGGGTCGACAGTTCGGTCGCCGCCGTTCTGATCCACGAGGCGATTGGCGATCAATTGACCTGTGTGTTTGTTGATCACGGCCTGTTGCGTCAGGGCGAGGCCGAAGAAGTCGTCACCATGTTCCGTGACAATTACAACATGGCGCTGATCCATGCAGACGAACAGGAATTGTTCCTGTCCGAGCTTGAAGGCATGTCAGATCCTGAAACCAAGCGTAAAACCATTGGTCGCCTGTTCATTGATGTGTTCCAAAAACATGCAAATGATATTGAGGGGGCTGAATTTTTGGCCCAAGGAACGCTGTATCCCGATGTGATTGAATCCGTTTCGTTTAGCGGCGGGCCATCTGTCACCATCAAATCCCACCACAACGTGGGCGGGTTGCCCAAAAAAATGGGTTTGAAATTGGTCGAACCCTTGCGCGAATTGTTCAAGGATGAGGTTCGCGCATTGGGCCGTGAATTGGGCCTCCCCGACAGCTTTATCGGGCGCCACCCCTTCCCGGGTCCGGGTCTGGCCATTCGCTGCCCCGGGGAAATCACCCGCGCGAAATTGGACATCCTGCGTCAGGCGGATGCGGTTTACATCGATCAAATCCGCAAACACGGCCTTTATGATGAGATTTGGCAGGCCTTTGTTGCAATCCTGCCCGTACGCACCGTGGGCGTGATGGGCGATGGGCGCACCTATGATTATGCCTGCGCCCTACGCGCTGTGACATCCGTGGACGGAATGACCGCGGATTATTATCCGTTTAGCCACGAATTTCTTGGCGAAACCGCGACCCGTATTATTAACGAGGTCAAAGGCATCAACCGCGTCACCTATGACATCACATCAAAACCTCCTGGCACGATTGAGTGGGAATGAGAATATTGCGTTAAATAATTGATATTATTACATAATATTTTCTTAAGTGGATTGTCGCCAAAAATTAAGTCATTGTTTTTTATAGAGAAAAAATACTGACTTACAAACTTTCATACAAAGTGGTGGAACTATTGCGTTTCATAGTTTAACGCTGAGTTGAAGAGTAAAGGGCACATATAAAATGATGGCTAAATTCAAGTTCGTTGATGTTGTTAAATGGTTAGCAACAGTAATCCAACTTATTGGATATGGTATGACTGGATTGAATTTAATCCCTTATAATATTTACATGTTTTTCGTTGGGATATTTTTATGGTTTGCCGTTGGTTTTATGTGGAAAGATAGAGCAATAATGGTTGTACATGTTGGTGCTTTCATCTCATTGCTAATTGGATACTTGAATGCCTAATCACATGTTGAATTCAGTGTCACATTTTGAATATCCCATGTTCGTAATACTTACAAAGTACTTACAAATAGAAAAATAAAATAATTATTATCAATTGCTTAACAGATTAGAACTATTGAGTGGGAGTAAATTGAGCGCTAATCCAATGCGGCCCTGAGTGCGGCCTGACAGTGGATTTGGGTTGTGTCATATACGGGAACCCCCGTGTTTTGGGCGTTAAGCAGAAGGCAGATCTCGGTGCAGCCCAAAATCACGCTATCGGCACCCTGGGCCTTTAAGCGATTCAAAATGCCCAAATAAACTGCTTCACTTTCGGGGGTAGCGATATTTTTGCACAACTCGTCAAAAATAATGTCGTTAATCACATCCTGTTCCGTTGTATTCGGCACAATTGGATCAAGGCCATTGTCGCGCAAAATATCCAGATAAATCGCCTCTTGCATCGTGAATTTTGTTGCGTAAAAGGCGGGGCGCTTTGAGCCACCAGCCAAAACCGCGGTGGCTGTAGCTTCGGCGATATGGATGAAGGGCAAATCAATGCCCTGCATGATTTGATCCTTAAGTTTGTGCATCGCGTTTGTTGCCAAAACGATTAGCTCGGCTCCACCTGCGGCCAGCAATTTCGCCTCGGCATGCAACGTATCGCCTATGGCCGACCAGTTTCCGTCATTCATATGCAGGGCAAGCGGCGCAAAATCCACAGAACGGATCAAAAGATTGGGGGAATGCAAGCCGCCCAATTCCGACTGTGTGAGCGAACAGAGTGTTTGGTAATATATCTGCGTTGAGGCGGCGGACATCCCGCCCAAAATGCCAATCTTTTTCACATGCACTTCCTGAATTTGTTGCACCAAAGGCGCAGAGCCGCGGCCCATGTCAATGCCTGGGGTTATATTCTGACGCATCATTTCTTAGATTAGCGTTGTGATGTGTCGGCAAATCTAGGGGGTATAGCATGCAGCAATCAGGAACACCTGCGCCAGTGGCGCGTTATAGCGTTTTGGGAAAACTCTTTCATTGGGGTTTTGTGGTGATCTTTGCCTATGGGATTTACAAACAGGTGGATAACATCAGTCAATTGGCCGATGGCGCCCTTTTGCGGTTTGAGGTGATTTTTGCGGCACTCTTTCTGATCCTGCTTGGGGCGCGGTTTTTCTATATGACGCGCACGCAATCCTCGGCCCTGTCTGAAAACACACATGCCTTGCAAAAGCTTGGGGCCAAGGTTGTGCATTACGGGATGTATGTGTCGATGGGGTTGATTGCGGCCTCTGGCTTAATCATCGGCGCGCTCTATACCCTCTTTGGGCCAGAGGGGGTGTTGATCAGTCTTGCAGTCTTTATTCACGAAACATCTGTTACGGCCAGTTATTGGTTGATCGGCTTGCATATTGCCGCCGCCCTTTATCATCGATTTCTGCACGATGGAGTGTGGAGCGCGATGGTCCCCATTTGGCGTGAATAATCATCCGCCGAACAGAACCATGTGCATTGTGCGCCCCGGCAGGAACGTGAATGCTCCTGTGATCAACAAGGACATCACATAAAGATTTTGCATCCACCGACGGTGCGCATTTATGCGCCGATCTTTCGCCGCGCGGATCGCCATATAGAGGGACCAAAGCGTGAAAATGCTCAGCAAATGAATGGGGCTGAACGCGCCAACCAGGCGCAGTTCGTGGATGAGAAACGAACTTAGCGCAACAATGGCCATCAGGGCAACCCAAATATACCCTATAGTTCGGTGAACACGCCCCCCTTTTCGCATCCATAATTGTACGGCCCCAAGGATTACCGCGGCAAAAGCCGCCAGCGCGTGATGGGGAATTGGGGTGGCTTGCTCAAATAAAATTTCCACGAACCATGTCCTTTACTCTGTATCTGCGGGCCATGCCCCGCCACAGTAAACACATAATTTGGATTGATTTTAAAGGTTCAAATTGGTCGGATAATTTTGGTTAAGGGAATTGGTATGCAGGTCTTTGGAGATCGTTCATCGGGAAATTGTTATAAGATTGAGTTATTCTGCTCTATTTTGAAAATCGACCACGATTGGATGGATATTGATGTTTTGGCAGGAGATACGCACAAAGCCTTTTTCAGAAAATTGAACCCCAATGGAAAAATTCCATTCGTAACCCTGCACGATGGCAATACATTGGCTGAATCAAATGCGATTTTGGGCTTTTTGGCCGAAGGCACCCCTTGGGTTCCTCCATCGGGGATCAAACGCGCCAAAACATATGAATGGTTGTTTTTCAAACAATACAGTCACGAACCCTTTATCGCGGTGTCGCGGTTCATTCAGTATTATCAAAAAATGTCCGCCGAACGCTTTGCGGAATATAAAGAATGCCATGTTCATGGGGCGCATGCGCTGAACGTGATGGAACACAACCTGGCAAAACACGGATTTTTCGGCGGAAATGATCCCAGCATCGCGGACATCGCCTTGTTCGCCTATACTCACGTTGCGGATCAGGGTGGATTTGAATTGCAGAAATATCCCGCGATTACCCGCTGGATTGACAACATGAAATCTCTCTCTGTGGATACACACCGATCACGGAACGTCTTGATTGAATTCACTTGACTTTCTTGCGCGGAAACTTCCTTTCTGATCCTACAGGCAGGAGATTTCATGAGCACACAAAATATACCCAAGGCCGTGGCCTATATGACGGGCGCAATTGGCTCTTTTTCTGCGATGGCCGTTGCAGGGCGTGAAGTCAGCTTTGAACTCGATACATTTGAAATCATGATGTACCGCAGTTTTGTTGGGATCGCGGTTGTTTTGGCGCTGGGGTGGTATTTTGGAACATTGGGGCAAATCACACGGCGGCACATGGGCACCCATTTCACGCGTAATTTGGCACATTTTACGGGTCAGAACCTGTGGTTTTATGCTGTAACGGTGATCCCCCTGACGCAGCTTTTTGCATTGGAGTTTACGAACCCGCTGTGGGTGTTACTGCTGTCGCCGATGGTTTTGGGCGAACGATTGACGCGCATGCGCGTTCTGGCCGCGGTAATGGGGTTTGCGGGAATTTTGATCATCACCCGCCCATGGGAATTTGGGATCAGCTTTGGTGTAACAACGGCCGCCTTATCGGCCGTGGCATTTGCATGGACCACATTGATGACCAAAAAACTAACCCGCACAGAAACCGTGACATGCGTATTATTTTACCTAACCGTGATGCAGGCGGTGTTCGGGGTGATTTGTGCGGGGTATGATGGCGATATTGCCGTTCCATCAATAACCGCCCTGCCCTATGTTATGGTGATTGCTCTATGCGGATTGCTTGCGCATTTTTGCATCACCTCTGCCCTTGCCTTAGCGCCTGCCACGGTTGTCATCCCTGTGGATTTTGCCCGCCTGCCGGTGATTGCAGTCATTGGAATGTTGGCTTATGGTGAGGCGCTCGACATTATGGTTTTGGCCGGTGCGGTTTTGATCTTTGTCGGCAATTATAGCAACATCCTTCATGAAACCCGAGGTCAGTCATGATTTACAACAGCGCACTGGATTGGCAAAACGCCGTGCAAAAGCGTGTCGTTTTGTTTGGCATGTCAGGATTGGGGAAAACCCATGTTTCAAATATGCTGCGTGCCTCGGGGGATTGGTTTCACTATTCCATCGATTACCGCATTGGCACCCGCTATATGGGCGAATTCATCGAAGATAGTTTCAAACGCGAGGCGATGGGCAACCCGTTTCTGCGCGACCTATTGATGAGCGATAGCATCAAAATCAAATCAAACATCACCTTTGATAACCTAGCACCGCTGTCCACCTATCTGGGAAAACCCGGTCGCGCGGATAAAGGGGGCCTATCCATCGAAGAATATCGCAGACGTCAGGCACAACATCACCGCGCCGAGGTCGAAGCCCTTCTAGATACCCCCTATTTCATCGAACGGGCACGTCACATCTATGGCTATGATCATTTCGTCTGTGACAGCGGTGGATCAATTTGCGAGGTTGTGGACCCTGCAGATCCCAATGATCCCGTTCTGTCGTGCCTGTCACAATCTGCACTGATGGTTTGGATCGAAGGGTCGGATGCGCATACAGATGAATTGATCAAACGCTTTGATCGGGCGCCAAAACCGATGTGCTATCAGGCATCCTTCCTTGATGCCAAATGGGCGGCTTACCTTGCGCAAAACGGGGTCGCCGCGGATGATGTTGACCCCGATAATTTCGTGCGCTGGACATACGCACAGGCCATGGCACACCGCCAACCGCTCTACAGTGGCATGGCAAACTGGGGTGTTAAGGTCACCGCCGATGAGGTTGCCGCTGTGAAAACGCCAGATCAATTTGATGTGATGATCGCAAATGCCCTTGAGCGTAACACATAACCGCTCTACCTCTAATTGAAACTTAGGAAAAATATCGATGCCCATTAAGATTCCAGAAAACCTGCCTGCCTATGACGTGCTGACGCATGAGGGCGTGATGGTTATGTCGGAAAATCAGGCATCGCGTCAGGATATTCGCCCGCTGCGCATTGCGTTGCTGAACCTAATGCCGCGCAAAATTCAGACGGAGATCCAATTTTCCCGCCTGATTGGGGCGACGCCGTTGCAAATTGAATTGACGCTTATCCGGATGAGCGATCACCAATCTAAAACCACCGCTGCCGAGCATATGACAAGCTTTTACCGCCCCTTTAACGAGGTTGCGGAAAGTGGTGACAAATTTGACGGTTTGATCATTACGGGTGCCCCCATCGAACACCTGCCGTTTGAGGAGGTGACCTATTGGGACGAATTGCGCCAAATCATGGATTGGACACAAACCCACGTGCATTCCACCTTTGGCGTATGCTGGGGCGGTATGGCGATGATCTATCATCTGCATGGCATCAATAAACGTATGCTGGATGCCAAGGCGTTCGGATGTTTTCGTCATGACAATTTGGTGCCTGCTTCGCCCTACTTGCGCGGGTTTTCGGACAATTTTGTCATCCCCGTTAGCCGCTGGACCGAAATCGAACAAAGTGACGTTGATGCAAACGCAGATCTAAACACCCTGCTGGGCAGTGCCGAGGTGGGTCCCTGTTTGATCGAGGATGCGAAACACCGCGCGCTCTATATCTTTAATCACTTTGAATACGACAGCGACACATTGAAACAGGAATATGATCGGGATGTTTCAGACGGAACACCGATCAATGTGCCGCAAAATTATTACCCCGATGATGACCCCAGCCAAGCTCCATTGAACAGATGGCGTTCGCATGCGCATTTGCTTTATGGAAACTGGGTCAATCAGATTTACCAAACCACACCCTATGATTTGAATGAAATTGGCGCTTAAACTCTTTATCCTTATCCTCGCCCTTAGTTTGTTGGGCACCTATGTGATTGCCAAGATACGCGAGGCGCGGATCGAGGCACGCTATCCCCCAATTGGCCAAGCGGTTACGGTCAATGGAAAAAACGTTCAGGCCTATGTGACAGGATCAGGGCCCGATTTGGTGATGATCCATGGATCAAGCGGGAATATGCGTGATTTGATCCTTGCGCTTGAGGATACGCTTGCCCCGCATTTCCGTTTGATTATCTTTGATCGCCCTGGATTGGGATATAGTGATAGACTGTCCGCGGATGGGGACAAATTCATTGATCAGGCGATGATCCTGCGGGATGCGGCAAAACAATTGGGTGCAGACAAACCCATTGTTTTGGGGCATTCATTGGGTGGAATTATTTCAATGGCCTGGGCCACTCAGGCGTCTGATGATCTATCCGCATTGGCATTAATATCGCCTGTTGTCATGCCCTTCGATACGCCGACCAGCACCTATTACAAAATGAACAAACACCCGATCATTGGGCCATTTGTAAATCATTTCATCGGGGCCTTTCATTACGAAGGTGCCATTCAAAACGGACTGGATGACGTATTCACTCCCGATCCCCCACCTGCGAGTTATCGGGAGGGGATGGGCGTTGATTTGGTGCTGCGCCCCAAAACAATCCAAACCAATGCCCGACAGCGCAATCAAATTCATGAACAAATCCGCGCGCTTGAGGCACAATATGATCGCGTCACCGTGCCCATCGAAATTCTGCACGGGGCATTGGACACCACGGTATCCCCCAAAATCCATGCCGAAGGGCTTAAAAATCGCCTGACGGATGTGAATGTCACCATTTGGCCGGAGCAAGGCCACATGCCCCATCATTTCAAACAGGCTGACATTTTAGACGCAGTTCAGCGGCTTCAATCACGCATCACATTGAAACAGAAAAACTAAATCGCGATATTCACCAAAAGAGGAACGGTCATGAAATCTCCATTTGACAGTGAAATTAGCGCGTATTTTAAAACCAATGCGCCAGAACATGTGTGAAAGGCCATCAAAGGCGCACCCACAGGTGTCATGCTGGACCCCGCATTTCCGCACCGAAATCGGTTGAAAAAAGAAACCTTACCAAACCCATTATGATGCCCTGCAAATCGAATTGTCAAAATTCCAAAGCTGGGTGAAAGAGACCAACCAACGTGTGGCAATCATTTTTGAAGGCCGTGACGCCGCAGGAAAAGGGGGCGCAATCAAACGCCGACGCGAAAATCTGAACCCCCGTGTGGCCAAGGTGGTTGCCCTATCCAAACCGAGTGAAGAAGAATAAGGTCAATGGTATATCCAACGTTATATCAACCATTTGCCAACCGCGGGGACCATGACGCTGTTTGATCGCAGTTGGTACAATCGCGGTGTTGTTGAAAAGGTGTTTGATTGTTGCACAGACGCACAACGTCACAAATTTTTTGATCAAGTGGGGCCCTTTGAAAACATGCTGGAACAAGAGGGCGTGCACCTGATCAAGTTCTGGCTAAATGTTGGACGCGCCGAACAATTGTCACGGTTTATGGAACGTGAACGCAATCCGCTAAAATATTGGAAACTTTCATGGATTGATGTTGAGGGTTTAAATCGCTGGGATGCCTATTCCGGAGCAATTGATGAAACATTGAGCAAAACAAATTTTGATCACAGCCCATGGCATGTTGTGCGCTCGGACGACAAACGCCGCGCCCGATTGGCCGTGATGCAAACCATATTATCACAGTTTGACTATTCGGGACGAAATGATACTTCGATTGGTATGATTGACGAATTGATATGTGGCACGGTGGATTTGTGGAATGCCTAAACGCGGGTATCATCATGGAAACTTGAAAGAGGCGCTGATAGAAGCGGCCCTTGTGTTGATCCGTGAAAAAGGTCCAACGGGCTTTACCCTGTCCGAGGCTGCAAAACGCGCGGGCGTCACCCCTGCCGCCGTTTATCGCCATTTCGATGGACGCGAAGATTTGATCGCCGAAGCCGCGTTACAGGGGTATCATATGTTCGCCGATCTGATGGAACATGCCTACCGCGACGGTCAGCCCTCTGCATTGGCCGCGTTTGAGGCGACTGGACGGGCCTATTTGGCCTTTGCACGGGTGCATCCCGGGCATTACATTGCCATGTTCGAAAGCGGTATTTCCGTTAATCGCACAACGGAATTGTCCCAAGCATCACAACGCGCGCGCAGCGTTATGGACCGCGCAGCCCATGAGTTGTGCCACAACATGCCAGAGGATCGCCGCCCCCCCGCATCCATGTTCAGCGCCCATATTTGGGCCATGTCGCACGGTGTTGTTGAACTATTTGCACGCAATTCCGCAGGCGCGCAAAGCCCGTTTGCTCCTGAAGATTTATTGGAAACAGGGATTGGTGTGTACCTGCGCGGATTGGGTGTTTTGCCGCCGGATGGGTAGGGAGCGCCCAAATGGCCTATGACAAAGGTTTGGCACAAATCATGCGCGATGATCTATGTGATGTAATTGGGATTTCGGTAAAGAAATTGTTTGGCGGACTTGCCTTTATGTATGCAGGTCACATGGTGTGTGGCATTCACAAAGATGGCGCAATGTTTCGCGTCGGCAAAGACCAAGAGGCCGAGGCCAAAGCCATTGAGGGCGCGGGTGACATGATGTTTACAGGCCGCAAAATGGGCGGCCTGATCGATGTGACGGATGAAGCCTTTGTCGATGATAATCGCCGTGCACTTTGTATGGGGATGGCCCTGCTCCATGCGCAGAGCCTGCCACCAAAATCTTAGGTGATTTGCGCCTCTGCCGCGGCGATTGCGGCATCTGCTTTGGATGCATCGCTGCCGCCACCTTGGGCCATATCGGGACGTCCGCCGCCCCCTTTACCGCCCAATTCAACAACAGCGGCCTTGACCAAATCAACCGCACTGACGCGATCGGTCAGGTCATTTGTGACCCCGGCGGCCACGGCTACCTTGCTACCTGTATCCGCAATCAACAAGATCGCGCCGCTTTCGACACGGTTTTTGTGTTCATCGATCAGGGCGGGCAAATCCTTGCCCGACACACCGGCCAGAACCTGCGCGATAAAGGACACACCGTTGATATCCTTGGCCGCTGGGCCCTGCCCCTGAGATGCGCCGCCTGACATGGCCAATTCACGGCGCAGCTGTGCAACCTCATTCGCCAGTGATTTGCGTTCATCCAACAAAGCTTTGACACGTGATCCAACTTCGGCAACGGGGGCCTTCATTTCAGATGCAATGGCGACCAACTGTTCGGACTGCTGGGTCATATGATCCAATGCGGCCTGCCCTGTCAGGGCCTCAAACCGGCGCACACCTGAGGAGCTTGCGCTGTCGCCAAGGGCGACAAAAGCACCAATATCGCCTGTTTGGCGCACATGGGTACCCCCACAGAGTTCCAATGAATAGGTGTTGCCATCATTGCCCTTGCCCGATCCGGACAATTCGCCCATGGACACCACGCGAACCTCATCGCCATATTTTTCGCCAAACAGGGCCTGCGCACCCAATGCACGTGCATCATCTGGGGTCATGATACGTGTTTCAACGCGTGTGTTTTGGCGGATAAATTCGTTCACCTCTGCCTCAACCTGACGCAGTTCATCCGCGCTCATCGCTTTGGAATGGCTAAAGTCAAAGCGTAAACGATCCGCCGCATTCAGCGATCCGCGTTGTGCCACATGATCCCCCAAGGCACGACGCAAGGCTTCGTGCAACAGGTGCGTTGCCGAGTGGTTTGCACGAATGGCGCTGCGACGGGTGTGATCGACATTCAATTGTGCGCCCTGACCCGTTTCGATGTTGCCTTCGTTCACGGTTGCGATATGGATGAACACACCTGCAACTTTTTTCGTATCTGTGACGGTGGCCGCGCCCGTTTCAGTGCGAATTTCACCCGTGTCGCCAACCTGACCACCGCTTTCTGCATAAAACGGGGATTGGTTTAGAACCACTTGGATTTCTGCGCCTGTTTCGGCCTTGTCCAAAGTGTCGCTGCCCTTAAGCATGGTCATGATCTGACCTTCGGCCGTTTCAGTGTCATACCCAAGGAAATCGGTCGTGCCGTGTTGATCGGCAATGTCAAACCAGATTGAGGCATCCGCCGCCTCCCCCGAACCTGACCATGCGGCGCGCGCTTTGGCCTTTTGTTCGGCCATCGCCGCATCAAAGCCGTCAGTGTCAACACTCAGCCCCTTTTCACGCAAGGCATCCTGCGTCAAATCAAGTGGGAAGCCATAGGTGTCATAAAGTTTGAACGCCGCCGCGCCAGGTAGTGCAGCGCCTTCGCCCAGCCCCGCAACTTCGTCATCCAGCAGTTTCAAACCACGATCCAGCGTTTGTTTAAAACGTGTTTCTTCTTGCAACAAGGTTTCTTCGATCAGGGCCTGCGCCTGTGACAATTCAGGATAGGCCGCACCCATTTGTTGCACCAGTGCAGGCACCAAACGGTGCATTACGGGATCTTGGGATCCCAACAAATGCGCATGGCGCATCGCGCGGCGCATGATGCGGCGCAATACATAGCCACGTCCATCATTTGACGGCATAACCCCATCCGCAATCAAAAATGAGGTTGAGCGCAGGTGGTCCGCAATCACACGGTGATGTGTTTTGCCCGGCCCATCGGGATCAGAGCTGGTTGCGTGGGCAGACGCCTCGATCAGGGATCGGATCAAATCGGTTGAATAATTGTCATTGGTACCTTGCAGCAGTGCCGCAACACGTTCGATCCCCATCCCTGTATCAATGGATTGGTTTGGCAAATCCGTTTTTGACCCGTCTTCAAATTGCTCATACTGCATGAAAACAAGGTTCCAAATCTCGATAAAGCGATCACCGTCCTCGTCGGGGGAACCGGGAGGGCCACCCCAGAAGCTTTCGCCGTGATCATAAAAGATTTCGGTACATGGGCCACAGGGCCCCGTTGGACCCATCATCCAGAAATTGTCATTCGTTGCGATACGGATGATGCGATCATCAGAGAGGCCCGCAACCTTTTTCCACATATCCGCGGCCTCATCATCGGTATGATAGACCGTAACCAACAGTTTATCATTGGGTATATCCAGTTCCTTGGTCACCAATTCCCATGCAAATGGGATCGCCTCGGATTTGAAATAATCACCAAAGCTGAAATTCCCCAGCATTTCGAAAAATGTATGGTGGCGTGCCGTATAACCAACGTTGTCCAAATCGTTATGTTTACCACCCGCACGCACACATTTTTGCGCAGTGGTCGCGCGTTTGTAATCGCGCGCTTCAACGCCCGTGAATAGGTTCTTAAATTGAACCATGCCCGAATTGGCAAACATCAATGTTGGATCGTTGCGCGGCACCAAGGGGCTTGATGGGACAATTTCATGCCCTTGTTTGGCAAAATAATTTAAAAAGGTTGACCGAATTTCGTTTAACGTTGGCATTGCTTTCTCGCTTCATCAACTGGTTGAAAGGGGTCTAACCTGTCCGTTGAGCGATGTCCATAACGCAGCGTGTCGCAACAAAAAAACGCGGCCAAAATGACCGCGTTCTTGCCTAAATTTCAGGGTCTTTATGCTTCTAGGATATCCTCAACCCCGCCCATTTCGGCGTCGAAATCCAAACCATGCGAGGCGCGAATTTTATCCTCGATATCATGGGCGATGCTTGGGTTTTCCTTGAGGAAGGTTTTTGCGTTTTCACGGCCCTGCCCAATACGTTCATCGCCATAACTGTACCATGCACCCGATTTATCAACGACACCCGCTTTCACACCAAGATCAAGCAATTCACCCGTTTTGGAAATGCCTTCGCCATACATGATGTCAAATTCAACCTGCTTAAAGGGTGGTGCAACTTTGTTTTTCACCACTTTCACACGAGTTGCATTGCCGACAACTTCATCGCGATCCTTGATGGCACCGATGCGACGAATATCCAAACGGACCGAGGAGTAGAATTTAAGCGCGTTCCCCCCTGTTGTGGTTTCTGGGCTACCAAACATAACGCCAATTTTCATCCGGATTTGGTTGATGAAAATCACCATGCAATTTGACCGACTGATGGATCCCGTTAGTTTGCGCATCGCTTGGCTCATCAAACGGGCCTGAACGCCAACGTTGCTATCGCCCATATCACCCTCAAGTTCGGATTTCGGGGTCAGCGCCGCAACCGAGTCGACCACAACCATATTCACCGCACCAGAGCGCACCAATGTATCGGTGATTTCCAAGGCTTGTTCGCCTGTATCAGGCTGCGAAATCAACAATTCATCCAGATTTACGCCCAGTTTTTTGGCGTACTGCGGATCCAATGCGTGTTCCGCATC
The DNA here is from genome assembly GCA_000472185.1 of Rhodobacteraceae bacterium HIMB11. GTDB lineage: Bacteria > Pseudomonadota > Alphaproteobacteria > Rhodobacterales > Rhodobacteraceae > HIMB11. The sequence goes on along the minus strand of AVDB01000010.1, from coordinate 35,568 downwards.
CACAAAGGCGCACACCCCGCCTTTTTTCTGCTCTTCCGCAATGCAATGCAGGGTCAATGTGGTTTTACCTGAACTTTCAGGGCCATAGATTTCTACAATCCGCCCTTTTGGCAATCCACCGATCCCAAGCGCGATATCCAAACCAAGCGACCCTGTTGAGGTTGCTTCAATCTCTTGGATCGCGTTTTCCGATCCCAACTTCATGATGGAACCTTTGCCGAACTGGCGTTCAATTTGCGAAAGCGCGCTTTCCAGCGCCTTTTGTTTGTCTGCGTTTTTCTTGTCTGTCATCGAAAGAAGATCTGCCATAATGTTGCTTTGCCTTTCTTATTTCATAGCAATGTGCACAGGGCAATCGCGCATTTTGTTCTGGTCTTGTTCTCTTTATGGACGCAAAAAGAGAACATTTCAAGAAAATTCTAATAAAATGAGTTTCAGTTGATTTCGTTAAAACTTTGTTTAAGTTTGCATTCAGCTGCGGAAAGGGAATTATATAATTGTTTATATTAAGGAAAAATTTTTATCCTATCTGCACCCAAGACCGGAACAACGAGTTTGCAGGCCGCGTTGGAACCCCATGCATCCATCATATTTCGTGATCCGCACGGGGTGAAACACATTAATTTGGGAAAATATCAGCGGCAAATTCGCAAAATGTTAGAGAATTTGTCGGATGGACCATTTGAAACCCTTGGAATCGTTCGCCACCCGCTGGATTGGATGGGCAGTTGGTATCGTTATCGTCAACGTTACCAATTAAAAGGACACCAAAATTCAACGCACGGAATATCGTTTGATGCGTTTTTAATGGCCTATATGTGAGAGGATCGTCCACATTTTGCGCGTGTTGGGAATCAGGCCCGTTGTTTCAAACCACGCCCAGATGATCAGCCGCTTGATCATTTATTCCAATATGAACAGTTGGATCAGGCTGTTACCTTTTTTGGAAAATCGTCTGGGACAGCAGATTCAGCTGCCCCATAAAAATGCATTACCCAAAGTTGATATACCCGTCTCTGACGTAAACTATGACGCGTTCCAATCATACGCTGCGGATCAATTTACGCTGTGGCGGTCGGCACACCGTTAATGAAATTGTTGCTGCACAGTTTCCGTGAGATCATCGAGTGACAACGGTTTGGGCAAAAAGACGGAATTCGGAATGGCCGCTTGTTGGGTTTCAGGAACATCTTCCGCGTATCCCGACACAAAAACAACGCGGGTTTTGGGACGTTGTTCAAGGGCCTCTTTCACCCAACTGGGGCCGTCCCGACCGGGCATTACGATATCGGTGACAAAGACATCAATTTTCAAATTTGGATCGCTTAATTGATCTAATGCCTCTTCTGCCGAGGCCGCCTCGATCACTTTATATCCGCGCAACTGTGGGGCACGCGATGCAAATGTCCGCACAGGGGCCTCATCTTCGACCAGCAATATGACACCATCCCCATAGGTGCGCGGTTGAATTTTGGGTTCTTCAAACACGGGCGCAATTTCCGCGCATTGTCCATCAAAAATGGGCAGGATTAGATTAAATTCGGTCCAAAATGCGACTGAGTACAGAATGAGCACAATTTATAGTTGTGTCAAGACTGATGCAAAAAATCCGTCACCCGAAGCGGATGGAAACCATTGTTTTTGTGTTTCAACCCGCCATGTGGGGTTTTGGGACGTGAACCAATCAATTTGGTCCTGATTTTCACAGGACAACACGCTGCAAGTTGCGTAAACCAACCGGCCATCTGGCGCAACCAACTTTTCGGCATCGGATAAGATCTCACGCTGCGTTGAAATCAGTGCGTCCAATTGATCTTGGGTCAGGGCCCACTTTCCTTCTGGGTCGCGCCGCCAACTGCCTGACCCGCAACAGGGCGCATCGCAGAATACAACACCATAGTCTGGTTCAAACTGATCTTTCGTCCGTGTGGAAATTTGTGCATTTGCCCGTTTTGCGCGGGCAGGTAAATCCACCATACGGCGGGGATTTACATCATGTGCGTGAACAGCTCCCCCCAGCCAGGCTGCAAGCGCAAGTGATTTTCCACCACCCCCAGCACAATAATCAAGGATCGGACCATTTTGTTTGGGATCAAGCAGCGTGACAGAGGCCTGTGAATGCGCGTCCTGCAATTCGATCAAACCCTCCACATAGGCTTCGGTCGTTTGCAACCCCGCCGTGCGCCCCGTAACGCACAGGGCTGTAGGCACATCAGGATGTGCTGATACATCGTATCCTGCGTCTGATAGGGAGGCGCATGCCTGATCAACCGTCGCTTTCAACAAATTGACCCGCAAAAATACAGGTGCACGCTGCCGTAACACTTGGGCAATCGCAGTGGCCTGATCCCCAAGGCTTTCACACCAATGCGGCCACACCCATTCGGGAATATCACAATTTACCCAATCAGATGTTGGTGTTTCAAAACAACGCTCATCGGAACCTAGTGGAACAGGCGCAAATCGCACATCACTAAAGATTGTGTCCAAATCAACACCCTGACTATGAAGGATACCCCGCATCAGGGATCGTCCCGTCCGTGCGCCCCCTGCATGGCCCAGCGCGCTGTCGCGCTGGCGCAGTGCAACAAAAACGTGATCACGGATTGCCGCGCGATCTTTTGATCCCGCATAGCGATTGGCCCGTCCCCAGCGCGTTAGCGCCGTTTCCGCGCGCACCCCGTCCAGCACCGCATCCAGAATTTCAATGGCGGCAGAAACACGCGCGGCAGGGGTCATTACATGATCCGATAATTGGGGCTTTCGCGGGTGATTTGAACGTCATGCACGTGGCTTTCTTTCAAACCTGCGCCTGTGATTTTCACGAAATGGCAATTTTTGCGCATTTCGTCCACAGTTGCACAGCCCGTATATCCCATCGCCGCACGCAAACCGCCCACCATTTGGTGAATAACGGCCCCTGCAGAGCCTTTATAGGGCACCTGACCTTCGATCCCTTCTGGAACCAATTTATCGCTGGCGGCATCCTTTTGGAAATAGCGATCCGCCGATCCACGCGCCATCGCACCCAAACTGCCCATACCGCGGTAGGCCTTAAACGAACGGCCCTGATACAGGATCACCTCGCCTGGGGATTCATCGGTCCCCGCAATCATGGAGCCAACCATGGCACAAGATGCACCTGCAGCGATCGCCTTGGCGAAATCACCAGAAAACTTAATACCGCCATCCGCAATAACGGGAACATCCCCTGCGGCTGTGGCACAATCACTGATCGCGGTTAATTGTGGAACACCCACACCCGCCACCATCCGTGTGGTACAAATTGATCCCGGACCAATCCCAACTTTAACCGCATCCGCACCCGCACCAATCAGCGCCTTGGTCGCCTCGGCGGTGGCAACGTTACCTGCAACAACCTGAACCGTGTTGGACAGTTTTTTGATCCGCTCAACCGCGTGCGCCACTCCTTCTGAGTGGCCGTGCGCCGTGTCAATCACAACCATATCAACACCTGCGTCAATCAGGGCCTCGGATCGTTCAAACCCTGCATCGCCAACGGTTGACGCCGCTGCAACGCGCAGGCGGCCCAAGTCATCCTTGCACGCTGTTGGGTACAAAACGGATTGTTCCGTGTCCTTTAACGTCAACAGACCTGACAACTTTCCCTCTGCATCGGTCACCAACAATTTTTCAATACGGCGCGCCTTCATCAGGCTGATCGCCTCTTGGCGATCTGCGGGTTCTTGTAAAATGGCAAGGTTTTCTGAACTCATCATCACGTGGACAGGTGTGTCATCCGCAGTGGCAAAGCGCATGTCACGGTTTGTCACGATCCCAACAACACGGCCCGCCTCGTCCACGACGGGAAATCCAGAGACGTTGTAACGTTCACGCTGTGCATTCGCATCGGCCAGGGTTTGATCCGCACGCAGTGTGATTGGGTTATATACAATTCCACTTTCAAATCGTTTCACACGGCGCACTTGTTGGGCCTGTTCTTCGATTGTTAGGTTGCGGTGCAAAACACCCATACCCCCTGCTTGGGCCATGGTAATCGCCATGCGCGCTTCGGTCACTGTATCCATGGCCGAGCTAAGCAAGGGAATGTTTAAAGCAATAGATTGGGTCACGCGTGTGCGTGTATCGGCCATGTTTGGCAGAACGTTGGACGCACCGGGTACAAGTAAAACATCATCAAAGGTTAAAGCCTCGCGAATCTGCATGGAAAATCCTTTTTGGGCAGGGAACACTTGGCACGTCCCTATTTCACGTTTACCCCTGTTTGAAAAGGCCCATTCTTGTCGCATTCGAGCTTTTCCTTTCTGCCCATTCTCGGTTAACTGCAAAAAACGTCAGTGGGAGAGAGAGCGCATGAGTGGTCATGGATATGAATCGGGTCGATTGAATTTACCGTTTGTTGGCATTTCAACCTTTGGCAAACGCCCCTATGTCGAGGACTGGTCAACCATCGATGCAGATGTCGCCATTTTGGGCGCGCCCTTCGATGCGGGCACACAGTGGCGTTCGGGTGCGCGGTTTGGTCCACGTTCTGTACGCGAGGCCTCTACCCTATTTAGCTTTGGCCATGCAGGTGCCTATGATCACGAGGATGATGCGATCTATCTGCCAGGCTCTGTGCGCATGATTGATATGGGGGACGCCGATATCGTTCACACGGACACAATGAAAAGCCACGCCAATATCGAGGCAGGCGTGCGCGCCGCATTGGCAGGTGGTGCGCTGCCCGTCACGATTGGCGGCGATCATTCAATCAATATCCCCTGCATCAATGCATTTGACGATCAGGGGGACATTCATATCCTGCAAATCGACGCCCACCTGGATTTCGTGGATGAACGGCATGGCGTACGATATGGGCACGGGAACCCCATGCGGCGTGCAGCAGAAAAATCCTATGTCAAGGGCCTGACCCAAGTGGGCATTCGAAACGTAAGTTCGACCGCAAAAGAAGGATATGAGGATGCGCGCAGCCGCGGGTCCGACATCCTAAGTGTGCGTCAAGCGCGTGCATTGGGACCAAAAGGCGTTATTGATCGCATCCCCCAAGGTGCGCGTGTCTACATCACCATCGATATTGATGCATTCTGCCCATCAATCGCGCCCGGAACAGGAACGCCCAGTCACGGTGGGTTTCTCTATTATGATGTATTGGAAATGATGCAGGCCGTGGCCCAGCGCCACGAGGTTGTCGGCATCGATTTGGTTGAGGTTGCGCCCGACTACGACCCAACGGGGTCTACGTCGATCCTTGCGGCGCAAATCCTGCTTAATACACTCGGATTTATCTTCCACGAAAAAAAGTAGAACTATGGACTGAATCATTTTGATTGCTGCGGGTTTGGGTGCGCATATGGATGTTTTGACCGATCATTCAAAAATTGATCTGGCCTCGGCCAATGCCTATGTCGGGGCTGCGGTAGCAATTTATGTTTTGGGTCTATGGGCAATACGGGATCATTTTGGCGGGTTTGGGCGGCGTGGCGTTGTCCTGCCAAGTTCGGGCCTGACACTGATCGCAGCAGCCTCTGTTGGAGCGCAACCCTGGACCATCTCGATTATCCTGATGATCACCCTTGGTTTGCGGATTAAATTACAGGAAACGCAATAAAAAATGTCACGGGCGGCAGATAATGCCGCCCTTGTACCATTTTATGACGATTGAAGGCTTTCTGTCGTTTCAAATTGCATTATGTTTTGCACAAATTCGTAGCGATAGGACATTACATGCAAAACGATCCCTTGGTTGTTTTTACCCCGTCTGGCAAGCGCGGACATTTTCCTGTTGGAACCCCCGTTTTAACTGCCGCCCGTCAATTGGGTGTGGATTTGGATTCCGTCTGTGGTGGACGTGGGATTTGCAGCAAATGCCAATTCACCCCGTCTTATGGCGAATTTTCAAAACACGGTGTCAGTGTTGGGGATGATGCCCTATCAGAGTGGAATGCCGTTGAAGAACGCTATGACCAAAAACGGGGCCTAAAGGCGGGGCGCCGATTGGGATGTCAGGCAACTGTCCAAGGTGACATTGTGATTGATGTCCCCCCCGAAAGCCAAGTGCACAAACAGGTTGTCCGCAAAGCTGCCAGCGCGCGCGCCATTGAAATGGATCCTGCAACAAAGCTGTATTTTGTTGAGGTTGAAGAACCTGACATGCATAAACCCACTGGCGATTTGGAACGGCTGGCCCATGCCCTGAAGGATCAGTGGGACATTGACAATGTGACCTGTGATTTGGGTGTGCTGACCAAATTGCAACCCCTTTTGCGCAAAGGAAATTGGCAGGCATCTGTGGCCGTCTACCGCGATCACAAAACGGATCAAGCCCGTATTTTGGATATCTGGTCAGGACTACACGAAGGTGGGCTCTATGGTTTGGCCATCGATTTGGGCTCAACCACGGTTGCCGCACACCTGACCGATTTAACCACGGGCGAAGTGGTTGCAAGCGCGGGTGTGATGAACCCACAAATCCGATTTGGCGAAGATTTGATGAGCCGCGTGAGCTATTCCATGATGAACCCAGGTGGAGACCGCGAAATGACGCGGGCCGTGCGCGATGCGATCAATACATTGGCCGAAGATATCGCAAAAGACGCAGAGATTGATCCCAGCCTGATTTTTGAGGTTGTCTTTGTCTGCAACCCCGTCATGCACCATTTGCTGTTGGGCATTGATCCTGTAGAATTGGGTCAGGCACCTTTTGCATTGGCCACATCAGACTCCGTGACATTACAGGCCTATGATCTGGACCTGACCAATATTGCAAAATCTGCGCAGATCTATGTCCTTCCTTGTATAGCAGGGCACGTTGGCGCGGATGCCGCAGCGGTTGCATTGTCCGAAGAACCAGGAAAATCCGATGATTTGGTATTGATCGTGGATGTGGGAACAAACGCCGAAATCCTGTTGGGGAATACATCGCGCGTTTTGGCCTGTTCTTCGCCCACAGGTCCCGCATTTGAAGGGGCACAAATCAGTTCGGGCCAACGCGCAGCCCCCGGTGCCATTGAACGGATCGAAATTGACCCTGTGACAAAGGAACCGCGTTTCCGCGTTATTGGCAGTGATATTTGGTCCGACGAAGAAGGGTTCGCCGAGGCAACCACCGCATCGGGCATCACAGGGATTTGTGGGTCAGGCATTATTGAGGCGGTCGCAGAGTTGCGCATCGCGGGATTGATGGATGAAAACGGCCTGATCGGCTCGGCCGAAGCCACAGGCACCGCGCGCAGCATCCCAGAGGGGCGCACGCATTCCTATTTGGTCTATGACGGCACCGCCGATGGCGGACCGCGCATCACCGTGACCCAAGGTGATATTCGCGCAATTCAGCTGGCGAAATCTGCGCTTTATGCCGGTGCGCGCCTATTGATGGATGATATGAATGTGGATCGCGTTGATCGTGTGGTATTGGCAGGCGCCTTTGGTGCGCATATTTCCAGCAAACACGCCATGGTTTTGGGCATGATCCCAGATGTCCCGTTGGATAAGGTGTTTTCCGCAGGCAACGCCGCGGGAACAGGTGCACGGATAGCCCTGTGCAATGTGGGATCACGGCGCGAAATTGAACGGGTGGTCGGTGAAATCACCAAAGTGGAAACCGCGATTGAACCAAAGTTCCAAGATCACTTTGTCGCGGCCAACGCCATTCCGCATAAAACCGATCCCTTCCCCGAATTGCGCAGCATCGTGACCCTGCCCAATCCAAACTTCAATGCAGGGGGTGGTGACGCAGACGGTGGGGGACGCCGCAGACGCCGCCGCGCATCCTAAACGAACAAAGGGCCGCAAAACCGCGGCCCTTTCTTTTTTTGACAATCTATGTCGACTTATTTCGTTTTTAGAGTGCCTTCCACTTTGGCACCTTTGGCAGTTGCGATGGATTGATAAACCACATCTGCCTTAATCTGACCCGTTGCTGCAATGGACAGATCATTGGTGTTCACGCTGCCGTCAACCATCCCCTCAACAGCAAGGGAGTCAGAGGACACCGATCCATCGACCGAGCCTGAACCTAAAACATTCACAGATTTAGCGGCCACTTGGCCCTTTACCGCGCCATCAATTTCGATGTCGCCTTGGGATTTAATATTCCCTTCCAATTTCAAATCAGAACTTAAATATGTCTTTGCCATCTCGGCACGCTCCCTCAGCTTATTTTGCGTTGGGGCTGAGTGAACTGAAATTTAATGAAAACTGCAAGGCAAATTACATCTTTGGCGCAAATCAGCGCAATTAAGTGCATCAATCCTTGCGCGCAAACAGCACACCTGATCCCGCAATTAGCAAAAGGGTGGAAGCGGCGAGTTGGATCACCAACGTGAAAGTGTCAGGTGCAGGGGCAAACGGCCCCCAAACACCCACAGCGGATAACACAAGCGCCACCCGAAAAGGCCCTTGATGATCCAACCTCCGCCTTGAACTACCACATCCTCGTAGGTTTGACGTTCTGTCCTGTCGATCAATGTCATCTCGCTGCTCCCTTACCTGTGATCAGGTTTTGAAACGGATTGCGGCGCAAATCTGACCAATCTAAAAAAAGATTAGGAATTGTTTTCATAGACTCGCGCATAATGCGAAAACCTGAGCATCATGTTCCACCCGACGGCACCGCCGAGGAGCGCCTGCCTGCCCCCCTGGCAGGCGCTTACACCCTTTCAACGCTTTGAAACTTTGGCTCTTTGATCGGAACCTATACACTTTGCACCGCCATCTTTTTGCGTCTACCCAGGCAGTGCTCCACTTGTCTTGCAGAGGATCGGGTATTATTTAGATGTCATCATTGCATGCCACTGTTTTGAGAACTTGAACTCTGCCTGAAATCCTGTAAAAGGACGCATCTTCTGCAAAGAATTTGTCTTGCGGTGTCCCTCGTGGGTGGTCGCAGAAGAGAAACGCCACCTTGTGAAACCCGCCTAACATGATTGGAGCCAACATGCCCCTTTATGAGCATGTCTTTATTTCGCGTCAGGACTTGTCCAACGCGCAAGCCGAAGGCCTGGTTGAACACTTCTCAACAGTATTGAAAGACAACGGCGGCGACGTCCTTGAATCTGAATACTGGGGTGTGAAAACGATGGCCTACAAAATCAACAAAAACCGCAAGGGTCACTATGCAATGATGCGCACAGACAGCCCTGCAGCTGCGGTTCAGGAAATGGAACGCCTGATGCGTCTGCACGAAGACGTTATGCGCGTTATGACCATCAGGGTTGACGCCCACCAAGAGGGCCCATCCGTTCAAATGCAAAAACGTGATGACCGCGGCGAACGCCGTGAGCGCCGCGCGTAAGGAAAGGATGCTAACCAATGGCAAATAAACCATTTTTCCGCCGTCGTAAGGTCTGCCCATTCTCCGGTGAGAATGCACCAAAGATCGATTACAAAGATACAAAATTGCTTCAGCGCTATATCTCAGAGCGCGGCAAAATTGTTCCATCACGCATCACTGCTGTTTCTGCCAAGAAACAACGTGAATTGGCGCGCGCAATCAAACGTGCACGCTTCTTGGCGCTATTGCCCTATTCCGTGAACTAAGGAGAGAGACATGCAAGTTATCCTTCTAGAACGCGTTGCGAAATTGGGCCAAATGGGCGACATCGTTGATGTAAAACCAGGCTATGCACGCAACTTTCTTTTGCCACAGGGCAAAGCGCAAACAGCATCAGATGCAAACGTAAAAGCATTTGAAGCACAAAAAGCGCAGCTTGAGGCACGCAACCTTGAAACCAAGAAAGAAGCAGACGATCTCGCGGCGAAGTTGGACGGCCAACAGTTCATCGTGATTCGCTCTGCCTCTGACTCAGGCGCGCTTTACGGTTCTGTCACACCACGTGACGCCGCCGAAACAGCAACAGAAGCAGGTTTCAGCGTTGATCGTAAACAAGTGTCTTTGATCAACCCGATCAAAGAGCTTGGCCTACACGAAATGTCTGTGAAACTTCACCCAGAAGTGTCTGCAACAATCGTCATGAACGTTGCACGCTCAATGGAAGAAGCAGAACTACAAGCATCAGGCAAATCAATCCAAGAATTGGCAGCTGAAGAAGAAGCAGCGGCAGAATTCGAGATTGCAGAATTGTTCGACGATATCGGCGGCGCGGCCTCTGATGACGTCGACGAAGGTCCTGTTGCAACACCAGAGGACAACGCCTAAGCGTCCTCTTCTAGCACAGAAAATTTGGAACCCGCCCGATCCCACGGATTTGGCGGGTTTCTTTTTTGGCGGTGATGAGATGCAGCCAATCTAAAACCTGTACTTCTAACAACATTTCATTGCTTCTATCAGATGGGTATTCCGATCAGCCTAGATTTTGATCCCATATGTAACGGGTTGGAGCAGAACCCAAGCTGTCCGAGGTGGCAACGAAGGCACCGCCTGTTTCGCCGTAGGAAAACTTTCGGTTTGACGGAGCGGGCAGCGCCTTGCCAATCTGACGATTGGCTGGGTTCCAAGAACTGACGGATCAAAATCCAGTTGCTCTGGTATAGGTATGGTTTTTGTATGTCCTGATCTTAAAAGTCGTGTAAAAGGTGATCCAGGCATTTTCGTAGCATCACAATCGTAATCGGTGCGTGATCGTCACGGTGCTTGGCAGCTTTCCCAATATTTTGGAGCCAAAACCACGCACTCACGGATAAAATTTCAATTTCGCAGTTGCACACGCAATAAATGAAAAGATTTTTGCAATTTTCTTTTCATTTTCTGTCATTTTCGCGGTTGACCTCCCCTATCCACCCCCATAATGTGCGCGATAAGAGATAAGGAGTCCTTTGATGTTTGATGTGCTGAACGTCGTGGTTATAAGGCGCATGGGTCGGTAACGTCACCATTACGGAGACCCCATGCGCCCCCGCCAAAATCGGGGGCTTTTTTAATGCGAAACAGAACCTGCTGGTGAAAACGGAGCGAATAACAATGACACGCCAAATGACCGGAGCAAAAATGATCGTCCAAGCCTTGAAGGATCAGGGTGTCGATACCGTATTTGGGTATCCTGGTGGGGCGGTGCTACCGATCTATGACGAGATTTTCCAACAAAATGACATTCGCCATATTCTGGTGCGTCACGAACAGGGTGCCGTTCACGCGGCCGAAGGATATGCACGTTCAACGGGCAAACCAGGCGTTGTTTTGGTGACATCTGGCCCCGGCGCAACAAACGCGGTTACAGGCCTGACCGATGCCCTCCTCGACAGCATTCCATTGGTTGTTTTGACCGGTCAGGTGCCGACATTTATGATCGGCTCAGACGCGTTCCAAGAGGCCGACACAATCGGCATCACGCGTCCGTGTACAAAACACAACTGGTTGGTGAAAGACACCGCAAACCTATCCTCAACCATTCATGAGGCCTTCCACGTGGCCACATCGGGTCGCCCGGGTCCTGTGTTGGTGGACATCCCCAAAGATGTTCAATTCGCATCCGCCGCATATCAAGAAAAACAAAAAGCCAAGACGGCGCATTACGCCCCCAAGGTCAAAGGTGATATTGAACAGATCACCAAATTGGTCGAGGCCATGGAAAAGGCTGAGCGCCCCGTGTTTTACACAGGTGGCGGCGTCATCAACTCTGGCCCTGCCGCCAGCCAGTTATTGCGCGAATTGGTAGATGCAACGGGTTTCCCAATCACATCCACTTTGATGGGCCTTGGCTCTTATCCTGCCTCTGGGAAAAATTGGTTGGGCATGTTGGGCATGCACGGCCTATATGAGGCGAACTTGGCCATGCATGATTGCGATCTGATGATCAACATTGGCGCGCGCTTTGATGACCGTATCACAGGCCGCATTGATGCGTTTAGCCCGAAATCGAAAAAGGCACATATAGACATTGACCCCTCGTCAATCAACAAGGTGATCCAAGTTGATATTCCGATCATCGGTGATGTTGCCCATGTTCTGGAAGATATACTGAAGATTTGGAAATCGCGCGGGCGCAAAGTGAACGCGAGCGGTCTGCAAAAATGGTGGGCCGAGATTGAAGATTGGCAAAAAGTAAAATGCCTAAAGTTCGAACAAAAAGGCAGCACAATCAAACCACAGCATGCGCTGGCACGTTTGGAGAAACTGACCAAACACCGCAAAGATCGCTTTATCTGTACAGAAGTGGGCCAACACCAAATGTGGGCCGCACAATATCTGGGCTTCGAAAATCCAAACCAATGGATGACATCAGGCGGATTGGGCACAATGGGATATGGGTTCCCTGCTTCAATTGGTGTGCAAATTGCGCATCCTGATGCCTTGGTCGTCAATGTTGCGGGCGAAGCATCTTGGCTCATGAACATGCAGGAAATGGGCACCGCAATCCAATATCGATTGCCCGTGAAACAATTCATTTTGAACAACGAACGTCTGGGAATGGTGCGTCAGTGGCAGGAATTGTTGCACGGCGAACGCTACTCGCATTCCTGGTCCGATGCGCTGCCTGATTTCGTGAAATTGGCGGAAGCCTTTGGTGCCAAAGGGATTTTGTGCAGTGATCCTGCCGATCTGGACGATGCGATCATGGAAATGCTGAACTATGATGGCCCTGTGATCTTTGATTGTTTGGTTGAAAAGCATGAAAACTGCTTCCCGATGATCCCATCAGGCGAACCCCACAACAAAATGTTGTTGGGCGAAGCCAGCACGAAGGATGCAATCGGCACATCAGGCGCGGTATTGGTATAAGGAATAAGGGCATGTCAGCATTGAAAATCAAAAAAGGGTCGACCAAGCATTCGGCCTATAACCTGCGTGCGAATTTTGGCGACGAAATCGAAACACATACGCTGGCGGTTATCGTCGATAACGAAGCGGGCGTATTGGCCCGCGTCATTGGTTTATTTTCAGGCCGTGGTTATAACATCGAAAGCCTGACAGTTGCCGAAGTGGACCATCAAGGCCACCTAAGCCGCATCACCATTGTCACCACTGGCACACCCGCCGTGATTGAACAGATCAAGGCGCAGTTGGGCCGTATTGTTCCTGTGCATGAGGTCCACGACCTGACCGTCGAAGGGGCGGCAGTTGAACGTGAACTGGCGCTGATCAAGGTTGCAGGATCAGGTGACAAACGTGTCGAAGCCTTGCGATTGGCAGATATCTTCCGCGCCCAAGTGGTTGATAGCACGTTAGATAGTTTTGTTTTCCAAATCACGGGCACACCTGACAAAATCGACGCATTCGCCGATTTGATGCGCCCTCTTGGTTTGACCGAAATGGCACGCACGGGTGTGGCCGCACTTTCGCGCGGCATGGAAACGGCGCAGCCCGACTGATTGCACATATTTTCATCACAAAACAAACCCATAACAACCCAAGATTGTTAATTGGTCTGCCTTTGTAGCAACACTGCTGCAAAACAAATCAAAACCCGTCAATACGCTTGTACGGGCATTGAAAGTTCGGCACTTTCTTAGGCTACAGCTTATGGCTGCGGCCCCATTTTTCTTGTTTTTCGTGTTTTGGTACTGGGCGCACGGCATGACAACATATGAACGATGGAACGACTACGACAATGCCCAACGATGCAGGTCAAGACCGCTATCCTGCGGATATTAGCGCGGTTTTCTCTCAGAACCTAAAGGAACTGATGGGGGCGCCGCCGAATGTGTCGGCACTGTGCCGCGAACTTTCTTTGAACCGCACCCAATTTAACCGCTACATTGAGGACGAAAGCTTTCCGCGGCCAGATATTTTGCAAAAAATATGCATACATTTCGGACTGGATGCGCGGATTTTATTACAACCGTTATCTGAATTAATAAATGACCCATCCAATGCACAGGCATTTTACGGATTACATGAATTTCTAAACATGCGCCCAGGCAATGTGCCTGAACATTTGTTTCCCTCTAGATTCTATGTGCTTTCGCGCCACAGCTTTATCTATCCCGACACGTTCATCCAAGGCATCGTGCATGTTTATCGCAAAGATGGAATGACATATATCACAGGGCGCGAACCGATATCAGAAATGCACAAACAATCGCTGCCGATTGACAAGTACGCCCGCGAATTTCGGGGCATGGTTTTGGCGATGGATACGGGGCTTGGCATGTTGGTGTCGCGCAGGCGGTTTATGACAGGATCCATTAATTTCGTGGCCCCCGTACTCTCCTTTGAAAACAACTATTGGAAAGGCGATGCGGTGCGCACATCGCGGGAATTCACCACCACATCACGTGCCTCGCGCATGGTCTATCAATATCTGGGTCAGTTTTCGGATCAGGTGCTTGCAACAGCGCGCAAATCCGGACTGGCAGCGTGGATGAATTGCCCAGTTATCACAAGGCGTTGCTGTTGCTGGACCGTCCCTTTAAATAAATCCTCTTTGATGTCGGAATTAGAAAAGTACAGTCGCGGATAAGCCTGTGCGCCAAAATGTGCTATTATATCCATAATCCCAAGACTATCAGAGGATTCCATGGCACATCTAACGGACCTATCCCGCGTAAAAGAACCCCTTAGCACCGCAAATGGGTTGCCAAACGCGCATTACATTGACCCTGCTGTTTTTGCAGAAGAACGTGATGCATTGCTATTTGGTCAATGGGCGGGATTGGCTGTTGCCGCTGATGTACCAGAGGCAGGGGACGCCAAGCCAATTACATTCATGGGCATGCCGTTGTTATTGCTGCGTGATCGCAATGATCAGGTGCGCGTGTTCCAAAACACTTGCCGCCACCGTGGGATGATTTTGGTGGAAGAACCCCGCAAGATCGAGGGTGCCATCCGCTGCCCCTATCACAGCTGGTGCTATTCAACCGAAGGCAAACTTGTCTCCACCCCCCATGTTGGTGGACCAGGTCAAAACACACATCCGGATGTGGATCGTTCGACACTGGGCCTTACCGAAATTCGCAGCCACATTTGGCGCGATGTTGTGTGGGTGAATGTGGATGGACAGGCCCCGGAATTTGAGGTGGCCATGAAACGCGTGATGGAACGTTGGGCCGAATTTGAACGTCCCCTGTTTCACGGCGGCGTCGACAGCAAATTTGTTTTGTCCGTGAAATCCAACTGGAAACTGGCCGTTGAAAATTATTGCGAAAGCTATCACCTGCCATGGGTTCACCCGGGTTTGAACAGCTATTCGCGTCTTGAAGACCATTACAACATCGAAGAATACGGCGCCTATTCGGGTCAGGGCACATTGGTTTATCGCCAACTCGAAGGCGCCAATGGCGCGAAGTTCGCGGATTTTGAAGATTTGCACGCAAAATGGGATACGGCGGCAGAATATATTTCAGTCTATCCAAATGTGTTGTTAGGGATGCACCGCGATCATGCCTTTGCCATCGTATTGGTTCCCAAAGGGCCAGAGGAAACCGAAGAAAACATTCACCTTTATTACGCCACCCCTGAAACAGATGCAGATCTGCGGGCCAAAAATACCGAACAGTGGAAAGTTGTCTTTGAAGAGGATATTTTTGTGGTCGAGGGCATGCAGCGCGGTCGCCATGGCGTAAACTTTGACGGTGGGCGGTTCTCTCCTGCAATGGATGGCCCAACGCATTGTTTCCACGATTGGGTCGCGGGTAAGGTGAACGAACGCCGCGCAATGGCCAACGCCGCGGAATGATACCCGCAGATCAGGATCTAATAAACGCGCATGCAGCGGGCGACACCGCCCGCCTTTGCGTCCTGTATCATCAGGCAGCATTGGCAAGTGATGATATTGATGCCGCCTGTTTTTACGCAACACATGCCTATGTCTTCGCGCTGGAATGCGATCATCCTTCACGTTCCGAAATTCATGCATTTTTGGTCAAACATGGGCGCGAAGAATAGCGGCCTCAGCATAAGGCGTGATTCCCCCCTTCGAATTGACACCGCCTGAAAATAGGCGCATCAGGGTGGGGATGAAATTACCTACATCTGTCATATTTACCACTGCGATCCTAATCCTTGGCCTGTTCGCGGGTTGGGGTGCGGCCAGTTTTACGCCCCTGCCCCTGCCATGGATGTTGGGACCTCTGTTGGTGACGGCGGTTTTTGTGATGGTAGGCCCCACGACCATTCCGTCGGGATATCAGTTTCCCAAACGCTTTCGCCTGATTTTTATCGCCATCATTGGTTTGATGATCGGGACACAAGTCACATGGGACATCGTTGGCAATTTGCCCAGCTATTGGCCCAGTTTGATTGCCATTGTTCTGTTCATTCTAGCGGCACAGGCATTTAATATGACTGTGTTTCAACGCCTTGGCGGATATGATCGGGCAACGGCCTTTTATTGTTCTGCCCCCGGTGGCTTGATGGAAAGCATCGCCTTGGGCGAAGAGGCAGGATGCGATGTGCGCCTACTGACGATGCAGCAATTCACGCGGATCATCCTAACGCTAAGTTCCGTGCCCATTTTGGTATCATTTTGGGTGGGGGAACCCGTGGGATCATCCGCGGGTTTGGTCCTAACTGGCAAAGACAGCGGCCTGCCCCTTTGGGAGGATTTGTTGATCGCTGCCGCCGTTGGGGCTGTTGGATTGTGGATCGGTAAATTCCTGCCTGCAGGGCATTTGATGGGTCCGTTGATTGCATCCGCCGCCATTGGATTAAGTGGTTTGGCAACCCTTGCCCTGCCCCAATGGGTTGTGATCATAGCGCAGGTCGTCATCGGAACAGCACTCGGCAGTCGGTTTGGGGGCATGCAGCTTTCGGCCATCAGACGCGCGATTGGCCTCTCGATACTCAGCGTTGGGTTTATGATCCTGCTAAGTTTTGTGATCAGTCTAATCCTGATCCGCGTCACGGACATGAGCTTTCTGGTATCCATGATATCATTTGCACCAGGCGGCGTTACCGAAATGTCCCTAATCGCGCTCAGCCTATCGGCCAACCCAGCGGTCGTGACATTGCACCATCTGGTGCGCATATCCCTAACGGTGTTCATGATTTCGGCGCTGGCCAAGAATTTTCGGAAAGATCCAAAAACGGAATAAATTCAGGTTCCATTCCGCGCTGGCGTTTTCATAAGTTGAGTTATGCTATTTGTCAGAATTCTATGTCGCCTTCTTTAAGGAATATAAGTTTAACTCTGCCACAACTTTTCGTATCTATTTCTAAAGACCTCTGCATAATGATGGATCCACTGCTCGATCAGGGTCGCGCCTGACTGGGTAGGCGCATAAGGGTGACGTTGCAAAATGCGAATGCTCAAAACAAAAAGCCAAGGTTTCATGGTGTTGATAGGGTGAAAGCGCCTGCCGAGGGACAGGCATGCGCTACCCGGCGGTGCCGCCGGGTGCCACATAAGTGTTGGGCCTTCGCATTATGCAAAGTTCTTTTCTATGTCTTAACACTTAAGCACACGCCCGTGGGCGATTAAAAGGGCTGAATGAACTGAAGCCTCCGCCCTGTTTTGCCGAAGGCAAACCTACGGTTTGACCGCACGGGCGTGGGATGGATCATACACGATAAGTCTTCGCTCCGCATGATCTAGGCTAAGAAAATCAATCTAGGTCCAAAATACTTTGCGCGATCAGCCTATTCATTCGGCACTGGCCTTTTCTTCCAACACCAACCATTCCTCTTCGGCCTCGGCCAATGCGGATTGTCGTTCAACCAAGGCCTCAGTCGCCTTTTGCCACTTCACGGGCTCTTTGGAAAACAAATCAGGGTCGGACATGTATTCTTCTAACTTTGCAATCTCGGCCTCTAGGCGTTCTATAATCGCGGGCAGTTTTTCCAAACGGTGCTTTTCGGTGTAACTTAACCCCGCCTCTTTCTTTTTCGGCTGGGGTTTGGGCGCAGATTTTTCACCTGATGGGGCGCGCTTGGCCTCTGGTTTTGCACTATCCTCTTTGGGCTTTTGCAATTGATAATCGCTCCACCCACCTGCATAGACCGTGGCGCGGCCGCCCCCTTCCATCGCCACCGTCGCCGTTGCCACACGATCTAGGAAATCACGGTCGTGGCTGACCATAATGACGGTGCCGTCATAGTCATCAAGCAGTTCTTGCAACAGGTCCAGCGTTTCAACATCCAAATCATTGGTCGGTTCGTCCAAGACCAACAGATTGCTTTCGCGTGCCATGATTTTCGCCAATAAAACCCGCGCCTTTTCCCCACCGCTTAGGCTGCGGATGGGGGCGCGCGCCTGTGCCTCATCAAACAAAAATTCTTTTAGGTACCCAACCACATGCTTGGGTTGCCCACGCACCAAAACCTGATCGGCCTTGCCCGACACGCGCATTTCGGGATCGCCCGCCAAACTTTCCCATAGGGTCATATCAGGATCCAGTTGTGCACGCGTCTGATCAAAAAGGGCGGGCAATAGGTTCGTGCCGTGTTGCACTGTGCCCGTATCAGGTGCCTCTTTCCCCATCAGCATGTTCAACACGGTGGTTTTCCCCACCCCGTTTGGCCCAACAAATGCGATGCGGTCCCCCCGTTGAATTTTTATCGAAAACGGTTTGAGGATGGTTTTGCCCCCAAAGCTTTTGGAAATACCTGTGGCCTCTATCACCTTGCGGCCCGATTTGGGGGCCGCGGCCAATTCCATCGCGGCTGTGCCCTGACGTTTGATCATCGACGCCCGTTCGGCGCGCAAATCTTTTAGCGCCCGCAGGCGGCCCTGATTGCGTTTGCGCCGCGCGCTGATCCCTTCGACGGCCCAACGCCCCTCTGATTTGATCTTGCGGTCCATTTTATGGCGTTGGATGTCCTCTTCATCCCACACCTTGTCCCGCCATGCTTCAAATTTGGAAAACCCCTCTTCGTTGCGGCGGACCTGTCCGCGATCGATCCAGAGGGTCGCCCGCGTCAGCACATTCAAAAACGCACGGTCGTGCGAAATAAGGACATAGGCTGCGCGGGTTGATTTCAATTCGTTTTCCAACCAAGAAATCGCCTGAATATCCAAATGGTTGGTCGGTTCGTCCAGCAACATCAATTCGGGTGCTTCGGCCATCAATTTGGCCAAGGCCGCTCGTCGCCGTTCGCCACCCGATGCGGTGGACACCGCGCGATCTGGATCAAACTTTAACCCCTCACCTGCGCGTTCCACGCGGTAAAGTTCCCCCGGTTCAAGCGCGCTTGCCGCATAATCGCCAAGGGTTGCAAACCCCTCCATCGTTGGGTCCTGCTCCATGTATCCAACGCCGCTGCCGGGTGGGACAACGCGCAGGCCTTGATCGGCCTCAACCAATCCTGCCATGACCTTCATCAGGGTGGATTTGCCTGTGCCATTGCGCCCAACAAGTGCGACGCGATCGCCCGAATGCACGACCAAATCCAGATCGTGAAACACAGGATCACCGCCAAAGGTCAGTGAGATTTGATTAAGCTGAAGTAAAGGAGAACGTGCCATAGCCTTGGGCTAGTCCGCATCTATGGAAAGGTCAAGTCAATGCACGCAAAAGCCGTTTTCGCGCAGGTGGGATTGATCCGATTTCAACACCTGTGAACACATGCAGCGTGTTCATCTGGGCATCCACCACCGCATGATCACTGACCCAACCACCCATCATCAAATAGGTTTTCAACAAGGGCGGCATGCGCCGCATCGCCTGTTTCATATCGGGCGCCCCTGTCAGACGTTGCGAAAAGCAAAACACATTGGGGGCTTTCACCCGCGGCAACCAACGTTTTGGGGCCAGATGTTTGTCACGCAGCATTGCAAAGCTGTCGCGATAGGCGTCTTGGTCTGTGCCATGAAACGAGGCACAGCCAAACAAGAGCGAGACATCATTATTATCCACATATTGCGTCATAGCCCCCCACGCGATGCGCAGCACATCAGGATCATTGCATGCAGGATCAATGCAAAATCGACCCATTTCCACCAATTTACCCTGATAAGATTGCAGCGCTGACAAATTATAATACTGCGCGGAATAAGATCGGGTGATGTCATCGCCGCTGTTTAAATGCATTATGCGATAACAACAGATCAGGTCAGATGTTCCGACGTCCTCAACCAGCATATGTTCGCAAAGATCATCAAAGGCGTCTTGGTCCAATCCATGTGAATGGTTCAAACCAAAACAATCGTGGCGCAGGGTTTGGGCCGCGGCAACGTCATCTGGTGTTTCAGCGATGCGGGCGCGATATCGTCCCTTTTCTAACACAAGCATTCCTGCCCCCACTCATATAATCGGACTGTTATACATTGGCATATGTGCCCGATGTAACAAGGCTGCGACACTAGCGGATCAGCTGGCCTGCTGTTGGACGACCGATGGATGCAACAATACGTCTAAAGATGCCCAGGCTTTCGATCCCGCTTTCGGTTACATCTGTATTAAGCACGACAACCTGACCATCCGTCAAAGAATATTGTCCCAAGGCTGTCAAAACGCCATCCTGATCAAAGGCAACGGCAAGAACTTGACGTTCAACCTCTTTGGGTGCGCGCGCGCCGATGCGTTCAAAACGAGAACGCACGTAATACGCCTGATCCTCTTGCAACACGCCATAAGTTGTCGGGGTTCCCAATGCTTCAAACACGCTATCGCGGGTATCGACACCGACGACCAATGCGCTGATCTCTTCCTCAGTCGGGATATATCCTTGGTTCCGAAACTGCGTGGTGCATCCCGCAATAATCAAAATCACAACGCCCATCATAATTTGGCGGAATGGTTTCATGTGGTTTGCCCCTTTTGTTTCATCACGCGCTCCCCTATATCCGATTACAGAAAGCGCAGCGCGCATGCAAGAAAGGATCGCTTGTCCGATGGCCCGTACAGATACATCCACGCCTGTTTTGCGTATCGCCGATTTAAACGAACGTCGACCCACACGGTTCGAATTGACGTTCGATGCGGCACAAATTCGCCAATTTGCCGAGGAATTGGACCTAATTTCTCTGAAAAAGCTCCGCCTTAAGGGCGAACTGACAGTGAAGGGACGGGATCAGTGGGAATTAACCGCGGATTTGGGGGCAACCGTTCAACAGAACTGTGTGATCAGTTTCGTGCCTGTCACCACACGCATTGATGAAAAAATCACCCGTCGCTATGTCCCCGAGGCCATATTTGAACAGGTGGCCGAGGACGAAGAAATCGCCGAGGCCAGTGGCGACGACGCATTGGACATTTTGCCCGCGGAAATTGATTTGGTTGATGTGTTTCGTGAAACACTGGTTTTGGCCCTACCCGATTACCCGCGTGCAGAGGGTGTTGAACTGGGCGAGCGTGTATTTTCCGAAGAGGGTGTTAAACCGATGCGGGATACGGATGCGAAACCCTTTGCGGGCCTTGCAACCCTGAAAGAAAAGATGGAAAAAGGCGATTAATTTCGCCCCACCCCCTTGCGCATTTAAAAAAGCACGATATTTTCGCGCACTCTTGCGAATTTAGGTTGTATTTGTAGGTGAATTAGATGTATTCGCCACGAATACAAGAATGGAACGAAACGTCGGGGACTTTGATCCTCGTTCAATATTGGGGTTGAGACATGGCTGTCCAACAGAACAAAGTATCACGCTCACGCCGCAACAACCGTCGTGCACACGACTCATTGGTTGCAGGCAATCCAAACGAATGTCCAAACTGCGGCGAACTAAAGCGCCCACACCACGTTTGTGCATCATGCGGACATTACGCAGATCGCGAAGTTGTCGCGCTGACAGAAGAAATCGATCTGGACGACGACGCAGCCTAAGCTGCGCGTGTTCATGTTTAACCCACGTACAAGCAATGTCCTTGGAACGTTCAGAAAATAGAACCGTACTAAGCATTGATGCAATGGGTGGCGATCTGGGGCCGGCGGCGGTTGTCGCCGGTATTTCTCGTTCCGCCAAAATAAATCCTGACCTACATTTCATCCTACATGGACCCGAGGCCGAGCTGAGCCGTCTAGTCAATCGACGTCGAGGATTGGCGGAGCGCGTTGAAATCCGCGATGCAACGGATGTGGTCACGATGGATGACAAACCCAGTCAGGTGCTGCGCACAGGGCGTAACACATCCATGTGGTCCGCGCTTGAGGCTGTGCGTGCAGGCGAAGCCGAGGTTTGCGTGTCCTGCGGAAACACAGGCGCGCTGATGGCGATGAGCATGATCCGCCTGCGCAAACTTGAGGGTGTCAATCGCCCCGCAATCGCGGTGTTGTGGCCATCGCAAAATCCCGCAGGCTTTAATATCATGTTGGACGTGGGCGCAGACGTGCGTGCAGATGCGCGTGATCTGTGCCAATATGCATTGATGGGCGTGTCCTATGCCCGCAACGGATTGGACATCAAATACCCACGTGTTGGGGTTTTGAATGTCGGCACCGAGGAACACAAAGGCCGCGCAGAGTTAAAAGAGGCGCATGCGCTGATCGCGTCGCTTGCGGACGATGCAAATTTTGAATTCGTCGGTTTTGTCGAAGGGGGCGATATCCCAGGCACAAAATGCGATGTTATCGTCACCGATGGTTTCACGGGCAATATCGCGTTGAAAACGGGTGAAGGCACCGCAAATTTGATTGGCACGCTTTTGCGCGAAGCCTTTGCCTATACCCCCCTATCGCGGCTTGCCTCACTTTTGGCGCTGACCTCAATGCGGCGTTTGAAAAAACGGATTGATCCACGACGAGTCAACGGGGGTGTGTTTTTGGGCCTAAATGGCACTGTTGTAAAATCCCACGGATCTGCGGATGCAACAGGCGTTTCAGCGGCGGTCAAGCTGGCATTCCAACTGGCCCAATCTGATTTTTCCAAGAAAGTCGCCGCACGGGTTGCATCCACCCCCACATTGGCGCAGGATGAAACAAAACCAAGCGAAAAAACAGGCGGACAAGAATGACGATACGGGCCGTTGTACGTGGCATTGGACATTACCTACCTGAGCGCGTCGTGCCCAATTCCGAATTTGAAGACACCTTGGATACAAGCCATGAATGGATCGTATCACGTTCAGGTATCCATCAACGTCATTTCGCAGCCGAAAACGAAACGACATCAGATTTGGCCATTCACGCCGCCAATCGCGCGTTGGCCGTGGCGGGCATGGAGGCCAATGATTTGGATGCCATTATCGTGGCCACATCCACAGCCGATCTGACATTTCCATCGGCTGCAACCATGGTGCAAAATGGCCTGGGGATGACGCGTGGTTTTGCCTATGACGTACAGGCGGTGTGCGCAGGATTCGTCTTCGCGCTTTCCACTGCGAATGCACAAATCGTATCGGGTCAGGCAAAGCGCGTCATGGTGATTGGTGCGGAAACATTTTCGCGCATCATGGATTGGGAGGATCGCACAACCTGTGTCCTATTTGGCGATGGTGCTGGCGCTTTGATCCTAGAGGGCCAAGATGGCACGGGCGATAAATCCGATCGTGGCATCCTGTCTGTTGATCTAAATTCTGACGGGCGTCACCGCGATATTTTATACGTGGACGGTGGTGTGTCGACGCAGACCACAGGCTACCTGCGCATGCAGGGCAAAGAGGTGTTTCGCCACGCCGTCGAAAAATTAGCGGCCACCGCACAAACCGCAATGGATCGTGCCAAAATCACCTCGGATGAGGTGGATTGGGTTGTCCCCCATCAGGCAAATATTCGCATCATCCAAGGCACCGCCAAAAAGATGGGCGTGCCAGATGAGCGGGTCGTTAAAACGGTACAGAATCATGGAAATACATCCGCGGCATCGATTCCACTTGCCCTCTCGGTCGCGGTCAGTGAACGCAAAATTCAACCTGGACAGGTGGTTGTCACCGAGGCAATTGGCGGCGGTCTGGCTTGGGGTGCGGTTGTTTTACGCTGGTAAAACACATTTTTCCTTAGAAATTAGCACTTTATTGACCGAACTGGGTCAAATCGTTTGACTTGGAAAAACGCCAGTGGCTAACATACAGCGAAACCGGAGGGTGCTATGTCCGAAAAAACTTTGACAAGAATGGACCTAAGCGAAGCTGTTTTTCGTGAAGTTGGTCTGTCACGTAACGAATCTGCGGATTTGGTTGAGAGCGTTTTAAATCATGTGAGTGACGCGTTGGTTCGTGGGGAACAAGTGAAACTATCGTCGTTTGGGACGTTCAGCGTACGCGATAAAAATGCGCGTGTTGGTCGCAACCCAAAAACGGGCCAAGAGGCCCCTATTCCGCCCAGACGTGTTTTAACGTTCCGCCCCTCGCATCTGATGAAAGAGCGTGTCGCCGAAGGTAACAAATCCTAACGCGAAAGGCTGCCACCGAAGATGTCAAAATCTGCAGATGCATTCCGCACCATAAGCGAGGTTGCCGAATGGCTGGACCTGCCGACCCATGTATTGCGGTTCTGGGAAAGTAAATTTTCGCAAATCAAACCAGTCAAACGTGCAGGCGGGCGTCGGTATTATCGCCCCCGTGATATGCAATTGATCGGCGGTTTGAAAAAGCTGCTACATGATGATGGCATGACCATCCGTGGTGCGCAAAAACTGTTGAAAGAAAACGGTATTCAGCATGTGATTGATCTCTCTCCTCCGCTGGAAGCAGGGCTAGCGGCAGAGATTGGTCCAACCGAAACAACCACAGAAGCCCCCGTGGAAATGGTTGACATGACCGCAGACATCGACACCGACGCAGCGCAAGAAACGAAACAGGCCGACGACGTGCAAAAACCAACCACGCGCCCGAATTTGCGTTTGGTAGCAACGGAGGATGAGGATCAATTTGATCTTTTCGCCGACGGCCCAAGTAAAAATTTCTGGACCGAAGATGAACAAACAGGGACAGATGCCGCGGTAGAGCCAGAGGCGCATCCTGATCCAGCCCCCCTTCCCGATACCCGCGCGGGCCAATTGGTGCACGCGGCCCAGCGTGGCACGCTTTCCCCCGCGGCGATCGAAACCCTATTAACGCGGGTTCAGGGCGCAATCGCCCGCCGCGCATAAGGTTTTCGACCGCAAACGTAAATTTGTCCTTGTCCTTCGGATAAAAACCGCTATCACAGCGATATAGCATCGGGCTATAGCGCAGTCTGGTAGCGCGTCCGTCTGGGGGACGGGAGGTCGTAGGTTCGAATCCTGCTAGCCCGACCAACAAAAACGCCCTAGGCTATGCCTTGGGCGTTTTGTTTATAAAGGAGGCCACAACGTGACTGGTGTTTTACCAAATCAAACCATCGCCGCACTGATCGACAGCGGACAGATCACGATTGATGCCCCTTTAGCCGACGGACAAATTCAACCCGCCAGTCTGGATTTACGTTTGGGAACAAAGGCATGGCGCGTGCGCGCCTCCTTCCTTGCGGGGAATGGTCGTCGTGTTGCGGATCGGTTGCAAGATTTTGAAATGCATCAGATCGACCTGTCCCAAGGGGCGGTTTTGGAAAAGGGGTGCGTTTATGTTGTGCCCTTGATGGAGGGGCTTGCCCTGCCCCAGAACATTACAGCGGTCGCAAACGCCAAAAGCTCAACAGGTCGGCTTGATCTTTTGACCCGTGTCATCACCGATGACGGGACAGAGTTTGATCGCATTCCTGCGGGATACACTGGACCGCTTTATGCAGAAATCTGCCCGCGTTCCTTTTCGGTTTTGGTGCGACCTGGCATGCGCCTTAATCAAATTCGATTCCGCGTGGGACATGCCATTTTGTCGGATGCGGAACTGATCACCCTGCATGAAACACAAAAATTGGTGTCAGGTGAGGCCGTGATTGACGATGGGTTGGGATTTTCTGTTGATCTGAAACCATCAACAGGTGATTTGGTCGGCTATCGCGCAAAACCGCATACAGGCGTGATTGATTTAGATAAAATCGGCCACTACGATCCGCGCGAATTTTGGGAAGACATTCGCAGCAGCGATGGTCAGATTATATTGGACCCCGGCGCCTTTTATATCCTTGTCAGCCAAGAGGCGGTTCACATTCCCCCCATGTATGCGGCAGAAATGGCACCATTTTTGGCAATGGTCGGCGAATTTCGCGTGCATTATGCGGGCTTTTTTGATCCGGGCTTTGGCCATGACGCCGCGGGCGGCACAGGATCACGCGGTGTGCTAGAGGTGCGCTGTCACGAGGCACCGTTTGTTTTGGAACACGGCCAAGTTGTGGGACGTTTGGTTTACGAACAAATGCAGGAACTGCCCACACAACTTTACGGCGCGGCGCTGAAATCAAACTATCAGGGCCAAGGGTTAAAGTTGTCTAAACACTTTAAGTAGACAAAATTCTAAATTTAAATTACCTTAGCTTGTATAACTTTATTTATACAACTCGGTTAATATTTAATGGATTTTGGTGTCGCCAGTTTTTGGTCAGGCTCTGACCTATCGTATTTTGAACATCTGTGCATGAAATCTTTCGTGGATAACGGATATAAATTTCACTTGTTCACCAAAGGCCCCGTCGACAACATACCTGATTATGTCGAACACCACGATGCGGGCGAAATATATCAGCAATCCGATATTCAAAGCGCCGATATGTGCTATTCTAACGGCATTTATTCCGATATTTGGCGCGTCCATCTGCTTCAGAAAACCGAATTCATGTGGGTTGATTTGGATGTGCATTGCCTGCGCCCTATCGACTACGAAAAAGAGTTTTATTTTGGGATCAATTATAAAAAGGGCACTGTAAACAACTGTGTCCTGAAAATACCACGTTACTCTGTCGCACTACATCTTGTGCGCAATTTCCATAAGGCGCGGGTTCCAATTCCCTTCTGGTGGCGCAAACAGCGGCTTGACCCTATTCTGGATCAGATTTCGCAGGGCGATTTGCCAACGCTGAATTCACTGCCTTTGACAACAACTGGACCAAATATGCTAACATGGGCCCTGCGCACCAAGGGCGAAATCAACAATGGACAACATTTTTCGCGCTATTGGCATTTTGAGTCCGTTTTGAACCATTAATACCTAAACCCAGACTTTGATTTTGAGTTTAAGGCGAGCCCCGTGCGCTTTATATACCTGTTTGGATCAACAAAACTACACCTGCTTGACGCCTATCAAGGAATTCCGCCCCAAGGATCATATATGTAAAAAATCTGTAATCGCCACAATATTTCGACTGAAACCGCCCCTATTCCCAACTATCAGGCGGACCCGCTGTTGACGAATGAAACGAAAATTCCTGCTTAATCCTCAAACAACTCCGCTTGATCTTCATCCTCTTCCGTTGGGATCGGCTCAACAGGGGGTGGGCGGCTTTCTAACAGGCCAGCGGAACGCAGCTCTTTCAATCCTGGTAGATCACGTGCGCTTTCTAGGCCGAAGTGATCTAGGAAATTCTGTGTCACCACAAATGTCACCGGGCGTCCAGGCGTCATACGGCGGCGGCCAAATCGGATCCAGTCCATTTCGATCAGCAAATCAATGGTGCCGCGCGATACAGTGACGCCGCGAATTTCCTCAATTTCAGCACGTGTTACGGGTTGGTGGTAGGCGATGATGGCCAATGTTTCGATGGCCGCACGTGATAATTTGCGGGTTTCAACCGTTTCTTTTTGCATCAAGAAACCCAAATCGCTCGCTGTGCGAATGGCCCATGCTTCGCCCACGCGCGTGACATGTACGCCGCGTCCCTCATAGCGTTTTTGCAGGTGCACCAGGGCCTCTGCCGCGTCACAGCCGTGTGGCATACGATCGTTCAACTCTTTCACGCTGACAGGATCTGCCGAGGCAAACAAAATGGCCTCAACCATACGCTCTTGTTCGCCCATGGGGGGCGCCTCAAACAGGGTATCGTTTGCGTTTCCCTCGGGCTCACTCATTCTCTTGTGCCTTTCTGCGCAATTCTAGCGGGGCAAATGTTTCACTTTGGCGCAATTCTACTTTGCCAGCCTTGGCCAATTCAAGCGAGGCTGCAAATGTCGATGCGGTGGCGGCGCGGCGGCGCATGGGGGATGCACCCCATTCATCGGGCAGATAGCTTGAGATATCGACCCAATCGACCGCAAAACCGATCAAACCACGCATGCGTTCCAACGCCTCTTCCATCGTAAAAATATCGTTGCGATCCATGACAAAGGGGCGAAATTCATCGCGCGTGCGAATACGGGAATAGGCCTGCATCAAGTCCAACAAATTGGCGGTATAATTCACCGTACGCACGGTTTCGACGCTTTCGGGAATACCACGCACGAAAAAATCGCGCCCCTTTTGATCCCGTGCCATGAGGCGCGCGGCGCAATCCCGCATCGCCTGAAGCCGTTCAAGCTGAAACGCAAGATGGGCGGCCATTTCTTCGCCGCTTGGCCCCTCATCCGCGGGATCAGGGGGCAACAATAGCCGCGATTTCAAAAAGGCCAACCAAGCCGCCATCACCAAATAATCCGCGGCCAATTCGATGCGCAACGCCTTGGCTCGTTCAACGAAATCCAAATATTGTTGTGCCAGTTCCAAAATGGAAATGCGCATCAAATCAACCTTTTGCGTGCGCGATAGAGTCAGTAACAGATCAAGCGGTCCTTCAAACCCATGCACGTCCACAATCAGCGCTTCAGCCGACAATCTGTCGGATACGGATTGCGCGTCATCGTTGGACGGAAATAGATCGTGATGCTCGCTCATGTTTCTTGGATCTGGTTTGCGTTAAACACCAAGCTGCGCGTGCAATGCGTCGATGTCAAGCGATTGTGGCACCAGTGCATCACGTGCCCCAATCGCGGCCTCCATGCGTTGGCACGTTTTGGGTGTAGGTTGTTCCAAAACTTCCGCTAAAGATTGCATTTCACTTGCGTTTCCATTGCAGTGCAAAACAATATCAATCCCTGCACGCTGCGCTGCCATGGCGCGTGTTGGAATGGTGCCTGGCAGGGCCTCCATCGACAGGTCATCCGTCATCAACAGCCCGTCAAACGCCAATTCACGACGCATAATATCAATCATCCGCGGTGACAGCGTCGCAGGCCAAAGCGGATCAATTGCGTCAAACAGGATATGTGCGCTCATCCCCATTTTGGCAACGGAAAAATCCGCAAAAACAGCAAAGTCATTTTCGATCAGATAGTTATAGCTTTCTGTCACGCGCGACAGTCCCTTGTGACTGTCAGCAACGGCCATCCCATGACCGGGCATATGTTTGATCACGGGCATAACGCCTGAGGCCAACAATCCATCATAGGCCGCCTGCCCAAGGGCAGAGACATCAGCACGCGTGCGCCCATAACAGCGATTTTGCAAAAATGGATGGGTATGATCGCGCGCGATATCCAAATTCGGTGCACAATTTACATCAATACCGTATCCGCGCAGTTCATGACCGATAATGGCGTAGCGTGCAAAAAATGCATCAACCGCCTCTGCCCCTGCTGAAGCCGCGTGATCAAGGGGTGGCAAAAATTGTGTCGCCATTGGGGGAACCAAACGTTGAACACGCCCGCCCTCTTGATCAATCAAGATAGGCGCGTTCCATCCCACAGCTGTGCGCAAGTCTGAACACAAGGCGCGCAATTGATCTGCCGTTTCAACGTTCCGCGCGAATAGGATAAATCCAAACGGTTGCGTATCTGCGAAAAATGCCTTTTCCCAAAATGTTAAACGCGGCCCTTCGACACCAAAAATCACCCCGTTCAAGTTATCTGGTTGGGATGTCATTTTGCGATGACTGGGTAACATTCGGCCTTTTCAGAAACGGCAGAGCAAAACCGACGTGCCTCTGCAATGTCACTAAAGCCAGCCGCACGAAGACGATAGAATGTGCGCCCACCGCTTTCCGCTTTTTGAATGACGCGGGTTTGATTACCAAGGAAGCTTGCCAATTTTGTTGAAATCCGTGTCCATTCTTGTTCCGCCACGGCTTCGCTGTCATAGGCCCCAAACTGGACCAAGGCGCTGCCTGCTGCGATTGTGGGGGCTGTAGGCACGCGAACAGCAGCCTGTGTTGCAGTGGGGCGTAGTTTCGGGCGGATGGTGGTGCGTGGGGGGCTTAGGCCACTTGGCGTTTCATCCACAGCCAATGCCATGCGCAGCGCCTGTTCAATGTTGGCGCCCTCGACCCGAACGGGCATGGGTTGAATGTCACTTAGGGGTTTTTCGCCTGCGATGATCGCATCGGCCAAGGCGTTTACATCAACGGCAAGTTCGGTTTCCCCCTCTTGCGCCGTCGCGGGCGCAGACTTTGCCATTTGCAGGCGCTCTGCCGCAGGCAAATCTTCGTCAGACAGGGGCTGTGCCGCAGGTGCCAGAACAATGGTTTCTGCCACGGGTGGATTTTCCATCGCTGCGACCTGTGTCACATTCAAACCCTGATTTTCCGTCGCTTTGCCGCCTGGATTTTCAGGCGCTTCGCGCATCGGCATGATCTGTGCCGATACAACGGGGATTTGCGTGACATCGCGCGATACGATGCTAAAGGCCCAGTAAACACCACCTGCCAATAGGGCCACACTAACCCCAGTGCCCAACCAATGTATTATCGAGCCTACTGATAAAGAATGCTGATCCGCGCCAGCCTGTGACGCATTTGAATAAATCTGCTCTGCCATCTCGTCCTCAAGGTGTTGCCCTGATAACCCCAGGCAGCGATGCAGATTTTAGCGCATTTCTTCTGCTGGAGTCACTCCCAGAATACCAAGGCCTGCGGAAATAACAACAGAAACGGCACGGACAAGCGAAATTTTCGCCTGTGTTGTGGTTTGATCGCCCTCTTGGACAAAGCGTAAGGCCACCTCATCATTGCCACGGTTCCAAAGGCTGTGCAGATCGCTTGCCAATTCATAAAGGTAAAACGCAACCCGATGCGGTTCATTAGTACGCGCGGCGATTTCCACCAAACGCGGCCACTCCGCCAATTTGCGTGCAACGCCCAATTCCGCATCATGCGCCAATCCTGAACGATCCGCGGTCGATAATGCCGCATCCGACACATCCATGCCCATCTCAGTTGCTTTCCGCAGAACGGAATGCACGCGGGCGTTGGCATATTGCACGTAAAACACGGGGTTATCCCGGCTTTGTTCCAGAACCTTGTCGAAATCAAAATCCAACGGCGCATCGTTTTTGCGCGTCAACATCACAAACCGTGTCACATCAGAGCCCACCTGATCCACCACGTCGCGCAGGGTGACAAAGGTACCCGCCCGTTTGGACATTTTAAAGGGTTCGCCATTTTTAAACAGTTTCACCAATTGCGTCAGCTTGATATCAAGTGGAGTTTTCCCATCAGAGAGCGCCGAAACAGCGGCCTTCATCCGTTTCACGTATCCGCCATGATCCGCACCAAAGACATCGATCAGCAAATCAAAACCCCGCTCAACTTTATCAAAGTGATAGGCGATATCAGGCGCAAAATATGTCCAACTGCCGTCCGATTTTTGCACAGGCCGATCCACATCATCCCCATGTTCCGTTGATTTAAACAGGGTTTGTTCGCGTGGTTCCCAATCCTCGGGCTTTTTCCCCTTGGGCGGTTCCAGCACCCCTTCGTAAATCAAACCCTTGCTGCGCAGGCTATCAATCGCGCTTTCGATCAGGCCCGTGCCATAGAGGGATTTTTCACTAAAGAAATGATCCATTTTCACGCCCAAAACGCCCAAATCTTCGCCGATCAAATCCATCATGGCAGCGGTTGCAAATTCACGAATTTCGCCCAACCAGACATCTTCGCTTTGATTGACATAAGCATCGCCCACTTTGTCCTTAAGCGCCTGACCAACTGGGATCAGGTAATCACCTGGGTATGTGCCATCCTCAAACGCGACGTCCTGACCATGCGCTTCAAGATAGCGCAGATAGACAGAGCGCGCCAAAACATCGACCTGCGCGCCGCCGTCATTGATGTAGTATTCGCGTGTTACGTCATAGCCTGCGTAATCCAGCAGGCTGGCCAACGCATCGCCAAAAACCGCACCACGGGTATGACCCACGTGCAGCGGTCCTGTTGGGTTAGCCGACACATATTCCACGTTCACGCGCTGTCCCTGCCCCATATCCGAACGACCATAGGTGTGTGGGTTGGCAAGAACGGTTGAAACAACACCCTGCCAAATATCTGTGCCCAAACGCATGTTCAAAAATCCGGGTCCTGCAACCTCGGCCACAGTAACACGTGCGTCGCTGGCTAAATGTGTTGACAATTTTTCCGCGATATCACGTGGTTTCAACTTGGCAGGTTTTGCCAAAACCATTGCTGCATTTGTGGCCATGTCCCCATGCAATGCATCCCGCGGGGGTTCCACGGTTACATTTTTAAAATCCAGCCCTTCGGGCAGATCACCTGCGGCAACCATGGCGTTCAGGCAATCAATCACCAAGGCACGAATATCAGAAAACAGGTTCATAACAGCTATCCTTTGTCTTGGGGGCGGTTTATCACGCCGTGGCCCAAGGTCAATGCAGGATTGTGCCATTTGGTGCGCCCTGCCTGTCTGGATCGGCGGTTAAGGGTGGAGAGAAATGCAAAATGCGCAATCCATCGGCACTGGTCAGCTTTTCCAAGTCGGGCGCAAGTTTCAGCCGCGCTTTGTCGTCCAATGTGGCGACAATCATAGCCTCAGGCCTGTCATGTTGAAAACGCTCTAGCGGATATTCCGTGCTGATCCGTGTGACGCCCATCCGCCAAGCCAGCAGGATTTTGTCCAAACTGCTGGAATAGGTTTCATCCCCAAAAACGGCCGACCCCCAAGGGTTGAGGGCAATTCATGGCGGCTGCTGTGTTCGCGATCACGGCGCAGTTGGAAAATATTATTTCGCCCAAATTCAGGGGCCAAATCCTAGGTGACAAGGGTGTTATAGGCCTCATTCTCACTCAGCGCGATTGTGTAATCATACCTGTGCAATTCCAGCATATGCTCTGCCGCTTCGGATAATACATCACCGTAAAATACAGACACGCCCAAATCACGGGCACTGCGCAAATTTCGGTGGTTTGTATCGGAAATCACAACAGGCACATCTAAATCACGCAAAAGTGCCCCAAGTTGCGTGCCCAAACGTGTCCCCCAACAATCAAAACACCGGGTGCATCCCCACCCAGAGGCCCAAGGCCCGTGCCAAGGGCGTCAATGTAAATCCATGTAGTACAACCGTCACCGCCACCAATCCAAAGGCCAGCGGTGCCATCATCGCGCCATCTGCAATCCCCAAGGCAACCAAGCGTTCGCCAAATAATCCCGCCACAGCGACCAACACAACACCACGCGGACCTGTGAATGCTACCAATGTGCGCTCAGTTCGTGGAATTTTTGTGCCCAATAGGTAAAGGTAAACCGTAATGGGACGCGCCAACAAGATGATTGCCGCGATAAAGGCGAGTGCGCACAGATCCAGCGCCATGATTGATGCCAAATCGATTGAGGCGGCCAAAAGGGCGAAAACACCTGATACCAACAAAACCGTGGCGTATTCTCGAAAAGGCGCAACTCCTCAGAAGAGGGCAGATTTGCGTTCGCAATCCAAACGCCTATGATGGTCACGGCCAACAATCCGCCTTCATGCAGTAACGCATTTGAAACTGCGAAAAATCATGTAAAACATAGTATAATGCAGGGACCTTAATGTATTCAGGAACCCATGCTTGGACAATGCCATAGCCGCCCACAACACCCGCAGCGCTTGAGACGATCAAACCGATGATCAGTTGAACCGCCGCCTCGCCCACTGTGGATGCGGCAACACTGACTATGATCACCTCATAGGCCAGAACCGCTGCCAGTGCGCCGATGGGGTCGTTTACAATCGCCTCCCACTGAAGCAAGGCCGCGGGACGATGAGATAATTTGGCCTGTCGCAACAGCGGCGCAAACACTGTTGGACCTGTGACAATCATGATCCCGCCGAACACAGCCTAAACCCCCCAACTGACCCCCGCAACATAATGCAGGGCAAGCGCCGATGTGATCCAACCAAGGGGTGCCCCCACCAGAACAAGGAGCGTAACCCCCTGTGATGCATCGCGCAGCTGATGAAAATTTAGTGTTAGGCCACCCTCAAACAAAATGACGGCAACCGCGATGGATATGATCGGCGTCACCAAATCGCCAAGTGCGGCCGTGGGGTCAAGCACACCTAACAGTGGCCCCGCCAATAATCCGATGCCCAGCATCAGACCAATCGCAGGCACACGCAGACGCCATGCGACCGACTACGCGCCCACACCCAACACGCCAATCGTTGCCAGTTGCATTACTGGATCAACGGCCAAATTCCCTGCCGCCATAATCGCATCCCTATCTCTTACCTAATTAAGAGTTTAACAGTTGTTCATATTGCTGCAAGGCAAAGCGATCCGTCATACCCGCAATATAATCACACACGACCCGTGCGATGGTTTGTTCATCGGGGGAATGGGCAAATTCAACCTGCCATTCCATTGGCAGTAAATAGGGTTTTTCCATGAAATAGGGGAACAAGGCGCGCACCTTGGCGCTGACATCCTTGCGCATGGCGACAACACTAGGGGCGCGGTACATGCGCGTGAATAGGAACGTGCGCACCTGTTTCAAATCAGCCCAAAGATCAGATGAAAACTGTGCCATTGGGCACCCTGCCATGCGTATATCCTGGGCCGATTGCGGATCAAGGTCCGATAGGTTGTCGCGCGTCACACGCAAGACATCCTCGACCATGACACCAAAAAAACGGCGCAACGCCTCGTTTCGGCGGCGGCGCAGGTCCAGTTTGGGGTATTTTTCGTCCACCTCCGCAAAACAGGGCCCGACCAAGGGCAGCGCGGCCACCTCATCATCTGTAAAGAGCCCCGCACGCAGCCCATCGTGCAGATCGTGATTGTTATACGCAATATCATCTGCCAATGCAGCGACCTGCGCCTCTGCACAGGCGTGAGTGTTCAGTTCAAGGTCATGTTTTGCGTTATACTCGGCCAATGCATAGGGCAGCGGATCGTCTACAGGGCCATTGTGTTTTGCGATCCCTTCCAACGTTTCCCACGTCAGGTTCAAACCATCAAATTCCGCATAAGATCGTTCTAGTGACGTCACAATTTTCAGCGCCTGTGCGTTATGATCAAAACCGCCATAGGGTTGCATCAATTCATCCATGGCGTCTTCACCCGTGTGCCCAAAAGGCGTGTGGCCCAGATCATGGGCCAATGCCACAGCCTCGGCCAATTCTTGGTTCAATGCCAATGCATTGGCCAATGTGCGCGCAACTTGGGCGACCTCAATCGAATGGGTCAGACGTGTGCGGAAATAATCTCCTTCGTGTTCCACGAACACTTGGGTTTTGTGTTTCAAACGACGAAAGGCCGAGGAATGGATGATCCGATCGCGATCCCGATGAAAGGGCGTGCGATGGGCGCTTTCCTCTTCTGGGAACAAACGTCCCTTTGTTCCTGCCGGATCAGCCGCAAAAATTGCCTGCATCTGCGCTGCCTTTCTTGTTCTCATGCTTTTCTGTGCTTATATATCACCTAGGAAATCGATGTATAACCCTTTGGAGACCATCATGCAGTTGCCACCAAAAGTCAGCGAACGCGCCTTTGAACGTTTGGTTGAAATTGATCCTGCGGGGTCAGGTCAGGGCCTGCGCATCGCTGTCGAAGGCGGCGGATGCAGTGGATTTCAATATGATATCCGCCTGGACGGTCAGAACCCAGATGATTTGGTGCTAGAAGGCAAAGGACAAAAAGTGTTCGTCGATGCGGCCAGCCTGCCCTTTTTACAAAACGCTGTGATCGACTTTAGCGACGAATTGATCGGAGCGAGGTTCGTGATTGAAAACCCAAATGCATCCAGTTCGTGTGGCTGCGGGACAAGCTTTTCTCTTTAA
>AVDB01000009.1 GCA_000472185.1 Rhodobacteraceae bacterium HIMB11 | reverse complement strand
GAAATTTTAGAGCTTTATTAGGCATTAGTAGGTGCACGAATTTTATCCACAAAATATAGGAGCTATCCACAGAAAAGGGCCGCCCAAAAGGACGGCCCCTCGTTTATTTGCGCGAAACATTACTGCGCCAAATGCTTTTTGTTGTTCGCGTGGCGATTTGCAAGCTTGCGTCCCTGACGCCCCGATAGAATTGGGCGCACTGGTTCGGGCAAACGATCATAATCTATGCTCGCCAACTCTGAGAATAGGTGCAAAATTTCGAACCGCGCTGCAGAATCAACGGTTTTCAGTGCTTCTGGACCTGTGAACAGTGATTCCGTCTCTGCCCCTTCTGATTCCACAATCCTCCACGCTCAATTCAACAATTCTGTCCCAAAGGCCCTGACGTTAGACAGTCTTGACGAATTATTTTCGATCACATTTTCGCAATGATAGGTTTACATTAACGCAAAATGCCTTGGGTCAATTTAACCGATTTTATCCTGCGTCTTTGTGTCAAAATCGGATGCATCGTGACGTTCCCGCAGTTGTTCATGCGGTTCACCCGATGTTCGATTGACCATCCGACCCCGTTTTACAGCGGGACGCGCATCCAGTTTTTCGGCCCATGCAACGACGTTTTTATAGGATGCAACATCCAAAAATTCGCCTGCATTATACTGACGCCCCAGCGCCAAATTACCGTACCACGGGAAAATCGCTATATCGGCGATGGTGTATTCATCACCCGCAATAAAGGGGTTTTCGGCCAACTGTTTGTCCAAAACATCCAACTGACGTTTGACTTCCATGGAAAAACGATCAATCGGATATTCCATTTTATACGGAGCATAGGAATAGAAATGGCCAAACCCACCGCCCAAATACGGTGCACTGCCCATTTGCCAGAACAGCCAATTCATGCATTCGGTGCGCGCGGCCAAATCGGTTGGCAAAAACGCTCCGAATTTTTCCGCCAAATGGACCAAGATAGACCCAGATTCAAATACGCGCAGCGGGGCATCCCCCGAATAATCCACCAATGCAGGGATTTTTGAATTTGGGTTGATGTCCACAAACCCGCTCCCGAACTGGTCGCCTTTGCCGATACTGATCAACCAGGCGTCATATTCCGCGTCCGTATGACCCGCGGCCAGCAGTTCTTCAAACATCACCGTGACTTTGACGCCATTGGGTGTGCCCATGGAATAGAGCTGAAACGGATGTTTGCCCCGTGGCAATTCGGCGTCATGTGTAGCCCCTGCGATGGGGCGGTTTGTGCTGGCAAAGGTTCCGCCATTGGGTTGTTCCCATATCCAAACCTTGGGTGGAACGTATGCTGAATTCTCTGTCATAATCAACGTCTTCTTCCTGCTGGTATCCCAGCCTTATTCAGCGGTCCAACCGCCATCTACTAATAATGATGTGCCCGTGATCATTGCCGCCGCATCGCTTGCCAAAAAGACGGCAGCGCCCATGATATCCTCAACCTGACCAACGCGGTTTAACTTAATCTGACGTTCGACCCAGGCCCGCTTTTCAGGATCATCAAATGTGGTCTGTGTCAGTTCGGTCAGGATGAATGTCGGACAAATTGTGTTAACGCGAATGTCATGTTTGCCAAATTCAATCGCCATCGCCTTGGTGAAACCTTCGACGGCATGTTTGGTCGCACAATAAACCGCGCGATCAATGCCGCCAACATGCGCCATCTGGGATGAAATATTCATCAACGATCCGCTGCGGCCCGCCGCAATCAATCCATTTGCCACTGCTTGGGTCAGGAAATATGCGCCTTTGACGTTTAAATCCGAAACCGCGTCAAAATCTGGTTCCTTGGTTTCAACTGCCGGAGAATGCCGCGCAAGGCCCGCAGAGTTCAACAAAATGTCAAAGGGACCTAAATCGGACACCAGTTGCTGGGTTTCTGGAATATTGGCCACATCCATAACCTGTGCGCCTGCGCTATGGCCTGCATCCTGCAATTCGGCGACCAGTTGATCCAATGCATCTGCACGGCGTGCGGCAACCGTGACATGCGCACCCGCTTCGGCCAGTGCCACAGCTGCGGCACGTCCAATCCCCGAACTGGCCCCTGTGATCAATGCCGTTTTCCCATCCAATCGGAATGAGGGTGTTTTTGGCAATGCCATGCGATCTCTCCTGTCTGTTGGCCCAAATAACTTGGATCTTAAATGTCACTATTTGCGAGCGAGCTGCTCTGCCTTCCTTGACAGTATAGATGTACAAACCCCTCTATAGTTCAAGGGAGATGTTTAATTTTAGAAGTGTGTTTTTTATCACGATTTTGTGCGCCGGCCCTCGGAACTATAATAGGTGAGGATACTGTGATGAAACGATATCATCCAATCTTGGTCGTGATCCATTGGGAAATGCTTGTTTTAATTATAATGGCATAGACCTCGGGTCAATTTGTGCTGGAACACACGCCCAATTCAGATCCAGGAAAAATTGATGCATTGCGGATGCATATGACGGTTGGCCTAATTGCGGGCGCGCTCTTGATCCTGCGCTTGATCACCAAATTGCGCAGCGAACAGCCGCCGCACGCAAAAACAGGCAGTGCAGTTTTGGACAAAGCAGGCGTTTGGGCGCATTGGGCCTTTTACGTGGTGATCCTACTGATTGGTAATTGGGCATGTTGTTGCCGCACTTTATCATCAATATTGGCTAAAGGACGGGCTATTTTCACGCATGTGGTTTGGCAAACGGTCCTAAAATTACGATGGTCACCCCAGGATGCGGGGTGACCAACTATTCAATACGACATTGCCGTCTTGTGGTTCAGTTCGCGCATTGTTAGCTTTGCGAAAACTGGATAACACGGCGACCTTCTATGACACGCAATCCCACAGACGCACTTCGATCAGCATTTCAGGCAGCGATTGATCAGGCCGATCCCGAGGCTGCAATCGCGCGTCATATGACCACCCTGTCACATAACGCGAATGGCCGTGTGATCGTTATCGCGGCAGGCAAAGCGGCGCCTGCGATGCTGCGCGGCGCAATGGCGCATTTGGGAGAGGATATCGAGGCCCTCTGTGTCACACATCAAGAAAACCAAGATCGCATTGAAAACATCCTGTTTTTCAACAGCGGCCATCCAATTCCTGACGATGTTGGGTTGGTTGCCACGCAAAAAATATCTGAAATTTTGGCGACAA
Organism: Rhodobacteraceae bacterium HIMB11; assembly: GCA_000472185.1. GTDB lineage: Bacteria > Pseudomonadota > Alphaproteobacteria > Rhodobacterales > Rhodobacteraceae > HIMB11. The sequence continues at coordinate 114,341 of AVDB01000009.1, read as the reverse complement.
CAACCGCAGATGATCATGTCATCGCCCTTATTTCAGGCGGGGCCTCTGCCCTGCTGCCCGCCCCTGCACAGGGGATCAGCCTAGCTGATAAACAGGCGTTGAACGCGGCACTTCTGGCCAGTGGGTTGGATATCGTCGAAATGAACATGATCCGTCAGCAGGTCTCGACATTAAAGGGCGGGGGTTTATTGCGTCAGGCGGCCCCTGCGCCTGTATCTGCCTATATCCTCTCTGATGTGGTGGGCGATGATCTGCGCGCCATCGCAAGCGGCCCAACGGTTGCCCCACTGGGCACAAAAACATCCGCACGCGAACGCCTGAAACAAGTTGGCGCTTGGGACACCCTGCCCGCATCTATTCAAAACCACCTACAAGGGCCAGATGTGAACGACGACCTTCCAGATGCGTCCAACACCTTGGTCGGCAGCAATCGACAAAGTGTCGAGGCGGCGGCCGCGCATCTGCGTTCGGATTTTAACGTTATCACGATAAATGAACCCCTGGTTGGGGACGTCGGCACGGCGGCAGAAACAATTATCGCCGCTCTGGATAATCACTTACCCGTCAGCATACCTACCGCAATTGTGTGGGGGGGCGAAACAACCGTGCAACTGCGGGGGGATGGACGCGGTGGTCGCAATCAGGAAATGGCCCTTCTGGTTGCGCAACACCTGAACGCGCAAAATCCATCGCAAACGGTTCATTTTTTGTCAGGTGGAACAGACGGACGGGATGGTCCCACGGATGCAGCGGGTGCGATTGTGGATGCAGGCACATGGCCGCGAATCTTTGATGCGGGTTTGGACCCCGCGGCGCTGTTGGCAAACAATGACAGCTATGCCGCATTGCAAGCCTCGGGTGATTTATTGATAACAGGTGCGACAGGCACGAATGTCGCAGATATCCAAACCCTGATTGTCCAACCCTAAATCACACACTCTATAGTTCATCAACGTGATCCAGCGACACATTTGACAGTAAGGCAAGCAAATGTTGAACAGATTGTCGTAAATCCCGCAGTGCAATCCCGTCCCCTAAAACATGATCGGGCACATCAGGCAAACGCAAAATGATGCGGCGCCATTCATGTACGATAGACAATCGCAACACAACCCGATCCAAATCATAGAGGCCAGAAATCTGCGCCAGCGTTTGCAAACGCTTATGCAAATTTTTGGCCGCGTTGCGTACGTCTTGATCCACCAAACGATCCACCATCCACTGTGGCAACGGATGATCCAACGCTACGTTCATTGCGCCCTGTTGTTCCTGTGCGACCAAACACATCCCCGACAAGATGCGCAATCCATCAGGTGCGGCGGACGCAGGATCATAGAGCGCCATCCAAAGCGGCCGATCAAAGCTATCCCCATAGATGCGCGGCGCGGCCTCTCGGCTAAGTTTGCGACCCTTATTAGTCAGTCGATAATGGCTTTCACGGCCGAACTTGGCGCTTTCCAACCAGTCCTCTTTGCGCAACCGATGCAGCGCGACGCGGGTTGCCTCGGGCTTTACCCCGATTTCCGCGGTCAAACGGTTTAGCGTGCGCGAACTTATGTAACGTTCATCCTCACGCGCCAAATCGCCAAAAATCGTTACAATAAACGACCAGACCCGTGGGGGATCCCCGCCCAAGATATGCGCAACACTTGGGGTCATAGAGCGTCTGAATGTTCAAATGCGTTCATGGTCAGCAATTGATATTCTGCGGCGATCTCCTCATCTTGGTTCAGGATGCGTACATGCCAACGCACCTCACCATAGGTGTCGGTGCGCGGTGTTTTCGCCATGACGGTCAGGGCCACGTGAATTTTTTCACCCGCTGTGACAGGTTTCATAAACCGCAATTCGTCCAAACCAGTGTTTGCCAAAACGGGCCCCTCATCTGGATCAACGAACAGTCCCGCCGCAAAACTAAGCAATAGATACCCATGCGCGACGCGGTCGGGGAAAAACGGATTTCGTTTGGCGGCCTCGGCATCCATGTGGGCGTAAAACGTGTCCCCCGTGAAATGTGCAAATGTTTCGATATCCTCAATCGTGATTTCGCGTTCAAGGGTGATCAATTGTTCGCCAAGCGTCAGTTGATGATAACTGCGGCGGAAGGGATGATCCGGTGTGGGCGTTGGCGTTGCATTGGGCACATAGCGTTGCGTGATTTCCGACAGGATGTCGGGCGTGCCCTGTATGGCGGTGCGCTGCATATAGGACATGACACCGCGTACACCGCCCAATTCCTCGCCCCCGCCTGCGCGGCCTGGCCCCCCGTGCACCAAATGCGGCATGGGCGATCCATGGCCTGTGCTTTCCTTGGCCGAGGTTGCATTGTTGAAATAAAGACGCCCGTGATAGGCGGCAGAGCCCAAAACCATGTCCCGCGCAAACCCAGCATCGGCGGTAAAGACAGAGGCCACCAATGACCCCTGACCACGGTTCAACAACTGACTGGCGTGACCCGCATCACGGTATCCCATAAGGGTTGAAACAGGGCCAAACGCCTCAATATCATGGACAGCCTGCGCCTGATCGGGGGTTTCGCATCTAAACAGTCTGGGCGTGACAAAGGCGCCTTTTTCAGCATCCGCATCAACCAACACAGGCATGTCACCTGCGCCAAAAACACACTCGGCCTCGGCCCCAATTTGTGCGGCCTTTTCCAACACATCGCGCCGTTGTGACAGGGACACCAACGCGCCCATGCGTGTATCGGGATGGCGGGGATTGCCAATGGGGGTATTCGCCAACCGTTCGATCAATGCCGTCTGAACAGGATCCAACAAATGATCTGGCACCATAACACGGCGCACGGCGGTACATTTTTGGCCCGCCTTCACCGTGATTTCGCGGTGCACCTCTTTCACAAAGAGATCAAATTCGGCCGAACCCACAGCCACATCAGCCCCCAAGACCGAGGCGTTCAGACTGTCTTGTTCCGCCATAAAATGTACCGCGTTTTGGATCAACGCAGGATGCGTGCGCAGGTGGCGGCCTGTGGCCTCTGACCCTGTGAAGCTGACCACATCTTGGCCGCCCAAATGATCCAGTAGATTGCCCAAATCCCCCGTAATCAACTGAACCGCCCCTGCGGGCAACAGGCCCGATGCAATGATCATTTGAAAGGCCAGTTCCGTCACCTGACAGGTCGCTGTTGCGGGTTTTACAATCACGGGCATCCCCGCCAAAAGCGCGGGCGCCATTTTTTCCAACATGCCCCAAACGGGGAAATTGAACGCATTGATGTGAACGGCAACACCCAATTTCGGGGTGCAAATATGTTGTCCTACGAATTGCCCACTACGAGAAAGTTGTTCAACCTGACCATCGACATAGACATGGGCGTTTGGCATTTCCCGCCGCCCTTTTGACGCGATGACCAGCATTGTGCCAATCCCGCCATCCACGTCGATCATATGATCCTTTAGCGTGGCGCCCGTGGCATAGGATGCCTCATAAAGCGCATCTTTTTGTTCAGAGAGAGAAAGGGCCAAGGCCTTTAACATCTTTGCGCGTTCATGAAATGTCATGGCGCGTAATGCCGGGCCGCCCACGGATTTGGCATAGTCCACCATTGCCGCACGATCAAAACCCAGCGATCCCGCAACCCCGATTTGCGTTCCATCAACTGCATCTAAAACACCACGTGCGCTGCTGTCTGGACCAACCCAATCCCCGCAAACGAAACTTTGGATATCACGCATTTTGGAACTCCTCTCTCGTATTCGTTTAATAATTGACCACTTGGTCGGCTTATGCAACGATCAATCTAACTTTGATGAACGGAGCCTCATGTCGATGAGTGAAACAATCAAGTGTATCGACCACGACGGATGGTTTGAAATCACCCTGAACCGTCCCGATCGGCTGAACAGTTTTAATGAGGAAATGCACCTTGCCTTGCGCGATTGTCTGAACAATGCGCAACAGGCATCTGCACGGGCGGTTTTGTTAACGGGTGCGGGACGTGGGTTTTGCGCGGGTCAGGATTTGGGAGATCGCGATCCGTCTAAGATGACAGGCCCACCCGATTTGGGCGCAACCGTACGCACTTTTTATGCACCATTGGTCAAGCAAATTCGCGACCTTCCCTGCCCTGTTGTTTGCGCCGTGAATGGGGTTGCGGCGGGTGCTGGGGCAAACCTTGCGCTGGCCTGTGACATCGTATTGGCGGCGAAAAGTGCGAAATTCATTCAATCCTTTGCCAAGGTTGGATTGATCCCCGATACAGGGGGGAGTTGGCATCTGCCGCACCTGATTGGCGAGGCGCGCGCCAAAGGATTGGCCATGACCGCAGAACCCCTAATTTCCGAAAAGGCGGAAGAGTGGGGCATGATCTGGAAATCCGTTGAAGACGCCGATTTGATGCAGGTTGCCCGCGACATGACCGCAGGATTTGCCAAGGGGCCGACACTGGGCCTTGCTCTGACCAAAGAGGCGATCCAAACATCATGGGACAGTGATCTATTGACCCATATCGACAAAGAAGCCAACTACATGAAACGCTGTGGGGAAAGCGCGGATTACGCCGAAGGTGTCAGTGCCTTTTTGCAAAAGCGCGCAGCCGAATTCAAAGGACGCTGATAGTGACACCCAAGGAACGCGCCGAAAAATCCGCCGCAGCCATGTGGGACAATGATAAAGCGTCCAAATGGGTTGGGATGGCAATTACAAACGTGGACGAAGGTGTCGCCACGCTTGCATTGCAGGTGCAGGATCATCATTGCAACGGCCATGGCATCTGTCATGGTGGGGTGATTTTCACCCTGGCTGACAGCGCCTTCGCCTTTGCCTGTAACAGCCGAAATCAGGCCACTGTCGCACAGCACAACACCATCAGCTATATCGCACCAGGCCAATTGGGCGACACCCTGCGTGCAGACGCGCGTGAAGTATCGCTCAGCGGGCGCAGTGGGATTTATGACGTCACAGTCACCAATCAAAACAACGTAACAATTGCCGAATTCCGCGGGATGAGCCGCGCGATCAAGGGTCAATTGTTTCAAGAATAAGAACAGGGAACACACCACATGAAGGATTTAACGCCAGCCAAATCGGACCTTGATCCAATCGAAATCGCCTCCATCGATGAAATTCGCGCGTTGCAATTGAACCGTTTGAAATGGTCGTTGCGTCATGCCTATGACAATGTGGCGATGTACCGCGAACGCTTTGATGCGGCGGGCGTGCATCCTGATGATGTAAATGATCTGTCTGATTTGGCGAAATTCCCGTTTACCTATAAAAACGATCTGCGCGATCACTATCCCTTTGGCATGTTTGCGGTGCCTGATGAAAAGATCATTCGTGTGCATGCCTCTTCTGGGACAACGGGCAAACCCACGGTGGTTGGATATACGAAGCACGACATTGATGTCTGGGCCGATCTGGTGGCGCGATCTCTGCGTGCGTCTGGTGTGCGCGCAGGTGATTTGGTGCATTGTGCCTATGGGTATGGATTGTTCACAGGCGGGCTTGGGGCGCATTACGGCATCGAACGTTTGGGCGCGCGTGTGGTTCCGATGGGCGGGGGCCAGACGGAGAAACAAATCACTCTGATCGAGGATTTCAAACCCAAGGCGATCATGGTGACCCCATCCTATATGTTGAATATTCTTGAGGCCTATCGCGCCGCGGGGTTAGACCCGCGGGCCACATCCCTACAGGTGGGTATTTTTGGTGCAGAACCATGGACGAATTCCATGCGCGAAGAAATTGAACAGACCTTTGATATGCATGCGGTTGATATCTATGGCCTGTCCGAGGTAATGGGCCCAGGGGTTGCCAATGAATGTGTGGAAACCAAAGATGGCCTACACCTGTGGGAGGATCATTTTTATCCTGAAATCATTGATACTGAAACAGGCGAGGTTCTGCCCGACGGATCCGAAGGGGAATTGGTATTCACATCCCTAACCAAAGAGGGCATGCCGATGATCCGCTATCGCACCCGCGATCTGACACGCCTACTGCCTGGCACAGCGCGCAGCATGCGACGGATTGAAAAAATCACAGGGCGTTCGGACGATATGATCATCCTGCGCGGGGTCAATGTGTTCCCCACGCAGATCGAAGAACAGGTCATGGCCACCACTGGTTTGGCCCCCTATTACCAAATCGAGCTGGTGAAAGAGGGGCGCATGGACGCCATGCATGTCCATGTCGAGGTCCTGCCCGGTGCCACAACAGAGGCCGAACGTGCCAATGCCGCATCCACGCTGAACAAACGGATTAAGGATATTGTGGGCGTATCAACCAAGATCACAGTGGGCGATCCGGGCACAGTCGAACGCTCGCAAGGCAAGGCCCGCCGTGTTGTAGATAATCGTTAATGTCATGGTCCGCACGATTGCCAAAGATTATGACGCCAAACGCGACAAAATCCTGACCGCCGCAGCAGGGGTATTTGCCCAGCGCGGCGTGGCAGGCGCGTCCATGGCCGAGGTTGCCAAAGCCTGCGGCATATCCAAGGGGAATATCTATCACTACTACGATAGCAAACTGGCGATTTTGTTTGATATCTTGGACAGTTATCTGTGCCGTTTGCGCGATCGCATCATTGCGGTGCAGCTGGATGCCAATAATGTCCAAAACTCGCTTGAAACACTCTGCATTGAAATTTTGGACGCCTATCAGGGGATGGATCATGAACATAAAATCCAGACCGAAGGCATCCCACTATTGCCAGAGGATCAGCAAAGCATCCTAAAGGGATATCAACGCGACATGGTGCGCCACCTAGAGGCGTTTTTGATTGTATCGAACAAGGATTTACAAGCCGACAGCGAAACCCGCCGCGCGGCAGCGATGTCCGTTTTTGGGATGCTGAATTGGTTTTACATGTGGAACACAAGACAAGATGCCAAGGGCCGCGCAGCCTATGCAAAAACCGTGGCGCAAATGACCATGGGTGGGGTGAAGAATATACTGCGATCTTGATCCCATGTCACTAGCGATGAAAACAAGCTGATCTCGCGTGGCGCAAATGATTTGTTGCAGAGGTTTTAACCTTACCAATCTTGTGCAAGGTTTTTTATGCGAAAAAACGCGATTAATTTCATTCTGGGTGAGATAGATTCAGAATGAAACATGCTTAGATCCAGCTCTAAGCCAATCGATAGATTGGCAGGCGCCGACCTCCCCCATGGGAGGCGCTATCGCCTCACCCGAGGTCGGCTGGGAAAGATGAAAAATCGTTGGTTTCGTTTCCAGCTATTGACCACCTACCCTAGTGATCAAACTCCACATCAACCTGTTCTGTTGTTGGATAGGATTGGCAGGCCAAAACATACCCCTGTTCGATTTCATAATCTTCCAATGCATGATTGGCGATCATTTCAACCGCACCCTTTGTGACCTTGCAGCGGCACGTCGAACAGACCCCCGCCTTACAGGCATAAGGCGCATCTAGCGCGTGATCGAGTGCGGCGTCCAAAACCGATTGCCCCGCCTCCATCGTGATGGTGCGTTGGGTGCCGTCGATTGTGACCCCCAATTCCGTTGGCTTTTCGGTTTTTGCGACCGCTTTTTTACGGTGTTCCAATCGTCCATGTTGGGCCGAGGTGAACAGCTCAAACTTAATCTGATCATCGCGCAATCCATGTTGACGCAGGGCATCAGCGATTGCCAACATCATCGGTTCGGGTCCGCAGATGAAGGCGGTATCCATCCCCGCAATATCAATCCAATGCTTGAACAAAAGATGACATTTCTCCTGATCCACACGCCCCTGAAACAGATCAATGTCCTGCGCATCGCTTTCCAAAATATGCAGGATCGTCAAACGCCCCATGAACTGGTTTTTCAGATCCTCAAGATCTTCTTTGAACATGATCGTGTTCACACCGCGATTGGCGTAAACCAGCGTGAATTTTGACTGCGGTTCGGCGCGTAGCGTGGTTTTTAGGATGGAAAGAACTGGTGTAATTCCTGATCCACCCGCAAATCCGATATAATTTTTTTCGCGTTCAGGCTCGATTGCTGTGTGGAAATTTCCCATGGGCGGCATCGCCTCAACCCGCATGCCGGGGGTAAGCGTATCATTGGCCCAGTTGGAAAAGGCCCCGCCCTCGACACGTTTGATTCCAACCCGTAACCCGTCACCCTTGCCTGCGCAGATGGAATAGGAGCGACGAATTTCCGTGCCCTCAATCTCTTGGCGAAATGTGAGGTATTGGCCTTGGGTGAAGTCAAAGGCCTCTGCCCCCTCTTCTGGGCGCAGGGACACGACAATCGCGTCACGGATCGTATTTTCAACATCGGTCACGATCAGGGAATGAAATTTTGCCATTCTAACGCTCCTAAATACATTTGAAGTAATCAAAGGATTCGCGGCACTCCTCGCACCGCCAATGCGCCTTGCAGGGGGTGGACCCGAATTGCGACACAAGGCTGACCGCCCCTGCACCGCAGATGGGGCAGGCCTCTGGCTGTCCCTTGGCAGTGGGTGGCGCGATGCCATAGTTTTGCAATTTCGCCTTGCCTTTGTCGGACATCCAATCGGTGGTCCAGGGGGGCGAAATTTGCTGATTGATGATCACCTGTTCGATACCGTGATCCCGCATGGCTGTGCGCACATCTTCTTCGATCACGCGGGTTGCGGGGCATCCCGAATACGTGGGGCTGAGCGTAATGCGCAATCTATCGCCTTGATAGGCGACATCGCGCACGATCCCCAAATCCACCAAAGAGATGACGGGAATTTCAGGATCAGGCACCTGATCCAACCACTGCCAAACTGTGTCGATATCGGGGGTCGTTACCACGTGGCCCCCGGATAGGCACGTTGTAACCACTGCATCTGTGTCAGCAGGTGGCCCAAATGTTCGCTGTGATGTTTCCCCGAACGCCCGCCCGAATGCGCAAATGTTGTTTCAGGAATAACCAGGGTTGCATCCCCCAAAACGGCCATTGCACGTGCGTTAAAGCCAGCGCGTAAATCAGATGGCAGTGGGGAAATGCCCGCATCTCTCAATGCATGATCCCCTGCATCCGTTTCAAAAAATTCGCCCGCAAATGTCCATTGATCATCAAGTGCCGCTTGCATACGCGCATGGCTTTCTTCGCTGCCGTCGCCCAATGCAATCACTGTGCTGGCAGAGCGTTCAACGTGATACTCTACCTCTTTCAACGATTTGGCGGCAATCGCGGCGATCCGTTCATCCGCGCTGCTGACCAACTTGCTCAGCAGTTCCACGTGATAGGCATCAAACAAAAACTGCCGCATCATTGTTTGGCCAAAATTCCCATTTGGACGTTCAACCAAGATGGCATTTCGAAAATCCCATGCATCGCGCAGCATCGCCAAATCATCGGCGCTACGCCCCGCGCCCTCAACCTCCACCGCCAATCCAAGCCACATCTGCGTCTGTCCCAAAAGATCAAGCGCAATGTTGGCCAAGGCAATATCTTCTTCGATAATCGGCGCGTGCCCACACCATTCGCTAATGCGGTGCGATAGGATCAGGGTATTGTCCCCCTGCCGCAGCAGAAATTCAAACAAATGATCGCCCATTACATGGCCCCTACATCATCGGGAATGTCAAAGAATGTTGGGTGACGGTACACTTTAGATTGTGAGGGTTCATACATTGGCCCCTTGTCTGATGGGGACGATGCGGTGATTTTGTCCGCCTCAACCACCCAGATGCTGACGCCCTCATTACGGCGCGTGTATACATCACGCGCATTTTTGATGGCCATTTCTGCATCTGGAGCGTGCAGCGATCCGACGTGACGGTGTGACATGCCATGCTGACCACGGATGAAAATTTCCCATAGCGGCCATTCCGTGCGCGGGGATGTGTCTTGGTCACTCATTCTGCGGCCACCTTTGATGCGGCGGCGCGGGCCGCTTTTTTACGGGCATGAGCCATCATACCATCCCGCACCCATTGTCCATCATCCCATGCTTTATTGCGGGCCTCTAGGCGTTCTTTGTTGCAAGGTCCGTTTCCGTTCAACACTTCAAAAAATTCGGTCCAGTCGGGTTCGGAAAATTCATAATGACCTGTTTCTGGATTTGGGCGCAGGTTGTCGTCTGGGACCGTTAGGCCCAGATATTCCGCCTGTGGCACCGTTTGATCCACAAATTTTTGGCGCAATTCATCGTTTGAATTGATTTTGATCCGCCATTTCATGGATTGTGCGGAATGCACGCTTTCTTTGTCAGAGGGGCCAAACATCATCAGCGACGGATACCAATAACGGTTCAACGCATCCTGCGCCATGCGCTTTTGCGCCTCTGACCCTTGGGCCATTTTCATCATGATGTCATAACCCTGACGTTGATGAAAACTTTCTTCTTTGCAGATGCGCACCATCGCGCGGGCATAGGGGCCGTATGATGTGCGCTGAAGCGGCACTTGGTTCATGATGGCCGCACCATCAACCAACCATCCAATCGCGCCAATATCGGCCCATGTCAGCGTGGGGTAGTTAAAGATCGACGAATATTTCATGCGTCCATCCAACAACATCTCGGTCAACTCATCGCGGCTGACGCCCAGTGTTTCCGCCGCACAATAAAGGTATAGGCCATGTCCTGCCTCATCCTGCACCTTAGCCAGCAAAATCGCCTTGCGCTCCAAGGTTGGGGCGCGGGTGATCCAATTGCCCTCGGGCAGTTGTCCTACGATTTCCGAATGCGCGTGTTGCGATATCTGACGGATCAGGGTTTTACGATAGCCCGCGGGCATCCAATCCTTTGGTTCAATCTTTTCGCCTGCATCAATGCGCGCTTGGAAGGCGTCCAGTTCAGGACCGCTATCCGTATTTTCCGACTTTACCATTTGTGCATACATCAGATCACTCCTTACACACGTTCTAAAATTAGGGCGGTTCCCTGCCCCACACCGACGCACATGGTGCAAAGCGCATAGCGCCCGCCGCGTCGTTTCAATTCATGCGCCGCACCCAAAACAAGACGCGCACCCGACATCCCCAATGGATGCCCCATCGCAATCGCACCGCCATTTGGATTGACACGCGGATCATCATCCGCAACACCCAAGGCACACAGCGTGGCCAATCCCTGACTTGCGAAAGCCTCGTTCAATTCAATGATATCCATGTCCGCAATCGTTAGGCCCGCACGTGTCAGCGCCTTTTGGCTGGCGGGAACGGGGCCAATGCCCATAACGCGCGGCGCAACGCCCGCAGAGGCCATGCACACAACCCGCGCCATTGGCGTCAATCCATGGGACTGTACCGCCGCGGATGAGGCCAGCAAAAGCGCGGCTGCGCCATCGTTCACACCACTGGCATTGCCCGCAGTGACCGATTTGTCCACGCCATTGATACCGCGCAGTTTCCCCAAACTTTCCACTGTTGTTTGGGGGCGCGGGTGTTCATCCGTATCAACGACAATGGGATCCCCCCGACGCTGCGGGATGCTGACAGAACACAATTCATCTGCAAACCGACCCGCCGCCTGCGCTGCCGCCCAGCGTTCCTGAGAGCGCAGAGCAAAGGCGTCCTGATCCGCGCGAGTGATCCCATAATCATCGGCAACATTATCCGCGGTTTCGGGCATGCTGTCTGTGCCATAGGTGGCGTCCATTTTCGGGTTTACAAAACGCCACCCGATGGTTGTATCATAAACCGCATTGCTGCGAGAAAATGAGGTTTCGGCCTTGGGCATCACGAAAGGGGCGCGGGACATGCTTTCCACGCCACCTGCGATCACCAATTCATAATCCCCCGATTTGATCCCACGCGCGGCAAAACCAACAGCGTCCATACCACTGGCACACAAACGATTTACAGTGATCCCTGGCACATCCTGCGGCAATCCCGCCAAAAGGGCTGCCATACGGGCAACGTTTCGATTATCCTCGCCCGCTTGGTTCGCATCGCCGTAGATAACCTCATCCGTTTGGGACCAGTCCACCTGCGGATGGCGCACCATCAGTTCCGCAATTGGCAAGGCCGCCAAATCATCTGCACGCACGGATGACAGTGCGCCGCCAAACTTCCCAATTGGGGTGCGAACCCCGTCACAGATAAATGCGTCCAATGCCATTTTCCTTTTATTCTGCTTCAAAATAACACGATTCACAGGGTCACTCAACATTTATGTTACGAAATATGGTGATTACACTATTTTTGTAACGCATTTCTAGCCTTGCTCTTTTCAACTAACTTTGAAACCATCGAGATGAGAGTTTGAGGAGCCTTCTTGACCAAAATTGCATGCATCGGCGAAGTGATGGTTGAGCTGTCCCTGCAAACGGCAGAGACAGCGCAAATTGGCATCGCCGGCGACACATACAACACCGCCGTGTATTTAGCACACCTTCTAAAGGGTCGGGCAGAGGTGCATTATGTGACGGTCTTGGGTCAGGATGTCTTTTCTGATCGCATTTTGGCACATATGCAAACCCACGGAATTGCGCAGGATTGCGTGGCCCGCCATCAGATAAAAACACCTGGCCTCTATGCCATTGAAACAGATGATCAGGGCGAACGGCGGTTTAGCTATTGGCGATCTGACAGTGCCGCGCGCACGTTATTTGGACCCGAATGTACAATAGACCTGAACATTCTGTCACAGTTTGATTTGGTCTATGTGTCGGGCATATCCTTGGCCATCTTACCACCCACGCAACGCCACGACCTGATTAAGGCGTTGATATATTATCAGGCGCGCAGGGGCATCGTAGCCTATGACAGCAACCATCGCCCGAAACTGTGGGAAAGCCCTGAAATCGCGCGTGAAACAAATGCGGTGATGTGGGATTTTGCAACGCTTGCCCTACCTTCGGTCGATGACGAAATGCATATTTTCAACGATGCCAATGCAGCGGATGTAATTGCACGCCTGTGCAAACATGGTCCACGTGTCGGCGCACTGAAACAGGGACACCTTGGGCCATATGATTTGGAACAAGACATCGCACAAACCTATCGCGCGGCCGAAAACGTAATAGACTCCACTGCAGCGGGCGATAGCTTTAACGCAGGCTTTTTGGCAGGGTACATTGCGGGTGCATCTGTGGGCGACCGCCTGATACAGGCCCATGATCTGGCAGCACGGGTGGTCCAACACCGCGGCGCGATCTTACCCGAAACGGAGCTGGTACGTCATGCAAACAGGTAAGGCTAGTCCAACAGCTTCAGAACATAAATATCCATGATCCAGCCATGGTTTTCGCGGGCTTTTGCACGTGTTTCAACAATCTGATCTGTCACTTGATCTAATGGACCTTGGATCAAGATTTCCTCTTTCATGCCAACATATGCGCCCCAATGAATCTGGCAATTCTGGTTTTCCAAACTTTGAAACGAACATTCGCCATCCAGCATGACGGCGACGGTGTCGACACCTGTGGGCCAACCGTTATCGCGCAACTGACGCCCCGTGGTCACGACAAAGGGACGCGCCAATTCATTGATCGGAATGGCATGTGCAGCCGTTAGAACCTGTAATGATGTCAGCCCCGGTAAAACCGTAATTTTGGGCACAGGGTTCAGGCGCGATGCAATGCGCAGCGAACTGTCATAAAGCGATGGATCGCCCCAAATCAACAGCGCCACTTTACCCGTTTCAATATGTCCCTGAATGGTCCCCTGCCACACATCGGCAATTGCATCATGCCAATGGTGCACGCGGTCCACATAGGGGATCGCAGGATCGCGAACAGGCAATTCAAATTCCACGATACGCGACAGATCAACACCCGCAATCTGGGCACAAATGTCATGACGCAAATCGGCCAAATCTGCCTTATTATCCCCTTTGGTGGGGATCATGATCAAATCGGCGCTGGCAATCGCCTTTTCCGCCTGACGCGTGATGTGATCGGGATTACCCGTCCCAATACCGATCAGCAAAAGTTCGATCATCCGTCAGCCTCATCGTATCGGGCAAGCGGACCATACAGGATCAGGGCGGGTTTTGGCGAAACCTCTTTCGCCAGATCATCCGCCAATGCACCAACAGTCGTAAACCGCAAAGTTTGTTCGGGTTTGGACACCGCCTCGGCCAAAAGCGCGGGCGTATCTGTGGGCAGACCTTCTGCAAACAAACGCTCGGAAAACTTGGGGAACGTGCGCTGCCCCATGAACACAACCGTGGTGGCCAGCGGATCGGCAAGTGCGGGAAAATTTAAATCCTGGGGCAGAACACCATCCACATTGTGCCCCGTGACAAACTGCACGCGCCGCGCCGACAACCGCCGTGTCAATGGAATGCCTGCTGCCGCTGCCGCTGCAAGTGCCGAGGGGACGCCAGGAATAATTTCATAATTAATGCCCGCAGCATGCAGCGCATCTTGTTCTTCTTCCAAACGGCCAAACAATCCGCTGTCGCCCGATTTCAGGCGTACTACCTGCGCACCTGTTTCGGCGTAATCCACCAATAGGCGACTGACGTGGTGCTGTTTGGGCGATGGGCGTCCTGCGCGTTTACCAACCGCCACCAACTCACAAGACGATGCAGCGTGGGACAAAATTGGACCTGAGGACAGATCATCAAACAAAATCACATCCGCACGGCGCAGACGATCAACGGCCTTTACCGTTAATAATTCGGGATCACCGGGGCCAGAGCCCACAAAACTTACAAATCCGCTCATCCGCGTTCTTTCGCAATCAAATGGAAGAAGGTTCCTGAAACATGGACACGGCGCGATCCTGTCTCGGGCACTGGGGTACCATCCGCATCTGCAACCTCAAACAGAGGTTGATCAGGTTGTTCAATGATGCGCGAATAATGGAATTCATGCCCCCGCAACCGATCGCCCGCCGCGAAATTCAGAATGTTTTCCGTGACCGATACCTGACGATACCCCAAATGGAATTTACGTTTTTCAAAGCTGGTCACCAATCCCAATAGCCCCGCCATTTTGTGATGCGTGCCGTCCTTGTCGATCAGTGTTTCGCCCAAAACCATATACCCCCCACATTCGCCGTGGACGGGTTTCGTTTCGCCATGTGTGCGCAGGCCATTTAGAAACGCATCCGCGCCTGCGATTTTGCCGCCATGCAATTCTGGATATCCGCCCGGCAACCAGACCAAATCCGCCGTGGGATCGGGGGCCTGATTGGCCAATGGGGAAAAAGGCAGAACCTCTGCCCCCTTTTCCCGCCACCCTTTTAGGATGTGTGGATAGGTAAAGGAAAACGCCTCATCCTGCGCCAATGCAATGCGCTGTGCGGGTGGATCAATCAACTGCGCGGTTGCGGCGGGCATGGTCGTTTCAGCGGCCGCTTCCTCAATCGCGTCAAGATCCAAATGCGCGCTTACGAAATTTGCGTAATCCGCAATCGCCGTTTCCAAATCGGGATGTTCAACCGCCTGGATCAACCCAAGATGGCGTTCAGGTAGGGCCAAATCCCCACGACGGGGAAGTGATCCGAAAACCTTTAGACCTGCATCCTCCATCCCTTGGCGCACATAGCGTTCGTGGCGCGGGCTTGCGACGCGGTTCAGGATGACACCCGCAATCGGCAGAGACGGATCAAAAAGTTTGAATCCCAAGGCCGCCGCCGCCGCAGACTGCGCCTGACCACTGACATCAATCACAATAATGACTGGCCAGCCGAAATATTTTGCGGTTTCAGCAGAACTGCCAAATCCCTTGGCACCTTGACTTAGGACCCCATCAAACAGTCCCATGGAGCCTTCTGCGATTACAATATCCGCACCAGTGGATGTTTCGATCACCCCCTGCAAAACACCCGCGCCCATGGCCCAGGTATCCAGATTATAGGATGCACGCCCCGAGGCGAAGCGATGAAACGCAGGGTCAATGTAATCTGGCCCACTTTTATAGGGTTGCACCGCATTACCCCGATCCCGAAAGGCGCGCAATAACCCCAGTGTGACGGTTGTTTTTCCTGTCCCAGATGACGGCGCCGAAATGAGAAATCCACGCGACTTAGTCATGACCAATCTCTGCCCGTGCGGTTAGGGGACGATAGCGGCGTTCGTAATCTTTGTCATAAAGACTGCTTTCCCCGAAATCATGCGCGTTCAGGGTTTTGCCCACCATAATCAGGGCGGTGCGTTCGACATCGGGGCCGATCATATCGGCGATGGTGCCCAATGTTGCGCGAAACACGCGCTCCTCTGGCCAAGATGCGCGATAGACCACAGCACAAGCACAATCCGCACCGTAATAGGGCGTCAATTCCTCAACCACTTTGGGCAAGACTTGAATGGACAGATGAATGGCCAAGGTCGCACCCGTCTTGGCAAAATTCGCAAGAGTTTCTGAAGGCGGCATCGAGGACGCACGGCCCGATGTGCGTGTCAAAACAACAGATTGTGCCAATTCTGGAAGGGTCAATTCCGTTTGCAAAGTCGCGGCTGCGGCGGCAAAACTGGGCACACCAGGGGTGACAGAGACAGGGATGTCCAGAGCCCGAATGCGGCGCAGTTGTTCGCCCATGGCCGACCACACAGACAAATCGCCAGAATGCAGACGCGCCACATCTTGCCCCGCCGCATGCGCCGATTGAATTTCTGCAATGATGCTGTCCAAATCCATGGGCGCGGTGTTGATGATACGCGCGCCCTCCGGGCAGTGAGACAACAATTCCTCAGGGACGAGCGATCCAGCATAAAGGCACACAGGACAAGACGCGATCAAATCACGACCGCGCAATGTAATAAGATCTGCGGCCCCAGGGCCTGCACCGATAAAATGGACTGTCATGATCCCTCCGTAATCGCGATGGCACAGGTTGCCAAGCGATCGTTTGAAATTTTGCGCGTGGATAAAAGCGTGGCACCTGCCCCCGCCGCGATCAGGGCCGCGGCCTCGGCCACACTGCCTGTGCTGCGATGTTGCAAGGATGCCTGTGATTGCGTGTGTGTCTGCGCCTGATCAAGGCTGTCTTGCGATATCTTTTGAATGGGCAGTTTTTGCGCACATGCAAAGGCCTGAAATGCATCAAATTCCGCCTTATCCGCAACCGTTGCGATGGCATCAGGCGCATAGCCTGTTTGATCAAGGGCATCTTGCAAACTTGCCTCTGTCACATCTGCACGCATGCCAAATCCCGCAACGATCATTTTGTCACGCTCCATTGCATGATGGGATAGCTTGCGGCCCACCCCGTGCGCGATCCAATCGCCTTAGGTGCAGATAATTCGACACGCAATAAATCACCGCCAAATTCGGACTGCGCGCGCATCATATCCGCATCACTTTCCAATGTGACCGAATTTGCAACCAACCGCGCCCCATCGGGCATTAAGGGCCACAGCGTGGTCACCAAATCATGCGAAAACCCGCCACCGATAAACACGACATCCGGCGCCTCTAAATCACCAAGCGTGTCGAAAATCGCACCTGTGCGCACATCAAGATGCGCCATCCCAAGCTTATCTGCATTGGCGCGAATACGGGCGGCGCGGGTCGCATCGCGTTCAACGGCAATGGCACGCAAACTGGGATGGGACAGCAACCATTCAATGGCAATGGATCCCGACCCTGCCCCCAAATCCCACAAGAGTTCATTCGAGCGCGGCGCAAGCGCGCTCAGCGTTAGGGCGCGCACAGGACGTTTCGTGATCTGACCATCGTGATCAAACAAATCATCACGGCGACCGGAGGCATGCGTCATCACCGCATCTGCGCCCGCAAATGTAATTCCAGCGCAGACAGGATGTGACACATCTGTGAGATTATATTCATCCGCTTGCACCGTGCGAAGGCGTTCGTTTGGACCACCCAGCGCCTCAAGCACGTGAAGGGTGCTGTGACCAAATCCCTGATTGGTGAGCCACGCCGCCAAATCCCCAACAGCCGCCCCATCGCGCAGCGTGACGATCGCTCGCGTATCTGGCGCAAGATGGGGGATCAGGGTTTCAAAGGGACGTGCATGCAATCCGAGTGTTTCAACAGACTGCAATGCCCATCCCAAACGGCTTGCCGCCCATGAAAATGTCGAGGGCGCGGGGATCGACACCCATTCCTCTGCCTGCAAATGGCGGATCAGTGTTGTGCCCCCACCGAACCAAAACGGATCACCAGACACCAAGACTGCGAGTTGTTTGCCGCGTCCGCGTTCGGTCAGGACTTGATCAATGCCATCGGCGAATGGCACGGGCCAAGGCCGCGCGCGGTCCCCCTGAACCCCGACCAATTCCAAATGACGTGGCGGGCCAAAAACCAAGTCCGCATTTGACAGCGCCTCTTGACGTGCTGCGCAAAACCCCGCAAGTCCATCTTCACCGACACCAATGATGCTGATCCAAGGATTATCCATGCGCACACACCTTTTGATCTTGGCAGGAACGACCGAGGCCACAGATTTGGCCAAATTGGTCGCCGAGGCGAATATCCCTGCAACCCTGTCCTATGCGGGCCGCGTGGAACGTACCAAACCCCAGCCGTTGCCAAAACGTATCGGCGGATATGGCGGTGCGCAAGGATTGGCCGAATATCTGCGTGCCGAAAAGGTGACCCATGTGATTGATGCCACCCACCCTTTTGCCAGTCAGATGAGTGTGAACGCGATCAACGCCTGCCGTGAAACGGGAACCCAGCTTTGCGCCCTGACCCGCACTGCTTGGGACAGCGTGGACGGGGATCAATGGCACCGTGTTCCAACGATTGAGACGGCGGCAGAGTACCTGCAAGGCTTGGAGGAAACCAATGTCATGCTGGCGATTGGACGCATGCATTTGGCCGAATTTGCCTGTGCGCCCCAGCATCAATATTTGCTGCGCCTTGTGGACAAAGCAGAAACCCTTCCCCTGCCCAAGGCGACTGCCCTGTTTTCGCGCGGACCGTTTAGCACCGAGGATGACATCGCTCTGATGCGTGAGCATAATATCAAACTGTTGGTGTCCAAAAACGCAGGCGGGCGCGGCACCTATTCCAAGATTGAGGCCGCGCGTCACTTGGGCATTCCCGTTGTCATGATTGATCGCCCCGCGATCCCCGAACGGGCCGAAGTTCATACCCCCAAGGATGCGCTGGACTGGGTTCATCACACATCCACCTCATAAAAACGGGGCGTGTAAACAAACTCTTGTTCGCCATGCTGCACGATCTTTGTTTTGGACGATCCCACAATCACCACGGTACGCATATCAGCCATATCAGGTGTCGTTTCTTGTAACTGCACAACACGAATGGTTTGATCGGGGCGCGATACGTTGCGTGCAAAAATCACCAGACGATTGTCACCGCACTCTTCCTTCAGCACCTGCAATGTTTTTTCAAATCCATGCGGGCGCGAGGTTGAGCGGGGATTGTAAAACGCCATCGCAAAATCCCCCTGTGCAGCAAGACGCAGGCGGCGTTCAATGATGTCCCAAGGTTTCAAATTATCACTTAGGTTGATGCAGCAAAAATCATGCCCCAAGGGCGCGCCAATCGCAGCAGAGGCCGCCAGCATTGCTGTGATGCCAGGCAGGACGGTAATTTCAACATCCGACCAAGCAGCAGACGGGGTTTCCATCGCCTCAAACAATGCGGCGGACATGGCAAACACACTTGGATCACCTGAAGAGACAACAACAACATCCCCACCCGCTGCGGCCAAATCCAACGCGTGACGCGCACGGTCCAATTCGACGCGATTATCCGATGGATGGCACACCAAATCAGGGCGTGCGGGCAGCCGTTCAATATAGGGGATATATCCCACAGCATCCGTGGCACGCGCGATGGCGGAACTGACCTCGGGTGTGACAAAACCTTGTTCACCCGGACCGATCCCCACGATGGTTAATGTTTTGCTCATGGACGCCGCCCCTGACCATGGACCACGATGATGGTGAAATAGGGCACTTTATCGCCGTCAAATTCCGACAATTTCGTCACCTTCTGATCTGGCATCGTGGCATATTGCACCATCCACGCTCGGTCATACAAATTTGCGTCCCGCAGTGCCTGACGCACCTTGGGGAAATTTGTGCCAATTTTCATGACGACCAGCGCGTCCGTGCTTTTCATGCGGGCGGTTAGCGTGTCCTGATCCAATGTGCCCATCAACACGGTTAGGATATCATCGCCCCATGTGATCGGCTGGTTCGTTGCGGTCCATGCCCCCGACATGCCCGTAATTGCAGGCACAACCTCAACATTATAATCGGCCATTAATCTGGAATGCAGATGCATGAAGGATCCATAGAAAAACGGATCGCCTTCGCACAACACGACGATATCGTATCCTGCGTCCAAATGGGTGCGCAATGCCCTACAGCTGTCTTCATAAAACTGGCTTAAGACCTCGTTATAACGCGGATCATCTAGGGGAATTTCCGTAGTCACAGGATATTCCATCGGAATTTCCAACGCATCCGCGGGGATCAGTGGATCGGCCAATCGCCGCGCCTGACCCTTTTTTCCAGCTTTGCGGAAATAGGCGATTATTTTGGCATTGCGCACCAAACGGTCTGCACGCACGGACAGCAGATCAACATCCCCTGATCCTAAGCCAACGCCATATACGGTGCCGATACTCATTCCATGCGGCTCGCGATTGCGTTGATGGCCGCGACTGTAATCGCGCTGCCACCCAAACGGCCTTTGACGATGCAGGACGGTACGGGCAAGGCCTCCCACAAGGCATCCTTGCTTTCCATCGCGCCGACAAATCCAACAGGGCAGCCAATGATGGCGGCGGGGCGCGGGCAATCAGGATCCTCAAGCATGTTCAGCAGGTGAAAGAGTGCTGTTGGCGCGTTTCCGATGGCGACAACTGCGCCCTCTAATCGGGGACGCCACAATTCCAATGCCGCGGCAGAGCGTGTGTTGTTCATGTCCGCTGCCAGTTCGGGCGTTTTTGGATCCCATAGCGTGCAGATCACATCATTATCCGCAGGCAAACGTTTGCGTGTGACACCTTCGGACACCATACGTGCGTCGCAGAATATGGGTGCACCATTGTTCAGCGCATCACGTGCGGCCACAACGAACCCGGGTGAGAAATGAATATAGGGGGCCAGATCAACCATACCCGCTGCATGGATCATGCGCACGGCCACTTGTTCCTCATCCGCATCAAATCGCGCCAGATCAGATTCCGCGCGAATGATTGAAAAGCTTTCTTTATAGATTGCTGCGCCATCTTTTTCATAGGTGTGTGGCATTGATTTCCCTTATTTTTTGAACAAGTTGGCCTTCATCTAACCCCGAAAAATCGGGTTGATCCCATGTACAGCCATTGATGATCAGGTCAAGCCCATTTGCCCCCTGAACAACCGTCACAGACGTTTTCGTACGTTTTGCGCAGCCTTTGGGACATCCAGATACGTGCAGATCGCTGCCAGTTTGGGGCGCAAGGCGCGCGGCCAAGGTATGCGTTTCACCCATGGCCTGTGGACAACGCGGGGTGCCTGTGCAGGCCTGTGCCCGCAAAATTGGCGCGCTTAAATCCGTGACAAACCCCAGAATGTCCTGCGCTTGCAGAGCATCTGCAACGCAAAATTGACGCCATGGTGTCAGACGAATGTCATCCGATCCAACACGCTCCGCAAAGGACATCAATGCGGCAGATGTCATTTGCCCGAATGGAACGGCATATATTGCATAACTGGATGCCTTCGTTTCTGCGGGCAATGGATCGACACACCATTCGGCGGGGAATTGCGCCACCCTTAAAACCTGTGACATGCGCCGATGATCGGCATCGCAATGCTGCGCGAACCAAGTGGCCAATTTTTCGACATGACCCACAGCATCTGAGAATGGCAAATAAACTCCGCCGTGACAGCCATCGGCCCACACAAGAACCTTATCCCCCAGCGCACAGAGACGAATATCACCCGAGGCCTGCATCAACATTTGACCGCCCTGCTCTAAAACCATGCCGAACTTGGCAGGCAGGGCGGGCAATTTTGCACGGCGCAAATTGTCGTAAAGGGTGCGAATATCCGCATCGCAATTTGGCGCGACAAGGATTTGGGGCGCGGCATCCAATGCGGGGTCCATATCCACCAATTCCGCCTGAACTAAGGCATCGATTAGGGCGGGGTGATCCGCCATCGACACCCCGCGCAACTGTAGATTTGCGCGATTGGTCAATTCGATAATGCCGTTCCCCCACTGATCCGCAAGGTGTGCAATTTTTTCTAACTGCGTACGCGTCACCCGCCCAAAGGTGGGTTTGATGCGCACGATATATCCATCGCCAGACTCCATCGGGCGCAGCGAACTGGGGCACCAGCCTTTGGGTTTAGGGCGCCGTGTCATGCGTGCGACTGGCGCAGCTGCGCCAGCTCTGATGAAATGGAATTGCGCCGCGTGATCCACAAACCCGCCTCGGCCAGTGCATGAAACCGTTCAATCATCGCGTCCAATGCCTGTGGGTTCTGTTCGCGCAGGAAATCAACCACATCGTCGCGCCCAAGGGTTTCTTGGAAATAGCGATCGAAATGATGCGCCTCGACCAG
Source organism: Rhodobacteraceae bacterium HIMB11 (assembly GCA_000472185.1). Taxonomy (GTDB): domain Bacteria; phylum Pseudomonadota; class Alphaproteobacteria; order Rhodobacterales; family Rhodobacteraceae; genus HIMB11. The sequence goes on along the minus strand of AVDB01000009.1, from coordinate 91,990 downwards.
TTTTGCCAAATTGGCAAAGGCCCCCATGTGATCCAATGTTGCGGCCATTTCCGCGCCACCGCGAAACCCATGCCGCATCATGCCGTTGATCCAATTGGGGTTGGCGGCGCGCGCCATTACCGTTTTGGCAATTTCCTCTTTCAATGTGCGCGCTTTGGGGGCAGATGGGTTTGTTGTATCCAGATGATACAATGTGACCTGCTGTCCAAATTGCGCCTTGGCCGCGGCGAAGCCTGCTTCGTGTGCGGCGTAATCTGCAGCCATCAAAACATCACTTTCGCTCAAGTCCTGTAAATGGACAAATGTATCCGCGGCCTTCACGCGCTCGGCAATCTGCGCGGGCGCATGATCCATGTTGTCCCCATCAATCGACCAAGATGATTGTGCCAGCCATGCGGTGCCCGCATCCGCAACACCCGCATCAGAATAATCATCCAGCGCCCCTTGCATCGCAACACCGTATTCCCCGGGTGCAGGGCCAAAAACGCGATGTTGATCATGGTCTGTGAACGGGTTCCAATCAGGCGCCTCATCCCGCGCGGCGAGTGCGCGCACGGCCTGATTGTAAAGAACGCTTAGCGTGGGAAAAACATCGCGGAACAATCCCGAAATACGCAGTGTTGCATCAATGCGCGGGCGATCCATTTCCGCAATTGGAATGATTTCCGTTCCCGTGATCCGCTCGGACCCTTCTGCCCAAACGGGGCGCACGCCAAGGAGGGCAAGCGCCATGGCAAATTCCTCGCCCGCTGTGCGCATTGTGGCCGACCCCCACAGATCAACAACCAATGATTTCGGCCAATCCCCGTGATCCTGCAAATGGCGGCGCACCAATTCGTCTGCCAATTTACAGCCCTGCTCATAGGCCGCGCGCGATGGCACGGATAGGGGATCAACAGAAAACAGGTTGCGCCCTGTTGGCAAAACATCGCTACGCCCGCGATAGGGCGATCCAGCGGGGCCAGAATCAATGCGACTTCCACAGAGCGCTGTGCGTAACCCTTCCCTCTCGGAATGCGCAGCGAGGGATTGATCCCCCTCATACCCCATGCGCCCGAACACATGCAGGCCATCGGCAAACTGCGCCTCTTTGATATCACAAACGAAACGATCAATGCGGGTCAATGCCTCGCCCTGATCAACATCGCCCGCAATCCCCAAATCTTGTTCCACTCCCAAGGATTGCGCCAAATCGCGGATTTGATCCATCAGGCGATCACGGCGTTTGGGGTCCAATCCATCTGCATTTGAAAATTCGTCCAACAGGTTTTCCAACGGCACAAAGGCATCGGGCGTGTGCGATTGCGCAAGGGGCGGTGGAATATGCCCCAATGTCAGAGCAGAAATACGGCGTTTGGCTTGTGCGGCCTCGCCCGGATCATTGACGATGAAGGGATAAATGATTGGGATATCCCCCGCCAATGCATCGGGCCAACATGCATCGGACAACGCGACGGATTTACCCGGCAACCATTCCAACGTCCCATGCGCGCCGATGTGCACCATGGCATCTGTGTTCATCGACTGAAGCCACAGATAAAACGCGACATAGCCATGACAGGGCGTGCGCGACAGATCGTGATAATCGTCATAACGCGTTTTCAACCATCCTCGTTCAGGCTGCAGCGCGATTAACGCGTTGCCGAGCTGGAGTGCGGGAAATTGAAATGCACCGTACTGCACATATTGGTCCTGCGCAATATCGCCCCATGCCTCAAACACCTGCGCGCGCAGGTCGTTTGGCAGAGTCTCTAGCGCAGCAGTGTAATCAGTGACAGGCCACGTCAAAACCTCTGTCTGCAACCGTTGACCCAAATCCCCCAATGCATCGGGATCGCCTAATCCCGCATCCTCAACAATCGCATGACAGGATTGGATCGCGTCCAACCCCACCGCATGCGCAATTTGATAGGCCTTTCCTGGGTATGTCGATAGGATCAGCGCAGTTTTGGGGGCACTGACATTTCGCAGCGCAATCCACTTATCAACACGGCTCACCACCCGATCAATGCGATCAGTAATGGGAATGTGTTCAAAGCGTGCGTATTCTAAATCCTGATCCTTTTTGGCGGGCTCCTTGGCCGACACGATGCCCGCGAATAGGCGGCCATCCACCTCGGGCAACACAACATGCATCGCCAAATCAGCGGGTGATAATCCTCGCTCAGCGCTCTGCCAATCTTTGACCCGCGCGGTACTTAGGGCCACCTGAAAAACAGGGGCATCCGTGGCATCAAGGGGGGATGTCCCATCAACGCCGCGCCCCGAAAACGATGTGGCGTTCACAATCGCCGCAGGTTTTAAAAACCGCAACTGGCGTTTGATCCAACTGGCGGCTTCGGGTTGCTTTAGGGAGGGTGCGAATAACCCAATCACCCCATGTCCCTTGGCCCGAAACGCCGCAAACAGCGCCTTGATCGGCTCCAAATCCGCCGCGACCAAAAATGAACGGTAAAAGGTGATCACAATGGGATTTTCCACTTGGCCAAAGGCAATGGGACAGGTGACACCATGTTCGGGCGACCATAATCCAACCGTTGGCAAGCGGGTCACACCCCGCACCGGCGCCGCATATAGCCCCGAGGCCAAGGCCATTTGCGCCAATGCCGCACGCGCCCCCGCGGCCCCGCCCCCATCACACAAATGGGCCAAGCGGCGCAACGTGGACACGGGTAAGGTTGAATAGGCATCAAGACGTTCATCAACACGCCCATCTGCTGGCAACACCGCCAGTGCGATCCCCTGTTTTTGCGCAAGGTCATAAACCTGCTGCAATCCATATTCCCAATAGGGCACACCACCGATCAAACGGATCAAAATGCCCTTGGCCCCGATCAGCGTTTGTTCAACATATGTGTCCACCGACAGGGGATGTTTTAGGGCGACCAAATTTGCCAATCGCAAGGATGGCAATTTATCACGCCCCTCACGCCATGCTTGCGCGAATGCCCCAAGGTCGCTGTCAGAAAAGGACAACACCACCAGATCTGCGGGCGTCTGCCCAAGATCCATTGGTGTTTCTGTTTCCTCAAGCCCCTGAGTTTCTCGAAAAATGACGTGCATGGGTTTTAGCCGTTCAAAATGCCCTCAATCGCGGCGCGATTAATGTCATCATGTTCCGCAATAACGACAACGCGCCCCTGACGGTTTTCGGATGGGCTCCATGGGCGATCAAACTGTGATCGCACCCGCGCACCCACCGCCTGAACCAGCAACCGCATGGGTTTGCCCGCGACAGATGCATAGCCCTTGACGCGCAAGATATTCAGCTCATTCGCCAAACGTTCAATGCGCGCAGTCAACTCGGCAGGATCGGACAGTTCAGGGATATCAACGATGATGCTTTCGAAATCTTCGTGATCGTGATCATGGGGGGCGTCATGATGCGATGGACGTGCGTCCAAATCATCTTCTGCTGCGGCCTCAAGTCCCAAAACAACGCGGGCATCCACGTGTCCGTCTGTCACCTCGATCACAGGCAGGTTGCGCGGTGCTTCGGCCGCGATGATGGCCTTGGCCTTTTCGCGTGCATCCGCATCTGCCAAATCACATTTGGTCAGAAGGATCAGGTCAGCACATGAAATCTGATCTTCGAACACTTCTGACAGGGGTGTTTCGTGATCAATGCTGTCATCTGCGGCACGTTGGGCAACAACGGCCGCGACATTTGGTGCAAAACGGCCCGAGGCTACGGCCTCGGCATCGGCCAAGGCGATCACACCATCCACTGTGATCTTGGATCGGATCGCAGGCCAGTCAAACGCCTTTAACAACGGCTTGGGCAGGGCCAAACCAGATGTTTCAACCAGGATATGATCAGGGCGCGGGTTTAGGGCCATCAATGCCTCGATCGTGGGAATAAAATCATCGGCCACTGTGCAGCAAATACATCCATTGGCCAATTCAACGATGTTTTCCGCAGGGCAATCTGGAATTGAGCAGGATTTCAGGATTTCACCATCCACGCCCACATCGCCAAATTCATTCACAACCACGGCCAAACGGCGACCACCTGCATTTTGCATCAGATGAGAAATCAGCGTTGTTTTCCCAGACCCCAGAAAGCCTGTGATAACAGTGATGGGGAGTTTGTTTAGATCACTCATAATCTTAGTCCTTTAGCGGCGGAATGCGCGCGATACAGTTTTTTCGGAAATGCTCGGGGCGTTCGCGCCACGGCACAATGCCATCTTCGCTTTGGGCATAGCGTTCAACGCCTTGGGCAATCGCATCCAAATGCGACGTTTCATGCAGGTTTCCATACACATAGGTCCACTTTCCAGTGCCCCGCAAAACAATGGAACAGCCTTGCGAACAATTGGACAGGCATTCCACGGATTTCAGTGTCACGCCATCGGGCAACCCCTTGGCCGTCAGATTATCAAAAAGCTGTTGGCCGGGGCGCGTTTCCCCCTCTTCCACGGGCAGGCCGCGGCGGCATTTTGTGCAAACCAAAACTTCCACGTTGTTCTGTGTCACGTTTCGTGTCCTTTGTGTTGGGCAAGCGGATAGGATGACAGGACGGCACAGGGTGTGGGTTCCAGTCACCGGATCACCTCGCCCGGATGGTTAGTCGGCTGGCAGGTCTCCCGGCTGGCCAAGTGGGTTTTCCCCTGCGTGAGGCCTTCCCAATCCATGATCAGTGGCGGACACGCGCTTGGTTTACGGTCGCGAGGGCGGCTGCGGCTCACACAAAGTCGTTTGTGCTCTCGCATTCCCTTTTCACCTGTCCTACATAACAGGCACCAGCAGGTGCTTATGTCACACCCGCCCTTTAAAAAGTCAACGTGGGAAACACCAAATATGTCAGTCATACCCCCCAGCGCCGAGGAACAAGCGCGTCACACCGAAAAAATGAAGAAAATCAAGGCCGCGCGTGACCGCCTGATGGCGGACAAGACCGAAGAAAAGGGCCTGATTATGGTACATACGGGTAAGGGCAAGGGGAAATCATCCTCTGGGTTTGGGATGATTCTGCGCTGCATTGCACATGAAATGCCCAGCGCCGTGGTGCAATTCATCAAAGGCAGCTGGATGACGGGCGAACGCAAACTGTTGACAGAACGTTTCGCGGATGAGGTGAAATTCGTCGTATCAGGCGAAGGCTTCACATGGGATACACAGGACAAGGCACGTGATATCGCAGCTGCACAGGCGGGTTGGGAACAAGCCAAGGCGCTTATCCTGGATCCGAGCATTCAATTTGTGTTGCTGGATGAAATCAACATCGCCCTGCGCAATGATTACTTGGACATTGATGAGGTTGTGGCATTCCTATTGGAAGAAAAACCAAAAATGACGCATGTCTGCCTAACAGGGCGCAACGCCAAACCTGAACTGATCGAGGCGGCCGATTTGGTCACCGAAATGGAATTGATCAAACACCCCTTCCGCGATGGCATTAAGGCGCAACTGGGCGTCGAATTTTAGGGGCATCCGATATGTCACGCGCCATCATGTTTCAGGGAACAGGATCCAACGTGGGGAAATCCATGTTGGTCGCGGGGATCGCGCGCGCGTTCAAAAACCGTGGCCTGCGCGTGGTCCCCTTTAAACCGCAAAACATGTCAAACAATGCGGCTGTGACGGTGGATGGGGGCGAAATCGGACGCGCGCAGGCATTGCAAGCTTGGGCCGCGGGGCTAGAGCCGCACACGGATATGAACCCTGTTTTGTTGAAACCTGAAACCGAAACAGGATCGCAAATCGTGGTTCAGGGCAAGCGGTTCGCTACCGTTGCCGCGCGCGGATATAGCGCCGTTAAACCAAAATTAATGGCGCCCGTACTCGAAAGTTTTCATCGCCTGAAATCGCAATATGACCTGGTCCTTGTCGAAGGGGCAGGTAGCCCTGCCGAGGTAAACCTACGCCAAGGGGATATTGCAAACATGGGGTTTGCGCAGGCGGCAGATGTGCCCGTGGTGCTGTGTGGCGATATCAATCGTGGCGGCGTGATCGCGCAGATCGTGGGCACGCAAAATGTGCTGGATGATGCAGATCGCAGTAAGATTTCCGCATTTCTCATCAATATGTTTCGTGGCGATCCCAGCCTTTTTGATGATGGCTATGACCTGATCAAAACAACCACGGGCTGGCAGGGGTTGGGGGTGGTTCCGTGGTTTCCACATGCATGGAAACTGCCCGCAGAAGATGCCATGGACCTGCGCCACAGCGAAAAAGGGTCTGCAAAAATTGTCTGCCTGTGCCTATCGCGTATGGCCAATTTTGATGATCTGGACCCCTTGGGCCAAGAACCAAACGTCGAATTGATCATGTTACAGGCGGGTCAGGCGATCCCAGGCGATGCGGATTTGGTGATCATCCCAGGTAGCAAATCAACACGTGGCGATTTGCAATACCTTCGGGATCAGGGCTGGGACATTGATCTGCAGGCCCATGTGCGCCGTGGCGGATATGTTTTGGGCATTTGTGGCGGGTATCAAATTTTGGGTCGCAAGATTGATGATCCTGAGGGGATCGAAGGAGCCGCAGGATCAGATCAGGGTTTGGGATTATTGCAAAGCGATACGGTGATGACCCCAAACAAGGTGCTCACCCAAGTCAACGCACACCACCATGCCACCAATCTGGAGTTTCAGGGGTATGAAATTCATATCGGGCAAACCACGGGTCCCGATTGCGCTCGCCCCTTTGCCACGATTGACGGACGTGCAGATGGGGCCACATCGGCAGACGGGCGCATCATTGGAAGCTATCTGCATGGCATGTTCAGCAACGACACCTTTCGCGCCGCGTTTTTGGCGCAACTGGGCATCAAATCTGAATTGGACAACTATCGCCAAGATGTTGAAACCACATTGGATCAATTGGCCGCGCACTTGGAACAGCACCTAGATCTGGATGAAATCCTGCGCCTTGCGCATTAATATCCCAGCTTCTCCGCGAGGCCATGATTTTAAGATGAACTAACTACAATTATTCAAATTCCCAGCCGAGCGCGGATGACGTCAAAGACGCCGCCTGTGGGGCGGGCAGAGCCTTGCCAATCTAACGATTGGCTGGGTGCCTGTAACAGACAGATCAAAATCCAGTCGCTTGGGTATAAGCCTTCGCTTTGGCTCAGACCGAACATGATCTGAATGCACAAAATCTAAGTCCGATGCTATTGATTCTGACGCGTGTTTCACTAGGCTGTCGGCATTATACGGACATAGGATTTACGCACAATGTGTGGACGGTTCATTTTAGGGGATAGCAACTGGGCGACCTATCACGATGCGCTGTCGATTTTGCAGGGTGTTCTTGGAAACGTCAGCCACAATATCAAACCCACGCAATCTGTCAGCATGGCCTATATGCACAATGACATCCTGCGTGCGGATGCGGCGCGGTGGTGGTTTGTGCCCCATTGGCATCGCGGCCCCGCCGCAGATTGGAAGGCGACGACGTTTAACACCAAAATCGAAACTGCCCATGAAAAACCCAGCTTTCGCACCGCATGGGAACGGGGCCGCTGTATCATCCCTGCCTCGGGATATTACGAATGGACAGGGGCAAAGGGGCAAAAAACACCGTGGTTCATCAGTCCCCAAACCAACCTGCCCGTATTCTTTTTCGCAGGGCTTTACGCCCCTTTGGCCGAAGGCGGGATGAGCTGTTCCATCCTAACGCGCCCCGCCCTGCCCGAACTGGAACACCTACACCCCCGCATGCCTGTCATGTTGTCAGGGGATGAATTGATGCCTTGGCTGCGTCATGGCGCAACGGATGACGATGTGCGCAATCACTTTGGCTTGTCGTGGTCAGGACAGATGAACATGCATCCCGTGCGCCCCTTTGGCATTCGTGATGATGATCCAAGCCTGATCGAACAGGACGGATTTGTGTTTTAGAACCTTCAGGGGCAAACGGCAATGTATCGGGGTCTACCCCAACAAATGTATATTCAAAACACTTTTGAATAGGGGAATTGAAATGAGAACAAAAAGTGAACATAATGTTTTTCATGCTGCTACGATTCTCTGATATTTTCCCGCTAAAACGCGGACGCGCGCATGAGGTGACGGGACCCAGTGCACCTGTTTTTGCGGGAATTTCCGTTGGATTATCACGCATGCCTGCATTTTGGTTCGTCGAAGATTGGATGCACGAAACCCTTAATCCAATGGGTTTGATCCCCTATTGCGATCCACATCACATTTTAATTGGAAAATGCCCCACCCCCACAGATGTTTTGGCCGCAACAGAAGAGGCGCTGCGCTCGGGTGTGGTGCCCTATGTCATCGCCGAGATCAGCAAACCCCTAACCCTAAAGGCAGGGCGGCGGTTGCAATTGGCCGCAGGTCAGGGGCGCGCCACGGGGATCATGATTATCCCCCAAGGCATGGGCAGCAACGCGGCCCAAACTCGGTGGGACGCACGCCCCAAATTTTCCACCCCAAACGATGCCTTAATGCAGTGGTCTTTGGTTAAAAACAAATCTGGCACCGTGGCCAGTTGGGATGTTCGCTGGAATGAAGAAACGCATCATATCTCTGTGGTTCCCAAGGCTGCATAGCGATCGCATTTTGCGACGTCAGCCAATGACAGGACCCTTTGCGGTGACCGCGCATGCGCAGAACACCGACCGTCTGCTCTGCGTCAACCAAGAGGCGCAGAGCGCAGGATTAGAACGCGGCATGTCCCTGTCTGATGCGCATGCGCTCTGCCCCAGTTTGCGCAGCGAACCCCATCACCCCCAAGCAGATCAATATTTCCTAAGCGGGCTAAGCCGTTGGGCACGGCGCTATTGCCCTTGGGTCGCCCAAGACGGTGGGGACGGGTTGTTAATGGACATCACAGGATCCGCACATTTGTTCGGCGGGGAAGAGGCTATGTTAAATGATCTGGGCCATCGTTTGGGTCACGCCCGCCTGAACGCGCGATGGGGGGTTGCGGATACGCGGGGGGCGGCATGGGCACTGGCGCATTATCGCCCCGGCATTGCCGCGATGGGCGAGACAGAGCATGCCTTAAATACCCTGCCTGTGGCGGCCCTGCGGATCGCCCCACAAGAGGATGTTACATTACAGCGTTTGGGTGTGAAAACCATTGGGCAGTTAACCAAACTGCCCCGCGCCACCCTTGGGCAGCGCTTTGGCGCCTCGGTTCTTATGCGGTTGGATCAGGCATTGGGCACACATGGCGAAACCATTTCCCCCGAGGCAGAGGCCCCCGTCTATGCCACCCGCCTGACCTTTCCTGAGCCCATTGGGTTAAGTTCGGATGTCATGGCCGCGCTGGAACGATTGCTGCCTGCACTCTGTGCAAAATTGCGCGATAATCAAATGGGTGCGCGCACCATGTTGTTAATTTGTCGTCGCGTGGATGGACAGGATCAGCAGGTTGAATTGCGCCTTGCCCGCCCCTTGCGGGATGCTGCGCGTATTCAACCCCTGTTCGAACGTGGGGTTGGCACCATTGATGCGGGCTTTGGGATTGACCAACTGCGGTTGGTCGCAACCCAAGTGGAACATTTGGCCGTCGAACAAATCGCCCATCACAACCCCAGATCCCAAGATGGGTTACATGACCTGATCACACGATTGGGAAATCGGATTGGGTTGGACAACATTCAGCGGTTTTTACCCGCAGATAGCCATATCCCCGAACGCAGTTTTAAAATCGCTGCCGCCGCATGGAGCGAGCCAAGCGGCACATGGGTCAGCCCCGCGCCCCGCCCCATTCGCATCTTTCCCCCAGAGGGGGTCGCCGCGTCAGGCAATGCGCCCCCAAAACGATTTCGGTGGCGCCGTCAATCCTTGGCCACGGCGCGGGCCACAGGGCCCGAACGCATTGCGCCTGAATGGTGGTTGATGGACGAAAATTGGCGCAATGGAGTGCGCGACTATTGGCGCATTGAAACACAACAAGGGCGCCGTTTGTGGATGTTTTACACCCCGCAAAACCCAGGGTGGTTCGTACATGGGGAATTTGCGTGATCTATAGCGAACTGTGCACAACCAGCAATTTCACATTTTTGCGCGGGGCCTCCCACCCCGAGGAATTGGTCACGCGTGCGGCCGATTTGGGATTGTCGGCAATTGCCATTACCGATCACAACAGCCTTGCAGGGGTTGTGCGGGCCTATGCCGCATTAAAAGAGCTGCGGCGCAGTATGGATGAAATCACCATCAGATCGACAAAACGTGTCGATCCCAGCAGCCGAGAGGAGATCCAAGGCCAAGACATCACCCTGCATGGGGACCACCTGCCCAAATTGATTATCGGGGCGCGCCTGATCCTTGAAGATAGTGATGTGGATTGGGTGGCCCTGCCCCGTGATCGCAAAGCCTATGAAGCGCTGTCGCGCCTTTTGACGCTTGGAAAGCGGCGCAGTGAAAAGGGATCCTGTCAGCTTTATTACGCGGATGTTTTAGAGGGGGCACAGGGCATGATCCTGATCGCCCTGCCCCGCACGCTGGAACAAGAGGCCAGCGCACATATCCGTCAGATGGCGCGCCGCTATCCTGGGCATGTCTATTTGGGGGCCGCCCCCCGATATGACGGATCGGATCAGGACTATTTCAATGCCTGTCAAACCCTTGCCCATAGTACGGCCGCCCCCATGGTCGCGGTTGGCGATATCCTGATGCATCATGGATCGCGCCGCCAATTGGCCGATGTTCTGACCTGTATTCGCGAAGGATGCCGCATTGATAACATTGGCACACGGGCTCTGCCCAATAGCGAACGCCGCCTAAAATCCCCCGCCGATATGGCGCGCCTGTTTCGTCATCATCCTGCCGCCCTGCGACGCACGCAGGAGATCGCGGACAAATGCGCATTTTGCCTATCGGAATTATCCTATGAATATCCCGATGAAATCACCGATGGCGAAGATGCCCAAAGCCGTTTGGAACGCCTGAGTGAGGCGGGGTTAAATTGGCGATATCCAAACGGCGTCACCGACCAAGTCCGCGCCCTTGCGATCAAGGAATTGGCATTGGTGAAACGATTGGGATTTGCGGCCTATTTCCTAACGGTGCATGACATTGTGCAATATGCAAAATCCCAAGGCATCCTCTGCCAGGGGCGCGGATCGGCGGCCAATTCCATTTTGTGCTACGCTTTGGGTGTGACGGATGTGGGGCCTGAAACGATCACCATGGTGTTTGAACGCTTTATGTCGGAATACCGCGGCGAACCCCCTGACATCGACGTTGATTTTGAACATGAACGCCGCGAAGAGGTGATCCAACATATCTATGAAAAATATGGACGCGAACGCGCAGGGCTGTGCGCCACAGTGGTTCACTTCAGAACCCGCGCCGCCATTCGTGAGGTGGGCAAAGTGATGGGCCTGTCCCAAGATGTCCTTAGCAACCTAAGCGGACAGATTTGGGGATCCTATAGCCGTGGCGAAATCGGAGAAGAGCGATTGCGCGCCGTGGGATTGGACCCAAGCGATCCGCGCCTGATGCAAACCCTGCGCCTGATTGGGGAATTGATCGGATTTCCCCGTCACCTAAGCCAGCATGTCGGCGGATTTATCATCACCAAAGGACGTTTGGATCATCTATGCCCCATTGAAAATGCGGCCATGGAGGACCGCACAATCATCGAATGGGATAAGGATGACATCGACACGCTTGGGATTTTAAAGGTGGATATTTTGTCATTGGGCATGCTGACATGTATCCGCAAATCCTTTGATTTGATCACCCAGCATGAAGGTGAAACCCTAAGTATTGGCACCATCCCACAAGAGGATAAGGACACCTATGACATGCTGTGTCGCGCCGATGCGATTGGGGTGTTTCAGGTGGAAAGCCGCGCACAGATGAATTTCCTACCCCGCATGAAACCGCAAACCTTTTATGATTTGGTGATCGAGGTGGCGATTGTGCGCCCTGGTCCCATTCAGGGAGGCATGGTGCATCCCTATATCAATCGCCGCCAAGGCAAAGAGGCGATTGAATATCCATCAGGTGCCCTGCAAGAGGTATTGGGCAAAACATTTGGCGTCCCCCTATTTCAGGAACAGGCCATGCAAATCGCGGTGGTTGGCGCAGGCTTTAGCCCAGAAGAGGCAGACCACCTGCGCAGGTCGCTGGCCACGTTCCGAAAAATGGGCACCATCGGAACCTTTCGCGATCGTTTTGTGCGCGGCATGTTGGAACGCGGATATGAGGAAGATTTTGCAGACCGCTGTTTTTCACAGATCGAAGGGTTTGGGGAATATGGTTTCCCCGAAAGCCATGCCGCGGCCTTTGCCATGCTGGCCTATGTTTCGGCCTGGTTAAAACGGCATCACCCTGCGGTTTTTGCCTGTGCGCTTTTGAATTCACAGCCCATGGGGTTTTATGCGCCCGCGCAAATCGTGCGGGATGCACGCGAACACGGCATCGAAATTCGACCCATTTGCGTCAACAATTCAAACTGGGACAATCATCTGGAACGGCGCAGCGATGGGCGTTTGGCCCTGCGATTGGGATTTCGACAAATCAAAGGGATGAAGCAAGAGGACGCGGAATGGATCAGCGCCAGCCGCGGCAATGGGTATTATGACATCCCCAGCTTGTGGCTGCGTGCGGGCCTTGCGCCCGCGGCCTTGGAACGTTTGGCCGAGGCAGATGCCTTTGGCGGTATGGGGCTTAATCGGCGCGACGCCTTATGGCGGATTAAATCCATCCGCGCGGACAAACCACTGCCCCTCCTGAGTGATCCAATGGATGGCGAGGCGATCTATGAACCAGGTGTTGATCTGCCCACTATGAATTTGGGCGAAGAGGTGGTTGAGGATTACGTATCCATCCGCATGTCCCTGCGCGCCCATCCTGTTGAATTACTGCGTCCCCTGCTTACAGGATTAACGCCACATGCCGAACTGCCCCATATTCCGTTGGGGCCTGTGGATGTGTGCGGTTTGGTGATCACACGCCAACGCCCAGGCACCGCATCAGGAGTGATTTTCCTAACGCTTGAGGATGAAACAGGGGTCAGCAATGTAGTTGTCTGGCCCAAGGTTTATGAACAATTCCGCACCGCGGTGATTGGCGGGCGTTTGTTGCGTGTGCGCGGGTATTTACAGCGCGAAGGGATCGTTGTGCATGTCATCGCCCAAGAGGTTCAGGACCTATCGCCCAAATTGGCCGAACTGGGTCACCCGCGCGATGATGCCATCGGCATTACCGACCCCAAAACGGACGAGGCCCCGCGCTCCGCCACGCCCAAACCACGCAATGCATGGCACCCAAGGGATCAGGCAAAAAAGCTATTTCCAAGTCGAGATTTTCACTAACTACAATGCGAAAATCTTCATATAAAATAAAATCTTACCTCATCCAAACCCCTGCACACTGCGTATATCGATCAGATGCTAACACTGAGGAGTTTCAAGCATGGAAGAAGCACTGGTCGCCCTGTCAATTCTTGGGTTTATTGTCGTTGCATGTATCTGGATTGTGATGAGTGAGATGAAATAAAACTCAAACACCCTCATCCAATTCTGGCACCGGCCCAACTGGACGCGTCACCCCATCAAAACGCGAGGCAGGCGCGGGATAGGTCACAGGGCCATTTGGCGTTTCAACAGTGATGCGGCGCAATTCAGGGTGGGCGGATAATCCTGCCATGTCGTTTAACAGGGCAAAGGCCACATCGGCCTTTGTCAAATCCGCCAAGGCCTGATCCGAACTGCGTCGCAAAAAGGCCTCTGCCACAATTTTATCGGTCACATCGCGATGGTCAACACGGTTCACATTGCTGGCAAACCGTGGATCGTGGGACAGACTGACATCGCCCAAGACGTGTTCACACAATTTCCCCCATTCCCGATCACTTTGAATGGAAATCAAAATCTGTTTGCCATCCTTTGTTTCAAACACCCCATAAGGCGCGATTGAAGGATGGGCCAATCCAACCCGTTTTGGCGTGCGCGCCCCTTCGTGATTTAACAGGGGCACAGTCAACCAATCGGCCATCACATCAAACATCGACACCGTAATCGCCATCCCGTGACCCGTGATACCACGTGCGATCAGCGCCTCAAGAATGGCGGAATGCGCGGTTGCGCCTGTTGCGATATCCACAACCGATACCCCGACGCGCGATGGTTCGTCAGGCCCGCCTGTGATCGAACACAGCCCGCTTTCGGCCTGTATCAACAGGTCGTAGGCCTTGCGCGCGGCCATGTCACCATAAGGATCAAACCCCGCAATCGAACAGGTAATCAATCGGGGGTTTTCACGGCGTAAATCATCCAAGGACAGCCCCAACCGATCCATCGCACCGTGACGTAGGTTTTGCACAACCACATCCGCCGTTGAAATCAAATCGCGCAACCGCGCGCGCCCTGCGTCCGATGTTAAATCCAGCGCAACAGATGTTTTGCCACGGTTCAACCAGACAAAATAACTGGATTGCCCTGCGGCCACATCGTCATAGCCACGGGCAAAATCGCCCTCGGGCCGTTCAATTTTTATGACCTCTGCCCCCGCATCCGCCAATCGACAGGTGGCAAAGGGGGCAGCAACCGCCTGTTCAATGGCGACAACCTTTAGACCCGTCAACGGTTTCAGCGCAGACATTAAAACGACCTCGGCATGCCCAACACATGTTCGGCCACATAGGATAGGATCAAATTCGTCGAAATGGGCGCAACCTGATACAGGCGCGTTTCGCGAAATTTTCGTTCCACATCATATTCGGCGGCAAATCCAAATCCGCCGTGGAATTGGATGCAGGCGTTTGCGGCCTCCCAACTGGCTTTGGCGGCCAGATATTTGGCCATATTCGCCTCAGCTCCACAGGGTGCGCCCGCATCAAACAAATCACAGGCCTTGTAGCGCATCAAATTGGCCGCCTCGATTTCAATATAGGCTTCGGCAATCGGGAACTGCACCCCCTGATTTTGACCAATTGGACGGCCAAACACTTCGCGTTCGCTGACGTATTTGGTGACCGTATCGGTAAACCAATACCCATCCCCAATGCATTCCGCCGCAATCAAAACACGTTCGGCATTCAGACCCGTGAGAATATATTTGAACCCCTGCCCCTCTTCTCCGATTAGGTTTTCGGCAGGGATTTCCAGATTGTCGAAAAACAACTCATTCGTTTCGTGATTTACCATGTTTTCAATGGGGCGCAGTTCCATCCCCGTGTTCAGCGCCTCTTTGATGTCGACCAAGAAAATCGACATGCCTTCAGATTTCTTTTTGACCTGATTCAGCGGCGTGGTGCGCGCCAAAAGGATCATGTAATCGGAATGGCGTACACGGCTGATCCAAACCTTTTGCCCGTTGATCAAATAACGGTCACCTTTGCGAACGGCCGTGGTTTTGATCTTGGTTGTATCCGTTCCCGTTGTGGGTTCCGTCACCCCCATGGATTGAAGGCGAATTTCACCTGCTGCAATTTTTGGCAATAGGTCGTTTTTCTGCGCCTCACTCCCGTGATGTAACAGCGTGTTCATGTTATACATCTGACCGTGGCAAGCACCCGAATTGCCGCCTGCGCGATTGATCTCTTCCATGATCACTGATGCCTCGGCCAGCCCAAGGCCCGATCCCCCATATTCCTCGGGAATAAGGGCGGCCATCCACCCCTCGCGCGTCAACGCCTCGACAAATGCATCGGGGTATCCACGATCCCGATCAATGTTGCGATGATACTCTGCGGGAAATTGTGCGCACAACGCGCGAATGCCGTCCCGAATATCGTCAAAGCGATCCATCTTGCCACCTGCACTATCAGCTACATCCGAAACTTAGCGCAGGAATTTCAACGCGCAATCAGAAACGCTACATTCCGCACCAAGGTTCGGGATCTAACGCCAAAACGCGGCGAATGCGGTCGGGGTCGGGATGGGCCGCAACACAATCTGACATGCGTTTATGCACAACCGCCTGCATGGCATCGATTGACGCCTTCATAAAGCGATGCGCCATTTCGGCGGGATCAGTATGGTTCGTGGTTTCGGCGCGCATGCTCTGCCATTTCGCCAAGGCATCCGCCTCAATCCCCTCGTCCATCAGCATCTGTTCAAATGCATCTGCACTGGGACCTTGGGCCATGCGCGTGGCCAACATCCGTTTGTGGATGCCATTTGCGCCCTCATAGATCGCCGTGATACGTGCGTCGCGATAGGTTTGTTCGATCCGATATTCGCGCAAAAATCCGTAACCACCCAAAACCTGAATGCCCAATTCCGCGGATCGCATCCCCGCTTCGGTGCAGAACACTTTGATCAGCGGGGTTAGGAATTCGACCAATGCGCCCTGATCCCCTCGTTCCATCGCGACAAAGGCCATATGCGTCATTGCCCGCCCAAAGAGGGCATAGCGGTCCATTGCATTCAAAATGCGGCGCACATCCGCGTGCTGATCCAACCGCGCAGGCGATCCATCAGACAGGCGGCCCTGAAGGCGATCCGCCGCATAGGCCGCGGCGATTTGATAGGCGCGCGCGGCATGCGCCACCCCTTGCAGGGCCACATCCCCACGTGCATGGTTCATCATGGTGAACATGGCGGCCAATCCGCGCCCCTCGTCTCCGATCAGTTCGGCTTCGGCGCCATCAAATAACATCTGACAGGTGGGCGAGGCATGAAGCCCCATTTTTTCTTCAATCCGTGTGACCTTGACGGCATTTCGGGTGCCATCTGTTTTGGTGGACGGGCACAGGAACAGAGACAGACCCTTAACCCCATTGTCCGACGTACGCGCCAAAACCAGATGCAGAATTTCATCACTGATATCCTGATCCCCGCCCGAGATGAAAATCTTTTCCCCTGAAATTTGCCACTGCGCCCCATCTGGGACAGCCCGACAGGTGATCCGCGATAAATCCGATCCTGCAGAGGGTTCGGTTAAACACATGGTCGCAAGTGTTTCGCCAGTGGCAAGAGAGGGCAAAAAGCGGTCCTTTTGCGCGTCGGTTCCAAAATTCAATAGGGTGCGGATGGCCCCAGGCACCAACCCTGTCACCATTTGCATGCTATGATTGGCGCCCGAAAAAATTTCTGATGTCATGGCCAGAATAAGCGCATCCTGCGCCTGCCCGCCAAATTCTTCGGGCGCGGTAAGGCCCGGCCATCCTTGGTCGCAATAGGCGGCATACATCTCTTTGCAGCCACTTGGCAAACGGACACGCCCGTTTTCCAATCGGCACCCCTCTTGATCGCCAATTTCGTCAATGGGGGCAATTTCACCCTCGGCAAAGGCCGCGAAATGTTTGCCGATTTCGGCGGCAAAATCGTGATCCCATGCCGCGACCAATGGCGCACGCGCCACGTGGTGCAGTGAAAATAGAATATCATCCAGCGGTGCAACAAAGGGTGTCATGGTGATTTACGCAAGCCCCAACAAACGTGCGGCATTGCCCTTGATGATATCGGGGCGCAATTCATCCTTGATCGCGATTTTTTCAAAATCGGACAGCCAACGTTCGGGCGTGATCATGGGCCAGTCAGAGCCGAACAACACCTTTTTGCGCAGGATCGAATTACAGTATTTCACCAAAATGTCTGGGAAATATTTTGGAGACCAGCCTGACAGATCGATGTAGACATTTGGTTTATGCTGCGCCACGGCCAGCGCCTCTTCCTGCCAAGGGAAAGAGGGGTGGGCAAGGATGATCTTCATCTCAGGAAAATCAACCGCAACATCATCCATATACATCGGATTTGAATACTTTAGGCGCATCCCATTTCCGCCGGGCATCCCAGATCCAACGCCTGTTTGACCCGTATGAAACAGCGCGATGCCCCCCTCTTCTGCAATCGCCTCATAAAGGCCATAGGCCATGCGATCATTGGGATAAAACCCCTGCATCGTTGGGTGAAACTTGAACCCTTTGATCCCAAAATCACGGATTAGGCGGCGGGCCTCGCGTTGGCCCATTTTGCCCTTATGCGGATCAATTGAGGCAAAGGGGATCAGAACGTCATCATTTTCTGCTGCGATTTCGGCAACCTCTTCGTTTGCATAACGGCGGTATCCCGTTTCACGTTCTGCATCGACAGGAAAGATCACCGCAGCAATATTTTGTTCGCGGTAATGCTGCGCCGTTTCTGGAACCGTGGGGGGATGTTTCCAAGGGGCACGAAAGTACTGTGCCATGGTGGCCTGTAAATCATCATACCCATCATCTGCGTGACATCCACAGGGTTCTTCGGCGTGCGTATGGATATCAATCGCGCGAATGTTTTCCAAATCAATCATATCCTAATCCTTTGGAACGATCACAGCGTCATGTGATCCGTTATAGAGGTGATCAAGGATTGCAGAGCGGCGCTGCAAAACCTTGCGGAAATTCAAATTGCCCTTGGCGGTGATTTCAGCATCAACCAAGGATGCAGGTTCGGCAAAAAAGGCCGCGCGTGCGATCCGTGTAGAAGACGATGAATTTGCTTCGTTCCATGCCGCCAACCGTTCCCGAAGCGCGTTCAAAAGCGATGGATCAGATAGCAAGCCATCCACATCATCCAAGGCATGTCCTGCCGTTTCAATCGCCTCTTTATTCGGGAAAATCAGAACACCGATGTCAGATTTATCCTGCCCCGTAATCACCAGATCCGCCGCAAGGGGCGCAAAGTGACCCAAGAGGGACATGCGCAGCGCGGTGGCACGCACCCATGTCCCCGTTAGCAGTTTAAAGTCCTCTGATATACGGCCGTCAAACCGCATGCCTGCGTTCATGTTATCGGGGTCCACGAACACCATGGCATCGCCCGTGACAAAGTATCCTTCGCCGTCAAACGCCTCTGCGGTTTTTTGTGGATCGTTGTAATACCCTGGCATGATGTTTGGCCCCTTGGCGCGCACTTCATAACGGCCGTCTTCCTCGGGAACCAATTTCAATGTCACCCCTGACATCGGCACGCCAATCACACCCGACCGATCGGTCGGTTCTTGTTGGATCATTGTGGCAGGCGCGGTTTCTGTCAGTCCCCAAGAGGACGTCATCAAGGGCACTTCGCCTTTCACATCAAGGGCCATTTGTTCCAAGCCTTGCCAAATATCCTGCGGAAGCGAGGCGCCGGCGTAAAAGATCATGTCCAAATCTTGGAAAAACCTTTGGCGCAAATCCTGATCTGATTTCAAGGCTTGCAGCAACATTCCAAAGCCAACGGGCACGTTAAACACCAAGCTGCCTGTGACCATCTTTAAATTTTCGACCGTGCGGTCAAACAATCCCTTAAGCGGTTTGCCATCATCAATATAAAAGCTGCCACCATTGGCCAGCATCATGTTGAAATTATGCGATCCGCCAAAGACGTGGTTCCATGGCAGCCAATCCACGACGCTGGGTGGACGTTCGGTCAAAAACGGCAATGAATCGGCAATTTGGGTTTGGTTCACGCACATCATACGCTGCGTGGTCATCACTCCTTTGGGGGCTGAGGTTGATCCGCTGGTCATCAAAATTTTGACGACACTATCGGGGGTTACTTGACCCCGTGCCGCATCAATATCAACGCCGCTGTCCCCTTGCAGCAGGGTGTCCATGCCTGTGACACCCGATTGTGACCCCACATCGCTGGCAACGATTTCCACGCCAGCAAGCGCATCAATCGTAATCGCATGGGCAAATTTATCCGCGTCCACCACATAGGCCATGCGTGGTTTCACCAATGAAATTGCATGTTCCAAACGTTCACGCGCAGCAGGGATCAGGGCGTATTGTTCAGCGATTGGCGCAGTGGGCACCCCCACATAATGCGCGGCAAGGGTCAGCAATCCATGATCCACACCATTTCCCGACATGATCAGAATTGGGGTATCTGGCCCCATCCCACGCGCAAGCAATGACGCCGCAATGGCACGCACCTTTTGCAGGGTGGATTGATAGGTTTCTTCGCGCCAACCCTCCCCGCTGCGTTCGGCCAAAAATATGCGCTCGGGCGCTTCGTCCGACCACCGATGCAGCCAATCCGCCGAGGTATCAACCACATCGCCCATTTCGGCATTGGAGCGCAACAACAAGGTCCCATCGCTGCGCTGTTCGCCAGAAACATCATGGGGTTTAAAGTTTGAGGTACGCTTCATCACGCCTGTCCCTTTTTTGCGGTTTCGATCAGTTTCAATGTTGCAATCATCTGTTCCAATTGCTCGGGCGCGATCCCCGATAACAATTTGGCCTCATGCTGTGTGACAGCATCAAGTGTTTCACGATAAAGTGCGCGACCCGCCTCTGTGGGATGAAGCGCATAGCTGCGGCGGTCCGTTGGCACGCGCTCTCGTGTAATCAATTCGCGTTCTTCCAATTCATCAATGATGACGACCAAATTGGGGCGTTCGATATCCATAATTTGGGACAGACGCGATTGGTTTAAACCAGGGTTATCAACAATCAAAACCAGGGCCGAATAGGTCAACATACGCAGATCAAAGGGACGCAATGTTTCGATCAGATCGGATTGGATCACGTTAAAGGATCGCTTCAGGTGATAGCCGACAAAGGTACGTAGTGTTTCATCATTGATTTTGGTCATGGAACCTCCCAGTGCATGGCCTATCGAAATTTTGGTGCACGCTTTTCCAAAAATGCGCGCAAGCCCTCTTGGGCATCTGGCGTTGTTTGCGACATCGACGCAGCCAAGGCTTCGGCAAATAAGCCGTCATCGCGCCCCATGTCATTGATCCGCGGGATCGCCTGCAGCATCAGCATATTGGCGAATGGCGCATTTCGCGAAATTTTACCCGCCAAAGTTTGAGCAAGCGCCATGGCCTCACCCTCACCCACCGAATAATGCGCAAGGCCCAGGGCCAGACCCTCATCCGCCGAATATTTGCGTCCCGTTAACATCATTTCGGTCATGCGATCGGGACCAATGATCCGCCCCACACGGGCTGTTGCACCGCCACCCACGAAAATGCCACGTCGCCCTTCGGGCAGTTGGAATATAGTTGACGGCTCTGCGATGCGCACATGCGTTGCCGCGGCCAGCTCCATTCCGCCACCGATCACGGCACCAAACATGGCTGATACAACCGCCAAGCCGCCGAATTGAATTTTCTCCATCACCGAATGCCAGTGACGGGAATGATAAAAATTCTCTTCAGGTTCGCGATGCACATGTTCGGACAAATCCAACCCCGAACAATAGTGCCCCGCCGTCCCAGTTAGAATTGCCACCTTCACACCACTGGGCGGTGCCCCAAAAAATGCCTCTAGCGCATGCAGCAGTTCTTCGCACATTGCATTGCGCTTTTCTGGTCTGTTCATGACCAGTGTGGCGATTGCCCCCTCAACCGAGATTTGCAGAATATCTTGTCCCAAAGGGTGCGCTCCTGATGCGTTGACTTTATTCTTCTTGATTTATGTTATTATGCATAACAATATTATGAAAGAAAGAATTTTATTCATAACCATCACAAATGAACCGCAACCCAAAGGAAAGATGGCATGCAATATCACCTAAACGGCTTTGTTCCTGGCGATCCCGACATCGCCCCCGCAGAACCCGTGCGCGCTGTTGGCGAAAATGGCCTCCCTTCACAAGTGGACGTGATTATTGCGGGATGTGGCCCCGCGGGTCTGTGTTTGGCCGCGCAATTGGCACGCTACCCCAATATTTCGACGATGATCGTTGAACCGAAATCAGGCCCCATGGAAAAGGGACAAGCCGATGGTATCAGCGTGCGGTCCATGGAAATGTTTCAAACCTTTGGGTTTGCAGAAAAGCTAAGCCGTGAATCCGTTTGGATCAACGAAACCACATTTTGGACACCCAACCCATCTGATCCATCCAAGATTGCCCGTGTGGGGCGCGTACAAGACGTTGAAGAGGGCATCAGCGAAATGCCCCACGTCCTGATCAATCAGGCACGCATCCATGATATGTTTTTAGACGTCATGAAAAACGCACCCACGCGGTTAGAACCAGATTACAATCTGAAAATTGCAGAGTTGGACATTAATCCAGACTGGGGGGATTACCCCGTTACTGTTCACCTTGAACGCACGGATGCAGATCGCAGTGGCGGAAAAGAGGTTGTGCATGCAAAATACGTTGTCGGATGTGACGGCGCGCGCAGCACAGTGCGCCGCGCAATCGGCGGCAAGCTGCATGGGGATGCCGCCCATCAGGCATGGGGCGTGATGGACATTTTGGTCAATACCGATTTCCCCGACATACGCATGAAATCCATCATCCAATCCCAGAACGATGGCAGTATCCTTGTTCTGCCGCGCGAGGGCGGATATTTGGTACGCCTTTATGTGGAAATGGACAAACTGTCCGAGACAGAGCGCGTTGCGGATCGTGGATTAAGCGAACAGGATATCATCGCCAAAGCACAACGCATTCTGCATCCCCATACGCTGGATGTGAAAGAGGTGGTTTGGTGGTCAATTTATGAAATCGGTCACCGACTGACCGACCGCTTTGATGACGTGCCAGAAGATCAGATCAGCACGCGCGCGCCCCGCGTTTTTGTGGCGGGCGACGCCTGCCACACCCACAGCCCAAAGGCGGGACAGGGCATGAATGTGTCGATGGGCGATACGTTTAATTTGGGCTGGAAACTGATTTCCGTCCTAGAGGGGCATTCAGACCCGATGCTGCTTGCGACCTATTCAGAGGAACGGCGCGCAACGGCCAAGGCATTGATTGATTTTGATCATCAATGGTCCCGCGCTGTCAGCGCCAAATCAGAAGACGGGCAAGATCAAATCCCAGTGATCCAACGCAAATTCGTTGAAGGGGGGCGGTTTACCGCAGGTTTGACCGTCTGTTATGAAACCTCGGTGATCACGGGAAAGAATGATCACCAATCCCTTGCAACGGGCCTGCCCATGGGCGAACGGTTCCACTCTGCACCCGTTGTGCGATTGGCCGATGCGAAACCCATGGAATTAGGTCATGCGATTGAGGTGGGCCACCGCTGGACCCTATTCGCATTTGCCCCCGACGGGGACCCGGGGGACACGACATCTGCGATGTGGTCCATGTTGGACAGACTGCAAAACGACCCTGCATCCCCCATCAAACGCTGTATCGACGCAGGTCAGGACCCTGATAGCTTGCTTGATCCACGGGCAATTTACCAACAGGGGTTTCGGGATATTGAATGGGGATCGCTGCACCCCGCCCTACGTCCAGCCAAGGGCAAATATAGCCTGACAGATTATGAGAAGGTGTTCTGCACGGATGGCACGGGAAACCCCGACATCTATGACCTGCGCGGGATTGATCGCGCCCAAGGTGCGCTGATCCTTGTGCGTCCTGATCAGTACATTTCACAAATCCTGCCCCTTTCGCAGACAGATGTGTTATTTTCCCATCTAAATTCCGTATGGAGCGTTAAGACAGGGGCATAGGGCATGAATTTCGATCTTACAGGCAAACGTGTTTTGGTCAGCGCGGGTGGCTCTGGTATTGGGCGCGCGATTGTGGAAGGGTTCGTGGCGCAAGGCGCCAATGTGGTGACCTGTGACATCAATCCTGATTTTGTGAGCGACCTGAAAACCGCAGTGCCAACTGTCATGACACAGGTGGTTGACGTGGGTGACGAAGCAGCGGTGCAGGCATTTTGTGCCGCCGCGATTGATCACCTGGGCGGGCTGGATTGTTTGGTCAATAACGCAGGCATCGCAGGCCCCACCCTGCCCGTAGAAGAAATTGACGCCACTGATTGGAACGCCTGTTTAAACATCTGCCTGAACAGTCAGTTTTATTTTTCCAAGGCCTGTATCCCATCCTTACGGCAAAGTGGAGATGCATCAATTACCAATCTGTCCTCGGCTGCGGGCAAACACGGGTTTGCCTATCGAACACCCTATGCAGCCGCAAAATGGGGGGTGATTGGCCTGACAAAATCATTGGCCATTGAACTTGGCGCGGATAAAATTCGTGTGAATGCCATTTTGCCGGGGCTGGTTGCGGGGGATCGGCAACGCAATGTTTTGTCCGCTAAGGCGCAAAGATTGGGCAAGTCATTTGACGAGGTTGAGCAGGACGCCTTTTCATATACCTCGATCAAGGATTACGTCACTGCACAGGATATCGCGGATCAGATCATGTACCTCGCTTCACCCTCGGGGCGGCGCATATCGGGTCAGGCGATTGCGGTGGATGGGGACACGAAAATGTTGGCCTGAATCCTGCCCTGTTTTGCTGTATGCAAACATATGGTTTGACGGGACGGGCGTGGGCTGGAGCATCTGCGATAGACCCAAGCGACTGGAATTGGTCACATAATCAACGCGCTGGAACAGAACCCCAAGCTGCCCGAGGTGACGACGAAGGCGCCGCCTATGCCTTGCCAATCCAACGATTGGCTGGGTGCACAGAACTGATCGATCAAAATCCAGTCTCTCATGTATAGGCCCTTGCTTGCGCTCAGACCGCGCATGATCTGCAGTCAATGAACCTTATCGCGCTGTGGGATCGCTCCTGGAAACGTCTACTTTAACCGTGAATTATGTGGTCTATGCCGCACGCTTATTAAACGTGGGGGCCGCCACGATGCCACCGTCAAACAATTTTGCGATTTCCCGATCACTCATCCCAACAACATCGCCTAGGATTTCTTCTGTATGTTCGCCCAATTGCGGGGCCTTGACCGCATTTGGCGTGTCGCAGGCATCAAATGTCATGGGGGATTTGGGGACCAAATAGGACCCGCTCGTCCCCTGTTGTGTTTCAACAAACATTGGGTTTGCGGCACTTAGGTCCGCGTCCTCTGCCAAGGCACGTTTGGTTGTTCTAAACTCTGACCACGTCAGACCCGCCGCATCAAACAGAGGTGCGATCTCCGTCAGCTTACGCTCTTGGAACCATGGGGACAAAAGCGCCGTGATATGATGGCGCATCGCCCAACGCGCGCCTTCGTCATTTAGATCGGCGTTATTTTCATGCGCTAGACGCTGCATTACCTCGGCACTGTCGGTCGCCTTCACGATCCCACGCCATTGACGATCAGTTAGCCCAATAATCATGATGCGACGCCCATCCGCACACAAAAAATCCTGTCCGTACGCGCCATAAAGCGCATTGCCCGATTTCCCGCGTTCTTGCGCATTCAGGGTTGCATCCCCGATCATCCCTAGGTGGCCAATCACAGCGGATGCCACATCCTTTAGATTCAGATCAACCGCCTGCCCTGTTCCGTGGCGTAGGCGATGACGCTCTGCCGCAAGAAGGGCCGAAACACACATATTTCCTGCAATCAAATCCCATGCAGGAAGGGCATTGGCCGTAGGATTGGTTGAGCCCTCTGGTCCGGTGATATCCGGAATGCCAAGGGCAGGGTTTACCGTGTAATCCACCTGTGGGCGGCCGTGTCTGTCCCCACTTAGCGTCACAGTGACCAAATCAGGACGATGCTGTGACAGCGTTTCGTGATCCATCCAACCGCGCACACGCAAATTCGTCAGGAACAGGCCCGCATCCTCGCCCGGTGCAGTGATGATCTGTGTAATCAACTCTTTCCCACGCGGGTCCTTCATATCAATCGCGATGGATTTTTTACCCTTGTTCATGCCGTCCCAAAACAGGCTTTGTCCGTTGGGTGCGAGTGGCCAGCGTCCCGCATCCAAACCGCCCTGAAGGCGATCGAAACGGATCACTTCTGCGCCCATTTGCGCCAATGTCATTCCCGCAAGAGGGACTGCGACAAATGCCGATCCTTCAACAACACGCATTCCATTTAAAATCCCGTTCATACTGTTGTCCCCCAAATCGCATTTGCCTGCATGCATTGATGTCCCGACGAAGCAGTAAAGAGACGCATGGTTGCGGCATCATCATTTACCCCCAGAATTGAAAAATCCTCGCCTGCGAAGGCAGGGTGCACGCCGCGGAAATCAAAATACTGCGGCATGGCTCCACGGTGTTGCACCGCCGCTTGCATCAACAGCGTCGCCTGTAGCGGACCATGCACGACCAAACCTGGATAGCTTTCTTCATTTCGCGCATATTCCGCGTCGTAATGGATGCGATGCGCGTTAAACGTGACTGCAGAATAGCGGAACAAAAGCGGACTAGTCATGTCCATTTCAACTTGAAAAGCTGCCGTGCTTGGAACGGGCCTCTTCTTCGGGGGCGAATATGTTTTCGGGATTTCCAAATAGGCGATGTCCTGACGTTCGGTGATTGCAACCCCTTGGGGCCCAGAAATGATGTGATCCACCGTCACCAATGCCATGGGTCCCGCGCCTGTTTCCTTTTCCACCACCTCGCGAATGGTGGATGTGCGTGTCATCACATCGCCAATGCGAAGGGGGGCGTGAAATTCCAACGCACCGCCTGCCCACATGCGGCGTGGCAGTTTAATCGGGGGTAGAAAATCACCGCCTTTGGCGTGCCCATCCGTTTTCAAATCACGGGTCATGGCATCAGGACCAAATGCGCACCAATGCCACAGCCCGGGCATTGCATCCCCTATCTGTGGCGCATCGCTGCCGGCCAATCCCACGGTTGCGTGGATCATTTTGGCGCGCTCTGGTGAAATGCAGTCACGCTCTGTTTTTGTTTTCCCTACCCAGACTGATACATTCAATTGATCCATGGGGTGCCCTCGTTGTTGTTGCGGTAAACGTAGCACGAAAAAATATTTTATCGAATAAAATCAATTACTTATATGAATACAATCGTATACATTCAAAAATGCTGCGACTGCACGGGCACACATTCGCGCTGAATTCATTCACCTTTTTCCTACTTCATGCTGCGACTGCATAGGATATGGGCAAGGTGTCGCACCCCCCTATTTCCATCCAAATTTTACAGTGTTTTTCACCTATTTTGCAAAAATACTTGAATAATCTTGTGCCATGGTCACTCTGTCCAAAAACACAGATCACCTTGGGGATGGATATGACAAAAATCGGAATTGGCGTTGTTGGCGGTGGCTATATGGGCAAGGCACACAGTGTTGCCATGGCCGCGGTTGGCGCCGTGTTTGACACCAAACTGCGCCCAGTTTTGCAGACAATCGCAGCCTCCTCGGCGCAAAGCGCGGAACGCTATCGCGCCAGTTATGGCTACGAACGCGCTGCGCGGGATTGGCATGATCTGGTACACGATCCTAAGGTTGAGGCCGTTGTCATCGCCTCGCCCCAAGATACGCACGAAGCCATCGCGCGAGAGGCGATCGCATTGGGCAAACCCGTGCTTTGCGAAAAACCTATCGCCGACACAATCGAAGGTGCACGGAAAATGGTGGAACTGGCCGAAGGTGCGAATGTGGCTAACATGGTCGGCTTTAACTACATCCGAACGCCTGCATCCCGCTTTGCCCATGATCTGATCCAAGCAGGAGAGATTGGCGATATCACATGGTTTCGCTGTGAACATACCGAGGATTTTTTATCCGATCCCAATTTGCCAAAAAATTGGCGATGCGAAGGGATGGCCACGGGCAATATGGGCGATTTGGCCCCCCACCCCGTCAATGCCGCCCTGCGCCTGATGGGGCCAATTGAACGTGTGATGGCAGAGGTTGAAACAGTTCACAAAACCCGACCAGGTGGTCAGGTCACCAATGACGATCATGCCCAAATCATGTGCCGTTTTAAAAATGGCGTGATGGGGCACATTTACTCCAGTCGCGTCGCCACGGGGCGCAAAATGGGATATGCCTATGAAATTCATGGCACCAAAGGGTCAATTCGATTTGATCAAGAGGATCAAAACGCAATTTGGCTCTATCGCACAGAAGGCCCAGAGGCAGAGCGTGGGTTTCGCAAAATCCTGACAGGCCCCGAACACCCAGATTATTTGCCATTTTGCCAGGGTCCAGGTCATGGGACTGGATATCAGGATATGATCATAATTGAGGCCAAAGATTTCCTTGAGGCCATCGAAACAGGGGAAGCGCGTTTCCCCACATTCCGCGATGGATTGGCCGTGGCCGAGGTGATTGACGCCGCCATTCGATCCTCGAACACAGGGACATGGTTGGACGTGCCCGATGTATTTGGGGGTGCATCATGATCGCAATCGAAACAGCCCAAGACTTTTTAAAGGACAACTTCGCTCAATGGATTTTGGACATGGGCATTGAAGTGACTGATATGTCAGATGATGGGGCCACATTGGAAATTCCGATCACCCCGCATATTGAACGGGTTGGTGGGATCGTGTGCGGTCAGGCGCTCAGCTCGCTTGCGGATACGGCCATGGTCTTTGCCTGTTTTTCTGCCATGGATGGGTTCAAACCTGTGGCGACCACCAATCTGGAAACACGTTTCCTAAGTGGTGCAAAAGGCGAACGGATCACATGCGCGGCCCGTGTGATCAAACAAGGTCGATCCCTCATATTTTGCGAAGCGACCCTAACGGCCATGCCCAGCGCGCGTGCAGTTGCCAGCGCGTCAGCCACGTTTTTTGTACCGAACTAGGTCTTTGCAATAAACTCTGCTGCGCTCATCGCGTGATAGGTCACGCGGTCAATGTTCAAATCAATTGGGGATGGGTCAACCACGTCAATTTCAGCCCCCGTCATAATCGCCGCGCGTAGAGCAATGTTCGTGATATTTACGCTAAAGGATGTGCCCATGAACACAAAACGCGTGGCCGTTGACATCCAATCTTCCGCCTCACCCATGCGATAAAGATCAGTGTAATATTCATCAAACAGCAAAACAAAGGGTTTTAAGGAATGTCCCATTTCTGGGATCAAAGAGATTTTCGAAATTCGGAATGCATCCAGCAGGGCCGATTTCACCGCCTGATCATCCTCTAAATCAAGACAGGCCTCAACCACCTGTTCCCAAGGCGCATCAAGCAACGGCACCAATTCCCCCTGCTGATGCAGCATGGTGACCTTATCCAATCGTCCGTGGATTGGGATGTAATCGGGATTGCCCGCCTTGCCGTCTAATCCATCAATATTTTGGGTGATAAGGCGTTTGTCGGACAGCCAATGATGCACGTCATTTGGCATCACATTTCGATAGGCTGCAAAACGACGAAAATACCACAACAGAAATTCGTCTGGTGCATTGATGTACATGTCCCGCGTTGCCATTTCTTGGGGTGTGTAATTGATGCTACCCACCGTCCAAAACCCATCCTGCCCGCGAAAGGTTGGAATGCCGCTTTCGGCGCTGACGCCTGCGCCTGTAATGTAAACTGTGCTCATCCCACTGGATCTTTCATTGCTGTTTCGGTGTATGATTTTATCAAACTAAATTGACCTACCTAAAATCAAGTGTAACGTGATTGCCAACCGCACAGTCGCATAGAGGGCCAACATGAATATCTTGCCAGTCATCTCAAATTTCAAAGATCAGATGGAAGTGATCTATAAGGATTTTCACCAACATCCTGAAATCGGATTTGAAGAGGTGCGCACAAGCCAGATTGTGGCCCAATACCTAAACGATTTCGGTGTGGATGAGGTGCATACAGAAATCGGTGTGACGGGTGTCGTTGGCGTCATCCGGGGCAAGCACGCAGGAAACCGTCGTGTGGGGTTGCGTTCGGATATGGACGCCCTGCCCATTCATGAGGAAACGAATCTGCCCTATAAATCGCAAACGGATGGCAAAATGCACGCCTGTGGTCATGACGCCCATACGACAATGCTGCTGGGTGCGGCGAAACATTTGGCCGAAACGCGCAATTTTCAGGGCGAGGTGATCGTAATTTTCCAACCCGCAGAAGAGGGTTTGGGCGGCGCGAAGGCCATGATCGAGGATGGTTTGTTTGATCGCTTCCCCTGTGACGAAGTTTACGGCATGCACAATTCGCCCAGCGGAAAACCAGGCACCTTTGAAATTTGCCGCGGGGCGGCAATGGCGGGGGCCGCGTTTTTTGATATTCATGTCGCAGGAAAAGGCGCGCATGCGGCCATGCCCCAAAACTCCAAGGATGCCATTCAAATTACAAATTCACTGATCACCGATTTGAATGCCATCGTCAGCCGAAATGTTCCCCCATTGGACACATGCGTCGTCTCAATCACACAGGTGCATGCAGGATCTGCCTACAACGTCATTCCGCAAACAGCGCATTTGTGCGGGACAATCCGATATTTCAAGGATGATATTTTCAATCTGGTCTGTGATCGTATGCAGGCCATCTGCAAAGGCGTCGGAACGGCCTATGACGCCGAGGTGAAATTGGACATTCGCCACGCCTTTACCGTTTTGGAAAATGATCACGACCTTAGCTCGGCCTATTTGGATGCGGCCGCCGACATCGTGGGGGCAGATCATGTATCAGACAAAATTCAGCCCGCCACAGGGTCCGAGGATTTTGCGGATATGCTGAAATCCATTCCAGGTGCGTATTGTCGTGTGGGTCATGTTGGGACAGTTGGGCTGCACAATCCGTCCTTCACCTTGGGGCTTGAGGTTTTGCCCGTGGGCGCATCCATCATGGCGCGGGTTGCGGAAAAACGTCTGACACCGAACGCCGTCTGATTTTGTCCATTCTCGCAGCCTCACTCCCCCTATTCCTGTTCATATTTGCCGGACTGTTTTCGCCTGGGCCAAATGTCGTGATGCTAACAACATCGGGGGCGCGGTTTGGGTTTCGAGCAACCCTGCCGCACTTAATGGGTGTGCCAATTGGCACGGGCCTGTTGGCCGCGGCCAGTGTTTTAGGCGTGCAAAGTATCTTGTTCGCCCTGCCCGTCATGGAATTCACAATCAAACTGATTTCTGCGCTTTGGATCCTCTGGCTTGCTTGGAAACTGATCAACGCGTCTCGTGCCAAGGCACAAAATACTGATCGCCCGTTTACGTTTTTTCAGGCGGTCCTGTTCCAAGTTGTGAACCCAAAGGTTTGGGCGGTCGCCCTTGCCGCCTCGGCAGGGTTTTCCATTGAGTTAAACATTTGGGCCGAGGCTGCGCGCCTGTTCCTTGGGTTTAGTTTGATCAATTTGTTTGTATGCTTATTCTGGACCACCGCGGGGCATCTGTTGGCAGGTTATTTACAGCGCCCCGTGATTTGGCGCACATTTATGACGGTCATGGCCGCAATGATGGCCAGTTCCGCAGCCCTGATTTTTATTTGACTGAGGATACTATGCAAAAACCATTTGAAGGTGTTGAAAACCTAGAGGCCGCCTATGATCTGGAAACACCAGAGGACAACATAAAACTTTATGCAGCCTGGGCCGAAACCTACGACACAGGCTACCGCGCCAGTATGGATTATATTTTGCATCGCCAAGTTGGCGAAACTTATCACGCGCTGGGCGGAGGGCCAAAGGTGTTGGACATCGGTGCAGGCACAGGTGCATTGGCCGAAGTCATGGTTCCCCTAGGCCCCTATGACATGGATGCCACGGATATTTCGCAACAGATGCTGGATGTTGCGGCACAAAAGGGTCTGTATCACCGTGTCTTTTGGTCAGATGTGACCGATGCCATGCCCGTTGATGACGCCACATATGATGGCGTGGTCAGTTCGGGTACATTTACCTTGGGCCACGTGGGACCAGAGGCGATTGGCGAACTACTGCGCGTGACGAAAACAGGCGGGCATATTGTGATTTCGGTCAACGAACACCATTGGGACGCGCTTCATTTTGAACGCGCTTTGGATGCGGTTGCGGATCATTACAACACCTATGAAACCCGCGCTGTGGCGATTTATGGGGATAGCGCAGTTCATAAACACAAAGATGATTTGGCCCGCGCATTAATCATCAAAAAATAAGCCCTGAATGGCCTTTGCATTATTGCGGGTCTTCGGCGGAACGAGGGCAGTGCCTGCCTGGGTAGGCGCAAAGACAGGATGGTTCAAAAAATGAAAATGCTAAGTGTAACAAGCCAACGTTTCAAAATATTGATAGGCTGAAAGCGCCTGCCGAGGGGGTAGGCAGGCGCTGCCCGGCGGTGCCGGTGGATGGAACATATCAGATGGATTTTCGCACTATTCTGAGGTCTGAGTACACGATTGACTTTTTGCGACCAAACACCACCCTCTAGCGTGCTGTGGGACTGACACAAAGGAAAGATCAAATGAACGCAGAACGCACAACGCTTGCCTATCTTTTTGGCTTTGCTGGGACGCTTCCGTTTTTGTGGGGTGCTGTTACGCAGTTCGTGCAAATTCCGTTATCTGCCAATTTGCTTGGCGCCCAGTTACAGCTGACCTATGGCATTGTCATTTTTGCCTATATGTCAGGCACCCATTGGAATTTTGCAGCGCGATATCAACAGGGGGAAAGCCCTGTGGCCTATATTTTTGCGGTTCTGCCTGCCCTGTTGCTTTTTGCCGTCATGGTCTTTGTGCCCCAGCATCTGCATCTGGTGCTGATGATTGAGTTCCCGATGTTATTATTGGTTGATCTCTATTTCGCACATGCGGGTGTCACGCCCGCATGGTGGATGAACCTGCGTTTGTGGCTGAGCAGCATTGTGACGCTGTCTTTGCTCATCACCTATATCGCGTCCTAATCATCCCTGCTGCACATATCGTGCGCCTTGGTTGGGCGGTGGTTCCTTGCCACCTGCAAAACACTGTGCCGTTTCCATCCAACGCCGCGCGATATCCCCACTCATCTGTAAATCCGTATCTGCGACATTGCGAGCCTGTGTGACCACTTGGGCAAAGGACACGGCGCTGCCGATAACGGCGTTTTCCATGTCCACATCCCCATATTCCCAGATATGCCCAGAGGGGGCCGTTAGTTTCAGATAGGGCCGCTGATCAGGCACATCAAACCCCTGCACCATATGCGACCAGCCAAAGGTGTTCACCCCAAGGATCACGATGTTTTCAATCCGATCCGTGTCCACGCGTGATTGCCCCAAACAATCGAACACTTCGTGCCCGTGCGCCCATGTTTCCATTTGCCGTGCGGTGATGGACGAACGTACCGACATATCGGGCCCCGCCCATTTCACCCGCATTTTGGGATCAATCCCATCCAGTCGCGCGCAAAAATCCCCATAATGATCACGCCATGTTTTCACCAAGGCTGCACCGCGCAATGTGATGCGTTCGTTTTCCACAGGACGCATGCCACGTTGTTGAATATCGGGCAGGATATCGGCAATCGTTTTGGAAAACTCGTCTGGCCTGAAAATGGAATGATCCGCCTGTAAGTTCCAGAAATATAGATGCACAATCACATCTTCAATACGCCATCCCTTGAACTGCGTAGGACGTGCAAGATCATCCCCACCCAAAGGGTCAAGGACGGCAGACAGAGCCTCACACTCGGCCAAAAAATCAACGGTTTGTTTCATCGTCTGCTCCTCATCATGTCACGAATAACCGTAATCCTGCCCCATTTGGAAACAAGTCCTTTCTGATGCGTATTCGCCATAGACAGACATCCAAATCCTTGGTTTTATGCTCTCATGCCACATGATGATCATAGCCATTCACTCCTCCCCTCTGATCCTGCGTTGCGGGTCAAGGCCTTGGAAACCCTTCTTGTTGAAAAGGGCTTGGTTGATCCTGCGGCCTTGGATGAAATCATTGATACCTATTCGCACAAAATCGGCCCACAAAACGGGGCCAAAGTGGTTGCAAAAGCATGGGTGGACCCAGATTTTCGCGCAGCCTTATTCTCCGATGCGACATCCGCAGTGCGCGATCTCGGGTATTATGGACGTCAGGGCGAACATATGGTCGCGGTGGAAAATTCCGCAACCACGCACAACTTGATCGTTTGCACATTGTGCAGTTGTTATCCATGGCCATTGCTGGGCATTCCGCCAGGTTGGTACAAATCTGATGCCTATCGTGCCCGTGCGGTGCGTGAACCCCGCGCAGTATTGTCGGAATTTGGAACAACCCTAGCGCCTGAAACAAAAATTCGCGTCTGGGACAGCACCGCGGAAATCAGGTATCTGGTGATCCCCGAACGCCCCCCAGGTACAGATGGCTGGTCAGAGGAGCAATTGGCGGGCATCGTGACTCGCGATGCCATGATCGGCACAAAATTGGTTGAGGCCCCCGCATGAACCGTGTGCATGATATGGGCGGACGGTTCGGCGATGGTGCAATTGATCCGAATGAACCAGACGCGGTATTCCCACAGGACTGGCATGGGCGCGCCCTTGCTCTAACACTTGCAGCAGGTGGATTGGGACAGTGGAATTTGGACATATCCCGCCACGCGCGGGAATGTTTATCACCTACGGACTACGTCCGCTTTGGCTATTACGAAAAATGGATTGCGGGTTTGACCGATTTGCTGGTTAACAATGGTGTTGTGACACAAGAGGAACTCAGCACACTTACCCCCACTCCAAACAGCCCCCTGCGAGAGCGGAAAATGTTGGCCGAATATGTCGCCAAGATATTGGCAAGTGGCGGTCCCGCTGACCGCCCTTCGGACATCCCTGCAGTATTCACTGTCGGGCAACGGGTAACGACGCGGGTGCATGGCAATACCTTGGTCGATGGCGGCCATACCCGCCTGCCCAGCTATGCCCGCGGAAAAACGGGATGGATCATTCAGCATCACGGCGCACATGTTTTCCCAGACAGCAATGCACACCGTTTGGGCGAAGCCCCTGAACCGCTGTATTCCGTTGGGTTTTATGCGCGGGATTTGTGGGACACTGCAGAAAATCCAGAGGATGAAGTGGTGCTGGATTTGTGGCAATCCTATTTGGAACCTGCCTGATGGATGATGCGCCCGCACCCGTGTTTGAAGAACCTTGGCACGCCCAAGTTTTCGCAATCACCGTTGCCCTGAATGAGGCGGGTGTTTTTCAATGGACCGATTGGGCTAACCGGTTTGGAACCACATTAAAACAACACGGACTAACCCGCGATTTAAATGGGGGTTCAGACTATTTCTATGCATGGATTGAAACGTTAGAAGATTTTCTAGCGGATCAAAAAATCGCCCTGCCCAATGATTTGCAGTTTCTGAAATCTGCATGGGAACAGGCCTATTTACAGACCCCGCATGGCCAGCCCGTGAAAATTCAACGCACCTAAACCCTTGTGTTTTTATGTAGTTACGTCACTATTCAATGATGAACTTTTGGTCCGCATTATACCGGCGTAAACGCTCGGTCAGACTTCAACTGCTGGTGATGGCTTTGGTGCCATTAATGGTTCTATTGCCCGTGCTGTTGGTCATGGGGATTTCGCGGTGGAACAACGACTACAACAACCTATTGATCGCCAAAGTAGAAAGCGAACTGCAAGTGGCAGAACAATATCTGCAGCGAATCGTTGGGGCAACCGGTACCTCGGTTGAGGCATTGGCCGCATCGCTGGCCATGCAAAAGGCCGCGGAAGACGGGCGTTTGGATGATTTTTTGACATCGGAAAAGGATGCCTTGGGTCTGGATTTTTTGTCGATCGTCCAACCCACATCAATTGATGAGCATATGCAAAAATGGCCTGTCGTCCAATCGGCCTTGACGGGAACAGCGCGCACCGCAGTTGATCTGTTTGAGGCGGATGACCTGTTGATGATTGATGTGGCGCTGGCCGAACAAGCGGAACTGATCCTAATCCCAACAGAGGCCGCCGTTCCCACCGATAAGGTTGCGGAAACACGTGGGATGATGATCCACACGGCCGCACCTGTCTCGATCAATGGATCCCAGCGCGTTTTGGTGGGTGGCATCCTTTTGAACCGAAATTTGGATTTTATCGATACGATCAACACATTGGTCTATCAGCGTAAAAATACCGCCGAAGACCCACGCGGCACCGCGACACTGTTCCTTGAGGACGTGCGCGTTTCAACGAACGTGCGCCTGTTTGAAAATGTCCGCGCCTTGGGCACCCGCGTATCGGCAGAGGTGCGCAGTGCCGTATTAGATCAGGGGCAAACATGGCTTGATCGCGCATTTGTTGTGAATGATTGGTACATCTCGGGGTATTTGCCCATTTATGACAGTTTCGATCAGCGCATCGGGATGCTTTATGTTGGATTTTTGGAGGAACCCTTTCGCTTGGTGAAACGCGATGCCATTGCGATGATGTGGATCGCCTTCATTGGTGTTCTACTTGTGTTCATCCCTGTATTTTTACGTTTGGCTGGTGGGATATTTTCGCCGCTCGAACGTATGACAAAAACGATGCGGCGGGTTGAAACGGGCGATTTGACAGCGCGCAATAACCTGAACCGAACAGGGGGCGAAATTGCCGAGGTGTCCCAGCACCTAGATCACCTATTGGATCAGGTGCAAGAACGGGACAAACAATTGCGCGATTGGGCCGATGATTTGAACGTGCGCGTTGAGCAACGCACAGCGCAGTTGCAAGAAGCCAATCAAAAACTGGAAACGACATACAAACAATTGGTCATGTCAGAAAAACTTGCCTCTATCGGTGAAATCACAGCGGGCGTGGCGCATGAAATCAACAACCCTGTTGCCGTCATTCAGGGGAATGTAGATGTTGTGCGGTTAACCTTAGGGGAACAGGCAGAGCCCGTCAAAACAGAACTGGATTTGATCGACCGTCAAATCATGCGGATCGGCGGCATTGTCGGCAAATTATTACAATTCGCACGACCCAGCGATTATGGAAAATTTGAAGAATACGTAAACCTACGCGATGTCACGCAAGATAGTTTGGGACTTGTTGATCACGTCTATGCCTCCAAGGATATTGAGGTCAAATTGGAGTTTTCCGATGTCCCAGATGTCAAAATAGACCCATCTGAATTGCAACAGGTGATCATTAATCTGATCATCAACGCAGTACAGGCAATGGATGGGAAAGGGATTCTGACGATCCAAAGCCATCTGTTAGAACGAGATGGGAAAAACGGGGTTTGCCTTACCTTTCATGACAGTGGCCCAGGGATTTCCGAGGATACCATCAACACGATTTTCGATCCGTTTTTCACAACCAAACGGGCAAAAGGAACAGGTCTGGGACTGTCAATTTCGCAAACCATCATTCAAACTGCAGGGGGCATTATTACGGCGGATAATCACCCAGAGGGTGGTGCATTGATGTCAATTTGGTTGCCGACTTAAACCATTTTTCGCAAATGCAAGCGCCCCTCGAAAAGCGTTCGACGTAAGCTCTATAGAAAGCGAAGCCTGCTTAACGCCAGTGGACAGACGCTTTAGGTTTTTGGCGATAGGACATCATCGCCCCATTCCATCATTTTGCGATCAATCGTTTTGCGTGACACGCCCAAGCGCCGCGCTGTTTCTGCGCGGTTTCCCTTGCAGCGGTCCAGTGTTGTCAAAATGTGCCGCTGCACTACCAAATCCAACGTTTCGGCTGCGGCCGCGCCATCGGCCTGACCACCCCCCTGAAACTCGGGGGGGAAGGCACCCAAAATAACCGATCGTTCGATCATGTTACGCAACTCGCGTACATTGCCGGGCCAGTTGTGACGCGTCAGATGCAACAATGTTTCATCATCCAATCTCAACGGCTGGCGACCAACATCGACAGAAAACTGGTTCATAAACATCGAGGCCAGTTCAAAAATATCTTCCCGCCGTTCGCGAAGGGGCGGCATTTCCACACCCATAATGTTCATTCGATGGAACAAGTCCCGACGGAATTTGCCATTTGCGACGGCCTGTTCCAAATCCACATTTGTTGCAAACATGAACCGCAAATCAAGCGCCACATCCCTTGCCGCACTGATGGGGCGCATTTTATAATCCTCAAGCACCCGCAATAGCATTGCTTGGATCGGATCAGGCAATTCGGCGACCTCATCTAGGAAAAGAACACCCCCATCGGCCAGCTGCATCAGCCCCTCTTGGACTTCGCCCGTTGGCCCAAGTTTGCCGAACAATTGATCTGCGCCAGTGTCGGCACCTAGTGTTGCACAGTTGACCGCAACAAACGGTTTTGCGTGACGATCCGAGATGGCGTGCAATGTGCGCGCGGCAATTTCCTTGCCCGTTCCGCTTTCCCCCGTGAACAACACAGGGGTTTTCACACCCGCCAGCTTTTTCAACAAATCACTCACGCCCGCAATTGCAACGGATGTCCCCAACAGCCGTGGATTATTCTGCTGTGTTTCTGCCGCCAATGCATAGCGCAACAAATCATTGTCACGGCGCAGGTATTTTTTATCCAACACACTTGCGATAGCATTAACGACCTGACTAGCGCGAAAGGGTTTGATCAGAAAATCCGCCACGCCCGTGCGCAGGGCCAAAACCGCGGTTTCCACATCCGCATAGGCCGTCATCATGATCGCATCGGCAAACAGGCCCAATTTCCGCTGTTCCGACAACCAATCCAGCCCCGTTTGTTCGGGCATCAAGTTATCAACCATCAGCAAATCAAAATGATGCGTGTCCATCAATGCGCCCGCTTCTTTTGCCGACGCGGCCTGCATGATACGTTTGCAGTGTGGCTCAAGCACCTTGGTGATGAAATGGCGCATGCCCTCTTCATCATCAACCACAAGGATTGAGGCGTTTTTTAAACTGGTGGTGTTCAAGCTCGTAGTGCGTTCAGATGTCATCACGGTGTTAGGTTTTATTCCATTCTGACGGCTTGTCCAGAATACTTGGCCCCCGAACTAAAATCTGCGACTTCGGTTAATCCGAAATATGCAGCATAGGCAATCGCGAATACCGCAAAAAATCCAAGAAACATTGCTTTCATGTCATGTCCCCATGTGCTGTGAACCTGCCCCGTTTTCATGGGGCAGGACTCCGTTATTCAGCAGGTTGTGAATTGGTTTGTTTTGCTTTGACTTCTTCGTACCACAGGGAATGGTGCTGACGCGCCCATTCTTCGTCGACTTCGCCGCTGCCCATGGCATCATAGGCCCCTTCCATACCCAATGTCCCGATATAGATATGTGCCATGATCATCGCCATCATGACAAAGGCCACAATCGCATGCCACGCTTGGGCGAATTGCATTTCCTCCTGTGGGGAGATTTCGGTCGCCAATGTGCCAAAACCCAAGGCTTCGGACAAACCGATGTTGTTCATGATCGCAAATGTTTTTGCAAACATCGGCATTTCAAAGGGGAACAACAACGACAGACCAGAGGCCGAAACAGAGGCCCCAAGGACAATCACACCCCAAAAGATGATCTTTTGGCCAAAGTTAAACTTTTTCGCAGGTGGGTGTGACTTTGTAAAAATCCCGCCGCCCTGTTTAATCCAAACCCAATCGGTGCGGTTGGGAATGTTGTGAACAACCCACATCACAAACACCATGATCAGCGCCAACATAAAGGCCCATGAAACATTGTTGTGGATCCATTTCGACGCAATCAGCAGTGTCGAATTCAACTCTTTGCCAAAATAGGGCGCTAAAATTGTACGACCAAAGAGGGTCAGTAGCCCCGTTACACCCAATAATATAAACGATCCTGCAAGGACCCAATGGCCGAAACGTTCAACCGCCTTGAACCGTGTGATGGTGCTGCCCGCGGGGCCACCATCAATGCGAATGCGTCCGCGCACAATGTAAAACACGCCCAGCAACATCAGCGTGACCAAAAGCAACCCACCACCGTATTGGCGCAGGGGACCTTCGCGGAATTCATACCACGGCATGCCACCGCTTTGGATCATCACGTTGCCAACAGCACCGTTTCCAGAGGCAGAATTGTCAGACGCATTATATCGGATCGCGCGCCATAGTTCGGATTGGGAGACACCCCCAAGGGTTCCCAGTTGATCCGCAACATCTTTGGCCTGGGATGGATCCCCCAAGGCGCCGCTACGGAAACTATCATCAATTTTTTGGCCAGCTTGGCGGGCCATGATATCTTCTAACGTTTGTGCGCCGCCTGTTGAGCTGCGCTCAACATCCATGTTTTGTGCAGCCACTGGGCCACACAGCAATAGTACCATCAATAAGCAATGCAAAACACGCATGTTTCCCTCGCTCTTCGCTATTTGCGAAGCTGAATTGTGAACAGAAGAACGTTACAAAAGCGGCAGGGATGTGCCCGCCGCTTTTGCATTTGGCAGATTAACCGCCTTTTTGTTCGTAGGCTGTACCCCAGCCCCACGCACCAGAGCCGAAACCACGGGCAACAATGCGTTCGCGATAGATCGCAGAAACAACATCACCATCCCCTGCCAAAAGCGCCTTGGTTGAGCACATTTCAGCACAAATTGGCAATTTGCCTTCTGCAATACGGTTGCGACCGTATTTTGCGAATTCCGCTGTTGAGTGGTTTTCTTCTGGGCCACCTGCACAGAATGTACATTTGTCCATTTTGCCGCGGCTGCCAAAATTGCCTGCTTGTGGGAACTGTGGCGCACCAAATGGACATGCATAGAAGCAATATCCACAGCCGATACACAGATCCTTTGAGTGCAATACCACACCGTCATCGGTCTGATAGAAACAATCAACAGGACAAACAGCCATGCATGGCGCATCAGAACAATGCATACAGGCCACCGAGATTGACCGTTCACCAGGATCACCATCATTGATGGTCACCACGCGGCGTCGGTTAATCCCCCATGGCACTTCATGCTCGTTCTTACAGGCGGTGACACAGGCGTTGCATTCAATACAACGCTCAGCATCACAGAGAAACTTTGCTCTTGCCATTTCTCTTACTCCTTATGCTGACCAGATTTTGCAAAGAGTCGCTTTGGTCTCTTGCATCTGGGTGACTGAGTCATAGCCGTAGGTTTGCGCCGTGTTGGTTGATTCACCCAACACATATGGATCTGCACCCTCTGGATACTTATCCCGCAAATCTTGGCCTTCGAAGTGTCCGCCAAAGTGGAATGGCATAAACGCCACGCCTTCACCCACGCGGTTGGTCAACATTGCCTTGACCTTGACCTTTGCTCCTTCTGGACCTTCGACCCAGACCTGTGCCCCATCGCGCACACCAAGGTTATTGGCGTCACGTGGGTTGATCTCGACGAACATGTCCTGCTGAAGTTCAGCCAACCATGGGTTTGAACGTGTTTCATCCCCACCACCTTCGTATTCAACCAGACGACCAGATGTCAGGATCATTGGATAATCCTTGCTGAAATCTTGTTTCTGGATTGAAGCGTACATGGTTGGAAGACGATAGAACTTACGATCTTCGTAAGTTGGATAGTCTTCGACCAAGTCACGACGGTTGGTGTAAAGCGGTTCACGGTGAAGCGGCACAGGGTCTGGGAAGGTCCAAACAACTGCACGTGCTTTGGCGTTACCGAACGGAGAGCAACCATGCTTGATTGCGACACGCTGAATACCGCCAGAAAGGTCGGTTTTCCAGTTTGTCTTTGGACCAGCAACTGCGTCGATCGCGGCGCGTTCGTCGGCAGTTAGATCGCCATCCCATCCCAGATCCATCAACATTTGCATTGTGAATTCGGGATAACCGTCCTGAATTTCCGCACCTGGGTTTGATACGCCTTCTGCCAACAGATTGTCGCCATCGCGTTCCACACCGAAACGGGCACGGAAGCTTAGGCCGCCTTGTGCGACAGGTTTTGACATATCATACAGGTTTGGTGTTCCTGGATGGTTCATTTCAGCAGTGCCCCAACAAGGCCACGGCATACCGTAGTAATCGCCGTCACATGGACCCCCAATCGCCTGAAGCGTTGTGCGGTCAAATGTGTGTTGGTTTGCCATGTGCTTCTTGATCCGCTCAGGGCTTTGACCCGTGTAACCAATCGTCCAAAGACCACCGTTGAATTCGCGGGTGATGCTTTCAATGTTTGGTGTCACATCATCGTCCATTTCGTAGTTACGGAACAAACGATCGGCCCAACCAAATTTGGTTGCAAGAAGACCCATGATTTCGTGATCTGACTTGGACTCGAACAGTGGATCAACAACTTTGTCACGCCATTGCAATGAACGGTTTGACGCGGTAACAGAACCATATGTTTCGAATTGTGTACATGCAGGCAGCAAATAGCAGCCGTCTGTACGATCATGCAAAACCGCAGACACAGTTGGATATGGGTCGATGACAACCAGCATATCAAGCTGTTCCATCGCCGTTTTCATTTCCTTCATACGTGTTTGCGAGTTCGGAGCATGACCCCAAAGAACCATCGCACGCACCTTATCAGGGTTATCCATGTTGGCAGGATCTTCTAGAATACCATCGATCCAACGTGACACTGGAATACCAGTTAGGTTCATAAGGTTCTTATCTTTGCCATCCGCATTTTTCACAGTTGCGAATTGACCTTTTAGCCAATCAAGGTCTTCGTTCCAAACACGTGCCCAATGCGCCCATGCACCCGCTGATAGACCATAATAGCCCGGTAATGTGTGCGATAGAACGCCAAGGTCGGTTGCGCCTTGAACGTTGTCGTGACCGCGGAAAATGTTGGTACCACCACCTGTTGTGCCCATGTTGCCCAACGCAAGTTGAAGAACACAGTATGCACGTGTGTTGTTGTTACCATTGGTGTGCTGGGTCCCACCCATACACCAAATCACTGTACCTGGACGGTTGTTTGCCAATGTGCGTGCAACACGCTCAAGTTGGCGACCAGGTGTGCCAGTGACACGTTCCACTTCTTCTGGTGTCCACTTGGCCACTTCTTCACGGATTTGATCCATTCCCCACACACGTGTGCGGATGAATTCTTTGTCTTCCCATCCGTTTTCAAAAATGTGCCACAAGATACCCCAAACCAACGCAACATCGGTACCGGGACGGAAACGGACATATTCATCCGCATGCGCCGCAGTCCGTGTGAAACGCGGGTCACAGACGATCAGTGGTGCGTTGTTCTGTTCCTTTGCTTTCAATACATGAAGCAATGAAACAGGGTGCGCCTCGGCAGGGTTGCCACCGATGATAAAGATCGCTTTTGAATTGTGGATATCGTTGTAGCTGTTGGTCATGGCGCCGTAGCCCCATGTATTGGCCACACCCGCAACCGTTGTTGAGTGACAAATACGCGCCTGGTGATCGACGTTATTTGTACCCCAATATGCTGCGAATTTACGGAACAAGTACGCTTGTTCGTTGTTGTGCTTTGCAGAGCCCAGCCAATAGACTGAATCTGGTCCGCTTTCTTGACGGATTTGCATCATGCCGTCGCCGATTTCATCAATCGCCTGTTCCCAGCTAATGCGTTTCCATTCACCGCCCTCTTTTTTCATTGGGTATTTTAGGCGGCGTTCGCCATGTGCGTGTTCACGCACGGCTGCACCTTTGGCGCAATGCGCCCCAAGGTTAAATGGGCTGTCCCATCCAGGCTCTTGGCCTGTCCAGACACCGTCTTGCACTTCGGCAACGACAGTACAGCCAACTGAACAGTGTGTGCAGACTGACTTGACAGTTTCTACAGCGGCATTCGCAGCCGTTGCAGCCGTAGCTTGAGTCACTGTTCCCCCAGTTGCAGCGATTGCAGTTAAACCGCCAATCGCCAAACCAGACCCGCGCAAAAATGCACGGCGATCAACAGTGGTTTGGGCCACATCTGTCAGGATACTTGTCCGCTGGGGGCGTCTCGCAACCCCATTGGTCTTTTTCCTTAGCATTGTTTCCTCCCATCCGGGTTTCCCCGAAAGATTACGAAAAACCACAAGCAGTCGGGCGTCACGCAACCAGTCGCTTATGGCGGCTTCTCGACCCGATTAGAACCGGAGCGAGTCTAGGTACGCACGTGTGTGCACAGTGTCCTGCATGACGGATGACGACAAATCAGGTTCCTGCGCTTGTGCAGTTGTTGCTGATGTTGCCATTGCAACCGCGGCAAGCGGTGCGCCGGTTCCAGCCAGCTTTAGAAAATCCCGCCGAGATTTCTCGAGCTCGGTTTTCTGTGTCATGAGAGTCCTCCTCTCTTGCGGTTAAGATGGCCAAGGCCATCGGGATTTGCGGATTACTCCGCGCTCATTCGGAAGGCTTCGGCTTCGATCTCCATGAACAATCGGCCCAATGTGCCGACACTTGCATAGAAAACCGAGGCTTTGGCGCCTTCCAAATCCGTGAAAAAGTGTTTTGCCCATGGATTGATGTGCGTATTAAAAAACGCCTTTTGCGTGTTCAGATCCTTGGCATCGCCAAAGCGACCCACGATCATGGCACCCATCATTTCCATCAGGCTTGCGATGTTGTCTTCTGGTTCGTAAACGTTTTCGGCGCGCGACAATCCCAAATTGATCATATCGCGGCGCAGTTTGGCCAAAGGCTTTTCATTCAGAAACCCAGTCAAATAGTAACTGGCATAAGGCAATAATTCACCACGGCCCAATCCGATGAATAACTTGTTGAATTCCGTATCAACTGAATTTGGTTTCGACACTTTGGCAACCCGCGCCAACATGGTCACGGCCTTGCCAATTTCACTGTCATCCCCCGTCAGGCCCGCAACCTGCGACAGCAGCATGTCGTCGGCGGGGCGTGCCAATAACAATCCTAAGAAATTGTATAAATCAGCGCGTTGCTTGTCTTCGGGTGCGATTGCGATTTCTTCCATGACACTCATTTTCAATTTCCGTGGTTTAAGGTTGGTTCAGGGGCCGCATCAGCGAACTGAAACGTCATTTTGCGCAGTTTCGGTGCAGGTTCATGATGCAGATCATCCGACGGGTATTCGGGCGAAACATGGGCCGCGTCTGCGACATCGGCGGGTTCAATTTCTTCTTCGCTCAGCTCGATTTCGGGCGCATCGTCCAAGGCTTCAATCGCTTCTTCCTCATCACCCTCTAACGCTTTGCGCGCGGCCTCTTCTGCCTGTCGCGCCATTTCTTGGACATGGGCCAACATGCCTTTGCCGACTTGGTAAGTGGTTTCCACAACCCCTGCGCCCACGGCGGCATCGGTGAAATCTTCGCCGTAATCTAATAGTCCATCTACGTTGGCCAAAATTGGGTTCGATGTCCAAAGT
The DNA here is from genome assembly GCA_000472185.1 of Rhodobacteraceae bacterium HIMB11. GTDB lineage: Bacteria > Pseudomonadota > Alphaproteobacteria > Rhodobacterales > Rhodobacteraceae > HIMB11. Next base: position 47,383 of record AVDB01000009.1, on the reverse strand, counting down.
TTGCGCAGCGCAACCTTTTTAATCCGATCAGGCACGACATCTTTCAAAAACGCCGCGAAATCATCACCAGGTTTCAAAGTTTTCGGATCAGGAAGCCCCAGTTCTTCCAGAATTTCTTCATCTGTTTTCGCTTCTAGCTCTGCGGCAGTTTCGGCGCGCGCGCGCTCTTGCACCTCTGCGGCGTCTTGCGCTTCTTCTGCTGCAACAGCAGCTTTACGGCGGCTCCAGAAATCGCTCATGACAGACGCTCTTTCTTAATCTGGGACGGGGCGCGATACACGTCACCTGTTTGTGCAATCCGCACGTCGCCAATCCCATCCTCGCTTAGATCCACACGTTTCTTGTCCCGCTTGCGCTTGATGAAAGTCTCTTCAATATGATGCGCTTTCACGAAATCACGCACCCACGCGACCACGCCCTCTGGCATCTGCACCTTTTCAACGATCTCTTCCCCACTGTCCGCATAATCCTGTGCCTCATAGGCAGACGCGGTGGCAAGGATCACGTCAAATGGTGGGGTATTGTCAGGGTTGTCGCGCATCACGACGTAGATTGATGGAACCTGCGCCGAGATCGCGACCATGTAACTTTCGGTATCAGCGCCGTGGAGTTCAAGCAGAACCGTCGCTGCGTGGTACTCGATTACATCCCCTTCTTGGCGCAGGATCTGCGCCTTAGCTTCGCTGGCACCGACAAGGACGCCGCTGACGCGCCAAGACCACTTAGCCCAGCGCGTGGCACCGGGTGTGCGACGAATGACAACGCCGAGTGGCATCGAAACATAACGCTTAGGGTTGTAGTACAACTCCACCTCTCCTTTGCGTTGATGTCAGCATACCATTGCGCACTAACCAAACAGGTTTTCACAACACGCCTCAATTTTTTTCTAAATTGGACAATTTGAATGACTAAAAACCTCTGCTGATTTCTATGCGGTCAAAATGTCTATTCCGAGTAATATAATCAGTTATTATCACCCGCCGATGCTTTCGGAATCAAATCAAAGGGCTCTTGTCATTTCTGAAAATCATCTCAATTCTATTCCCAGAAAAAGCGCCGCTGGACACGATGAATTCGTCGAAAAATCAGCACGTAAAAAACGCGTAAAGTCGGACAAAAATCTGACCTTTAGCACTGGGGGATAAAATGGATAAGTCACTGATATTATGCGATTGTTCTGGAACCAACAACCTGAACTCAAAAGACCTATCCGAAGTCACTGGACTGGCATGTTCGCGGGTACACACGGCGCTTTGCACAACCCAGATTGACTCGGCCGCTCAGGCAATCAAAAGCGGTGAAGCGATCCTTTGCTGCACACAAGAGTGGCGCACATTTCAGGCCCTTGCCGACGAATTAGAGCTGCCCATGCCCCCCCTATTGGATCTGCGTGATCGGGCGGGATGGTCGGCAAACAAGGCCTCAAAACTTCCCAAAATGTCCGCATTGGTATCCGACGCACTTGTTCCTCGCCCTGCCCAAAAAACAATGGATGTCGCGTCAGAAGGGGTTTGTTTGATCCTGTCCAATGACGCAACTGGAACGGGTGTTGCGGAACATTTGTCAGAATATCTGTCGGTGACATTGTTGGTCCCAACCCCAACTGATGACATGCCATCGCGTGACTATGACACAATCGCCGGCCACTTGCGTCGTGCGACAGGCACGCTTGGAAATTTCGAAGTCACAATCGATGCATTGCAACAATTGGACCCAACGGGGCATGGCACATATGAATGGGGTGCACCGCGCCAAGGTGGACAATCACACTGTGACATCATTTTGGATCTGCGCGGCGGTACACCGCTGTTCCCCGCACATGAAAAGCGCGACGGGTACCTGTGGGCCGATGCATCCCACGCACCCTCTGTGGCCAAGGCGGTTCTGCAGGCGTCGCACATGGTGGGAACATTTGAAAAAACCCTGTTCGTCAAAACAGAACCCAGCCTGTGTGCCCATTCACGCGCACAAAAATCTGCCTGTTCAAATTGTTTGGATATTTGCCCCACAGGAGCAATCACATCGGCAGGGGATTTTGTTGAAATTGATCCTGCGATTTGTGCGGGATGCGGGGCCTGTGCCGCATTGTGCCCCTCTGGCTCAATCACTTACGAAGCCGATCCGTCAAACACAACATTGCGCCGCATTCAGGCGCTGATGGACGGGTATAATAAGGTTGCGGGCGATCATTCCCAACCCCGCCTACTGGTTCATGACGCCCACGGGCGCGATATGATTGCGATGGCCGCACGGTTTGGCAATGGTTTGGCCGCAAACATGTTACCGATTGAGATTGAGGCGATTAGTTCCTTTGGACATGCCGAAGCGTTAGGCGCCCTCGCATCAGGATTTGGGGATGTCCATATACTGCTAAGCCCAACGGCAGATCGGGTGGCCATTGGTCGTGAAGTTGCGCTGGCAACGGCGATTGCGGGGGAACACATCCATATCATCGACACACCAGACCCCGATCAAATGACCGCGGCCCTGTCAGACGGCAAACCCAATATTGTCGTTGAAACACCCATTCTGGCCATGGGATCGCGCCGTCAGGTCACACGTTCCGCCGCACGCGCATTACATGGCGACGACAAAATTCTGCCCCTGCCCGAGGATGCCCCCTATGGCGCAGTTTTGGTGAATACAGATAGCTGTTCCATGTGCCTGTCTTGCGTGTCCCTATGCCCATCTGGCGCACTGGGTGAAAATCCTGATAAACCACAGCTTTTGTTCCAAGAAGACGCCTGTTTGCAGTGTGGCTTGTGTTCAAACATCTGTCCTGAAAACGCGATCACCTATGAACCACGCCTGAACCTTGGGACACAGGCGCTGGAACAAACCGTTTTGAATGAGGAAGAACCCTTTGCCTGCATCGAATGTGGGGTTTTGTTCGGTGTAAAATCTTCAATCGAGCGGATCACCGCAAAGCTCTCCTCTGGTGTTGGGGCCTTTGCCAATCCAGATGCGTTGAAATTGGTTCAAATGTGCGGCGATTGTCGCGTGAATGCACAATTCCACAGCACGGATAATCCGTTTGCCGCGAAGGAGCGCCCACGCGTGCGCACCACGGCCGATTATTATTCAGATCGCGATGATCACTGATGTTTAATAGGTGCCCCCAAATCAGCGGGTTGAAGCCCCTGCATATAGGCCAACAACGCATCAATCTGATCCAAGGTAACTTGGATCGGAACGATGGGCGGTGGGCGGTTTGGGTCAAATGGATCAGTCACATCCTGAACCACGGTGAAGGCGGGATGTGGGTTCAACAAATAAAACCCCGACATACGTTGTGGCCAATCCACCAAGGTGCGCAGGGCGAAAAACGATGGCGTCGATCCAATCGCGCCCATACGATTGTCATCCACAACGTGACAGCGCGAACATTGCGCCTGCGCCACCTGCAATCCCAGCGCAGCATCGCCCGTAAAATTGACCACCTGTTCAATCGTATCTTGAACCTCTGGAATAACAAAACGGTCGCCCGTGTCTGGAGCAAAGGCCAAAATGGTATTTTGCGCAACTTCGCCCTGCAACCAATCAACAAAACGTTCGGCCCCAGGATGTTCACCGTCAATCAATTGCACCGCCCAAATGACGTCCCCGCGTTGCGCAATGGGGCGTCCCGTAGCAACCGCAATCACAACCTGCGCATCCGATTGATCCCCAAGGATCAAACGCACCTGCGCTTTCAACGTGAACCGGGGTGCGAGGTATTTGAACAAACCACTTTCGATAAATTCAGGGTCGGCAAACACACGCACCTGTTTCGGATTATCCGTGGTTTGCGCAGTGGCCATGACGGGCAACATCACTGCAACAGTCGTCAAAATCAAACATATGGTTCGGATCATTGGATACACTCCTTTGATTTGCGCACTACATAAAAGGATGAACAAATGAACGAAGATTTCAACATGTCGATGCGAAAATTTCTGAAACAGGTCGGTGTCACGTCGCAACAGGCCATCGAAGAGGCGTTGCGGGAGGCAGAAAATGGCGAATATGAAATTCAGGCCGAAATTAGCATTGCGTCTCTTGGAATGGTTCATAAAGTGAGCGGCACAATCAAGCGTGGGGAAGATTAAATTGAGCCTAACAAGAGAGCAGGTTTTAGAGGCCTTAAAAAATATCGCACCAGAGGGCGGCACGGACATTGTGGCATCAGGCGTCATGCGCGCGCTGAACGTTGATGGTGCGAGTGTCCGCTTTGTGATGGAAATCGATCCAGCGCAGGCAGAGGCCTATATGCCCGTCAAAACCAAGGCTGAAGACATGCTAAAGTCCATGGGGGCTGCGGATATTTCCGTGGTGATGACCGCGCACAAGACTGCCAGCGCGCCACCCGACCTAAAAACGCAGAAAAAAGCCGAACCAAAGGGCCCTGAAAAGGTTCCAGGCGTTGATCGAATTTTGGCCGTTGCATCGGGCAAAGGTGGCGTTGGAAAATCAACCGTCAGTGCCAATTTGGCCTGTGCTTTGGCCGCAGAAGGACGGCGTGTTGGCCTGTTGGATGCGGATGTTTATGGTCCATCGCAACCCCGCATGTTGGGGGTGTCGGGCCGTCCATCAAGTCCAGATGGCAAAACCATCCTGCCGATGCGCAACCACGGTGTCACGATGATGTCGATCGGTCTGATGACAAACGAAGGTCAGGCGGTTGTCTGGCGTGGCCCTATGTTGATGGGAGCCTTGCAACAGATGATGTTTCAGGTGCAATGGGGCGCGTTGGATGTGTTGATCGTCGATTTGCCCCCTGGCACTGGGGATGTGCAAATGACCTTGGCACAAAAGGCCGATGTGGATGGCGCAATTGTTGTTTCAACCCCGCAGGACATCGCATTGATCGATGCGCGCAAGGGGATTGATATGTTCCAACAACTGAAGGTTCCTGTGCATGGTATGATCGAAAACATGTCGACCCATATCTGTTCAAATTGCGGACATGAGGAACATGTATTTGGCCATGGCGGCGTTCAGGCAGAGGCCGAAAAATTGGGTGTGGATTTGCTCGCAGAAGTGCCGCTGGATCTGAACATTCGCCTTGCCGCAGACAGCGGTGCACCAATTGTGGTGTCAAACCCATCCCATCCCCAATCCCAAGTGTTCCGCGACATCGCGCGAAAACTGATTGAACGGGGACAAGCCTGATGCAAGACCTGATCTTTCCCCCATTGATGACAGGCATGGCTGTCGAAGGACGCGACAGCGATCCCTTTGATACGGCCATTGCGCAGGCCACATTGGGGGTGGATGCAGGGTTAATCGTCTATAATTTAGAAGCAGATCGCGCACGCGCGACATTGGTCTTGGCGCCCGATGTGGCGCTGACACAGGCGATGGCGATGTTGCCAGTGGCAGGCATTGGGTTTCAAAATGCGCTTGGCGCACTTGCCCCGCCCGAGGTGGCCGTGCATCTGGAATGGAACGGCCGAATACGTGTCAACGGCGCAAAATGCGGTGGGTTCCAAATCGCGACCAGTACGACCAATGCAGATCAACAACCCGATTGGTTGTGTATTGGACTGGATCTTCCATTGTGGCCCGCACATGAAGAAATGGGGGAAACCCCTGATGAAACCGCGCTTTATGCCGAAGGATGCGCCGAGGTTGATGCCGCAAACCTGATCGAAGCATGGGCACGTCACACCCTAAATTGGATCACACGCTGGGACGGCGAAGGGGTGAAACCCGTGCATGATGAATGGCGCGGTTTGGTGCATGGTATGGGCGAGGACATCAACATCAACGGACAGATTGGCACATTCCTTGGGGTTGATGAAAATTTCGGCCTACTGTTGCGCACAGGTGATGAAACAACATTGATCCCTCTAACAAAGTTACTAAAGGACTAAGATCATGAAATTGGCCCGAGCGATTCATTTTGATGAAAGCGACACTCGTGTTTATGCTAATTCTGCGCGCACGGGCGAATGGTGTATTTCGGGCGGTTTTGAATTTTCAAACTGGGGCGAAGGAGACCTGACCGGAAAAGCACGCCAAGCGTTTTCCAACGGTTGGTTGGGATTGGAAACCTTTGGCCGCGTGACATTTGTTGCGGTGACGCAAATCGAGGAAAGTGAAATCAATCACCTAACCGACATCTTGGCCGAACATTTTGTAACATACTACGGCGCCCCGAATATCGATGCCGCCCGACCCGTTGCATCCGAGGAAATTCGTCAGATGCAAGAATTATGTGATGATCACGATCCCAACACCTTGCTTACGGTTGCGCGCGAATTATCCGACGGCGGCGTGCACGAAGCCTATCGCGTGATTGATACACCCGAGGCAGATTTGGGTCAGTTCGCCATTCACGGATCGCTTGATGAATGACCTTTGGAACGGCATCCAGCAGGCCATTTGGCTGACGCTCACGCTCGATGCAGATTTGGTGGAAATTTCGCTGCGCTCTTTGCGGGTCACGCTGAGTGCCTTGTTTGTTTCCTGCCTGATTGCATTGCCTTTGGCGGCGATTTTAGCGGTGCGGCGGTTTAAATATCGCCGATTGATCATTTCAACACTAAACGCGCTGATGGGGTTGCCCCCTGTCGTAGTGGGGTTGCTTGTTTATATTTTACTGTCCCGCTCTGGTCCCTTTGGTGTTTTAGGATTACTCTTTACCACCCACGCGATGGTGATTGCGCAGGTGATCATTATCACGCCCCTAATCACCTCGATTGCGCATCAATCCTTGCGCGAGTTGTGGTCAGAATATCATGATCTGTTGATTTCGATGAACACGTCAAAATGGCAGCGCATCAAAACATTGTTGTGGGATGGACGGCGCGCGTTGATGACAGCCTCGCTTGCGGGATTTGGTCGCGCGATTGGCGAAGTTGGCGCAATCATGATTGTTGGGGGAAATATTGATCATGCAACCCGCGTCTTGACCACCGCGATATCGCTGGAAACGTCCAAGGGGGATTTTGCATTGGCGCTGGCCTTGGGGTTTGTGCTGATCACCTTGGCCTTGGCCGTGAATTTTACAACTCACTGGCTTGGGCGAACAGAACGAGAGGGGCGTTGGTGATGTTTCCCATGACTGCATGCGACCTGTCGGTGAAAGTTCGGCAAAAACATATTATTGGTCCGATCAACCTTACCATCAATGAAGGCGGGATAACCGTTTTGATGGGACCAAATGGGGCAGGCAAAACAACCCTGCTTAAGGCGCTGCATGGCATCATCCGACTGTCAAATGGACAGGTGACATTTGCGACACCTGCAAAAACAGCACAAGAACAACAAAGCTTTGTGTTTCAATCGCCCATAATGTTGCGGCGCAGTGTTTTGGAAAATCTGGCCTATCCGTTAATGATCAACGGTCAGGATAAACAAATCGCAATGGAACTTGCCCGAACCTGGGCAGCAAAGATCGGGCTTAGCGCCCATATGGACCGCCCTGCCACGTTTTTATCGGGTGGCGAAAAACAGAAAATCGCCCTTGCGCGTGCATTGATCACATCCCCTAAACTGCTGTTCTTGGATGAACCCACAGCCTCACTTGATGGGGCAGCGACCGTCGAGATTGAAGCCCTGCTGAATGAGGCACAATCCACTGGCTCCACGATCATCATGTCAACGCATAACATCGGTCAGGCCCGCCGCATGGCAAGCAGTGTTCTGTTTATAAAAGATGGTCAAATCGATGCCCATAGCGCGGCCAATGCATTCTTTGACACGCCGCCCACACAAGCTGCCCAAAAATTTATCTCAGGAGATATCGTATTATGATCCGTATCCTTCTTATCCTGATCACAGTTTTATTTGCCACACATTCCAATGCCGAAATGATGCGGATGGCTGTAACGACATCTTTTAATAATTCGGGACTTAGCGAAAAATTGTTGCCCGCAATCCAATCGGATCTGGGGCTTGAAGTGCAACTTTTGATCGTGGGAACCGGTCAAGCCATCCGATTGGGAGAGGCAGGCGATGTAGATGCGATTTTGGTACACTCCAAAAAAGCGGAAGAGGCATTTGTCGCCGCAGGATATGGTACGCACCGTCGTGAGATTATGTATAACGATTTTGTCATAATTGGCCCCGCGGATGATCCCGCGAACATCCGTGATGCAAACTCCGCCGCTGAGGCCCTTCGCGCGATTGCAACCTCTCAATCTCTGTTTGTAAGTCGTGGCGACGACAGTGGAACCCACAAAAAGGAACGTTCGCTTTGGTCCTTTGCAGGGATCAAGGATGCGGATTTGGGTTCCTGGTATCGCGCGGTGGGAGCAGGCATGGGCGCATCCCTGAATACGGCAGCGGGCATGGGGGCTTATATCCTGTCTGATCGCGCAAGTTGGTTGAATTTCAAAAACAAAACTGGTCTGGGCATCCAGTTTTCTGGCGATCCTGTCCTGTTCAATCAATACGCCTATTTACCTGTTAATCCCCAACGCCACGCCCACGTAAAACATGATTTAGCGGTCAAATTGGAAACATGGCTGACATCACAACGCGCAGCAGAGATCATCAACGCCTATACCATCGACAATCAAACCCTGTTCACATTCAACGCCAAGTGAGGCAAGAAGAACGGGGCCAGGGCGAATGTCGCGCACTTTAGGGTAGCATGAATGCAGGATGGGTGTTCAGCCCATCAAGATGGAGCCCCCATCACAGGGGAGATAGGCAATACCTTCGCCTGTGTCCCCGCGCAAATATTCCAGCACATTTGTGCCCGACCAAATTTTGATCTTTTCCCCAGAATGCATCGCGCCCTGCCCCACCGCTGTACCTGTGTACTCATCTTGATAGGTATAAAATACACGTCCCTTGCGCCCATATTCACACATGCCATCAGCCTGTCCTAACCCGAATGCATTGCGCGACATCCAGGTTCCTTCACACATCAGACCCGTTGATGTTGTTCCGCTAAATGTCCCTTCACCCCGCCCAAAGGCACGCCCGTTAAACCAAACACCCTCATCCCCGATGCAGGCAACAACACGGACACAATTTGAATCATCCGCTGTCATTGGACAGTGGGTTGCAGATTGTGCTGAGAGACTTTGGGGAAACACCAACAGCGTAAACAGCATCGGTGCGGGAAACAAATTGTTCATAAAAATTCCTAATCAAAAATTCATTTTTAAACGCGCAGCAGTTCTGCCAACACGAAAAGATCAGGACATTTTGGAAATATTCGTCGATACACAAATTTGTAAGTGATCCGATTTTCGGCGCCGCCCGTATCTGTTACAGGTTCATCGCTAAAAATAGATGCAAAGGTCGCCACGGTTAGCGGCCAGAGAACACAAGGCTCCTTTTTGTTGGCTACGAAACTTCTGTCTTGAATGTGTTCTCTGACGGGCGATGAGCCGTTGTATTCAAAGATCGCATTCGCCCGTCACTCTTCTATTCATAGGGATAAGCAACAAAAAAGCCCCCGCAATTCCGGAGGCTTCTCTGAGCGTGCGTCATAAACAGGGAGGTATTTTGACCACGCGAAGCAGCTGGGAGGTTGCTGCTGTTGAAATCAAAATAGCTGCAGTGCAGCATTTTTACCAGAATTGTATTTGCATACCTGCCATATCAATATTGCATAGCTAGAAAAGATGAAGGCGGCTCGATCATGAATTCCTCCCAAAATCCACAAGAGCCGCCTTAATCGTCCGAAACCGGATAGCGGCATAGTGATCAATTTCGGGCATCTGTCAATCCAATTTCTAAAATTTTCGATTAACTTTGTTGAGTCGCCTTTCCCGATTGCCGTCGCAAATAGGCATTCACTTTCATGACATTGGATTTAATGTAGGGGTGATATGTCTGATAAGGTGAAGGAAACATGTCCGACGTAAATCGCTATATTGATATGGATGCCCATGCGATTAACTCTGCGGAGTATCGTGATGCTTGCAAGACTCAATTGGACACCAAAGGGGTCCTACAGCTTGATGGTTTTTTGCGGCCTGAAACCCTGACACAATTGATCGCTGAGGCCGATGATGCCCATTATGGCGCCTATTATACAATTGCAAAGCACAACGTCTATTTGACCAAACCAAACAACGATCTGCCCCAGAATCACATTTTCAATCGTCAGCTGAGCACATCCAAAGGCTGCATCTGTACGGATCAGGTTCCTGAACACTCCCCCTTGATGACGATTTACAACTCTGCTGCGTTCCAATCCTTCATTGCCGCGATTGTTGGCGAAGATGCACTCTATCCATATGCCGACCCCCTGTCGTCCGTGAATGTGCATTATGCCAATGATGGACAAGAATTGAATTGGCATTTTGACAATTCGGAATTCGCAATCACGCTTCTCTTGCAGAGCCCAAAGGCGGGTGGCGATTTTGAATACGTCAAAGATTTGCGTGACGCAGACGCGGGCGACATGAATTACGATGACGTATCCGCTGTGGTTGAGGGGCGTTCCCCTGTCGAAAAATTACACATCGATCCTGGCACACTTGTTCTGTTTCGGGGACGTAATTCTATGCATCGTGTGACGCCAATTGTCGGCGATACCCAACGCATTTTGGTGGTATTGGCCTATAACTCAGAACCCAACATTGCCCTGTCAGAAACGGCGCGACAAACATTCTATGGTCGATTGGGGTAAGTAAACAGCAGTCATGCGTTCGGGGCATAGCTATGTCATTTTTGCATAGCGGGCATGAGAACTTATCAGTGTTTTTTGTCATAATCGACTGCTATATTTTACCTAACAGCGATGAACCTCCCTGCATCGCTTTCGAAAGTTCGCATCACCTCCTCCCATCGGTGCGAACCTGACGCAAAAGGCCTCCGTTCTGCGGAGGTTTTTTTGCATTTAGGGCCAAGGCCCGCCGAAAACCACCCAATCCACGTAATTTGAAAAGAGGTCGTGTAACGCTAATTGCCGTGTATGGGTGAAGACAGACTTCAATTTTCATATCGTGCATTTCTGCTGGATCATGCAGTGAAATTTGGGGCTGATCCAAACAATCGGTTCACGCAATATGATATTTGCCGCCAACGGGGCTGGATTGATGATTTGGGTCACGTCACACGGGATGGCATTGAAGAAGTCAGATTTGCTAAACAGATCAGGGTCGTCAAATAGTTTAGGCCAATCAGGCCTTATTTCACCTTCTCAAACATAATGGTGACTTCACCCACTGGGATGCCCCATTTTGACATATAGGCTTTGTTCAATACACGGGTTTCGGACAACATCCACATGTAATCCTTAAACGACACGCGCATTTCCCCACTGGGAAGCGGCAGGTCGATGGTGTAGGCCCAATAAAACATGTCCCCATCAATTTCACCTTCTGCGCCGCCAACAACGCCATCTGCATAGCCCTGCCATTCGTTGTCACCATTTTTGGTCAGGGTCCAAATCCGCTGTTCTTCTGCACCATCAGAATACACAAAATCCTCAACCAGAACCAAATTATTGCCGTCCCAAGATCCGTTAATAGTCACATTGAAACGACGCGAGACATTTCCCAAAACATCCTGAAATTGGCCATGTGCCAAGGTTTCACCGACAAAGAAATCAACCAGCGAAAAATCAAGGTTGGATAGTTTTTCATCGTCTATTGACGGCTTTAGCCCGCATCCAGCAACCAATACCGCAGGCATCAAAACCTTGAGGAATTTTAACATCATTTGCCCCTTATCTACGTCTTCTTACCTCATTTACGAAAGAGAGACGCAAGAGGATCACTTCAGGATGTAATATTTTTTGGACACTTGTGTCATTTGATGTGACACGCCATTTATTTACCGACTTAGTCAGAAATTTGGGCACCGTAGGATTGCAATTCACTCAAGGCGGCTGCAGGCAGGTATTTGCTTGAAAACCGAACAATAATTGCATTGGCAAACAACACTGTTCCGTCAAATTCACCCAATACGATGGCGGGATTTCCGTCTTCAAACTCTTGTGGCAATTGACCCTGATAGATCACAGGAATACTTACGGATTTGTCCGAGACCAAAAACTGCACACCACTGGCGTCAGTCGTTTGAACATCGGTTGCAATCCCAAATAGGTTCACGGCACGCGCATTTTGCGATGCAAATTCGGATACTTCGCTGGGAAACAGAAAATAACGCGTTTGTGCACATGCGGTGGATGCAAAAATACCCAATGCGATTGCCATGCCGATAATGTATTTCATATCTTTGTCTCCTGCTTATGCGCCGCTGTCGCAAGTCACCCTGCGACAGGTGCGTGCACTAAAGCCGCAATTCGCAGATAAGACAAGTCACACAATATTCAAAAAGCAATCACGACGAATACAGTTGAATTGATCGCTAAGCGCGATAATCTGAAGCCATGCGATAGATGAAAGCCCGTTGCCATGGATAATCTGTTAAACCCCCAAAATGCCCATGTTCAACGCTGTCCCCGATGTGCAGCGCCGCTAAAGACCATCGTTGTGCACGGGCACGAGGCCTGCGCACATTGCAAATCAAACATTATGGAATGTTGCACAGGAGACACCTGTGAAACAGATTTCAATTTGGCCAAGGGATATCAGCGCAGCTGATGTCAAGCATCAGGTCAAGTCAACCCACGTAACCGTGACACCAATTTTATCGAAAAAACTGTTCAATCCGTCGACAGACATGCCCAGTGTTCTGTCGTTTACCAAAGGATGCACATAAATCTGCGTGCAGGATTGCAGTTCAGCATCCATGAAGATTTGAACATTCGATTTCACACCATTGATCATCGAAAGTGGCGTAACCGCACCCGGGCGCACACCCAAATTTTCCATCAATCGGTCCGCGGATCCAAATGACAATCGCCCCGTCCCCAATTTTTGATGCAGCGCTTTTAAGTCAATAACGCGATCCTGTTCGGCCACGATCAAATAGTTGCGTTTTTTGTTGTCGCGCAAATATAGGTTTTTGATGTGTCCCCCGCCCTCTTCACTGGGCAAAAACATATTTTGGACCTTTTTTGAATCCTCAACTGTGCGCAGGGGAACATGATCGGCCCGCGTATAGGCGATGCTCCATGCATCCAACAACGCCAACACATCGTCCGAAGATACAGGCAGGCTGTCCTGATATTTTGAGGAGGCATCAATTATTTCAGACATCTTGGCGGGCTTCCTTTCATGCGCGCATGATCATGCTTTATTCGGTCTTTCAAAACGTTTCAATCTGTGAACCACAATCGCCCCAAGAACGGCAAAAACAGCGACACCAAGAATCATGACAAAGAGCGTCCCATCAAAAAACTGGCCTAACATCGCGGCAAAAATGACCGATCCAATCGTGGCCGACGCACTGATCACACTGGCGGCTGTGCCCGCGATATGACCAACGGGTTCCATGGCCAGCGCGGTCAGATTCCCGATTGTCATGCCCGCCATGAAAAACAGTGAAAAAATCCATGTGACAAAAATCGCAAAACCAACGGTATCCCGTAGTAAATCCATATACCAAAGTATCAGCATGACACCACTCAGCACGACCTGAACCTGAAAGGCCCCATTGATCAGCGCACGCATCCCCAAACGACGCACCAACTGAGAATTCAGATAACTGGAAGAAGCGGACAAAATCGCGACCAAAGCAAACCAATAGGGAAACGATGCGCTGCGATCATACACCTGATCAAACACAGGCTGCACCAAGAAGATGGCAACAAACAAAATGCAATAGGCAAAGATAAGGCCAATGATTGATGTGACAATCACAGAATGCCCAAGAACCTCTTTCACGGCTGCGCTGATGGTGCTTAATTTGAATGGGATGCGCCTGTTCGCTGCAACGCTTTCGCCGATCCGCAAGGACATCCAAATCGTGCTGATAGCCACGAAGAGAATAAAGAGGCCAAAAATCGCCTGCCAAGCAAAAGCCAGCATCACAAACGAACCCATCAATGGGGCCAACGCAGGTACAGTGGAAAAAATGATCATGACAAAGGATGAGATGCGCGCCATTTCACGTCCCTGATAAAAATCACGGATCAGCGCCTGTGCAACCACACGTGGGGCAGAAGCGCCAATTCCTTGACCAAGCCGTGCAAGCAATAACACATCAAAATTATCGGTTGTGGCACAAATCAAGGCACAGATGATGTACAACACCGCACCACAGTATATCACGCGTTTTCGTCCGAAACTGTCGGAAATCGGCCCCATGAAAAATGTGCCAACTGCCATTCCCACAACAAAAGACGATAAAACAAACTGTGCGCGATTGGGATCATCAGGCGTCATATCATCCGCAATCATTGAAAGCGCGGGCAATATACCATCCATGGATAATGCAACCGTTGCGACCAACATGGCCATGATCGCCACAAATTCTGCTGTACTTATTCGCAATTCGTTACCTATTGAAAAATATAAATTAAATGCGTCGTTGGATTATAATAATATTATAAACAATTAACGCACTTAGGATGAAAAAACCACCGATAATGGTCGACTGGGCGGGTATCTCGGATAATAGCAACCACGCAAGGATTGGCGCGAATACGGATTCCAACAAGATGAGCAACGAAACCTCGGTCGCGGAAATATAACGCGGACCCAATGTCAAGCCGCAGGTCGACACTGCGATCAGCACCCCATGCAATAGATAGAGCGCACCATCCGTCGCCACGGTTTCAAATGGATCGATAAACCAAAACATTACGCAGGCCGCGCCAATGTAGCCAATGGGGATCGCCGGCAACATGGATATATGTTTTTGTCGCCGTAGCAGGGTCAATGCCGTGGAAAACGCAATCACGATATAGACCGCCCACAAATCCCCAATCCAATGTGCCGTGGTCCCACCACTTGAACCCAAACCGATAATGGCAAGGCCCACAAAAACAAAACAACTGGTCAGCAACAATTGACGGCTGGGCCGTTCTGATAGGATCAGAAAACTTAGAAGGGCGGAGAAAACAGGCATGGATGCAAAAATCAAAACAACATTGGCGACACTGGTGTTTTGAACCGCCAGCACGAATGCAGGAGACGTTGTTCCGATCAAAACGCAATATATCCACCCCGCGCGCCCCATCTGGGTGATGGTTTTCATCACGTTATTGCGCATGGTCAGCAATACAAAAATCGCCACAAATGTTCCCGCGGTCAAACTGCGCCAAAATGCGGTGACCATAGGATCAGATGAGATTAAACGCACCATGATTGAGTCAGGGACAACAAACAAAACACCGATCAGGGTGATCAATAAACCTTTGCTGTGATTGTTCATTTGAATGGCACCCTAATTCAGATGTGTGGCATTGCCAGCCGTGAGAACGTGCGCCACCCGAACCGTTTATCGTAGCACAAGTTACACAAGCTTTCCGTCTTTGACCACGAATGTTGCGAATTAATCACACAAAATTTCGCCCCAAATAAATACAATCATAATGACACTGATTTATGCTAAATTGACGACATAAAAATAATAATAAATGAGGCAAATCAATGAGCTATGCAGACCAAAACCTGAAGGATATATACCAATATCACTCAAATTTTGAACGCAGTGAACGTGTTAATCTAGCGAAAAAAGTGGCCATAATGTCGTTACTTTTGATCGTCGCGAGCGGACTTGGGGTCTATCTCGGATAGTCTGTAAACCTGCAAAACAGGGTGGTCAGTGATAGCAACATTGACCAGTTATGAATTAATACGCATCGCACGCGCACGGCGTGCGATTCGAGATTTCTGTGTGTCGGATATGATCAACTCATTTAAACGCGCTGCAATCACCTGTGGAATGGGCGCACCCTTGGGGATTGGTGTTTGACAGACATGCATTTCCATCAATTCCGAAATCGCCACATCGTGACCATCACTTTGCATCACACAGTGTAGATGAAACAGTTTTTCCGAAACACCCAACACACTAATTTGAACTGTCAACGGATCTGACTCTTTCACCTCACGCAGGAAATATTTGTGTTCCTCAACCAAATATATGGTGCAGTCAGTTTCCGTGCGATAGGCCACGTCAAATCCAACCCAATCCTGAAACGCATCGACGGCGTAGCTAAACACCAGACCGTAAAACGCATCTTGCATGTGACCGTTATAATCAATCCATTCAGGTTTTACGGATGTGGTGTATTCAAAAGGCATCACGTCACCGTTCAAATTTCATTAACCAATCTGCCGATTTTACGGGATCATAGCCTTCGAAAAATTCATTTTCATACAACATACTTAATCCCTTTGCCGACCAGTTGACGCCCTGTTCGTATGAATTTTCGAACAGCATGCGCGCCTGTTCCAAATCTTGCGGAACATCGTCCCCCAAAAAATACGCTGTTGCCAATGCAAATGCCGCGGCGGGGTAATCCAAATCATGCGCCGCACGAATATCCTGCATCGCCTGATCACCGCGCCCTGAACGCAAATATCCGCGTCCACGTTGCAAAAGATACCGCGCCCTATCGGTGCCGTCCGTTTGCAATGCGAGTGTACAGGCAGAAATCAATGCATTCGCATCAATCGCATCAAAGGAAACGGGTGCTGAAACGGCCATCGGATCAGCCTGCAGCGCACCTAAGCGATCGCATTGGGTTGCGCTATGCACTGGGGCCGCAATCATAACGGCCCCAAACATGATTGCAAGAATGCGCAAATCTTATTCTTCTGTCTCGCCACCAGCGGCTTGCCAATCGGCAAAACCACCAACGTTCACAACATTTGTATATCCCATATCAACCATGGTTTTGCCCGCCAAGGCGGCCTGACCACCTGCCGCACAGACCAGGCAAATACGATCCTCTTTATTCAAGTTTTCATTATGCAACTTTGATGTATCGTCCGCTGCGAATTCGATCATTCCACGCGGAATACGCAATGCACCTTTGACGGTACCGCTTTGGGCAATCGCACCGCTGTCGCGTACGTCGACGAATGTGGTCCCAGCCTGCCCCCAATATCCGACCGCCTCTTCGGCGCTGACCCGTGACACGACTGCGTTTGCTTCTGCTAAATAATCTGCGGCTGTTTTTGACATAATTTCGTCTCCGTAAATGTGTTTGATGTAAATCTAGTCACAATTCACATCAGATCAAAGAGGGAACATACCGTTAATCCCTGTTTAAGCCCCCAATACGCGGCAGCATATACGGTGTTTTTGTGCGATAGTGTTCAAACTCTGCACCAAATCGGGCCTGAAATCGACGTTCCTTAAACCTTGGGGCCAAGACGCAATAGGCTGTTAGAATGGTGGACAACACCAGCTGGTCTGGGGTCCAAACGGGGACAGTCCACAGTGTCAGCGCGAATGACAGATAGATTGGTTGACGAATAATCGCAAATAGGCCCGTCGTCGGCATATCGGGATAATTCGGTTTGATTTTTTGCAATAGGGACATCCACCCCAATGCGCCCGATTGCACGTCGGCACCTGCATCATAGCTTGCCTTCATCAGCAAGCCCCATGAACAGGCATAAAGCCCTGTTAAGACCCATTTCGTTTCCCCTTCTGCCACCCACCAAACGATGCCCGAGGGTGTCCAAAACAAAAACAACAGGCTAAGTTGAACTGATGCCACCGTTGCAAAAATCGTTGTCTGCAACGTCGCCGCATGCGCGTTTTTGGCAAACAACGATATTATTCTGCGCCCCCGTTTGGAGAGCAGTAGTGAATGTCCCAACGGAAATTGCAGAACCAACAATAGATTTGCCGCCCATGACCACGGCGCAGGAACGCGCCCAAATGATGCCGTCATACCCGTATACATAACGACGATCATGGCAATCACAGCCACCGCAAAAATCGCATGACACACACCGCCATACAGCAACGCAACAAGAATGCGCCGCACTCCACGTGGGGCCGAAAAATTCCCGATGAACAGCGCGATTAGTCGATCCAATGGTGTTGGTGATGGTTGATGCATCCCATAGTTTTAGGTGTCGAATTGGGACAAACAATAACAGGTCTGAATTTTCTATTTTCAACGCTTCTATTCCTGTGATTAGGAGCTACATGGACACACAACGAAACGCAGATGGATTTTCACCACGATGAGCACCACATCAAATTTTGGCTTTGGCACACAAATTCGCAAATCACCCTATTTCGACGCGACAGTCCGTTGGGGGGCACGGGATTTTTCCGTCTATAATCACATGTACATCCCACGTGATTTTGGTGATCCCCAACAGAATTTTTGGAACCTGGTGAATGATGCCATTTTGTGCGATGTCGCAGTGGAACGTCAGGTGGAAATTACAGGACCAGACGCCACAAAATTTGTGCAAATGCTGACCCCACGCAATCTGTCGAGCATGCAGGTTGGCCAATGCAAATACGTGCTGATCACAAATGCGGCGGGTGGCATTTTGAACGATCCAATTTTGCTGCGATTGGCAGAAAACCATTTTTGGATTTCATTGGCAGACAGTGATGTTCTGTTCTGGGCTCAAGGGGTTGCCGTGCATTCGGGATTGGATGTTCAAATCCACGAACCTGATGTATCACCGCTACAGCTTCAGGGCCCAAAATCTGGACGAATTATGCAAGAGTTGTTCGGCGATGATATTTTGTCGTTGAAATATTATTGGCTGCGCGAATTGGATCTGAACGGCATTCCATTGGTTGTGTCGCGCACAGGATGGTCCAGTGAATTGGGCTATGAAATTTACCTGCGCGATGGATCAAAGGGCGATGAGTTGTGGGAAAAAATAATGGCCGCGGGTCAGGCGCATGGCCTGAAACCCGGACACACATCCTCAATCCGCCGCATCGAAGGTGCGATGCTCTCTTATCACGCGGATGCAGATATCAACACAAACCCCTATGAGGTTGGATTGGGGCGCTTGGTTGATTTGGAAATGGACGCAGATTTCGTTGGGAAAGACGCGCTGAAAACAATCCACCAAACAGGTGTTTCGCGTCAATTGATCGGAATTGAATTTGATGGCGCGCCACTGACAGGACCAAATACAACATTTTGGCAGATCCGTTCAGAGGATCAGGTTGTCGGCAAGGTAACATCCGCCGTTTATTCCCCAAGGCTGCAGAAAAACATCGCCCTTGCTATGGTTTCCATATCACACACCGACATCGGCACAACGCTGGTCATCGACACCAAGGCGGGCTTACGCAATGCCGTGGTGTGCGAAAAACCATTCTTTGACCCCAAAAAGAAACTTGCCAGTTCGTAGGCGGTGAACACATGACAAAACATGCGCAAATTCGATTGAACGATCTGACGCTACCCTGCAGCATTGGGACCTATGACACAGATGACATTATCCCAGATGCGCATGTTTTGGATATGGTCCTTTATCTGGATAAATCATGGGTCGTGATTGACGCCGATCAGATGGACCGTGTGTTTGATTATGACCCCTTAATCCGCAAAATTTTACAAATTGCCGCCGCGGATAAATATGAAACGCAGGAATACCTGATGGCATTGATATTTCAGTGTTGCTTCGAACATGCCGAAGTCCATGTGGCTGATTTATTTTTGCGCAAATCACCTGTGCGCGATGATGGGTCATTGGGCGTTCAAGTGACCCTAACCCGAGATGAATTCGAAGACATGAGTTCCGCGCAAGATTAGGGTGAAATCCACTGCCCACACCAATCGTCAGTGTGTTTATAAACCGCGCGTTGATGTTTGGTTCCAAGGTACAAAATTTCAATCTGATGAACATGGCCTTTCAGTACGGCAAAGCGCGCCCTTTCAGCAGGCTTTTCATAGTCGAACGGCTCCGTGATCGGTTGACCCGGAACGGGGTGCGTGCCGTAGGATATGCGCGATGCAGGCGGCACCGCATTCCAACGGTCCGCAACATCCACGCCCGTTAAAATATCAAAACAAACCTCAAGGCGAAGTTGCAGCATGGATTTGCGGATCCAAACATGTAGCGCCGCCTTATTGTTTTCGCGCAACTCTTCTACCTTGGGCGTCAGAGTGTCCGTGTGAATTTCAACTTCTGCCGCCGCTCTGTCTGCGGCCCGCAGAACAACGGTCCGCTGCGCGGGAAATCCATTTGCAGCGATCGTCGCCAATGTCGGTGTGCGCGCTGGATGTTTTGCATCGGCAACACCCCGCCCCAACTGATCCCAGGCGGCACGATAAAACGCTGCTAGGGATGCATATTCAGTATCTGGGGACGTCAATGTACCACTCCTGCCTTGGAATGTGTTTGGTGTATGTCAGGATATAGACTGCGTATGCTGTCGTTCAAAGCGTGCGATGGAAATTAGGGCTTTTCTTTGCGCGACTTCAAAATTCCAATCAAATCCTGATCGCGTTTCTTGGCCAACTCAGAGGATGATTGATTACCATATTCACGTTCGATTATGTCAACCAACATCTGCACAGTCGCCTCGTCAAGTTTCGGGGTCCCAAGCGTGTCCCAACGCTTTTCCTGACTTTTCCCGAGGTGTTTAAAATAGGCCGAAATACCCCCATCCCCGCCGCCCAAATGATAGGCAAGGCTGGGCCCAATTGTTGCCCACCGCAGGCCTGGACCGTGGACCAGCGCATTGTCGATGTCACGCACATCTGCGACGCCCTCTTTCATCAGATGAACCGCCTCTCGCCATAGGGCTGCGGCCAATCGGTTGGCAATGTGACCCGGCGCCTCTTTTTTCAACGAGATTACAACGCGCCCCAACCCCTCGTATATTTCGGTAGCCTGCACCAAAACGGGATCATAATGCCCCGACAGTTCCACCAAGGGGATCAAATGCGGTGGATTGAACGGATGCGCGATCAAAAAACGATCCTGATGCACACACCCGCTGAACAGATCGCTCCATGTATAGGCCGTTGTGGATGAGGCAATTGGAACACTTGGGGCGACATGTTTATCGAGTTCTGCAAAAAGCGTGTGTTTCACGTTCAGGTTTTCTGAAATATTTTCTTGCACATAGGCCACATCCGAAATCGCGACATGCAGTTTATCACACAGGGTAAAAGACCCCGTTTCCGATTTAGAAACATGCAAATTTTCCAAATCTGCCAAGGCGCGCGTAATCTTGTCAGACACATGTTCATAAACGTCAGGAGTACGATCCCAAATCGTGACATCCCATCCGTGTTTCATAAACAGCGCAGCCCAACTGCACCCAATCAACCCAGCACCAATGATCGCAACACATTTATTCAATTCAGGCTCTGTCATAGGGTCCTTTAGACTTGGCAAAATTACATAACGGGAACGAACCTGCCCAATGCTTCTCGCAGTTCTGTTTCTTCGTATCCAAAGTGTGAGATGACGACAGTATGCAATTGTGCAAAGGTTGCTTTGGTTCTGGCAAAGTTGTGTTCATCTGGATTTTGGACCAAGGCTTGAGCAGCTGTTTCCAACCGTGTGATTAATTCATGCACGATCAAGTGTTCCTGTTTCAAACGGTCTACAACGCGGGTTAACGCCTGAATATTTTGCTGTTCAAGTTGCGGGAACATCATGTATTCTTCGGCGTCATGGTGAAAGGTCAAAATCTGACACTCACGCCCGCACATCGTTCCAAAGATGCGCATGTTGCGGGTTAATTCAACATTCGACACTTCACTGGCAAAAACCTCGGGCAAAACGCCCCCCTGTTCAACCTGCTCCAATATATGCGCCAATCGCTGCATATCGCGCAAATGCATACGGTGAATGGCGGCAAGGTGCAGTCCAGCACGATGCTCAGCCTCAGTCACATTCCCCAACGCAGGCATGCTGGGCCGCTCGTCAAATTCAACGTTTAAATCGTACAGGTCGAAAGTTTGTAATTGATCTGTATTCATGCGCTTAACCTGCTCGTTATCGCGAAAAAAATTACGGCGAAACAAAGTCACGCCATGAATGCGCGGGTTGAAAGCCCAATAGCCGTTTAGCCTTGGCATTCGTATAAAAACTGTGGGGGATCTCATCCCCATTAATCGGGACGCCCTGATAATAGGCATCGATCAACTCCTCCGATGTGCAATGCACAGAATGATCATCGTTGGAGACATTGAATACTTCGTATCCCAATCCATTCGTCTCCAAACATTTTTGCACCATTTGTCCCAAATCACGCGCATCAATGTAGGAAAAGATATTTCTGAGCCGCAATTTCGGGTCTGCAAAATAGGCGGGAAAGTTTTCGGCGTATTCATGTGGTTCGATCACATTGTTGATACGCAGCCCATAGATATCAATGCCCGAACGCTGATGAAACGACCGCGCGGTCACCTCATTTACAACTTTGGACATCGCATAGCTATCCTCTGGAATTGTCGGATGCTCTTCATCAATGGGTAGGTAGTTTGGTTTCACCTCACCATCGGCAAAACAAATGCCATAGGTCGTTTCAGAGGATGCAAAAATCACCTTTTTTACGCCCAGTTTGATGGCAGCGTCAATAATATTGTAGGTACCTACTGTATTCACGCGATAACATTCATTATCGCTTTTGAACAACAAACGCGGGATCGCGGCAAAATGCACGACGGCATCAAATTTTGGAACGCCTTGCCCCGCTTCAAGCTCATCATAATGGACATAGCTGCTCATCACGTCATAGACCTGCCCCGCATCTGTGATATCGGCAAAGCGGGTCAAAACCTCCGGGTGGTTTAAATCAATTTGATCAAGGTTTAAGATTTTGTGACCTTGGTCCAACAGATAATCGATGCAGTATTTTCCTGCCTTACCGCTACCGCCTGTGAACAATATGCGCATCATGCCACCCCTGAAATTTCATTTGGTTAAAATTTAGCGGCAGACATTCCCAATGCAATGGTTAATCTGCAGCCTGAGTTCTGAGATGGGAAGTACGCTGAGAGTGCTGGGGATCGTATACAACAAATACTATGGCTGAACAGGTGGGATTCACTTATATACCCATCTAGGATATTGTTTATATTTACTTATTTATTTTATTATTTTTTATCATATATTCTCGATTGTATTTCTTTTTCCTATTTAGATACGTATTTATATCACTATTACTATATATTGATGTATTAAAATGCTTAGATAAACAAACCAAAACATCATTTTTTGCAACAGTGTGAACGCTCAACTTAATACTTAAGACAGATCTCTCAGCAGGAAGGTTTACTTATAGTTTGCGGCTTTGACGCATAAATATTACTGTAGTGAAGTGATGAAGTATGAAGCCCACATTTCCGATCTAAATGACAGACTACAAAAAATATCAGACGCCCCCAGAAGGTTAAATAAGCCAAGTTACCAAACAGGTAATGTTGCAAAGAAAAATTCGCTTGCATCGATATTATTTGTAATCATACTCGTTGCCGTCAGCTCGATACCAATAGTGACTCAAAAACAAAAACTCGTAGTTCTCACAGATGGTGTATATGTTTTAGAAAAATCCTTATTTTTTAATGATGAGTTTAATATCACGAGAAAAAAGGATCCAATTATTCCGAAGACGAATATCTCTAAACTACCTGACCAACACATTGAAAGTCTGCTAACGTTAAAACTTGCATTGACGCACGCATCAAAATGAAAACGCATACAATCCACCTATGAACGGGAAACGACAGATATGATCAAATTTCGGAAAAAAATCATCACAAAATGCTTTACCAAAGCTCCTCTGATGTTTGGCTTCGCTATATTTGTGACCGCTACCGCCAGCGTTGCGGAAATCGTAGAGCTGACTGATGGGAGGCTCTTGAAACTAAATCAGAACGGTTCCTATAAATTCATAAATGATACTAACGAAAGTCAAAGCCGATACATTAAAGTTTTAGACCCTAAATTCAAAATAACCCATGAAACGCAAGATGTGCGCGCCGTAAGGTTTATGCCACGCTTTGAAAACGTCCAAGCCAAAACAATATTAGGCATCAAATTTGCCGCTACCTTTGTCGACTCATTCGGGGAAACAGTTTTCGAATTTTCTGGGATACACGAAGATAAACTGCACTACAAAGAATACACGACAACCCAACTTTCTTTTTCATTTCTTGAAATGCATGACAGATCAAACGAGCCATTTGAGAAACTCTATCCATTAGCGGAACTCGACAATGCGAACGTTATAATTTCAGTGAATGCAATATCATTTGCGGATGGTGAAATCATAGAATTCGAGTAAAATACACATGATAATTTTACAAATAACTCACGAACTCAGTAAACCTGAGTTTAGCATTGAGTTTTATAAAATTCCATTAACGGATAAAATCAAATAGAGTTTGCTGATTAAGCTTCGCATACACTTGCTGTGCGGCATCTTTGTTAAGCAAAAGCTGCTTAAGCTCAGTCACTACTTCGGCTAAATCGGCGTCCTGCAACTCGGACACATCTTCAGAAACAGTCATTTTAAATTGCCGCAAAATTTCCGTTTGAGTGGTCACCGCCTGAATTTTAGCCCCCAAAGTAGCGTGCTTTACTGACACATGCGAAATTGCGTCATTAAAATCCCCCAGGGATTGAGACATATTCTCATTTGCCTGTAAAAACCGTTTGTCTCCTACGTCGATCTTAAAGAGCGAAACATCCGAGTTATCTAACGGGTCGAATGATAAATCACTCAAAACGGCAGACGAATTACTATCTGTCGCTATCGACATCGCATTGCCAGTTGTAACAACTGCAAGTCCAAGCCCGAGCTTTTCTATTTCTGCTTGCAAGTTTTCCAAATGACCATTTACGACTTTAGCCTCAACGTGATGAACTTGGCCTTCATAAAAAATTTGAAAATTAACGATGGCGGGGCGGTCTGCAAGTTGAAAGCGCAACAATGTAGAATTTTCATCAACCTCAATATCTTTGGTGCCGCTTTCAGCCATCTCCAAGGCTTCAGAGAAATTGTCAATTATATCGAAAACAGATTTAACTCCATTTGATGTCTGAACATTCATGAAAGTGTCGAGGCCAGATATGGATGTCTCCACATTTTTATTATCTGAAATTTTAAGCGTCATATTCCCTTGGTCGCCCAAGTATTCAACACGCCCGCTATCTGAATATCCAAAGACAGTTTGCTCACCAATCGTACCACCAAAAATTGCCACATCATTGTGATCTTTGGTATTCGCAAGATCCATCAGTAAAGCTCTTAATTCATCCACCTCTGCTTTAATTGCAAGTCTGTCACTTTGGTTCAAAGTGTCCGTATTTGCCTGAATATTTAATTCAGAAAATCTCGTTAGTAATGGCTCAACTGATTGTAATACCGTGTCAGCGAGTTTTAATCGATCATTGGCAGTTACAGTATTACTCAGATATCGGTCAAACTTTGAAAGCACCTCTTTTCCAGTATTTAATTCACTTACAAGAATTGGGTCAGAAGATGCAGAAATGGTGCGAAGGCCCGTTGAAGTTTCATTTTGAAGTTCACTAATCCTACTGTCCAGAGACTTAAGAGAATTCATAACTTGTTGGTTGAACAATTTTGAACTGATGTTTGTCATGATGGCTTAAATCACCTCCATTAAAGTGTTCAGAAGGTCTCGTGCAGTGCTTAACACACGGGCTAAAGCTTGGTAAGCTTGCTGTTGCTCCATGAGGTTCGCAGCTTCGGTATCCAAGTTTACCCCTGAAAACTCATCCTTCAATTCCAAAATTGATTGTTTAGCATTGTCAGCAGCATCTCGCGTAATCTGTGATGACTTCACTTCCATCCCGAGATCGGTAACCATTTGTTTGAATATCTGATTAAATTCACCGCTCCCTGTTTCTGAATTATAAACAGATAAAGCCAACAAATTAAGAAGGTTGTCGGAGTTTGCATCTCCGCCTGCAGTGTGTTGGACTTTGAATTCATCGCCAGTAACTGTGGTACCCCCTAGCTCAAAATCAAAGCCTAGCGCACTGAATCTCCCATCGACATCCATCACGCGAGTTGCCAGACTTTGACGCGTAGCAGCGTCTAAAATCTCAACTATACCTAATTCACTATCAATAGACTTTACAATTAAGTCACGGTTCTCTGGTTCTAATATAGACGAACTAGAATGCTTCACAGAAAAATTCGAAGTTGAGGCATTATCAAACAAAACTATCAACTCTTCAGCTGGTAAGTTTTTGAGTTTGATATGGGACTTGACGCTACTTGTTAACGAAGAGCGCGTTTCAATGTAGTCCCCCTTCAAATCATATAATTCCAACCCAAAATCTGATGCAGCGGCCCGCGTGGTTGTAGCAAAGTTTGTACGAAACTCGTCAAGGTCCGTGAATTCTTCTTCTGTCGGAGAAGTTCCGGATAAAATGATTTCAGCTTCAGGACCAGTTAATTTTTGTGTTACGTTAGCTGATGCGTTGAGGTTGCTAAAGTGCATAATCTCAGCAGTTGGAACTCCATCAAGCGCCCCGATCACTAATGTATAACCATCTTCCTGCGGCAATAATGAAGTATTGAACCGTTTAGCGAAGTTTCCGTCCCCTATAATTTCGGCTTCAGCCAATCGACTTACATCACCATTCGGAAACTCCACACCTACGGTATATTTTTGTCCTTCGAATTCAAACTCAATAGCCTCTTTTAAATTTAACGCAGTGCCTGAAAACTCAATTTCAGTCAGAAGATTAATCTCTTTGGATGACCTATATTGTTTGACAATATCTGTAGCGATGCCTCTTGAAGACTTATCACTTAGTTTAGCAATATCTGCCTCAATTACGGTCGCATTTATTTCGAATGCTATTTTTGCATCTGCGATATAAGCCGACGCGGCAAAGTCATTTGTGGAATCGCTAAAAAGGTCAGATGCAAAATCAAAATTGACAGATGAAGTATCACCTCCCAAAGATAAATTCTCCGTTATGAATGTGCTATGCTTAGACGCTCGCGCATCGGTAAGCTCTGGTATTTCTTGCGATGCATATGGGGCAATTGAAGCAGCAAAACGACTACTTGAATGTAGATCAACGTCGCCTGATACCCTTAAGCTTTTACCGGAATAAAGCCTTACAGATGCGTCTTGTATTATCGCGCCATCACTTGAGAGTTTTTCGAGATACAGGAATTCATTCTCATTTGCCACCAAACCATTGAATTCAAAGTCTGAAAAAACAATTTCATCGCCGCTTACGTGTTCTAAGGTAAATGCAGAGCTGGCATTGGACATCTGCGCAACCACCCCAGTTTTCCCCGAGACCAGATTAATCTTGTTCACCAATTCTGTTAAGTCGTTGCTCAATAAGCTGACATTAATATCTGAATAGGTGCCATCTTTATTTTTCAAACCAAAATTTACGGTAGAAGGATATTGTAAGCCTGAGCTCAGTGACGCTTTAACCTTGTTGTTCACTGATGCCAAAATACCAAATTTTGATAACACAGCATCAATAGAGTTCTGTACATCGGTAGCCATCAATCCTGGATCTATTGATATAACCTGTTTTGCTGCGTCTGTGGTTGTCTCTCCAATCCAAATGTCAAAGCCATGCCGATTCAAGCTGCTGCTGATACCGCTTTCTGAAAAATAGCTTTGACTAATATTTGATGATCTATTGCCGCTTGCTGGTAGTGTGAATTGGTAACTTAAATCCACGCCGTTTGCTTTTACTGACGACCCCAAGAGGTTTCTATTCAGATAATCTGCGCGATATTCAGCATCTTCGAAGAAGCCGTAATTAGAGCTGATGAATTCTTGAATTTGTGTATCCGATAGTGCAGACCCCGCAATTTGCCGACCATCGCGCGAGAAAACGTAGACATTACCTTCCGAGGCAGGCGGAGAGCCAAACTTCGCGGTTACCCCGCCTAGCTCAACTGAAACGAATTGCTGGGTTTCACTTCGCTTTTGGGTGAAACTCAAGGTAGATCCGTTTGTTGAAGCGATTAAGCCTAGTTCTGAGAGAGAGGCATTATCATTCCCTCTAATGCTGCCTTCATTCAGACCATCTACCAACTCTTCAAGATTATTCCAATTGGCTTGGTTTTCGCCACTAAGTATAAAGTCAATACCATCGAAGCTGAGAGTCTGCGACGGCAAAAGTGCGATCTCAGACTCTGATAAAACAAAGCGGGCGCTCGCTTGCTTTTCAGTGACTAGGAATTCAATCTCATGTACTTTTGGTGGGATCGTTGAGGCAGTCACATTAGAACGAAACGATTGAGCGGCAACTGGGTTCAAATCATTATTGAAGATATCACTTATCTCAACGAGATTGGCTGACTTTCCCGCTGGTTTTTTCGTTGCATATAGATTCCCCTCCCCACTGTTGTCCAAATTGTTGTTGACTTCAAAAGAACTTGATGCCGCAATATCTTGTGGATGTTCAATCACAAATTTCAAACTTTTTGAAATATTATCTAATGGCTCCAGGTAAATTGTATCACCGTCGTAAGGTACATCTGAGAATTGTAATACGCCTTGATCAATGGTTATCTGATTATTCAGAAGGTCAAACGTATCACCATTAGAAATGTCTACAAAGCTAGCCAATTTCTCAACGTATACTAATTCCCGAGTGACACTTAATTTACCATTGCTCACGAACACATCGAATTTGTGAGTATTATTAGGCTCGATGAATATATCATGTGTGCCAACAGAAAAGAGATCTCGCCCTTGATCCTCGTTTAATGTGAGCCCATTTCTGTGGATATCATTAAAGTCTTGAATTAATTTTTGCGTAAGATTGTCAAGCTGCTTTAGTGTTTCATCGATTGCATCCGAAGCTTTGCTCAAGCCCGCAAGATAACCATTGGTGACTTGCGTGGTTGCAGAGACTGCGGAACCTTTTAATAAGGCGTACCCTAATTGAGATTTGGATTCGTCTAACACAAGTTGCTGAGTGTCAAACAGATCAAGAAGTTTTTCTTTTCCATTATTTGGTCCCAAACTGATCTTAACTGCTCCACGCTCTCCGTAAAGTGTACTAATCCCCACATAACCTGATAATTCTTGGATCAGCAGATCGCGCTGATCAAGCAATGAGTTGGAGGCCGCACCACTGCCTCCAGAAGAAATTAGTTTCTTTTGTACCTCTAATAATCCACTTACCGTAACGTTTACCATCTCCGCCACTGATGTGGCTTCAGTCCTTAACTCGTTTTTTAAATTCGCCAATCCGTTTGCGAGTGACACCACACCATCAGCCAATAATTCTCCGTATTCTATCACAAGTTGTCTTGCGCCAAGATCTGTTGGAGCTTGATGAACCGCATTCAGACCATCAAAAAAGTTATGTAAATAACTGGAAATAGAATAATCACCCGGTAATAAAATCCGCTCAACTAACTGTAATTTTTCATTGGCGGCCCGAGCGTTTTCAAATGAAGAATTTGCGGTGTTGGTTTTAGCAACGATCAAATCATCGAATGCCCGCCTAATATTCTCTACTCTGACACCCAATCCAGCTTGATCACTCACGGATAAAATATCACCTTGTGTTGCTGAAACTTCAGCTAGCTGTGCATCTCTTCGATTATACCCTTCGGTATTGGCATTAGCGATGTTTTGACCGGTCACACCTAGAGCGCGCCTGTAAGACTGAACACCACTTTTACCAATTTCAAAGAGATCTGCCATTTTGTCATTCTTTGTCTAGAAAGTGTGAAAATTTGGCTTCGATAGCGCTCGCAATTCCCAATGACGTATTTGTTGCAATACTCTTGGCATATTCTTTATCAAGCATATCACGATAGGTTTCGACTTCCTCATTATCGAATAAACCATCAGCTAAAGTGCTCTGACGAGCTGCCTTCAGAAGCTGTTCCACGAAAATTGCTTCAAACTGCTCCGCAACTGCCTTGAGCTCGCCTTTGCTTTCTTGGCTATTTAAACTGGAGCCAAAACTTAAAGATGTCGTTGAGCCTAATTCCATCTAACTTACCTCAGATAATGATTAGTTCAGCATTCAAGGCTCCAGCCTCTCTTAATGCTTCCAGAATTGCGACAAGATCAGAAGTGGTTGCTCCCACTTGATTTATTGTATCGACCAGTGAAGCTAAGGTAACACCGTCATCAAATAAAAATGCTTTCGCAATATCTTCTGTGGTCGTGACCGTGCTATCAGGATTACTCACAGGCTCTCCAGGTAATGCAACTGTTTGATCACCATTCGAGACGACTGTCGTGCCTTGCGTAGTTTCGGTGTTTTCATCTACACGAACAGAAAGACTGCCTTGTGAAACCGCTGCAGGCTTCACCATGACCTGTCCGCTAATTACTATCGTACCTGTTCTCGAGTTAATGATAACTCTCGCTGGCGGTTCTGCAGGCATTACTTCGATATTCTCGAGTAGTGAAACAAAAGATACACGTTGACTAGGATCAACAGGCGCCGTCACCTTTATTGAATTTGCGTCTAAAGCAATTGCGATATTAGGACCAAAGATATTATTGACGGCATCAGACACTGCATTGGCCGTAGAAAAATCTCCCTGATGTAAATTCAAAATTATATTTTCAGCTGTTAAGAAGGTATTAGGGACTAGTTTCTCAACGGTTGCACCCTTTGGAATACGACCAACGGTTGGTACATTCACAGTAATCGAAGACCCATCCTGCCCAGACGCTCCAAGTCCGCCAACGACCAAGTTCCCTTGCGCTATAGCATAGGTCTCGCCATCAGCTCCTAGCAATGGTGTCATCAGCAACGTGCCGCCTTTTAACGACGATGCACCCGCAATTGTTGACACGGTGATGTCAATGGTTTGACCTGGCTTCATAAACGGCTTCAAATCAGCAGTTACAACAACTGCAGCTGCATTAGCCGCATTTAGATCACCGATATCGGCTACAATGCCAAAACGAGAGACCATAGACTGCATAGACTGTAGCGTTACTCCAGCACCTCCGTCTCCTGAACCCGCTAATCCAACCACGATACCATATCCGACCAATTGGTTTGATCGCACACCTGCAAGTGACGAAATATCCTTGATCCGTTCGGCTTGAAGAACTGTACTCGCAAAAGCGATTACAGAATAGAGCGCAATAGTTATCAAATGTCTCATCACCAAAACCTTTTCATCAAATAGGTGAAATTGCGGCTAGAACACCGTTTAACCACCCTTGATTTGCTGGATCGGCTATGTCGCCCGCACCAATGTATTGAATATTGGCACTTGCAATTCGATCCGATAAAATCACGTTGTCAGCTGAAATATCTTCAGGCCGAACGACACCACTCACTCGAATGTATTCATCCCCTTTATTCAGCACCAAACGCTTCTGACCCAGGATCTCAAGATTACCCCCTGGTAGAACACGCACGACATGGACAGAAATTTGTCCCGTCAACGAATTAGACTGTGCCGTGGATCCAGACCCTGTAAAACTGCGGTCACTGCTCGAAGTCAAAGCATTTGAAATGCGTTCTTCTAGATCAGATCCTGGAATAATACCAGGGAGTGACATCTTATTTGACGACGACTTCGACGTAGCTGCATTTTGCGATTTAGTTGCCTGAAAACTTTCCGCGAAAGACACGGTTAAAATATCGCCAATCTTAGACGCACGTCTATCTGTGGCGAACAACCCAGCGGCTTGTGTGCTATAGATCGAGCCATCTGGAAGCTTGCCTGAGACTTCGCTTACCATTGGATATATTGGTTGGTAGTCCCGACTTACAGCGTCCTCAACTTGGGGTGAACAACCCGACATCAACGCCGCGGTCACAGCAAATAGCGAAATCTTACTATAGGTTATTGGAGACATATTGCATCATCTCGTCTACTGCTTTGATAGATTTTGAACTCACTTCATATGCGCGCTGCGTCTCAATCATATCCACGAGTTGCTGCACAACGTTCACATTTGAACTTTCCAAATACCCCTGTTGGAGCTTTCCATAACCGCCACTGCCCGGCACGCCCTCAATTGCCTCACCACTGGCATCAGTCGATACGAATAAGTTTTCTCCAATCGGGTCTAGTCCAACCGGGTTCACGAAATTTGACAACGACAATTGTCCTACAGATTGGGCTGTCGTTTGTCCCGCGGTAATCACATTCACTTCACCAGCTGGGGTGATTTTGATACTTGTCGCGTCATCTGGGATCTGAATTTGCGGTTGCACAACATAACCATTTGGGGTGACCAGAATTCCATCAGCGGATCGAGAGAATGCGCCCGCCCGTGTATGGCCAATGCGCCCATCAGGCATCAGTACCTGGAAAAAACCCATACCGTTAATTGCCAAGTCAAGGGAGTTATCAGTAGAAATTACTGCACCCTGAGTGTGTAATTTCTGAGTATTAACTATTCGCACACCTGTACCAACTGTAAATGCTGAATTCTGGCCCTCTCCACCATCATCTGCGCCACCGCTTTGACGGACAGTTTGATACAATTGAGTCTCAAAATTTGCGCGTTCACGTTTAAAGCCAGTTGTATTTACGTTCGATAAATTGTTCGCAATAACTTGTAAGCGATACTGTTGCGACGTTAAGCCCGTTTGCGCAACATACATGGCTGATGTGGACATTTTTCACTCCTATTAAACTTAAAGAAGTGAAGCAATTTATATGCCAACTCTATTGAGAAATTTTCAGAAGTGACATCCCAGATCTATCGGCCTCTTCCGCTGCTTTGATCAATTTCATATTTAGTTCAAATTGTCTTTGGTTATCGATAGATGCCACCATCTCCACAACGGGGTTAACATTTGATAACTCAAGAGTGCCTTGAACAAATTCACCACTTTGGTCAGCAACAACATCATTTTCGCCAAAATGCTTGATTTTGCCATCGATATCTTTCAGCAAATTGAAACTGGACGGATCAACAGAGCTGATAATGCCGAAGGGTGAAAAAATACCTGATGGAGTTTGGGCCGTATCTAGCAGTATTTCACCATACCGTGAAATTTTGATATCCGAAAAAAACGGGAGCTGAATTTGGGCAAGATTTTCTGAAAGGATATTATCCCCAGCACCATTTTTCAAAATACCATCTGCAGAAACCTGGAGGTCACCACGTCTTGTGAAAACTATTTCACCATTTTCATTTTCTGCTAACATAAAGCTGTCATTTGTGATAGCTACGTCCGTCTTGTTACCGCTAAGGTTCAGTGTTCCCTTCTTGAACGAAAACTGGTTTGGACCAGTTTCTAATGCGTAGGCTCTTGGTCCAAGCTTCTGATATTGCTCTAAAAAGGCAGACCCACCTTCATTGGGTAGTTCTCGACGATACCCTGGGACTGAAATGTTCGCCATGTTTTGTGAAATATTAAACCTCTGATCATATAAATTCTGAATAGAATTCAGAGATGTAAAGATCATTTTATCCATGAGACAAAGCGCTCCACTTACATACGAATGTTAATAATCGTTTGCGTCAGAGACGTTGTTGTCTCGATTGCTTTAGCAGACGCTTGGTAATTTCGCTGAGCGGTAATCAAGTTAACCAACTCTTCAGTAATATCAACGTTGGAGCGTTCCAACGAACCTGACAAGATGTTACCGAAACCTTCTGATCCTGCTTCCCCGACTTGAGGTGTCCCAGAAACAGCAGTCTCAACATAAGTTGCGTTACCAATTTGCTTCAGACCATTTTGGTTGTTAAAGTTTGCGACAACAATTTTCCCAAGCGGTGTGTTTTGACCATTGGTGTAGTTGGCTCGTATGGTACCTGAACTATCAATTTCCAGACCATCTAGACGACCAGAAGTAAAACCATCTTGTTCAACTGACAGGACTGAGAACGGCTGAGCAAACTGTGTTGACGCAGAGTAATCGATGTCTAGTGAAATCGAAAAGCCTTCAGCCTGTTGCTCATAGCTGACGTTGTTACGCGGGCTTACCAATCGACCTGTTTTGTCAAAGGTCAACTCACCTTCATCGATATACAGCGGGTAATAACCTTCAACCAAGTTTTCGGGCGGGGATGTAACCACGTTTCCTGACGCATCTACGTAGAGTGCAACACCATCCGCGTTAGTCGCCTGAACCAAGTTGAAGATTTTAGGAACAGAACCAACACCTAATGGAACGTCCGCCAATCCAAGTCGCGCGGTTCCTTTAACCTTAATGGTACTTGTGGAGCCAGTCGTGCCTGTCGTGAACGTGAAATTGTTGTCTGTAGGGGAATAACGAACTTCAACACCACCTACTACTTCACCAGTATCCGGATCTGAAATTTGATTAATCCGCTGTTCTAATGCAGTTGCGAGGGTTGTCCCAACATAATTACCAGCAGGTATTTCGATAATTCCATTAATACCGTTTACAGATACGTTGAAGACATTTTCCCCATTGGTTGAATTTAGGCGAAATACTTCTGTCAAGTCACTCTGAGCAGCGCGACCGACTGCGACAGCCGCGTCAGATGCCAACCCGGTACCACCAGTATATAGGTAGTCGTTGCTGTTTGAGTCAAAGCCCATCAAGACATTGCTACCGTTACCAATAATTTGGTTGTCCAAGTTTATCACTTCACTTGGATCAACCACGCCGGTGCCAATAAGATTTCTACGGCCAATTTGAATATTGGATGCCTTTTGAGCTGTATCGACACCAAGTGCCCCATCCGCGGCAATTGTCTCGCCAGTTGTTCCAGAAGAAACCGTGAAATTCTTTGTGTCACTATTGTAGCCGACCTTAACGCCATATCTTTTGTCATTCAGCTGGATTTCATCGCCATCGGCAATAAAGCTACCCGCGTGTAAAACTTCACCACCGCGAATGAGGACTTGAGAAGCATTGTTTGCAGTCGAGATACCAATACCATTTGTACTATCAGCATCCGCGGCACCATAAACCGTGAAGGCATTAAAGTTACTACTTGTTCCTGTTCCCAAGACAGTACGGTCTACGGTAAATGCGAGACGCTGGTTAATTTCATCAAATGACACCTGAACTGGAGGATTACGTCTATCAACCCATCCAATTGATGCGCTTGCTTGATCACCTGTGTAGCCATCTAAACCTAGCGTACTCAGCGCCGCATCGGCGGTAGCGCCATCAGTAACTATCGAAAACGCAGTTGCATTACTTGATGTATCACTTCTGCGATTTGCCGATGAACCAATTTCGCGGATCACAATTTTTTTGCTATCAAAAGTCTCTAATACACCATCCACAGTTGGCTCTGAGCCTTCAAAGTAGGCTTCAACGTTTTGCGATGGATTGAAGTATAATGAAATACCAGCATTTTTGACAGTTGTACTTATTGCTTCTGGCAAACCTAAACCAGTTGTATCAATTCTTAAGTCACCAGTTGCAGTTGTTTCCAAAATACGCAATTCGCGACCATTTAAGTCGATTGTAGCATCCTCGCCAATTAACCTGATGCTGCTCGACTTGAAACTGTCAGCGGTAACCCCATCCGGAAGCTTGATCGTTAAAGTATTCTGCGATGGATCATAAGAGATTGCATTTGCTCCCAGAACTGCCTCGTTATCATAGACTTGCAATGTTGGCCGATCACCAAAATAAGAGTAAGCGAGATGTCTATTTATATCGATATCATCCAATTGAGCTCCCGCAGTTCTAAAAAATGATGCGGTTGACGCGACTTGACCCACTTCAGTGAACGAAATTTCGATTGAAGTTCCATTTGCTGCTTTAGCAATTGTAAATACTGTTGCGTCATAGTCCGGATGCGATTGGAGCCCTGCAATTATGTCGTCAATTGTATCTGCGTCAGTTTGTGCAACATAAGTGAGATTAATGTCGGACAAAGAAAGGTTATATGTTTCATTTGCAACTACATCTAAGTTTTGAGGAACGAGTTGAACTTCGTTTTGACTTTCCACGCCATTCACAGTTAGTGCGACTGCATCAGACGCTGCATCTCCAGTTGCGCCGTTGCTTTTCACACCTGCCGCTACAGAAAAATTAACGCCGTCAGCTCTTGTAATGGTAATAACGCCTGCTGCATTCGTTACTGTATAATTAGCATCACCATCAGCCTCCGCAGCCAATCCTGCAGCGATCGTAGTTTCGTTATCCTGGCCTGTTGCGACGTAAGTGAAAGTGGTGTCGTCACCATTTGCGTCACTGATTACCAAGGAGAATGTTTCTGTATCCGCGAGAGAACCAATAACAGTAACATCAGCGGTCGAAGCCGTAGCACTTCTACCTGTTTGGCTCGTAGCGGCCGTCAATGTCATAGTTGCGTTCACATCATCAGCTACGAGTTTCGTTATAGTATGTGTCAAACCGAAGCCAATTGCTTGTTGATCTTCAGGTGCAGATCCAAGCGGTTGCGAAATTTCACTTCCTTTTATACTCGCAAACATTCTGCCCTCTACGCCCAACTCCGCAGCGTTTCCAATAAAATCACCATCAGCGTCAAAAGAGTACGCGTAATTATCTAACTCTTGGTTAATCCGCTCTTGAACGTGCGTCAAAAATTCCGAGCGCGTGAAGTCAGGGGATGAGCCTTCCGGATCAATTCCGCTAAATTCCGTCACATAACTGTCTTGGAGCAAGTCGATTTCAATTGCTTCGTTCAAACCTTCAGATGTTCCATCCGTTGTGTTCAGCTTGAAAAAATCAAGCGTTAAAATATCATCAACATTCTGATAAAGCTGAATTTTTTTATCGTCGCCATAAGCTTCATTGATTGCACGCTCGACTTCTGCAGCGAGTTGCTCCGCGTTGTATTTTCCTGGGCGCAAATCGATCGAAACAGGCGCATCGGAGTCATCAACATTAACTAAGAGAAAGTCTTTGCCCCAAAAAACATCACTGTCAGATTTTCCACCTTCTCGAGTTGCCCCAAACATCAAAGGATCGGTAACAATCTCAACGAGTTTGTCTCCCTCTTCACCAAAGTCAAAGCCAGCTTGTGCTCCAGTGATTGATGCGGGTTCCGAGTCAACCTGTTTTTTCAGATCGTCGAGTTTATAAAGTGGAGAACCTTTTCCTTCCAAGAAATAGTTATCATCAGGTACTTGCGTGGTTTGATTGCCAAATCGATCAACAAAAATTTGAGCGCCA
The DNA here is from genome assembly GCA_000472185.1 of Rhodobacteraceae bacterium HIMB11. GTDB lineage: Bacteria > Pseudomonadota > Alphaproteobacteria > Rhodobacterales > Rhodobacteraceae > HIMB11. The sequence continues at coordinate 10,639 of AVDB01000009.1, read as the reverse complement.
GCATCATCAACTGCACTCACCAAATTTGGGTCAATTATGGTATCATTAATGACCAAACGTGTGTCATATTTGTTGGTAGGATCGTCTGCCGAAGCGGTCTGCGTTTTAATGAAATAAATAGTCGCGATCGTGGGGTTACCCAAATCGTCAAAGATCGTAATCGAGGTCGAATTTGTGTAAGTACTCGCATCATCTGGGTTAAACGCATAGCCGTCCGCAAATTGCTCTTGAGTTGTGATGACAGGAGCATCAGCAGGCACGTTCACACCCAATTGAATGTTAGAAGTCGCTTTCGGATCACCTGACGTAACAGGAAGCTGAAGCGGTACTGCGCTATCGAGGTCTTTTGCTGTGACAGATCCGTCCGTATTCACTGGATAAGTCATCAAATACTGACCCGCACTGTCAACAACATAACGGTCGTTATCAACGTTGAAAGAACCATTACGCGTGTAAACGGTTTGTGAGGATGTCAATGATGGCTGAAGTGCGAAGAAACCTTGGCCAGAAATCGCCAAGTCCAGCGCATTTAGCGAGGATGCAATGTTACCTTGAGTAAACTGCTGTTTAATGCCTTTAAGAATTGTACCTGAACCAATTGACGAGGACGCATTTTGCAAAGGTGAAGTAGCGAAGATATCACCAAATTCCGCGCGGCTTCGTTTAAAGCCAGTCGTACCAACGTTAGCGATATTGTTTGAGGTAGCTGAAATATCCGCCTGGGCGCCATTAAGACCTGTAAGAGCTGTGTAGAATGACATTTCAAGATACTCCTATTTGAATTTTTCAACTGTGCTGACGTCGACAGTGCCATAATCTGCCAAATCAATTGTGATAGTGCCGTTGTTCGTCTGACCGGCTGAAGCCGATAAAATTTCTGCAAAGATAGATGGACTAAGTGACTGTGCACCTTCACCGAAATCAACAAGCGCCTCTATTTTGAATTTGTTATCACGATGTTTCAATTCATCAGGGATGTTCGTCCAACTAAACCCATTCAGGCCAGACGGAATGGCGCCAATTGCTTGAGAATGAACCAGTTCGCCTGTGACAGGGTCTGAAAAATTAATCGTTGTGTAGGAACTTGCCTGAGGCAGGTCCAACACGCCATGAATTTCACCATTTTCATCTGGTCGAACAATGTTGCCTGGCAACAGAACTGAGTGACCAAGTAGACTTGCAGCCGTTGCTATACGCGCTTTTTCATACTCCCCAGCGAGCCCAGACAATGAGTCATTGACATCCTTGATGCCAGAAACGGTCGAGAATTGCGCCATCTGAGCGATGAAGTCACCATTTTCCATAGGAGCGAAGGGATCTTGATTTTGCAATTGTGTCGTCATCAATTTCAGGAAATCCTCTTGCCCCAGGGTTTGTTTGGCCCCAAGCTCTTGATTTTGCTTGGCTTGATTAATTCCAAGTTTGTCAAAGATTGCCTGTTGGGCTTTCGCTGTCACGTCATTCACAGTACTCATAGCTCAACTCCTATTTGCCCAAATTTATTGTTCGTATCATCAACGCCTTCAGTGTTGTGACCACTTCAATGTTGTTTTGATAATTTCTGGATGCGTCGAGCATCTCAACCATCTCTTCATCGGTATCCACGGCAGCAGCGTAAACATATCCTTCAGCATTCGCTTTCGGATCGTCAGGTCTGTATTCAGCGAGTGGCTCGCGCTCTACCCGCACGAACGTCTCAACATCAACTGACGCAATCCCAGTTCGTGCAGCCTTATCGGCATAAACAGTGGTAAATACCGGCTTAATTGCTCGGTAAGCATCTTCTGGATTCGTGTATGTAGACCGGGCATTTGCAAGGTTAGACGCCACAGTGTTTAGACGCATCATCTGAGCACTCATTGCACGTGCGGAAACATCAAAGATATTTGAGAGACTGCTGGACACTTTATTCACCTTTTATAGCTGACATCAGGCCGGTTATCTTGCGGTTAAGAAAATTCAACGATGCTTGATATTTCATTACGTTCTCTGCAAATTGCATTTGCTCAACATGCAATTCGACCGTGTTACCGTCTAGGCTTTCAGCAGTTGGCAAACGATATTGAATTGGACCGGAGGTACTTGGTAAGTCAGTCATGTGGTGCGAATTAGAAACTGACATCGCACCCAGTTGTGTCTGACGTTGCAATTCTTGCACGAAATTAAGATCTCTAGCCTTGAAATTTGGCGTAGATGCATTGGCAATATTTGAAGCAAGCACCTCATTCCGTTGAGCGCGTAAATTCAGAGCCTGTTGGTGTATACCTAAATGATCTGCTATCTTTGACATGCAAAAACCTTCACGTTGTTGGAACGTTTCTTGCAAAGATGATGCCAACTTCGAAAAGTGGTGAACGTTATGGTCGAGATTAAATTTAGTGCACAAGTTGCAAGCGCACGTGATAAGTGGCTGAAATTGTCAGCTGATGAAACATTAGACACAGTTTTGGAATTTTTAAGATCCAAGTATGCTGAAGAGGGGAACAACAATCGGCGCCTAGGAAACTTAGCTGCCCAAACTTGGATCATTAGGAGAAAATTGGAGAACATGCCTTCTGACCCAGAAACTAAAATTGGGCAGATATTAGAAAATCCAAATAACGCGAAAACCCAGAAGACTGTAAAAGCTAAAAAGGAGGAAACTACACAAATCGAGGCTGTTAAAGCGTCTTCGGACCCAACAGCTGAATCTGATGATGCCATGACCGTGATAAATATATTGGAAGAAGTTACCATTAATGACATGCGCTTCTTCGCTGGAAGTAGGGTCGAAGTGTCAAAGGCAGACGCAGAAAGACTCATAAAAGCAGGAAAGGCTCAAATGAATGCTCAATAGAACCTATTCAGTAGCATTTATCTGCATTATCTTTGCAGCAGTGTTTTGGATTTTTTCTTCAGGAATCCTGGAGAGATTTAGAACCATCGAGGCACAATGCATTATTGGTGGCCTAGGTAAGGTTTCTATCCAACATCAGTACACAAACACTGCTGAGAAAAGTATTTTGGCCGTCAACGATCAGAACTCCGTGCCGCTTCAGATAACATCGAGCAAAAATATACTTCACTTGAAGGGCCCTGAACTGCAAGGCAAGCTCAACACAGAAACACAGGTAATTTTCATTACATTAGGCAATAAGTCATTCAGTGGCAAATGCACTATAGAGCAATTTAGTATGTAAGGCCCAACGGGTTTAAGCGGAGCCTTACAAATATTTAACGCGTTAGTTTCTCCACCATATCAGCATTTGTCTGGAGTAACCTGGCAGCACCGTTAAACTGTTGCTGCGAGCGCATCATAATAGTCATTTCTTTCGTGATATCTACGTTTGAGGTCTCGACTGCGCCAGATTGCAATGTTCCGTAACCTATATCACCTGCAGATCCCAAAATTGCCACTCCAGATGCGTCAGTTTGCGTAAAAGTGCCACCGCCCATATTTTTCAGACCAGCTTGATTAGGAAACACGGCTATCGCTAATCGCGCAATCGTGCGGACGTCATCGGGCCCATAGGTGGCAGACATTATACCATCACTAGCTATTTCGAGGTTCGACAAAGGAATTTCTTTACCATCTTCAATAACTGTAAAAGGCACAGAAATTCTACTCAACCCCGCTGGATCGATACCAGCTGGAACCCCGTCTGCACCAGCCGCGATACCCATGACAAAACTATTATCGGGCGACCTAACAAATCCCTCTTTGTCAATTGTAAGTTCACCATTTCGAGAGAAAAATAATCCTCCTGAAGGTGCCCCGCTGGAATCAGGAGGCGAGACAGTAAAGTAACCTGCACCCACAATTGCTAGATTTAGTGAACCACCACGATCGACAATTCCACCTTGTCCGTCACTCACGCGCGTAGAATAAACGTTCGATCCTTGACCAACAGCCGTCCGCGGCACCGAATAAGGAGTTGCGGTTGAGTAAAGGTCAGAGAAACTGACATCACTCTTTTTGAATGCTGTAGATCCAGCGTTGGCAATATTATTCGAAACAACTGACAACTCGTGCATTGCTGTCGCCATTCCTGATCTAATCAATCCAAACATGTTCTTCCTCCAAGAATTTCTTTTCTCCAGCAAAGAACGTGCCAAGTCTTCAGATGTAGTTTCGCTTCCTCAAATCTTCCCTAACGAAACTTATTGCAGCAGATTTCAATTGTGATACCCGACCCGTAGATATTTCCATAACTTCCGCAATCTCATAAACATTAAGTTCTTCAACGTAATATAACTGAAGCACGAGAGCCTCATTTGGTTTAAGCCCGTCTAGTGACGTTCTTAAACCCGCCTTCAGCTCATCTAGATAAATATGATCTTCGACTGGTGCTGATAAATCTGCAAACCATTCTGAAAACTCATTATGTACATCGTCTAGAGATTGCAATTGATTGGCCTGAAATGCTTTTCTCCAATCGAATAACTCATCGATTGAGATGTTTAAGTACTCGCTTAACTCTAGATCACTTGGCAACCGACCATTAGCGTCCAAAAGTATTTTTTCAGCCGTCAAAACTTTTTTCCGACGCGCGATCGTAGTGCGGCAAAGGTTTGATGATTTACGAAGATGATCTACGATGGCTCCTTTAATTCTGATGCTCGCATATGCTTTGAAAGATCCCTGCTCAGCTTCAACATAACGGTGGCTCGCATCAACCAAGCCCAAAAAACCAATTTGCAATAGATCTTCAATTTCCACAGCATTTTTAATTCGGCCATAGTAATGATACGCGATTTTTTTCACGGAACTTAATTCAGACTCAATTAATCGCGATCTATTCTGCTTATCTGAGATATATCCTGATTTCATGACTTATCCTCAGTAAACCTTAAGACCGTCAAATTTGTTTGATTGCAACCGATCTATCTCGACTGCAATCGAAGTGAAGCAACTTTCTTCTAAAGTCGCTTTTTTAGAAGACATGATTGGGAGCCTGGCAACGATAGATTTACGTACTAAATCAGACGCTGGTAAATATCCGATAAAACGTTGATCAACAGTTAAAAACTTCTGAGTAATAGTTTGAAATTTTTTAAAAAGCGCTTCTGCCTGTTTCTTTGAACTGGTCTGATTAACCACCACACCGAAATGCTCCAAACCAAAATCTAAATTCGCAGATTTTGTTAATGAGTAGGCATCCATAAATGATGTTGGCTCACCCATAATGACAACGAGTAGTTTCTCGCAGGCCGCACAAAACTCCAAGGAAGAGTCAGAAGCTCCCGCTGCTACATCCACTACAACATAATCATAAGATTTGGTGACTGGCTTAAGCGAACGAATGAAGTTGCCCCGTTGCTCTGGTTTCAAATTTAACAGCTCAACTGAACTCGTTCCACCAGCTAACAAGTCTAGCCCCCAGGGTAATTTATGGATAAGCCCTTCCAGCGGCTCTGACTGCTTCAAAAATTTCTCTACCGTTTCTTCAGTTTTCAAACCACACAAAATATGAGAGTTAGCCATGCCAAAATCCGCGTCAACGAGTAAAGTCTGACGACCGTTTCGGGCTAGCCAGGAGGCAAGGTTAACTGCAATGGTAGTTTTTCCTACTCCACCCTTGCCACCCGATACTGCGATAGTAGTTGTCATATTGAAACTCAGCTCTCAGTAATACGATCACTTAAAAACCAAGTTAATATGTCTTTTGTCGCATAGCAAAGGCCTTCACTCAGTTTTTCGTCAGCTGACAAAAAAACCACCTTTAATCCAAAGTTATAAACGGCCATTAACTCTTCAACACTTAGATCTTGTTCATCAAGCTTCGTAAAAGCTATCTTTGTGCGGTATGGCTCTACGGCGCGTAAAATTTTAGAAAGAGCATTGTAATTCATTCCAGATGGAACGGTTAATACCACTTCAGCGTTTTTGGCTTTCGGCTCTTTTTCCATCGATTGAACAAATTGCGAAATATTCATTTCTGTGATTGTCACATATTCGATATCATTGGATAACATCGGTGTCGTAGAATATTTTTGTTTCATCATCTTTGCGCTAACCGATAATAATGTAGAGGGTGAATATCCCTTGTCATTTGCTTCAATTATTTGAACTTCAGCGCCACTAGAGTTTTTACGAAGTTCGTTGCATAATTTTGCGCTGAAAGTCGATTTACCAACACCATTGTTCCCAATAACAAAGAGCTGTCGTGTTTCACCCAAACTCATTCCGCCTTCTGTGACGATATCTGAGACAAACTCCTCAATGAATTCACTCAGAACATACTTGCGACTGCAGAAATTTGTTGTGAACCGAGTTGAACCTTCAAAGAAATTTACGTAGCGATCCAAAAATGGATTGAGGCTCTTTGTTTGGGATAAACCATGCTCATCAAGTAAGGCTTCGATCTCTGCGATAAGACGCTTTCGAGATGATATCTTACCATTGTCTACTTCATTCATTTTGACACTATGTGATCTGATTGTAGGGATTGGTCTAATCTCTCTCGGCTCCCGTCGCTCGTTTTCACTTGTTGTCGATTTTACAATACGGTTCGATAAATCCAGAACATCAGATGTTGCTGTTATCTCTACACCATTCTCAACACGCCGTGTTGATACAATCATTGCATCAGAGCCCAGCTTTGCAATAACCTCATCCATTGCTGTGGATGCATCTTTAGCCGTTACAGTGTACATCTACTCAACTCCTTGTTCGGTGGTAATAGCCTCTTGTTGCCCAATCGTGGTTACAACTTCGATATTTCTATCGTCAGGCAGCTCTGAAAAGCTCATAACAATTAAGTCAGGCATACTAGGCCTAAAGAACATAGATACTGGTCTTCGTATTTGAGGAGCTACGACTAGGATTGCGGGCTTCCCCTTTGAAGAAAGTGTTTCGCTCTCGTGATTAATCGTATGTTGGATTGACTTGGCCAACTCACCATCAATGATTAAATTCTCCGAGCCGTGTTGCTGCACCGCTTGCATTAAAATTTTCTCAAGCTCTGGAGCAAATAATAAAATTGGTAGGGTGGAGGAAATACCCACAAATTGCTGCAATATCAATCGCGACAAGTCTGGTCTCAGTGCTTCTGCTAAATCCATTGGACTAACATTTTGAATATTAATCGATGACAAACGCTCAAGAATTTTTCGCAAATCGGATATGGGCACGCGCTCACTGAGGAGATTTCGCAAAACCGCGGTCAAAGTTGTGAGTGGTACGGCTTTTGGTACTGTTGCTTCGACCAAACTTGGACTTGTTTCAGCCAAGTTATCAATTAATGCTTGCACATCATCTTGACTTAAAATTTCGTAAGCATGCTTTTTCAAAATTTGGCTTAAATGCGTGGCCAATACAGCATCAGGCTCGATGATAACATAATCATCGGCCTGAGCCTGAGCCACTAATGCTTCCTCAATCCATATAGAATCGACTCCAAATGTAGGGTCTTTTACCTCAATACCGTTCAATTTCTTTTTAGAAGATTCACCTGGGATTGCTAATTTATGGTCAGGATAAATTACATCTTCAGCTGCTATGGTTTGGCCCAGTTTAACTTGATATTTATTGGGTTCTAAATCTAGCTCGTCTCGCACACGAACTCCTGGTATCACAAAGCCCAATGAACGACTGATATCTCTTCTGACAGACGTAATACGCGCAAGTAGCTTAGACGAATTTTCATCCTGGACTAATGTGACTAATTTATATCCAAGGAGTAGCGATACCTTTGCATTGTCAGTAATATCCTCAACTTCAATAATACTGTCATCTATAACATCTTCATTTGCATGAGTGTCTGATGTTTCCGATAAAGCTTCGCGCTCTGTTTCAACCTTACTCAAATAAAGTGCTACTCCGAGCGTCACAAGTGCGAAAGCCGCAAATAACAAATTCGGCATACCCGGAACCAAACCCAAGAATAGTACCACGCCGGCTGCAGGATACCATGCCCGTGATATACCAACTTGCTCGCCAATTTGTTCAGACATAATATGATTAGAGGAAACGCGCGTTACTATGATCGCAGTTGCAATAGACAACAACAACGACGGAACTTGAGCGACTAATCCGTCCCCGATTGATAATAAAATATATGTTTGAGCTGCATCGGAAAATGCCAATTCATGTTGAGCAATCCCAATTATCAAACCACCAAGAATGTTAATTACCAAAATCAGGATACCAGCGATTGCATCGCCTTTGACAAATTTCGACGCACCATCCATCGACCCATAAAAATCCGCCTCCGAAGCCACCTCTGCTCTGCGAGCAGTCGCCTCTTCTGGCGTTAGTAAACCAGCATTTAAATCCGCATCGATTGCCATTTGCTTGCCGGGCATAGCGTCCAGCGTAAACCTTGCAGAAACTTCTGAAACTCGCCCTGCACCTTTGGTGATAACGACCAAATTAATGATCACGAGAATAACGAAAACAAATATGCCAACTGCGTAATTACCGGCGACCACAAATTCGCCAAAAGCTTTTATAACTTTTCCTGCGGCTTCAGGACCTTCATGACCTTGGCTAAGTACAATCCTTGTTGAAGCGACATTCAATGCCAATCGCAGAACGGTTGCTAAAAGCAGAAGGTTAGGAAAAGATGAAAAATCCAAAGGGCGCTGCGTATTCACAGCGACCATCAGTACGAGCAAAGAAATAATTATATTCGTAATGAAAAAAGTATCGAGCAGGTAAACTGGCAGAGGCAAAATCATCATTGCCATCAATACCAAGACTCCGATTGGTAGCGCGGCCGTACGTGCTAAATTTTTGCCATCAAAATCTAAGAATGTGTTTTTAACAAGTTCCACTGTGCTCTCCAAACCGTCACCTGGCAATCAAGGCAATTTATGTGCCAACCTTTGATCTGTTATTTTTTTGACAAACTCATACTTGGCACAAAAGTTGCCTACCTGGTTAACAAAAGTTGTGACGCAAAGCGGCAGCCATTATCTGAAAGGTCAATCAAATGCACAAAGCCTTAACTCTGATTGTGATAACAACGTCTCTGAGTTCCTGCGGCATACAAATGCCAAATTGGGGCCTTGCAAATAGTAACATCGATCCGCAATACACTGTGGATCAGAATGCAGCTGCCAATAGTGTTGTAGAAGTTCAAAAGTCTGTAGAGCGACTTCCTGTCAAAGTTGTCGAAATACCAACAATCACAGGTGTCGGATTTTCTGCTGTCTCGATTCAACCCGGTAAAAACCTCAATCAAAAACGGATAATGGCCATAAAGGCGGCACGTCTCGACGCACTCCGGCAGCTCACCGAACAGATACACGGCATCCAGCTCACTGGAACTACAAAAATTGCTGAAGCGATTGTGCAAAGCGACACATTACGAGCCGATATCCAAGGTGTAATATTGGGTGCACGCACAGTTAAGATAGAGCCTAGCAGCTCTGATACCTATGAAGTAGTCGTTGAAATTGATCGACCGCTTATTGATGAAATTGTCAGGGCGTACAGATAGTCACAATGCGGATCATATTAACCCTTATTTTTTACGTCTTAACGAGCCTCTCGTTACGAGCAGAGATATTGTCTGCAACCACAACGGGACGCACTATAAATACGGGCATTAATCAAGAACTGCTGACAAAAAGAGCGACAGCGAATGCAATTGAGAATTTTTTGCTTCACAATGGGGCAAAAATTCAGGCGATTACAATTGTTGAAGATGGCGAGGTTGCATTTGATCAAATTCGAATAAATTCAGAACACCAATTGCTCGGTTTCGATATTCTGCAACACAAAGCAACAACAGAATATACCGAAGTTGCTTTAAAAGTTTATTATGGAAAAATTGGCCCTTCTCAACAATGTCGCGACAGAAATAAATTAGGGTTACAGCTCACTGGGATAACAGCCAATTTGTCTCCCGACGCCCCTGCATTTCTAATTCACATAAAAAAATCGTTGCATGAAGGTATAAAAAACCTCGCTGCAGAAATGGAATTTGTCAAAATTGAAGACGGGTCCGGGTCAGTTGGCAAGTCAAATTTTGCCTTTGACTATGCCACCTTAGCTTCTGCCCAAACTACTAAAAGGGCGACTGTAAACGCAGATACACTGGCAATAAAATTGCAGATCATGCAAATAAATGGATCCGATCAAATAAACGTGAATTTTCATACGTCTAGCTCCAACAAAAAATTAGAAACAGACATTGGCATAGTGACGACACATACAGAGCTCTCAATGTTAGCTGCGCCATTCTTCGTGAATAGAGTGCCAAGATCTAGAAGTGAAGTAATGTCAGATTTACTTACACCATATCTGAACGAATTAAGTAAGGTTTTAAATCGAATTTCATGTGAACCTGTAAGCACGACCCTTGTGAAAGAGGGGAACCAATATCGCGTAAAAATTGGATCAAAGGATGGTGTGAACAAAAACAGCATTTTTTTGTTCGAAAATGGACAGACTTCTGGTTTTGGCGTCAGAAAACTGCTTGAAACTGAAACCCAACTAATCCCGCTCCAAAGCATTTTTCCTGTGGAGCCGAAGGACGGCGCATTGCTGTATTTGGTCAAATGAAACGAATAATCTACTTTATATTTTTTTTGATAATCAGCAGTTCTTCTGCCAGCGCTGAAGTCTTGCGTGGCCAGGATATCATAAATTATGTAAATGACTGGGCACTTGAAAACAATCACACGGTTATTGCAAAAGTAAATGCAAACC
>AVDB01000008.1 GCA_000472185.1 Rhodobacteraceae bacterium HIMB11 | reverse complement strand
TGTTAAAGATAACAGGATTGGTGGATGCGGAACATTTTGGAAATTAATGAATTGTCGAAGACTTATGAAAACGGGTTTTCGGCACTTTCAAACACGTCGCTGAACGTAAAAGAAGGTGAAATCCTTGCGTTACTGGGTCCAAACGGCGCAGGAAAGACAACGCTTATTTCGACGATCTGCGGCATATCCGTGCCAACATCAGGTCAGATCAAAGTCGGTGGTTTTGATATTCAAAGCCAATACCGCGAGGCACGCAAATTAATCGGGTTGGTGCCACAAGAAATTACCCTGGAACCGTTTGAAAAGGTGATTAACACAATCCGCTTTTCGCGTGGTTTGTTTGGGAAACCCAAAGATGATGCCTACGTTGAAAAGGTGCTGCGTTCATTGTCGTTGTGGGATAAAAAAGATAGCCGGATCATGCAACTGTCAGGTGGGATGAAACGCCGTGTATTAATCGCGAAAGCATTGGCGCATGAACCCCGTTTGCTGTTTCTTGATGAGCCAACGGCGGGTGTTGACGTTGAATTGCGTCAGAGTATGTGGGCAGTTGTTGAAGAACTACGCAAAGACGGTGTGACGATTATTTTGACAACCCACTACATAGAAGAAGCAGAAGCCATCGCTGATCGTATTGCGGTTATCGCAAAGGGCAGCATTCGTTTGGTCGAAGAAAAGGCAGCGCTGATGAAACGTTTGGGGCAAAAATCCCTGACGCTAGAATTACAAAATCGGATGGATCAGGTGCCAGAAGGATTAAGCGAATTCCGCGTCGTATTAAGCGATGATGGTACTCAGCTGATTTACGAATATGACACTCAGGCCGAACGCACGGGAATCGCGCGATTGATGACAGCATTGGGAGAGCAGGGGATTGTTTTGAAAGATTTACAAACCAATCAATCCTCACTTGAGGATATTTTCGTGAACCTCTTGAAGGAGGGGCAGAAATGAACCTGCGTGCAGTTGGTGCAATCTATAAATTCGAAATGGCGCGTTTTTTCCGCACCCTTACCCAAAGCTTTATTTCGCCCGTGATTTCGACATCGCTTTATTTTGTTGTTTTTGGAACCGCGATTGGGAGCCGTATCCAAGAGGTCGAAGGCGTCAGTTATGGTGCCTTTATTGTGCCGGGTTTGATCATGTTAAGTGTCATGACGCAGGCAACCTCCAACGGATCTTTTGGTATCTATTTTCCAAAGTTCATCGGAACGGTTTATGAGCTATTATCTGCGCCGATTAGCTTTTTTGAAATTCTGTTGGGATATGTCGGTGCCGCCGCGACCAAGGCCCTATTCATTGGATTGGTGATATTATTTACGTCAGCATTTTTTGTTGATTTGGTGATACAACATCCTGCTGTCATGCTTTTGTTTTTGGTGCTGACCTGTGTGTCCTTCTCGCTGCTTGGTTTTATCATCGGCATTTGGGCAAAGAATTTTGAACAATTGCAATTGGTGCCACTGTTGGTGGTAACCCCCTTGGTATTTTTGGGGGGTGCGTTTTATTCAACGTCAATGCTGCCATCGATTTGGCAAACCATTTCCATGTTTAACCCGGTCGTCTACTTAATTTCGGGGTTCCGTTGGGCATTCTTTGGTTTGGCAGATGTCCCGATTTTGTTCAGCCTTGTCGCCATTGTGGGTTTTACCGCCGCATGTATCGCTGTTGTCGCATGGATATTTGCAACAGGGTGGCGATTGCGCAGCTAATATCGTGATAATTTCACTAATTTTGGCAAAAGATTTATCTGATGCCTTGTTTGTGAAGCATGTCGAGTCTACATGCCAGCCATGAAGTTACGCTTGCCCTTTTTGAAAAAAACAACCTCGGTTAATGTTGTGCGGTTGCATGGCATGATTGGGACAGGTGGCCGAAGTGCGCTAAACGATGCGGCATTGGCCCCAGTGTTAGAGCGCGCATTTTCCAAAGGAAAACCTGCAGCAGTTGCCATTTCCGTAAATTCACCAGGTGGATCGCCAGTTCAAAGTTCGCTGATCGGGTCACGTATTAGGCGTCTGTCCGAGGAAAAGGAAATCCCAGTTTTCGCCTTTGTCGAGGATGTGGCGGCATCTGGTGGGTATTGGTTGGCCTCTTGCGCTGATGAAATTTTTGCGGACCCTGCGTCAATTGTTGGGTCAATCGGTGTGATCAGCGCAGGGTTTGGTTTGCAGGATTTGATAGCCCGCTATGGGATTGAGCGGCGCGTTTATACAGCAGGTAAGTCGAAATCCATGCTGGATCCATTCCGCGAAGAAAAACAAGACGACGTAGAACGCCTGACATCCATTTTGGGGGATGTGCATGACGTTTTTATCCAGCATGTAAAAACGTCGCGCGGCGATAAGATTACCCAAGATATTGATGTCTTTACTGGCGAAGTTTGGCTGGCCGAACGGGCGAAAGAATTGGGTTTGATCGACAAAATTGGACATTTAGTTCCGACGCTAAAGGACCGATTTGGGGACAAGGTCAAATTGCGCGTTATCGAACAGAAGCGTTCGTTTTCGCAACGAGTTGGCCTGTCAATTTCAGATAATGTTGTTGGCATGCTGGAAGAGCGTATCGCCCTCTCTCGGTTTGGTTTGTGATATGATTATCAAGGTTGTTTCAATATTTTTGGTCGGGATGGTTGTCCTTGCGATGTTTGGAAAACTACGATTTCCGGGACAGGGCAAATTGAATGCGCGGCGTTGTGGGAAATGTGGAAAATTCTTGATCGGCACCTCACAGTGCCGATGCAATAAGGGCTGATAAAATGGTTTGGATAATGTCCCTTGTGGGGTTGGTCATTCTTCTCCTGTCAGGTGACTTGTTGGTACGCGGCGCCGTGAACCTAAGTTTGCGCCTAGGGGTGCCTGCGCTGATTGTTTCCTTAACTATTGTGGCATTTGGAACCTCTGCACCAGAGTTGTTGATTGCGATCAGCGCCGTGGATGATGGGGCATCGGGCATTGCGATTGGCAATGTTATTGGATCGAATATCGCTAACGTGCTGCTTGTGCTTGGGATGCCCGCATTGCTGTCCACTTTGGACTTTTCGCAGTGCGATACACGACGAGATTTCTACATCATGCTTGGCGCGACCGTCGTATTTATCGCCCTTGCTGCCACAGGACAATTTGGATGGTGGCAGGGGGCCATTTTGTTAATCATGTTGGCAGGCTTCCTTGGGTCAGCCGTATGGCGTGCAAAGTGTCAAACAGGGGCTTCATCGACTGAGGACGATGATCTTGAGGGTCTGGATCCAGAGTTACCCATGTGGAAGGTCTTGGGGTTTCTCCTGCTCGGACTGATTGGTTTGCCGATGGGTGCGGATATTTTGGTTGATAATGCCGTTTATATCGCGCGTGCCTATGGCATCAGTGAAGAGGTTGTTGGTCTAACTTTGATTGCAATTGGGACGTCGTTGCCCGAACTAGCAACGACAGTGATGGCAGGCCTGCGCAATCAGGCCGAGGTTGCATTGGGCAACGTTATTGGTTCCAACATTTTCAATCTATTGGGGATCATTGGTGTTACGACACTCTTTGACGAGATTTATGTGTCCTCCAGCTTCTTCGCCCTCGATATTTGGATCATGCTGGCATCGGCGCTGGTTTTGATACCCTTTGTGTTTCTAAAATGGCGCATGTCTCGCCCTATTGGGGCGTTGTTTCTGGGGGCCTACACGCTATATCTTGCATCTATGATGTAGGACAGGAGGCCAGCATGCGGGCATTAATCACGGGTGGTGCTAAACGACTGGGACGTGAAATGTCGCTCTATCTTGCCAAGCGTGGTTACGAAGTTGCCGTTCACTACAACAGTTCTGACACTGATGCCCGTGCAGTGGTCGATGAAATCCAATCAATGGGACGTCGTGCAACGCAGTTGCAAGCGAATATCCTAGATGAAACCCAAGTGGAAACATTGTTGTCACGTGCTGCTTCGGCATTGGATGGCCCGATCACAGTTTTGGTAAACAACGCCTCGATCTTTGAATACGACAACATTAAATCAGCGACGCGAACATCTTGGGACCGCCACATAGAAAGCAACCTTCGTGCGCCATTCGTATTGACGCAAAAATTTGCAGATCAAATTCCGAACCCAAGTTTGGATGATAATTCCGAGCCGGTTGCAGCGGGATTGATTGTGAATATGCTGGATCAAAGAGTGAAAAAACTGACGCCTGAATTCAGCAGTTATACAATTGCCAAAATGGGGCTGTGGGCCTTAACGCAAACATCTGCGCGTGCGCTCGCACCCAAAATCCGTGTGAACGCGATCGGCCCTGGCCCCACACTTCGCGGTGATCGCGAAGATCCTGTCCGATATCAGCATCAACGCGACAATACCGTCCTAAATCGTGGGTCAAATCCCTCTGACATTACGGCGGCACTTGGATATTTCATAGATGCACCTGCGGTAACAGGACAGCTTTTGTGCGTTGACGGGGGACAACATTTGGGTTGGAAAACCCCAGATATTTTGGGGATTGTGTAGCGTGATCATGTCCAAACACGTTGAAGTTGTTCCACCTGTCAAAAATTTGTTAAATAACTTTCATAAAAACTTAAGAAAAACAACAGTTTGGCAAAACTATAAAAAATAATGAACAAAAACAAACACTTAATAAAATGCCTATTTTTTGTGCAAATTCACGAAGTGGCCTGAAATCAATGGAAAAATTGCTATTTCAGAAAGTTATACTCAGACTTATCCACAGAAACAGTGGACAGCTTTTAACTTGAATTCGACGTATAATCATTGCAGCGAAAGCAGAATCAAGACTTCGGGTGTAGTTCAACTTCAATGGGAATCGGTTAATTGAGCCTTACGGGTGCAAATTTAATCCTAAAGTATGTTAGGCAATTGGATGCATCGCCGGGCGTGTATCGTATGTTGGATGCGCAGGCGCGTGTTTTGTACGTTGGTAAAGCGCGTAATTTGAAGGCGCGTGTGTCAAATTACGCCCGCCCCACGGGGCATTCATCACGGATTGCGCGCATGATTTCGGAAACCTCACAAATGATGTTTCTGACGACTAAAACCGAGACAGAGGCGCTTTTGCTTGAACAAAATCTGATTAAGCAACTTAAGCCACGCTATAACGTCCTGTTGCGTGATGATAAGTCGTTTCCGAATATCTTGGTCACCACAGAACATGAATTTCCGCAAATCAAAAAACACCGTGGTGCGAAAAAGGAAAAAGGTGCGTATTATGGTCCCTTTGCCAGCGCGGGTGCGGTGAATAAATCATTGAACCAGTTACAGCGGGTATTTCAACTGCGCAATTGTTCCGACGCGATGTTTGAAACGCGCACGCGTCCCTGTTTGCAATATCAGATCAAACGGTGTTCGGGACCCTGCGTTGGGCGTATCAGCGTGCGCGATTATCGGGCGTCTGTTAAAGATGCGCAGCGATTTCTGTCGGGGAAATCAACCGAAATTCAAGAGAGCCTTGCATCGCAAATGGTGCAAGCCAGCGAAGCAATGGAGTTCGAACGCGCCGCGGCACTGCGTGATCGCATTCGCGCTATGACCCAGGTTCAAACGAACCAAGGTATCAATCCGCGCACGGTCAACGAAGCGGATGTTATTGCGCTGCATATCGAAGGGGGACAGGCCTGTGTTCAGGTATTTTTCATTCGTGCAAACCAGAATTGGGGAAACCGCGATTTTTATCCGCGCATCCGTGCCGATCATTCCCATGCAGAGGTGCTTGAGGCCTTTGTCGGGCAGTTTTACTCCAGCAAAGAAGCACCGCGCCAGCTGATCCTATCCCATGATATCGAAAACGCGGATTTGGTGAGTGCAGCGTTAAGCGAGGCGGCGGGTCGCAAGGTTGAATTAATCTATCCGCAGCGCGGAGAAAAATTTGAACTCATTTCTGGTGCCTTGCGAAACGCCAAGGAAAGTTTGGCCCTGCGTATGTCCGAAACTGCGACACAGGCCAAACTTTTGCGTGGCATTGCCGAGGCGTTTGATCTGGACGACGCGCCAAAGCGGATTGAGGTGTTCGATAACTCCCATATTCAGGGTGCGCATGCTGTAGGGGCCATGATTGTTTCGGGCCCAGACGGGTTTTTGAAAAATCAATATCGCAAATTTAACATCCGGGGTGATGACCTGACCCCTGGTGATGATTTCGGCATGATGAAAGAAGTCATGACCCGCCGTTTCACCAGACTGATGAAAGAGGATCCAGAGCGCACCTCAGAGAGTTGGCCAGATCTTTTGTTAATCGATGGCGGCGCGGGTCAGGTCAGTGCAGTTGCTGAAATTTTGGAAACACTTGGCGTAGAAGATGTTCCAATGGTTGGGGTTGCCAAAGGTGTGGACCGAGATCACGGAAAAGAAGAGTTTTACATTCCGGGCCGTTCTGTTTTTGCACTGCAACGAAATGATCCTGTTTTGTATTTCGTACAAAGGATGCGAGACGAAGCGCACCGTTTTGCAATCGGAACACACCGCGCCAAACGGGCCAAGGCGATTTCGGCAAATCCGTTGGACGATATTGCGGGCATTGGAGCGTCGCGCAAACGTGCGCTTTTGGCACATTTTGGATCGGCCAAAGCCGTCTCACGTGCGAACCTTGCGGACCTGAAAGCGGTAGATGGCATTTCGGCTGCAATGGCCGAAAAAATCTATGACTTCTTCCATGAAAAGGGCTGATTAGCCGTCCATCAATTGGCCGCCCGTGGGTTTTAAATCACCGTCCTCTGCTTGTGCATGATAGACCCCTCGCGCGACTGCACGCGCAACACAATGCGCCGTAGCGGACGAAAGGGTGCTTAATAAAACAGGGTCTTTTGGTTTTTCGATTTTTCCTGTCGACACAGCAAAAATTAAATCACCATCATATGGTAAGTGTGATGGATAAATGGCCCGCGCGAGCCCATCATGTGCGGCGATCGCAAGGCGTTTTAGTTCCGCCTTATCAAGGTCGAAATCAGTGGCGATTACACCGATTGTGGTGTTGGCCTGCGGATGCAGAGCGCCCAGTTTACTTTGCTCTATACCCAAAGAGGGGGGGATGTCTTGGGATACGCCGTACCCCCCGAATTCATTGTCAATTTCAAAGGGGGCTGCCCAAAAATGTTTTTCATCTGGCGTCAGGGCGTTGCCAACGGGGTTGGCCGCGATTAATGCGCCGACTGTACCACCAGCCTCAAATGTAAGCGAAGACGTCCCCAATCCCCCCTTTGTTATCCCGCATAGGGCCCCAAATCCTGCGCCTGCGCTTCCGATATCAAAATTGGTATCCGCCGATAAAAGAGCTTTGCGGCCCAATTATGTGTAGGGTGAGGTTTCCCAGTTTTTGTCACCACTGTTCGCCATATCAAACAGGATGGCAGTAGGAACAATTGGGATGGTGACGTCGCCAACGGCAAATCCACGCCCCGCAGAGCGCAATGCATCCGCAACGCCGCCCGCGCTCTCTAATCCAAACGCACTGCCGCCCGACAGGACGATTGCATCAACCGATTGAACGGTTTTATCGGGTTCTAACAAATCTGTATCCCGCGTCCCTGGCGCACCACCCATTACAGCGTAAGATGCAGTAAAAGATGTATCACCCGTCAAAACGGTTACGCCCGTGTTAATGTTCGAATCTGTGGCGTTGCCCACGCGCAATCCAGAAATATCACAGATTGAATTTAGGGGTCCTGTTTGCAATGCGCTCATCTCGTATCCTGACAAAATCAGCATTAATTCGCTGAAATTCCATCCATTTTGATCAGTTTTTAACGAATAGCCCGGCAGATTAAGAGTCAATTGTTATGTTATGGGTATTAGGAAGCTACTCACGGTGTGGCTATCTTAAGTTATTTAATTAAGAAGCTTATTGTGGCCGAATTCGGCATCCTGCCAGAAGGGCGCTGTTCTGCTGCAGCGCCTTTTTCTAATTCAAAAGCGTGGCAAGCGTAGGAAAGCTGCTTATTATTCCACCGATGTTTCTAAACTCTGTGAGTTGTTTCATCTGCTCTGCGTCATCAGGATTCGAAATCTCCGCGCTGATGAAACCCGTTTCCAAAGATGTGACGAATTTTGCCAAGGTGGACGTATCGGGTGGCGAGTGCAAGAGTACTTTGATTTGTAGTTTGGCGTTTTCATGCACGACCATGCCATTTTGCGCGATTTCGCTGAGTTGCAGGTAAAGTGTGATTTCAGGATCGTTTGGTGGCACTATGATCGCAAGTTGCCCGTGTTTAATTGTTGCACCATTGTCCAATGCAATATCATTCGCCTCCCAAACGACGCGCTGAACATCGTTTTCCTGTTTCACAATGGATGCACGATTTTGGGATGTTGTTATGGTTTGCCCAACGATTTTGATGTCATTTGAAAAGGCCAAAACAAAATGATCCTGCCGATAAGCGAGGCGCATAATTTGCAGCACATCGGTTCCAAAAATTTCAAGATCGTTCTTGGCGATCCGCAGGTCGTTTAATGTCGTATCATAACGGTTTGGAAATCCAACTTGGCGAATGTCTGCATATGTCGCAATGCCCGCGCCATCTTTCACCCAATTTTCAATCACCGCTTGGTTGGGTCCCGCGAACCAGAACCAGCGGATGCTCCAAAGGACTGCAAAGGTTAGGGTGATGACAATTATTCGTAACATGGTGCTCTCTTTTCCTTTGCTCAGATACGCGTTAGATGGGTGAAAAGACAAGGGAAGAGGCAAAATAATGTGGGTTTTCGGATATGGGTCCTTGTTGTGGAACCCGGGCTTTCCATTTGTCGAACAACGCGCTGCAACACTCAGCGGATATCGGCGATCATTTTCGATGCGATCAATCCATCATCGGGGCACAGTCGAAGACCCAGGTTTGGTTTTGGCCCTTGATGTAAAAGATCAGGCTGTCTGCGACGGCGTTGCCTTTTTGGTGGCTCCTGAACATCAGGCCGACACACTTGAATATTTGCGAGAACGTGAACTGATTTCCTCGGCTTACGTCGAAAAAATATTGATGATCGATGTAAAAGACATCGGCCGTGTAGAGTCTGTTGTTTATGTCATTGATGAAACGCACGATCAGTATTGCGATTTGTCGTTAAGGGAGCAAGCAAACATCATCGCGCATGCGGTTGGCGGGCGAGGCCCGAATTGGGAATATCTTCGCAATACAGTAAATTTTTTGAACGATTCACAGATTTATGATGCTGATCTGCAATGGTTAGAGGCCGAAGTCACGAAAATCCGCGGTCAGTGACTTGGCGAACCTAAATACAGTGAGTAGACTGTGCGCAAATACTAATAGTAGTGAGGGCTGTCCCGCATGGACAAGCAGGCATTAGAGACCAAGCTTCATTTCTCTCAACCTATCCGTCAAATCATCATGATGATGTTGGCCATTGGATTGGCGAGCATCGGGTTGTTCATGGCGCTGAACGATGTGATCGCGGTTGTGACGGCGAACCTGTATCTGAATGGCTTTATCTTTTTTGTATTCTGCGTTGGTATCATCAGTTGTTTTGTGCAGGTATTCCAACTGATTTATTCCGTCCGATGGATCGAAAATTTTGCACGTGATCCCGGGCATTCATCACGTCCACCACAGATACTTGCACCATTGGCAACCTTGCTGCGCTCGCGCGGGTCGCGCATGCAAATTGCGGCATCTTCTACGCGGTCAATTCTGGATTCTGTGGCGACCCGTATTGAAGAAGCGCGAGAGATTACCCGCTATATTATCAACTTGCTTATCTTTCTTGGTCTGTTGGGCACATTTTATGGGTTGGCGACAACGGTCCCATCCCTGGTTGAAACCATTCGATCACTTGCCCCAGAAGATGGGGAAAGTGGGTTTGAGGTGTTCAACCGATTGATGAATGGGTTGGAAGGACAGCTAAGTGGGATGGGCGTGGCCTTTTCCTCATCATTATTGGGGCTTGCAGGTTCACTGCTGGTTGGGCTGTTGGAATTGTTCGCGGGACACGGGCAAAATCGGTTTTACCGTGAATTAGAAGAATGGTTGTCATCAATCACGCGATTGGGATTTTCGTCTGGTGATGGCGAAACCTCTACTGAAAACGCGTTGTTTACTGCGGTCTTGGATCAAATGTCAGAACAGATGGATGCCATGCGGTCGATGTTTGAGCAATCAGATGAAACGCGAACCATGGTTGATGGAAAAATCGGCGTACTGGCAGACAACCTTTCAAAACTGACCGTTCAACTTGAGCAAAGCGCACCCAGTAACTCCGCCCTTGAACGCGTGGCCGCTGGGCAGGAAAAATTGCTCGAGGTTTTGGGCAACATGGAAAAGAACGATGCTGTTGATGCAGAAAGCCGTATGCGATTGCGATCAATCGACGTTCAAATGCTGCATTTGATGGAGGACTTGGCCGCTGGACGCCAAGAGACCATCGCATCAATCCGCGCGGATGTGCATGCATTGACGAATGCATTGGTGCAGGCGACCGCGGAAATTGAAGCCTCTGGCAAACCGCGTCGATAAAGAGGCGTAATATGGCACTATCGCGCAGAACGGGACAACGCTTTCAGGGATCAATCTGGCCCGGGTTCGTGGATGCGATGACGGGGCTGTTATTGGTCCTCATGTTCGTGCTGACGATTTTCATGGTGATCCAATTTGTATTGCGTGAAACGATTTCAGGCCAAGAAACCGAGTTGAACACGCTGAGTGCAGAAATTGCAGCAATCGCAGATGCGTTGGGTTTAGAGCAGGAACGCGTCAAATCGCTTGAGACTGAATTGGGAAAGCTGTCCTCCAATCTAAGTGACGCGGAAACCCAAGTTGCGGCGCAATCCGCATTGATCGCACAACTGACGTCAGAGAGAGATCAGACCGCAAATGCGCTGGCCGATGCAAATTCCAAAATTACAGCGTTTGAGGCACAAGTCGCGGGTTTGCTGGCCTCGCAACAAGAGAACCTTGCAAATATCCAATCCCTAGAAAATCGACGTGATGAACTGATGAGCGAAGCCGAGGCATTGAACCTCGCTCTTGCCCAAGCAAGAGATGAGATTGATGTCGCTGCAGAAGAAGCACGGCGCAAAGCGAGTGAACGAGAAGCGTTGGAAGCGCTGATTGCATCCTTGCGCAAAGATAAGGCGGATGCATCCACAACGATCGACGAACAAACACAGCGATTAGAGGAACTAACCACGCAACTCAGTGAAGCCGAAGCTGCGAAATTGGTATCGGCTGCCGCCGCCGAAGAATTGCGCAAACGGTTGGAGAACTCGAACGCTGAACTGACGGCTATGACATTGGCATTAGAAGAACAGCGTAAAAAGGCCGAGGACACTCTGACATTACTGGCTGCCGCGAACGCGGCAAAGGATAGCGTTGAAAAGAAACTGGAAGAGGCGCTGATTACAATTAGCGCAATGGACCGCGAACAAACCGAACGTTTGGAAAGTGTAAAAGAGGCACGCAAAGAGGCGGATCAAGAGGTTCAGCGATTACAAATCGCGCTTGCCGCGTCGTTGGCGCGTCAGGATGAAATGGCCCGCCAATTAGAAGCTGTGAACAACATGCTGAACGAGTCAAATACGCGAGAACGCGCGCAATTCACGGAATTAAGTGATTTGCAAAGTGATCTGGCCCGTACTTTATTGGATTTGGAAAATCAGCGTGATGCAACGGATGCCGCAAACCTGCAGCGGGATCGCGCAGAAGAACGGATCGCAGAATTAGAGAATGCGCTTGAGCAGCTTGCGGGTCAGAACGAAGGCGCGCTTAAATCGCTTGAACAACAACTGGCAGAAGCGCTTGCTGCCAAGGTGAAAGCAGAGGGTGAACGCCAAAACCTGACCGAAGATTTGCAAGCCGCGCTGGCGGCACGATTGGCGGCAGATGCACTGGCCGACGAACGACTAAGCGCGTTGGAGCAGCGCGAAATTCTTTTGGCAGAAGCACGCAAATCGCTGGGTGTTTCCGAAGAGCTATCAGAGAAGCGTGCAAATGAATTGATCGAGGCCGCCAAGCAGCAAGAGTTATTAAATCAGCAGGTTGCCACCCTGCGTGCTGAATTGGGTAAATTGCAGGAACTCTTAGCGCTTTCAGAACAAAAGGACGCTGATTCACAAATCCAATTGCAGAACCTTGGGAATCGCTTGAACGCCGCACTTGCCCGCGCCGCCTCAGAAGAGCGTAAGCGTCGTAAACTAGAAGAAGCAGAGCGTATCCGTCTTGAGGCCGAAGCAAAGAAGCTAGAGAAAGAACGCAACCAACTTGCAGATCAGGCACAGGATTTGGCGAACTACAAATCTGAATTCTTTGGTCGCCTGCGCGAAATTTTGGCGGGCCAAGAGGGTGTGAAAATCGTCGGTGATAGATTTGTGTTCTCGTCAGAGGTCCTTTTTGAACCAGGCGCTGCAAGCCTGTCCGAAGCGGGCCAATTGGAAATCGACAAGGTTGCCAACATTTTATTGGGGGTAAAAGCAAGTATCCCTGACACCATCGAATGGGTCATCCGTGTTGATGGTCATACGGATAATATACCCCTCTCAGGCGCAGGTGAATTTCGCGATAATTGGGAGCTAAGCCAAGCGCGTGCCTTGTCGGTTGTTCGCTATATGGTAGAGGCGTTACAGTTCCCCGCCAATCGCATGGCCGCCAATGGGTTTGGAGAATTCCAGCCAGTGAACACAGACGATACACCAGAGGCGCGCGCACAGAATAGGCGCATTGAAATCAAACTTACGGAACGGTGATTGCCGATTTCAGTTCTGAAATTATCTGCCCATCACGTGTCATCGTTGCTGCTGCGTGGTATTCCCCAGAGCGCCAAATACGACGCGAAAGCTTTTTCCCACCTGATTGCATGAATTGTGCCTGATTGCGATACATGGTGATGCTGTGCTCAAACACTGTGGAGCGTGGTCCGTCGATGCGGAGGGTTACGATATCGCCTTTTTGCACACGAAATCCAAAGGCGGCGATGACGATTGCGGGACTTTGGTTTGTAAGTGGTGCAGTTTCGCGACCAAAGCGCAGCGTTTCAATTTTCGGCAAGTGGTCAAGAAAACGTAAACTGAGCAGGCCACCTGCATTATATTCAAGTGGCGTTTCCCACAATGTGTCCGCCAATGCATTGCAGGTTAGTCGCCCTGAAGGCGCAAATGGATCAATACGGGTTTCATTGTGGCGTACAGAAACATGAACGTATGGAAACTGGGTCCGACCCGACAGCCCGATTTTCTCCAAAACATCGCCCACCTGAACGGTGTCACCGACTTTGACTGAAATGGATCCATGTTTCAGGTGGCATTATTGTGTTTCCCAACCCTGATCATGGGCAATCACAAGGCCATTTCCACATTCTTTACCATCTAATTCTGACGCACGTGCGGGTGTGTAGTCGATATCCGAAACCCCGTCACGCAGGGCTTTGATAGTGCCTGCAGCGCTTTCAATCACGTTCACTCCGTTCGGATTGGCCAGTGGATCGCGAATGGCAAAATCGGTGCCTTTGTGGTCCGTCACAGGTTAACGGACCACACCGCATGTCAGAGGCCCCGGATGAGGGATCATGAGCCATAAACTGTTTAATATAACATTGAGTATCCAAGTCACAATTAACAGGTTGCGCCATTCGAAATTCTTGGGCCCATAATGACAATGGGGCAGCACAGGCCGCCCCAAATATCTGTATCACCCGACGCAGGATCAATCCGCTGTCAACAATGGTGGCTTTTCACCCGTGATTTGGCGTTTTTGTGGGCCACGAATATCCAGTTTCAATTCGCCTTCACGCACAGTGACCCGCACCAGCCCGCCTTTGACCAATTTACCGAATAACAATTCCTCGGCCAATGGACGTTTGATATGTTCCTGAATAATCCGCGCAAGGGGACGTGCACCCATTCGATCATCATAGCCTTTGTCACCCAACCATTCGGCGGCTGATTTTGTCAGTTCAATTGAAACATCGCGGTCCATTAATTGTGCCTCTAGCTGAAGCACGAACTTCTCAACCACCTTCAGAATTACGTCTTTTGGCAGCGCACCAAAGCTGATCACGGCGTCCAAACGGTTGCGGAATTCTGGTGTGAATGTCCGCTCGATCGCGGCGGTATCTTCACCTTCACGGCGTGCGCGTCCAAATCCAACCGCTGCTTTGGCCTGCTCGGCCGCACCTGCGTTTGATGTCATGATTAGGATGACATTTCGGAAATCCACGGAACGGCCATTATGATCGGTCAGGGTGCCGTGATCCATAACCTGCAACAACACGTTATAAACATCTGGATGCGCCTTTTCGATTTCGTCAAGCAACAACACACAATGTGGATGTTGATCAACGCCATCGGTCAACTGGCCACCCTGATCGAAACCAACATATCCAGGAGGGGCACCAATCAAACGACTGACGGCATGTTTCTCCATATACTCGGACATATCAAACCGCAGCAGTTCAACGCCCAGCGTATCTGCCAATTGTTTGGCGACCTCGGTTTTACCGACGCCTGTTGGACCCGCGAACAAATAGTTGCCGATTGGCTTTTCAGGCTCGCGCAAACCAGCACGGGCCAATTTAATGGCTGACGCCAATGCTTCGATGGCGTCGTCCTGTCCAAAAACCACATGCTTTAGGTTCTTTTCCAGATCCCGCAGTACGGCGGTATCGTCCTTATTCACGGTTTTGGACGGGATGCGCGCGATTTTCGCAACCACATCCTCGATCTCTTTCAGACCGATGGTTTTGCGCCGCTTGCTTTCTGGTAACAGATGTTGCGCTGCCCCCGCTTCATCGATCACATCAATTGCCTTGTCTGGCAATTTGCGATCCGTGATGTAGCGTGCGGCCAATTCCACTGACGCTTTTACGGCGTCTGCAGTGTATTTAATGCCATGGTGTTCTTCGAAATACCCCTTAATCCCTTTCAGGATTTTGATTGCATCTTGAACACTGGGTTCATTCACATCAATTTTTTGGAAACGGCGGCTTAGGGCGCGGTCCTTTTCAAAATGCTGACGGAATTCTTTGTACGTTGTTGATCCCATCGTACGCAATTTGCCGCCCTGCAATGCGGGTTTCAGCAGGTTTGATGCATCCATTGCACCCCCTGATGTAGCACCCGCGCCGATCACTGTGTGGATTTCATCGATAAACAGTACGGCATCTGGATGTTCTTCTAGCTCTTTCACAACGGCTTTCAAACGTTCTTCAAAATCGCCACGATAGCGCGTGCCCGCTAGCAGTGCGCCCATATCAAGTGAGTAGATTGTTGTTGCCTTTAGAACGTGAGGAATGTCGCCAGAGACGATTTTACGCGCCAGTCCTTCGGCGATTGCGGTTTTCCCAACGCCTGGATCTCCAACCAATAGCGGATTGTTTTTTCGACGACGGCACAGGACCTGAACACAGCGTTCAACTTCTTTCTCGCGACCGATCAGAGGATCAATGTCCCCTTCGTTCGCCTTGGCATTCAGATCGACGCAGTATTTCTGCAGTGCGCTTTCTTTCTTCTCGCCATCTGCTGCGGCACCTTCGCCCATCTGAGCTTCTTCGCCAATTTCATCTGCACCCGCTACGGGGCGGCTTTCGCCATAGCTTGGGTTTTTGGCAACACCGTGTGAGATGAAGTTAACCGCGTCATAGCGTGTCATGCCCAGATCTTGTAGGAAGAATGCTGCGTTTGACTCGCGTTCCGCAAACATTGCGACCAAAACGTTCGCGCCCGTCACTTCGGTGCGCCCAGAGGACTGCACGTGAATGAGTGCACGTTGGATAACGCGTTGGAATGCTGCAGTTGGTGCGGCCTCTGCACCATCGATTTCTGTAATCAAGGACGTTAAATCTTCGTCCAGATATTCAACCAATGTTTCGCGCAATGATGGGATGCTTACGTCACATGCAAGCAAAACACGCTCTGCATCGGGTTCATCCAAAAGTGCCAGTAACAAGTGCTCAAGCGTTGCGAATTCGTGCTGTCGATCATTCGCAAGTGCAAGCGAAGAGTGGATCGCATGTTCTAGTGTCGGTGAAAATGAAGGCATTGCCGCGCTCCTTTCAATGCTCGATCGCCATCCGGCGTCATCATGTTTCTTATAATTAAGTTTGGTCGCTTCTGCTCAGTGTTCAAGACTTGATTTTACGAATTCACTAATTTTCAGACGAAAACAGCTGTTTTTCGCCTGTAATCCTCTAAAAGTTGTCTTTTCGTGATCGGATTTCGCCGAATACTTCTGCATCCGTTGCAGAGGCCATGCCAAGATGTTCGCGGATCGCGGGATCGTCTGGACGCAAAAACGGGTTCGTTTGCTTTTCTTCACCCAAATTGCTTGGGACGGTTGGCGTCCCGCTGGCTCTTGCCTCCTCAATGCGTTTGATACGATCCTGCAGTGCGGGATTGTCTGGATCGACGGTTACGGCAAAACGCGCGTTGGCCAAAGTGTATTCGTGGCCTGAGCATACGGTTGTTGTGTCTGGTAAAGCGCGCAGTTTGCTGAGGCTGCTCCACATCTGCTCTGCGCTGCCCTCAAACAGGCGACCACAGCCCAATGCCATTAGGCTGTCGGCGGTAAACACAATGTCCTGTTCAGCAAAATGAACGGCGATATGGCCAATCGTGTGCCCCGACACATCGTAAACATCCCCAACGGCGGATCCGATTGAGACATGATCGCCGTCTGAAACGGGTTGGTCCAAATGGGGTAGGCGGTTGGCGTCCGACTTTGCGCCAATCACGATTGGGCGATGTTTTGCGAGGATATCGGGCAATCCGTTTACATGGTCTGGGTGATGGTGAGTCAATAGAATATGTGTAATGTTCCAGCCTTTCGCGCTAACGACATCCAAAATGGGGACCGCTTCGGGGACGTCGACCAATAAGGTGGTGCCGTCATCTGCATCATGCATCAAGAATGCGTAGTTGTCAGATAAGCAGGCAACAGTGATAAGTTCAAAAGCCATGGTCATTCCGTATCTTTATGTGCATCATGTACCCAGCTTTGCGGAAGACGTGAGAAGGTGCAATGCATCTTGATGTTCAAGACCTAAAAAATTTCTATTACCGTCAGTCGCTCGGACGGGCCGTGCAGCGTGTTGTGCGTAAAGAGGTGGTGCGCCACTGGCCAGACACAACGGGTCAAACTGTGGTTGGTTTTGGATTTGCTGTCCCGTTACTACGCCCGTTTCTTGCAAGATCACGACGTGTGATCGCATTAATGCCGGGGCCACAGGGGGTCATGCATTGGCCAGCGGGTGCGCCGAATGTATCGGTTATCACAGACGAATTTTCATGGCCGCTGGAAACGGGGCATGTTGATCGACTGGTATTGTTCCATGGCTTAGAAAACTGTGAACATCCCGCTTATATGTTTGAAGAAGCGCGCCGCGTTCTTGGGCCGGGGGGGCGGGTGTTGTTCATCGTGCCAAATCGGGCAGGGATATGGTCGCGCACCGATGCGACGCCATTTGGGTTTGGGCGACCCTATTCATTGGGGCAGTTGGAAACGCAGCTGCGTGTAAATGGTTTTTCACCTGAACGACATTCAACGACGTTGTTCGCTCTGCCATCGCATAACAGAAGCTGGCAAAAAACAGCGCCGTTTTTTGAAACCATCGGTCCGCGATTGCCATTTGCTGCAGGTGGGTTGATTATGGTCGAGGCCAGCAAGCGTGCCAACCATAAAACAGGAACACCTGTCATGAATGCGGCCTCTAAACATTTGGGTGTGCTTTCTGGGTTGGGCGCAAAGCAGGCCAAACCAGTGATTTCCCCAAGACGGTGATAGCCTTGAATTTCCCGGTAAGATTCGGCTAAATCTTGGATTTAGAGGTCAAAATCCGTCAATTTTATAGGCGCAGATGGTCGCACTTTGGCTAAACCCCTTTTTTCTAAGGAAAAGAGGTAAAAAAAAACTTTGCTATAAATGTTGCTTGGTTGGGAATGCTCTGCTAAATCCGCGACGGATTACTGTTTTGCATAGGGCAAATTACTGAAACTATCCTGAATGTGTACTTTGGTGTACCGCCATTTGGGACAAACATCGAAAGGGTGGACGTGTCCGAACCAACTTCGATCTCTTCCGGCATCGCCGCGCGATACGCGACAGCAATCTTTGACCTCGCCAAAGATGAGTCGGGACTAGCCACATTAGAGAAAAACGTCGCGGAGCTAAGCGCAGCGCTTGAAGCAAGCCCTGAGCTGAACGACCTGATCAACTCACCTGTTTATTCGCGTGAAGAACAAGGTGCAGCCATTTCAGCCGTAGCCGCAAAAATGAAACTTATGCCAACACTTGCCAATGCATTGGCACTGATGGCCACAAAGCGTCGCTTGTTCGTATTGCCAGCATTGACTGGTCAACTGCGTGCATTGATCGCCGAAGAAAAAGGCGAAGTAACCGCCGAAGTGATCTCGGCCAAAGCGATGACGAAAACGCAGATTGACAAATTGGCCAAAGTGATCAAAGCGCGCATTGGCAAAGATGTGAATATCGACGCGTCTGTTGATGAAGCCCTCATCGGTGGTCTTGTCGTTAAAGTGGGCTCTCAAATGATCGACACGTCGATCCGCTCCAAACTAAATTCCCTTCAGAATGTAATGAAAGAGGTCGGATAAATGGGTATCCAAGCAGCCGAAATTTCTGCGATCCTTAAGGACCAGATCAAGAACTTTGGCCAAGAAGCCGAAGTGGCCGAAGTCGGTCGCGTATTGTCCGTTGGTGACGGTATCGCGCGTGTGCACGGTCTAGACAACGTACAAGCTGGTGAAATGGTTGAATTTCCTGGCAACATCCAAGGTATGGCGTTGAACCTAGAAAGCGACAACGTTGGTGTCGTTATCTTTGGTTCTGACCGCGATATTAAGGAAGGCGACGTCGTTAAGCGTACAAATTCAATCGTGGACGTTCCTGCGGGCATGGGCCTATTGGGTCGTGTTGTTGACGGTCTTGGCAACCCACTAGACGGCAAAGGTGCAATCGACGCATCAGAGCGCCGCGTTGCTGACGTAAAGGCGCCAGGCATCATTCCACGTAAATCTGTTCACGAACCAATGGCGACTGGTCTGAAATCAGTTGACGCGATGATCCCGATTGGTCGCGGCCAGCGTGAATTGATCATTGGTGACCGCCAAACTGGTAAAACAGCCGTGGCATTGGACACCATCCTAAACCAAAAAACATACAACGAAGCAGCTGGAGATGACGACAGCAAAAAGCTTTACTGTATCTACGTCGCGGTTGGCCAAAAGCGTTCAACAGTTGCACAGTTGGTGAAGAAGCTAGAAGAAAGCGGCGCGATTGAGTATTCAGTTGTTGTTGCAGCGACTGCCTCTGACCCTGCACCTATGCAGTTCTTGGCGCCATATGCGGCGACAGCAATGGCGGAATATTTCCGTGACAACGGCAAGCACGCACTGATCATTTATGATGACCTCTCCAAGCAAGCTGTTTCATATCGTCAGATGTCACTTCTACTTCGTCGTCCTCCTGGACGTGAAGCGTATCCAGGCGACGTTTTCTATCTTCACTCACGTCTGCTAGAACGTTCAGCGAAGTTGAACGAAGATCACGGCGCAGGTTCATTGACGGCGCTGCCAATCATTGAAACACAGGGCGGCGACGTTTCTGCGTTTATTCCAACAAACGTGATTTCGATTACAGACGGTCAGATCTTCTTGGAAACAGAATTGTTCTACCAAGGTATCCGCCCAGCGGTGAACACAGGTCTATCTGTTTCTCGTGTTGGTTCATCTGCGCAAACAAACGCGATGAAATCCGTTGCGGGTCCAGTTAAACTGTCACTTGCTCAGTATCGTGAAATGGCGGCCTTCGCTCAGTTTGGTTCAGACCTAGACGCAGCAACACAACAGTTGTTGAACCGTGGTGCGCGCCTAACCGAGCTTATGAAACAGCCACAGTACTCGCCTTTGACAAACGCTGAAATCGTATGTTTGATTTTCGCGGGTACGAACGGATACCTAGACAGTGTTGAAGTAAACCAAGTTGGTCGTTTCGAAGCAGGCCTATTGGCGCACCTACGCGGCAAGCATGCGGACCTATTGGACTACATCACAAACGAAGATCCAAAAATCAAAGGCGAAGCTGAGACAAAAATCCGCGCCGCGTTGGATGAATTCGCAGCAGATTTCGCATAAGGGGACGAGGCTATGCCAAGTCTGAAGGACTTAAAAAACCGGATCGAGAGTGTTAAGAACACTCGTAAGATCACCAAAGCCATGCAGATGGTCGCGGCCGCAAAATTGCGCCGCGCTCAAGAAGCAGCTGAGGCCGGTCGTCCCTATGCAGAGCGTTTTAACGCGGTATTGGGATCACTTGCGGCATCAGTCGGCGGTTCGGACTCTGCGCCGATGCTGCTCCGTGGTACGGGATCAGATCAGACCCACCTGCTTGTCGTCATGACAGCGGAACGTGGTCTGTGCGGTGGCTTTAACTCGAACATCGCAAAACTTGCAAAACAGCACGCAGCGGAACTTGTTGCTGCGGGCAAAACAGTCAAGATCATCACAGTAGGCAAAAAGGGCCGCGACAGCATGAAGCGCGACCTTGGCGATCACTACATTGAACATGTTGATCTATCTGAAGTTAAGCGCATTGGTTATTCAAACGCGCAAGATATCGCAAAAGGCGTCCTGTCTCGCTTCGAGGCAGGAGAATTCGACGTAGCAACCATTTTCTATGCGCGCTTCATCAACGTCGTGAGCCAAGTGCCAACAGCACAGCAAATCATCCCAGCGTCGTTTGAAGCGATCGAGGGTGATGCCACTGCAACGCTATATGACTACGAACCAGACGAAGAGGCCATCTTGGCCGATCTTCTTCCACGTGGTGTAGCAACGCAGATTTTTTCGGCATTGCTGGAAAATGGCGCATCCGAGCAAGGTGCACGGATGTCTGCGATGGACAACGCGACCCGCAACGCGGGTGACATGATTGACAAACTGACAATTGAATACAACCGCTCGCGTCAGGCTGTCATTACCAACGAGCTTATTGAAATCATCTCGGGCGCAGAAGCGCTCTAAGAACCGGAGACGAAACTATGGCAAACGCAAAAGGCAAAATCACTCAGGTGATCGGCGCCGTTGTGGACGTGCAGTTCGATGATCACCTACCAGAGATCTTGAATGCGCTAACCACGGATAACAACGGTAAGACACTGGTTCTGGAAGTTGCCCAGCACCTAGGTGAAAACACTGTACGTACTATCGCGATGGACGCGACCGAAGGTCTTGTTCGTGGCCAAGCGGTGGCAGACACTGGTGGACCAATCTCAGTTCCAGTTGGAAACGCGACATTGGGACGTATTTTGAACGTTGTTGGTGAACCAATCGACGAAAAAGGCCCAGTGAGTGCGGATGAAACACGCGCAATTCACCAACCAGCGCCTGAGTTCAACGAACAATCAACTGAATCAGAAATCTTGGTAACTGGTATTAAGGTTATCGACCTTTTGGCGCCGTACGCCAAAGGTGGTAAGATTGGTCTATTCGGTGGTGCGGGTGTTGGTAAAACCGTTTTGATCATGGAATTGATCAACAACATCGCGAAAGTGCACTCTGGCTTCTCCGTTTTCGCGGGTGTGGGCGAGCGTACACGTGAAGGTAACGACCTTTACCACGAAATGATCGAATCAAACGTTATTAAGCCTGATAACCTATCTGACTCTCAGGTGGCGCTTGTTTACGGTCAGATGAACGAACCTCCCGGAGCGCGTGCACGTGTTGCATTGACAGGTTTGACATTGGCGGAACAGTTCCGTGACCAGTCAGGTACAGACGTTTTGTTCTTTGTTGACAACATCTTCCGCTTTACTCAGGCGGGTTCTGAGGTATCTGCTCTATTGGGTCGTATCCCATCAGCCGTGGGTTACCAGCCAACATTGGCGACAGACATGGGTGCGATGCAGGAACGTATTACATCAACCAAAAACGGTTCGATTACATCGATCCAGGCGGTTTACGTTCCAGCGGATGACCTTACTGACCCGGCGCCTGCGACAACATTTGCGCACTTGGATGCGACAACAGTTTTGTCACGTGCGATTTCAGAACTTGGTATCTACCCTGCGGTTGATCCACTTGATTCGTCATCACGTCTCATGGACCCATCTGTTGTTGGTGAAGAGCACTATGAAGTTGCGCGTTCTGTTCAAGGTATCTTGCAGCGCTACAAATCACTTCAAGACATCATCGCGATCTTGGGCATGGACGAATTGTCAGAAGAAGACAAACTGACAGTTGCACGTGCACGTAAGATCCAGCGTTTCTTGTCACAGCCATTCGACGTTGCGAAAGTGTTCACAGGCTCTGACGGTGTTCAGGTTCCACTCGATGACACAATCTCATCGTTCAAAGCGGTTGTTGCTGGTGAGTATGACCACTTGCCAGAAGGTGCCTTCTACATGGTTGGTGGCATCAACGAAGTGATCGCAAAAGCCGAAAAAATGGCGGCAGACGCGGCCTAAAGGAGGCCTAAATGGCAGACACAATGCAATTTGACCTAGTCAGTCCAGAGCGTCGCGTTGCGTCGCTCGAAGTGACGTCGGTTCAAATCCCAGGTGCGGATGGTGATATGACGGCTATGCCAGGTCATTCGCCTCTGATCACCACGCTACGCCCAGGCATTTTGCGTGTCGAAAGCACAGGCGGAACACAAGAATATGTTGTCACCGGCGGCTTCGCTGAAATCGGTGAGAACCTATCTGTTTTGGCCGAACGTGCCTTGCCACGCGAGGAAATGACACAGGAAACATTTGACGCAATTCTTGAAGAGGCACGCGCCGCTTTGAACACTGCGAAAGAGGTTTTTGTGAATGAACCTGGCCCAGTTGATGACGCAGCTAAACTGTTGTCCGACATGGTGGCGATGGGTGGTGATATTGGCCTCAACGCCAATAATTAATTCCCTGAACAGGTAAAAATTTGAACCCGCTACACGGTCCTGTGGCGGGTTTTTTCATGCCAAAAACGCACGTCGGTATAACGTCGGTGTTTGCGTGATTTGTTGCGGTGTTGTTTCCAACCGACACTGTATTGGTGATTGTGGACTACCGCCGCGCCATCATGGCCAAACGGATCAGGCTGCGTTCGACCAATTCCATCGCGGGGGCGCGTTGCCCGGCTGACCGTAGTTGCAAATCCAGATCAGTTAAAACGGTCAGGGCTTCCTGTAACTTTCGTCCGCCCCAATGCTGCGCCTGACGTACGATCATATCACGCCTTGGCCCATAGACAGGGGGGCGCAGTTTCCCAACCCCGTTTGCCGCACCACCTGGATCAGATGCCGCAGAAAACAGTGTTTTGAAATGACGCGCGGCACCAATGGTTAGGGGGACGGGTTGCATCCCCTGATCCTTTAGCCGCTTCATCACGGGTCCAATTTGGTCCGCACGTCCGCTGGCGACAATGTTTAGAATATCATCCAGTTCGGCTTCGGCAGAGGTTGGAGCACAGGCTTCGATATCCTGCGTGCTGACGGCCGTATCATCCCCATATTTATAGAGCGCTAGTTTTTCCAGCGTCTGGCGAAAATCACCCGGCTCCAAATCACGCGCTAATGCGTTCAGTATATCCATCGCATCCATTGGAACGTGCGCGAGGCCCGCTTTTTTCAAGTCAGCCTCAATTTCAGCGCGGGTTGGGGGATTGACATAGATTGGGGCGCACTTCGCGCTGCTGTGTCCTTCAAATCCCTTTCGCAGGGATGAGCTTGGCTTTAGCTGACCTGCGGTCACAACGATGGTTGCATCGCCTTGTTCCCATGCGGCGATCCCATCCATCACGATTTTGGATACGGCATCAGCCGCCTCTTCGATGAACACAGCACGTTGCCCTGGAAAAAACCCTTGGGCCTTTAAGGCATCCTGCAACATGGCGGGTTCTTTTTTAAGTTCGCTCGCGCTAAAGCGGGCAAACCGCATTTCTTCGTCGGCATTTGGGCCAAGTAAGTTTTTCAAATATTCTTCACGCTTTAGTGCAACACGCATGGCATCCGCGCCATAAAACAAAACCGCGGGCGTGCGATCATCGGGTTTTGCAACCAATGCTGATATGTCGCGCCCATTCAGCTTCATGCCGCACCATAGAACATAAAATCACGAATAACCTCATCCGCCAATTGCTGCATCAACCGGCGTTCTGCGTCTCGTGCGGCGGCTTGGGTGGCGGCGGATGATCCGTTGGTGGAATACCCCACAAACGCGCGCCTGTTTTGGGTATGGACGACCGCATTATTTGTCAGATCACGCAGCATGAATGTTACCGTACCTTCAACTTGTTGTCGCAATGAACGGCCATCTGGTGCGATCGCAGACCGCGACGCTGCTGTGCTAAGTTTGTAGGACAGGCCATATCGGGGCACAGGATCGGACGATCCCAAACGTTCCTCAAGTGCGTTTCGAAAATAAAATGACCGTCGGTCGCGCGGAGTTTCCAGCGTGATTGACGATAATAATTGATCAACCGACTGCAATTGATTTGCAGGCTGCAACGCGCAGCCCGCTAAAAATGCGCCACCAAAAGCTAAAAAAATTCTTCGGTTAGATAACCACATTCACGATCCGTCCGGGGACAACGATCACCTTCTTGGGGCTTGCCCCGTCAAGCGCCCGCACCACAGCATCCTGCGCAAGAGCAAGTTTTTCAACCTCTTCTTTTGGCATGTCTTTGGCCACGCTGATTTCCGCGCGTCGTTTTCCGTTGACTTGGATCGGCATCGTCACTGCGTCATCGACCAGCAACGCGGGATCGGCCTTGGGCCATGATGCGTTGATGACCAAACCTTCACCGCCCAACCTGGACCAAACTTCTTCGGCCAAATGTGGGGTCATGGGGGCCATCATTTGTGCAAGGGTGCGCATGGCCATGGCCTTGGTTTCAGATCCTGCCTTGGATTTCGCAACGGTGTTTGTAAATCCATAAAGACGCGCAATCGCCGCATTAAATCCAAAACTTTCAATGCCTTGCGTGATATCGTGGATCGCCTTGTGCGTTTCCTTCAGCAATACCTTATCTTCGTCATTTGCCGAGATATCAGAACCTGCACAGTCTAAGGCAAGTCGATATACGCGACCCAAATGTTTTGCAGCCGCCTCTGCGCCTGATGCGGTCCATTCCACGTCACGTTCGGGCGGGCTGTCGGACAAAACAAACCAACGGGCTGTATCGGCACCAAAGGCGGCAATAATCGCCAGCGGGTCAACCACGTTGTTTTTTGACTTTGACATTTTCGCGGATGGAATGATGTCCACCTCTGATCCATCTTCAATCAAATAGGCCTTACCCTCGCGCAGTTCGACCTGTTCAGGGAAATAGTAAACGGGACGACCATCCTGACCATCACGTTTATAGATTGCGTGGGTCACCATGCCTTGGGTGAAGAGCGCGTTGAAGGGTTCAACCGCACTTTGGGGCAAATGGCCGCAGATTTGCATCGCACGCGCGAAAAAGCGCGAGTAGAGAAGATGCAAAATCGCGTGTTCGATGCCGCCAATATATTGATCCACATTCATCCAATAGGCGATATCATCTGTATTCGTTGGCTTGTCTGCAAGTGGGGAAGTAAAGCGTGCAAAATACCATGAACTGTCCACGAATGTGTCCATTGTGTCCGTTTCGCGCAGCGCATACTGACCGCAAGAGGGGCAGGCACATTGGCGCCACGTTGGATGGCGATCAAGCGGATTGCCTGGTTTGTCAAAGCTGACATCATCAGGCAAACGGATGGGTAAATTTTCCTTTTTTTCTGGGACAACGCCACAGCTGTCACAATGGACCACAGGAATTGGACATCCCCAATACCGTTGACGGCTTAGCCCCCAATCGCGCAGACGAAATTTTGTGACACCTTTGCCCCAACCTGCGTTTTCTGCAAATTCGATCGTGGCTGCGATGGCTTGATCCCCTGTTGCAACATCAAGACCTGCAAAGTGGTTGACCCACTTTACTTTTTCAGATTTTGCGGGAACGAAGGCCGTGTTTTCAACGGGTGTCTCATCGTCCAAAGCATAGAAAGTGTCTGTTACAGGCAGATCATATTTACGTGCGAAATCCAAATCGCGCTGGTCGTGTGCGGGACATGCGAAGATCGCGCCCGTTCCATAATCCATTAGAATGAAATTTGCGATCCAAACAGGCAATTCCCAATCAGGGTTTAGCGGATGACGTACCCGTAGACCTGTATCGTAGCCCTTTTTCTCGGCCTTTTCCATGTCGGCTTCAGATGTAGACATCTGACGGCATTCTTTGTTGAACGCTTCAACATCTGGGTTCGATTTTTCCAATTGACGTGCCAATGGGTGATCCGCTGAAATACCCACAAAGGACGCACCTAATAATGTATCGGGACGTGTTGTGTAAACGGCGATGTCCTCATGCCCGACTGGACCATCGATCAGATCAAATGCAAATTCCAAACCGCGCGATTTACCGATCCAGTTTTGCTGCATCAATTTCACTTTGGCGGGCCAGTCATCCAAACTGTCAATCGCGCCCAGCAAATCCTCGGCATGCTCTGAAATCTTAAAGAACCATTGTGTTAGCTCTTTGCGTTCGACAATTGCGCCAGAACGCCAGCCGCGGCCATTTTCAACCTGTTCATTAGCCAAGACGGTCATGTCTACTGGGTCCCAGTTGACCACAGCGTTTTTGCGATAAACCAACCCTTGTTCGAGGAAATCCAGGAACAATGCTTGTTGTTGGCCATAATATTCGGGATCGCAAGTGGCGAACTCACGGCTCCAATCAATTGAAAGCCCCAGCGGCTTCATCTGATCTTTCATGGTTGCGATGTTGGAATAGGTCCACTCTTTGGGATGACCACCAATTGCCATTGCGGCATTTTCTGCTGGCATCCCGAACGCGTCCCACCCCATAGGATGCAAAACATTGTGGCCCGTAGCTATTTTGTAGCGCGCGATCACATCGCCCATGGTGTAGTTGCGAACGTGACCCATGTGGATTCGTCCGGAAGGGTATGGGAACATTTCCAAAACGTAATATTTTGGCTTCGTCTCATCCCGTTTGGCCTCAAACACATTTGCGCTGTCCCAAGCTGCTTGCCATTTTGCTTCGATTTGCGTTGCCTCGTATCGCGACATCAAAATGTTCCCAGATCGTTTGAATTTTAAGCACTGATACTTATAAGTATAGTTGGCGTCCATAGCCAATTGTACTCGATTTAGGACGTTGAGATCTGCTCTATCTGTTGACCCAATCCCATACACAATCCTCATTGTTACCCCGAGCGGGGTTCAGAACATGGAGTCGGCTTCGCGAATTTGGCGCGCACGAGACAAGACGGCATCTTCCAGTGCGCGCATTGTTTTCACATCAGCTGGCCCATTTTTTGTAGCGAGAGCGATCCGAAGTGTTCTTGCGTCTAGAGCTGGCTCACTGACGTGTACAGTTGCACGATACGCTGTTCTGCCTCCGGGCGGGGTGCCGTAGCCCATCACAATAATGCCGGAGAAAGGATCGATGGTCTCAACGGGCATAAAATCGAGTACTTCAAGGGAAGCTTGCCAAATGTAGCGGTTCACTTTCACGGGAGTTGATGCATTATCTGCGTTTAAAGCGTCCCAAATTGTTGATCGGCGCTCATCCTCTGATGCGACTGCACTCAACGTTGCGGGTTTATCTTCACCGATGTTTTTAAATAACTTTGTTTCGGAGCAGGCCGAGATAGTCAGCGTTGCGATCAAGATTGAGGCGAATTTTCCACTGCGCATTTGATAATATCCTCTACATTGCCGATTGATTAGCGGAACATAGCATCTGGAGCAAGTGCCCCCAAAACAATTTGAATTTAAAGGGTTGTATCTTTATTGAACCGAAGCAAGGTACTGTGGCAAACTTGCACCACAGAAGTGTTTGTGACGATTGTTTTGGCTCATCATGCTTGAATTAAGCCCGTCAAATGGGCGACACACTTGGTGAGCGCGCAGTGACTCGTTAACTGCGTGCGAACGAAACACTGAAAACACGGGAAAGAATCATGAAAAAAGTTCTTCTAACAACAACAGCATTGGTAGTGACTGCTGGCGTAGCAGCTGCAGAAGTATCAATGAGCGGTAAAGCACAAGTAAGTGCAGGCGCAACTGGCAACGCTGACATGGCGCTTGAAACACACCTTGACCTAAACTTGTCTATGTCAATGACAGCTGATAACGGCATGACAATGTCAACAGCAATCGGTTATGACTCAGGTAACATGGTTGACGGCGATCACTATGATGGCGACGAAAACAATGTATGGTCAGCAGGTGCTGCTCCTTCACTAACAATCGGTTACGAAGGTTACACAATCACCGCGGACAGCACTGGCGTTGCTGACCTTTACAACGGTGACAAGAACTCAGGTAACCTAGGTGTTGCTGGCTCAATGGGTGATGTATCCTTCGCATTGACAGGTAACATCGGTGGCGACGATACAACTGTAGCGGGCGGCAGCTCATACAGCTTGGGTTACACAATGGGCGACATGACAATCGCTATTGTTGGTTCAGATTCTGCTGACGGCGTCATCAACACTGACGCGATGAAAGCGACAGTCACATACAAAATGGGTGACACAACAATCACAGCTTCATCAGACGACAAAGATGGCGTTGAAACTGTAACAGCAATCGGCTTCTCAACCGTGATGGACTCAATCACTGTCGCATACACAGCGAAAAACACAGAGACAGCTGGCTCAAGCGTTGGCGATCACTGGGACGCATCTATCGCGTACTCTGCTGGCGCT
This sequence comes from Rhodobacteraceae bacterium HIMB11, assembly GCA_000472185.1. Lineage (GTDB taxonomy): Bacteria > Pseudomonadota > Alphaproteobacteria > Rhodobacterales > Rhodobacteraceae > HIMB11. Next base: position 121,422 of record AVDB01000008.1, on the reverse strand, counting down.
TTGACAGCGTCATTCGCTCTTGACGAAGCAGACAAGTCAACATTGAAAGCGGGCTATGACCTAGGTGGCGGCGCGGACTTGTTCGCAGTCATGGTGAACGGTGCAGCTGCAAACGGCTCAGAAGATTTCCAAGCAATTGGTATCAACTTCGCATTCTAATCACTTGATTAGCACGTGATATGAGAGAGCGGTGCTACGGTGCCGCTCTTTTGCGTAAAGCACAACATCTATCATCTCAGCGATGAAAGGACATACTATGAAAAAAGTCGTCGTAGGTTTGGTACTTGCTCTAACAGTTGCAGCGTGTTCAGCGCCAACAACAGAGCCAGCGAACACAATGGTTACACCAGAACCAACTTCACAAAAGTTGTAATGGTGAACTGAGCAACACTGTTGCTCACATGAACTATAAGAAAGCGTTGCCGGTGCAGCGCTTTTTATTGTTGTGAACTTGAATAAGCAATGTATGATCGGCGTAGATATAATGTGTAACACTGAGAAAGGATAGATTATGAAAAAAGTAGTAATGGGTTTGGTGCTTGCACTAACAGTTGCAGCATGTTCAGCACCAACAACAGAGCCAGCTAACACAATGGTTGCACCAGAACCAACTTCACAAAAGCTATAATTGTGAATTGAACAAAGATAATTACATTATGAAATGCACAATAAAGCGTTGCTTCGGAGCAGCGCTTTATTGTTTTAAAAAGTAAGCACAGGACAGAGCGTAAGTAATCCCATCCGTTTAATATCTGCTGGAATAGTTTTAGTGTTGGTGCGTTTGAATTAGCTATCGATGATGCAAGTGTTCATGCGGTCTCGGTGCCCGTCATATAAACTTGTTTTCATATAAAAGTCATTTCCCGAAACGGACCTAAAAATCAATCAAGAGGAGAACATCACGTTAGTAAAGCCACATAAATGAAAACTTTGGAATAAGGGTATCAAGCCATCGTAAATATAAATGAAGATGACTGCATGGAAAGGTGCGATACATTTTCCCTATGGGTTTTGAGCTAATATTCAATTTAGTTCGGTACACATTTAGAATCCGAAAAGTGATCAGTACACACAAATCGAGCGCCAGGGAAACCTTAAATTCTCATAAGAACCACAACTGTTTTCTGTAGGCGTTGATACAGTTATAAGGAACGCGTGTATCCGACAATCATGGGCATGCAGCATTGTTTAGGTTGAAACCTTTGACTGTTAAACCTAATTCGAGATTGAAGGGGTATGTAAAATGTCGATCCAAGAAATCAAAACACGTATCAACAATGCCGCCACAGATGCGGGGCGTAGTGGCGATGACATTTCGTTAATCGCGGTATCAAAAGTCCAGCCCAACGAACGTGTGCAAGCTGTTTTGGAAACAGGCCATAAAACGTTTGGAGAAAACCGTGTCCAGGAGGCGCTAGGCAAATGGCCGGATTTTCAACAAAACTTTGGAGAAATGGATCTGCACCTTATTGGCCCTTTGCAAACCAATAAGGCACGACAGGCCGTTGAATTGTTTGGAACAATACATTCTGTAGATCGTCCAAAACTGGCTATAACGCTGGCTAAGCTTGCGCAGGAACGGGGCGCATCACCAGATATTTTCATTCAGGTGAATATAGGGGAAGAGCCGCAAAAGGCAGGTGTCCTTCCTTCGGAAACAGATGCGTTTGTGGCCGAATGTCGAGAGTTGGAATTGGTCGTTAAAGGGTTGATGTGTATTCCCCCAGTCCAGGAAGAGGCAAGTTTGCATTTCGCGCTATTGGCCAAGATGGCCGAACGCAACGGATTGGCTGGCCTGTCCATGGGAATGTCGGATGATTTTGAAAAGGCGATCCAATTTGGCGCAACGCATATTCGCGTTGGATCCGCTATTTTCGGAGCGCGGGCGCCAGCGGCGGGATAATCAGCCGCGTTTCATAACGAATCCGTTGTGCGCCCCATAATAAATTCGCGCGGCTCAGGCCGATACATCCCGCAGTTGGGGCATGCGGGCGGCGCCATTCGTGGACAAAAATGGCAGATCCAGCGCCCTTGTCTGGATAGGGCCAATTCCAATCGGTTAAAATCACCAGATCATACATCGGATCGGCGCGGCGCATTTTTTCGTGCGAATAGGGGTGCGGCGCACGTACCATCATATTGTAATCAACATCGCGCACATCGTCCGACCACACATCAAACGGTTTGATCGGTATGGCCCAATCTGTGGGACGCGCCATGCGATCACAACGATAAAGCATGCCAACAATCCTGTGTGTTCCAACAGGTATGGCGCCATCCCCTTCGCGCTTATGCTGGGTCAGGCCGCCGCTTCCAATAGAACAGGGCAAGATGCGGTTTCCCATGCGCAGCCCACGGGGTGTTAACACCATATCCATTACAATAAATGGCCTGATTTTGCCGCCTTGGTCGCAAGGTAGGCACGGTTTTCCGCCCCTTCGCCAACCCTTAGAGGGACGCGTTTAACAACCTTAATCCCCTGTTTTTCCATCATTTCGATTTTCTTGGGGTTATTTGTCATTAGGCGGATTTGGGAAATACCCATTTCACGCAGCAGCGCTGCACCGATGCGGAAATCGCGTTCGTCATCCTCAAACCCCAGGCGATGATTGGCCTCAACCGTGTCAAACCCTTTGTCCTGCAGCGCATAGGCGCGCATTTTGTTTGTTAAACCGATGCCGCGCCCCTCTTGGTTCAGATAGAGCAAAACGCCCTGACCCTCGGTTCCCATCTGCGATAGCGCACTGCGTAACTGTGGGCCGCAATCACATTTCAGACTGCCCAAAACGTCGCCTGTAAAGCAGGCGGAATGCAGGCGCACCAAAACGGGTTTTGCACGATCAGGACGGCCAATTTCCATGGCATAATGTTCCTGATCCGCGGTTGGCGGGCGGAACACATGCAGACGCCCCTGATCACTGTTTTGCGTTGGCAGGCGCGCGGCAATCATATCTGCGAAATGCGGATGCGACTGCACCAAAGCATCAATATCCGCTGAATGCAGAAGGCTAAGCCCGTTTTCATTGGCAAATTCTGCAGGATTTTTGATTTCACCTAAGATCGCCGCTGGCAGCAGTTCTGCCGATTTCAAAAGGGCAAGCGCGGCACATTCCTCACCAATTGCACTGTCGCGCAGAACCTGAAACGGGCCTAAAGGGCCAGCGGACAAATCACGCGATGGATCGGCGACGGATTTCACCCAGCGCAGGTCACGGTCAGCGGTGATCGAAATTTGCGCAAAATCGCCATCATAACATGCGACTTTCAACGTTTCTGCACGGCGGGCAGTGATGATCAATCGCCCATAATTGAAATGGTCCCGAAAACTGTTGAAGCGTAATTGGTCAATCACTTCGGCGGAATAAATAACACTGGCCGATGTCCCAACAACAACGACTGGCGCACCCATGCGCAGATCGGCGCGCGCGCGGGCAAGCTTTTGTTTTATATCTAGGCCAAAGATGCTCATGCCAATGGTGTAGCTGTAAATTGGGGCAAGGGGAACGGGCGAATGTTTCATTTCATAAGTGAAATGTTTCAAAAAATCATGCTTTTCGACACTTTGATGTGAAATCAGGGGTCGCAACCTTGTGAAACAGAAATTGCACCGCCATCTTTGACGCAACAGGAGTTTATGATGGCACAGTTGAAAAATATCTTACTTGTTGATGATGACGATGATCTGCGCGAAGCTTTGGCTGAACAGTTGATCTTATTGGATGAGTTTGAAGTCGCAGAAGCGGCAAATGGTCAAGAGGCACAAGTCCACGCGAAAGGTGCGGATTACGATTTGATCATGTTGGACGTCGGTCTGCCCGATACAGATGGTCGCGAGCTGTGCAAATGGATGCGAAAGCAGGGTGTAAAAGCGCCCATCATTATGCTGACGGGGCATGACACGGATTCGGATACGATCCTTGGGCTTGATGCCGGTGCCAATGATTATGTCACGAAACCGTTTAAGTTTCCCGTTTTGTTGGCGCGTATTCGCGCCCAATTACGACAGCATGAACAATCTGAGGATGCCACATTTGCAATCGGTCCATATGTCTTTAAGCCAAGCGCCAAAGTGTTGACAACTGAGGATGGCAAAAAAGTACGTTTGACGGAAAAAGAGACTAATATATTGAAATTCTTGCATCGTTCAACCGAAGGTGTGGTTCCAAGAGAGCAACTTTTGCACGAAGTTTGGGGCTATAATGCAGGTGTCACCACGCACACGTTAGAGACGCACATTTATCGTTTGCGTCAGAAAATAGAACCAGATCCGTCACAAGCGCGCCTTCTTGTGACCGAATCTGGGGGTTACAAATTAGTCTCATGATGAAAGGTGGCGTTAACGAAACGCATAATATTTGCTAGTATGTTGACGTAATCTAAGTTGTAAGACGAGACGAATCCCGTGCATATCCGGGCATAGATATGCTTCCTCCCTGTTGGACTGACCCGAGCTTTGCTCGGATCTTTTTTTATAGATCCAGCCGCCGCGGTCCGGGTCCATCCTGACCCATGATATCTTGGGGATTATAGAGCCCACAGCTTTTCAATGATAAACACCCGCACCCAATGCAGTCCGATAGCGTGTCACGCAGTTTTTGTAGTTTCTCGATTTTCTCATCCAGACTTTCCCGAAACTTTTCCAACAGTTGCTCCTAATCTTCGGCAGTCGGTGTGCGTTCGTTTGGTAAAGAATCCAGCAGCTCTTTTATCTAGGGCAAGGTGTAGCCAAATTTTTGTGCCGCTATGATAAAGCTGACTCGTCGAATTTGCGCGCGCTCAAATCGCTGATGGCCACCCCCATTTCGATTTGACTGAATTAATCCGTTATCATCATAAAAACGGATCGTTGATACAGGTAGCCCTGTACGATGCGATATCGCTCCAATGGAAATTTCTGACAGTAAAAAAGGCCTTGATCTAAAGTATACTTGAGCTTCTATAAACGTAGTCGGTCATAAAATTAAAATGATCGACACTATATATATTTGTTTAGAACACGTTAACGTGACAAGCCCTAACCCACGAAAAACAGCAACTTGGATGCAAAAAGTCTTTAATTGGTCGATCCGATGGGAGGGAGAGACCCAAGATAATGGATACAGCATTCATATTGGGGATACTGATTCTTATATAGCAATCTATAAACCAGGACTAAAAATTGCCCCCTATTAGCGATCTTATGCGATGTCAGGACACGTCAATCATGTTGGGATTGTTGTTGTTGATCTGGATGAAATCGAAAAACGCGTAAGGTCGGTTGGATTTGAACCGCGCATGCATGCAAATTATGAACGCGGGCGTAGATTTTATTTCTATGACGACACGGGGCTAGAGATTGAAGTCGTCTCATATAACAGCTGATTGCATTTAGCGTCGCGTTTATCATATGTCTGTATATCAACTGCAAACAGGAGCGCGGCGTGACATTTACCCTTGCCACATGGAACATCAATTCGGTTCGATTACGGAAAAACTTGGTTATGGATCTGATGCGAGAAGAGGGACCAGATGTTTTATGCTTACAGGAATGTAAATCCCCCGTGGATAAAATGCCAACGGATGAATTTGCCGAACTGGGGTATCCGCATTTTGTTGCAAACGGTCAAAAGGGATACAATGGGGTCGCGATTTTTTCCAAAACACCTATTGTCGAAGTGGGCCGTTATGAATTTGCAGGCCTTGATCACGCGCGCCATATCGCGGGAAAGTTGGAAAATGGTGTGACAATTCACAACTTTTATGTTCCCGCAGGTGGGGATGAACCCAATCGTGAAAAGAATATCAAGTTCGGTCAAAAGCTAGACTACCTAACAGATATGCGGGATCATTTTGCGGCGGATACCCCAATCAAAGCGATCCTTGTTGGTGATCTGAACATTGCGCCGCGCGAAGATGATGTTTGGGACCACAAAAAAATGTTGAAAGTGGTCAGCCATACCCCCATCGAAGTTGAACATTTGGCCGAAGTGCAAGCAGCAGGCAAGTGGGTGGATGTCACCCGTCAGGATATCGCAGATGGATTGCTGTATTCTTGGTGGTCCTACCGAGCCAAGGATTGGGATGCAGCGGACAAAGGTCGCCGCCTTGATCACATCTGGGCGACGCCCGATATTTCCGACGCTGCGCATTCAAGCCGTATCCTGCGTCATGTACGCGGTTGGGAGCAGCCCAGCGATCACGCCCCAGTTTTTGCCAGTTTTGACCTTTGATTTTCTGAATTAAAACTCCATATAGGGTGCAACACTTATAGACGAGGCCGTGCCGATGTTAGAATTAGGAAATTCAACACCCCCAGCAGATGATTTGATCCAGGACGTAAGCGAAGCAAACTTTATGGAAGCGGTTGTGGACGCAAGTCAAACGACGCCCATCATTGTTGATTTTTGGGCCCCTTGGTGCGGGCCTTGCAAAACGCTTGGCCCTGCGCTTGAGGCGGCGGTGAAAGAGGCGAACGGTGCCGTCAAAATGGCCAAGATCAACGTTGATGAAAATCAAATGATCTCGGGCCAAATGCGTGTGCAGTCGATCCCAACCGTCTATGCGTTTTATCAGGGTCAACCGATTGATGGTTTCCAAGGCGCCTTGCCAGGATCAGAGATCAAAGCCTTTGTTGATCGAGTGATTGAGGCGGCAGGCGGTTCCGCAGATGGCGGATTGTCGGATGCGATCGAGGCGGCAGAGCAGATGTTGACAGAAGGTGCTGCGGCAGATGCGGCCGAGACATTTGCGGCGATTTTGGGCGAAGACGGAATGAGCGCACCCTCCTACAGCGGTTTGGCACGCGCTTACATGGCATTAGACGATTTGGACCAAGCCGAGGCCGTTTTGAACGGCGTGCCTGCGGAAATTTCTGACACGCCCGAGATTGATGCAGCGCATGCGCAGCTTGCGCTGGCACGCCAAGCGCAGGATGCAGGTCCATTGGGTGAATTGCTTGCGGCGGTTGAGGCAGATGAAAACAACCATCAAGCGCGTTTTGATTATGCCCAGGCGTTGCACGCAGCAGGTCAGGTTGAAGAGGCAGTGGAACAATTGTTGCAACTGTTCCGCCGTGATCGCGAATGGAACGAGGGTGCCGCAAAAGAGCAGCTATTCACAATTTTTGACGCGTTAAAGGCAAATGATCCAATTGTCCTGAACGGACGACGCAAGCTAAGCTCGATGATATTTGCTTAAACGAAACCACGAGCTAGGTTACATGCATGGCGTTTTCATTTGATCTTCCAGAAAGTATCCCGGTTTTCCCGCTGCCCAAGGCGGTATTGCTGCCGCGGTCTCGTCTACCCCTGCATATATTTGAACCACGCTACCTCAGCATGATTGAAGATGCGATGAAAACCCCAGGTCGATTGATTGGTATGATACAGCCTGCAGGTGAAGATCGTCTGCAAACCATCGGTTGCGCTGGACGTTTGACACAGTTTTCAGAAACAGATGATGGCCGCTACATGATTACCCTAACAGGTGTATCGCGGTATCGTTTGCAGGACGAGATTGAGGGTTTCACACCGTATCGCAAATTTAATGTAGTTTGGGACGGGTTTGATGCAGATCGCAAGAGTAACGAAAGCGATAAGGGTTTGAACCGTGAAGCCCTGTTTGAATTGCTGCAGCGTTATTTTGAAGGGCGCGGACTATCCACGGATTGGGAGGCGATGAAGGAAGCAGAGGATGAATTGTTGATCAATTCATTGTCGATGCTTTTGGATTTTGAAGCAGAGGATAAACAAGCACTGCTTGAGGCGCCTTCGCTGATCACGCGGCGCGAAACACTTATCACACTGATCGAATACAGCCTGCGCAGCGGGGGAGAGGATATAGTCCAATGACCGATACACCGCAAATTGACCGCCGAATGCTTGAAGCGCTGATTTGTCCAACAACTCATACTACATTGGAATACGATAGTGATCGCCAAGAGTTGGTATCTAAAAAGGCAAAATTGGCATTTCCTATTCGGGATGGCATACCTATTATGTTGGTCGATCAGGCGCGTTCGATTAACGACACAGCCTAACGCATCAAATACGGCAGGTCTTTTGTCCCAAGGCCTGCGGCTTCTCGGATAAAACTTCTGCGCATTTTTGGCATCTGATTGACAATCCCAAGGCCAAGCGCACGTCCTGCGCGTAGCAGTGCATTTGAGTTTGAGAAGAGCTTGTTAAACCCATCGGTCGCCAGCGCCAACAAATTCACATCAAAGCGCCGCCATTCCTGATAGCGTTCCAAAACATCAATGGCCCCAATGTTCTCACCACGATGATGGGCATCTTGCAGCACATGGCAGAGTGCCGCGATATCCTTTAATCCCGCATTTAATCCTTGGCCTGCAATGGGGTGGATCCCATGCGCCGCATCGCCGATCAGCGCAAACCGTGGTTTAACGAATTCTTCTGCGATGCTTAGGCTAAGGGGGTATTTATACCGTTTTCCAGCCAATTTGATATCGCCCAGAAAATCCCCAAAACGCGGGCGCAGAACAGAGAGATAGGCAGCATCATCCAACTGCATAATATCGTTTGCACGTTCGTGTGTTTCACTCCAAACGATTGAAGAGCGATTGTTTGTCAGTGGCAAAATAGCCAAGGGGCCTTGTGGCATGAAATATTGATAGGCGGTCGCGTTATGGGGATTTTCATGTTCAATGGCGCATACCAATGCGCTTTGTCCATAGTCCCACCCCTTGCGTCGGATACCCGCACGGGTCGCAGTAGCACTTTGACGCCCTTCCGCCGCGATCAAAAGCTTACCTGTGTAATCCTGTCCTGCATCTGTGGTCACGTTGGCACATTCTGCTGTGCACTGATGCGATTGAATTTTTATATTGGGGAAATAGTCGATATGGTCATTTTTATCGACGGCGGCTTGAAGCACAGGGCGCAGGTATCTGTCCTGCACCATACAACCCATCGGGCCTTCTTCAATTTCGTTGTGGTCAAAATGCAAAAAAAGGGGGACGGACCATCTGGCAATTGCCCCTCGCAAACTTTGATATTCAGTATCGGTTGCGCGTGATCGTTTAGCGCATTCCAAAGACCAAGGGACCGCATCATTCGAACAGAGGTCAGTGACAGGGCATAGGAACGTCCGTCAAACCCCGTTTCTAACTGATCGTTCATTTTATGTGCGTCAAAGAGAGCAACACTCAATCCAAATTGTGCCGCGCCAAGCGCCATTGTTGCGCCGTTTAAACCCGCGCCGATAATCAGGATATCATAGGATTTCTTCATTCTTCGACATATGCATTTGTCAGAGGCATTGTCCAGTGTTGCGATTGTCGCTAGGCTTTCAGAAAATATATGATTGGATGGATTGATGACTGATATTTTACAGTTGACAGCGACGGAACTTGGTGACGCAATTGATAAAGGTGACCTAGGCCCCATTGAAATTACCAAAACATACCTAGATGCCATCACCGCACATCCCCTTTCTCCCCGTATTTATTCGGAACTTACCCAGGATCGCGCATTGGCCGAAGCCAAAGATGCAGAAGAGCGCGCGCGGCTTGGACTGCGGCGATCACCTCTTGATGGTGTGCCGATCAGTTGGAAAGATTTGTACGACACGGTAGGAATCAAAACAGAAGCGGGTTCGTTGCTGTTAAAGAACCGTGTGCCATCCGAAGATGCGCTGGTTTTGAAAAATGCGACTGCGATGGGGGCGGTGTGTTTGGGCAAAACACATATGTCCGAATTGGCGTTTTCTGGGCTTGGGTTGAACCCAAAGACGGCAACATCGCCGTGCATCCATGATACAGATGCGGTTTCTGGAGGGTCATCATCTGGGGCTGCGGCTTCTGTTGCCTTTGAGTTGGCTCCTGTTGCCATTGGTTCGGATACAGGGGGCTCCGTGCGTATTCCATCAGTTTGGAACGATTTGGTGGGGCTAAAAACAACATCAGGCCGGCTAAGTCTAACAGGAGTTGTCCCGTTGTGTGCACGTTTTGATACGGTTGGCCCATTGGCGAAAACTGTGGCAGATGCTGCACATGTTTTGGCTGTACTAGAGGGGCGCAGGCCAATTGATTTGTCACCTACATCCTTAAAAGGACGCCGGCTTGCTGTTTTGAAAACGGTGGCGATGTGCGATTTGCGCGACGCACCAAAAAACGCATTTGAAACGGCGATCGCCAAATTTACCGAGGCGGGTGCCGAGATTGTTGAAATAGACATTCCAGAAGTTGAACAATCATTTGCGCATGCGGCCATTCTATTTGCCGCCGAGGCCTATGGCACTTGGGGTGCAGAGATTGAAGCAAATCCAGATCTGATGTTTGAACCGATTTTAGAGAGGTTCCGTGGCGGCGCAGACTTCAAAGCGGCCGATTTTGTGGCTGCATGGCAGGATTTAGAGCGCTTGCGGGTGGCATATTTGTCAAAAACTGCAGGTTTTGACGCCGTTATCTTGCCAACTGCACCCAACACCCCGCCGAATATAGAGCGTTTGTTGAGAGATGATGATTATTATTTATCTGAAAATTTGATGGCTTTGCGCAATACGCGCATTGGCAATCTTATGGGGTTGTGCGCTCTGACACTACCAACGGGAATCCCAAGTTGTGGTGTCATGTTGATGGGGCACCCCATGCAAGAGGAACGCTTGTTACGTCTTGGGTTATCTGCCGAAGCGGCATTGGGGTAAACTGAGCTGAGGGATTTCCGCCACATAACAGATGATTACGCTGCTTTTTCTGGACGAAAGCGCTGTCATCCGCTATCCTCATAAAAAACGGGACAAAGATCCCGACATATGAGGCAGATTTGAATGGAGTTCCCTGAGCGGTTTTCGAACCTTCCGGACTATGCGTTCCCGCGTTTGCGCGCCCTGTTGGATCATTATCCTGCAGGCGGCGATGTCGTACATATGACGATTGGCGAACCAAAGCACGCCTTTCCTGCTTGGGTCAGTGATATTTTAAGTGATGGTTTGGGTGGATTGAATTCTTATCCTGCCAATGATGGAACGCCTGAGCTGCGCAATGCCATTGCCGATTGGGTGAAGAGGCGGTTTTCGGTTGGGATTGATGCGGACACTCAGGTGCTTGCGTTGAATGGCACGCGCGAAGGTTTGTATAACGCAGCAATGGCGTTGTTGCCCGAACATAAAAACGGACAAACGCCTATCGTACTGATCCCTAATCCATTTTATCAGGTGTACATGATTGCCTCGATTTCAGTCGGAGCAGAGCAAGTGTTTGTTCCAGCTGATGCAGAAAATGGATTTTTACCAGATTACGCATCCTTGTCTGTTGAAACGCTAAATCGAACTGTGGCTGCGTATATTTGCTCTCCATCAAATCCACAGGGCGCAATCGCATCACGCGCTTATTTGGAAACCTTAATTGGATTAGCGGAGAAATATGATTTTCGCATTTTTGCGGATGAATGTTACAGCGAAATCTATCGCGGTGATGCGCCTGTTGGTGCACTACAGGTTGCGCATGAAATGGGTGCCGACCCAGAGCGCGTTGTAATTTTCCATTCGCTGTCTAAGCGTTCAAATTTACCAGGGTTGCGTTCAGGGTTTGCTGCGGGTGGGCCGAAAACCATTGCGCATATGAAACGTTTGCGTGCCTATTCAGGTGCACCATTGCCCGGACCATTGCAGGCGGTTTCCGCACGCGTTTGGCAGGATGAGGCACATGTGGTGGAAAACCGCGCGCTTTATTCAGAAAAATTTGACGCGGCGGATCAAATATTTGCGGGGATAGAGGCCTATCATTCGCCCGAGGCAGGTTTTTTCCTTTGGTTAAATGTGGGCGATGGCGAAGAGGCCACACTACGCTTATGGAAGGAAACAGGCCTGCGAGTATTGCCCGGGCGTTATCTATCCAAAGAAACAGAACAGGGGACGCCAGGCGCTCCGTATATTCGGGTGGCTTTAGTCGCTCCAAAAGAAGAGGCAGAGCGCGGATTAATCCGCCTGCGCGATTGTCTTTATAAGTAACGAGGTCAGATATGGCATATCATCAGGCACGTGGTCGCGATCCACTTATCGATAGCTCAGTTCAAGAAACGCTTGAACGCAGGGGTGTTGAACTTTTGGGTATTGCGATGATGATTATCGGCGTTCTCGCGGCATTGATCATTTACAGTTATTCGCCGTCTGATCCAGGTCCATTTTCCGCCTCTGATGCCCCTGTTCAAAACCTGCTGGGGATAATGGGTGCAACAATTGCATCTCCCTTGTTCCTGATTTTGGGTTGGGGCAGTTGGTCGCTTGTAGCAATGTTCTTGGTGTGGGGTGTGCGTATGACCCTGCACATAGGTTCAGAACGTGCAACCAGTCGTGCAATTTTTGCGCCCATTGGCGTAGCTTTGGTTGCTATCTATGCCGCAACTCTAGTTCCAGATGAAACATGGACTCATAGTTTTGGATTGGGGGGGTTGTTCGGGGATACAGTAGTTGGATTTTTGCTGACGGCGGTTCCGATAAATGCCAAAATTGCGATCGTTCTATTATCCGTTCTTTCGGCGATCCTTATGATGATTGTTGGAGCCTTTATCTTGGGCTTCGATAAAGAAGAACTGCGAACAATTGCGCGTTTTTTGTATTTTAGTTTGGTGATGAGCTATGCACACATTATGACGTTAGTTGGTCGTGGAACAGAACGTGCATTTGCTAAGGTTAAAGATGTTCAGCAGACCTCTCAGGTTAGACAAGAGGCTCGTTTTCAGATGCAATCGACAGAGGTTGTTGGGTCAATCTCAGAGGTGCTCGATCAAGAGCAGCCTGAAAAACCAAGCCTGCTTGCACGCATGCCGAAACTGATCAAACGCCAAGAGACGCTGCCAGAGCCAGAATTGGTGGAAACCACATTTAGTGCTGAGGCCCTCGCGCCTGGCGAAGACCGTATTCGTTCGCGTATCGCCGATGCCATCAAAAATCGCGTAATGCCCGAACCAGTATCCGTCGAGGAAGAGTTGCCGCTGACCAAAGGATTGGGACGTGGGCCCGACGCACTTGTGTTAGATGGGTCTGAACCGTTAGCACCGCATGAACGTGTAGAACCACGTTTAACCATGGCACTACGTATGCCCCAAAAGCCTGAGCAGTCGCCAACTGATCTAAGTGAACATGAGATTCCAGAAGATGTGGTTGAGGCGTTCCAAGACGAAATCGACGAACCTGTCGATATGAGTTATCGTGCACAAGTGTTTGAACCCAAAAAGGTCGTGCAATCCGCAACGCGTAAACCCATCCAGAAATCAACACGTGCTTTGGCAGAGGCACAGCCAGCATTGAAATTTGATGACCGTCAGGCGGAATACGAACTTCCTCCACTAAACCTTCTGACCAATCCCACCAGCATTTCGCGACATGTGTTGTCGGATGAAGCGCTAGAGGAAAACGCACGTCTGCTGGAATCTGTTTTGGATGACTACGGCGTGAAGGGCGAAATTGTCAGCGTGCGCCCTGGTCCCGTTGTCACAATGTATGAATTGGAACCTGCGCCAGGTCTTAAGGCCAGCCGAGTAATTGGGTTGGCAGACGACATTGCACGATCCATGTCCGCGCTTTCTGCACGGGTTTCGACAGTTCCAGGTAGATCGGTGATTGGTATCGAATTGCCGAACGAAAACCGCGAAAAAGTTGTGCTGCGTGAAATTTTGTCCAGTCGTGCATTTGGCGATGGAAACCATAAACTACCACTTGCGCTAGGCAAAGATATCGGCGGTGAACCCATGGTCGCCAATTTGGCGAAAATGCCTCACCTATTGATCGCGGGGACGACGGGTTCGGGTAAATCGGTTGCAATCAACACGATGATTTTGTCACTGCTATATAAACTGACACCAGAAGAATGTCGATTGATTATGATCGACCCCAAGATGTTGGAGTTGAGCGTTTATGACGGCATTCCGCATCTTCTTTCGCCCGTTGTGACAGATCCTAAAAAAGCGGTTGTTGCCCTAAAGTGGGTCGTTGGCGAAATGGAAGAGCGCTATCGCAAGATGTCCAAAATGGGCGTGCGAAATATCGATGGCTATAACAGTCGTGTAAATGACGCTTTGTCCAAGGGCGAAATGTTCAGCCGTACGATACAGACTGGTTTCGATGACGAAACAGGCGATCCTGTTTTTGAAACAGAAGAATTCCAGCCAGAGAAAATGCCATATATTGTCGTCATTGTAGACGAAATGGCAGATTTGATGATGGTCGCGGGGAAAGAAATTGAGGCCTGTATTCAACGTCTTGCGCAAATGGCTCGGGCCTCTGGCATTCACCTGATCATGGCGACGCAACGTCCATCTGTTGACGTGATTACAGGGACGATTAAGGCGAACTTCCCCACGCGTATTTCGTTCCAAGTAACTTCAAAAATCGACAGTCGAACCATTTTGGGTGAAATGGGTGCCGAACAGCTTTTGGGTATGGGTGACATGCTATACATGGCGGGTGGTTCAAAAATCACGCGTTGCCATGGACCATTTGTTTCCGATGAAGAAGTCGAGGAAATCGTCAACCACCTTAAGGCATATGGTCCACCTGAATATAAGTCGGGAGTTGTGGAAGGGCCCGATGACGATAAGGCAGACGGCATTGATATGGTGCTGGGATTGGGTGGCAACGCAGAAGGTGAAGATGCATTGTATGATCAAGCCGTTGCAGTCGTGCTGAAAGACCGCAAGGTTTCAACAAGCTATATTCAACGCAAACTGGCCATTGGATATAACAAGGCCGCGCGCTTGGTTGAACAGATGGAAGATGAAGGTTTGATTTCAGCAGCAAATCACGTGGGTAAACGAGAAATTCTTGTCCCTGAACAGCAATAAATCGCCCATTTCTTCGTGCCCCTCTTCACCAAAGCGTGATGGGGCTATCATCGTGAAACGGGGTTGAATATGTTGATGATATGAACAAATTTTCTATTGCCGCAGCTCTTACAGCGTTTTTATTCTCAACCTCTGCGTTTGCGGACAAACTGTCATTGGCACAATTGTCAGAATATCTGAATAAGATGACAACAGCCCAATCGTCGTTTCATCAAATCAATGCCGATGGCAGTCGGGATACAGGCGACATTTACATTCAACGCCCTGGCCGCATTCGTTTTGATTATGATCCGCCAAATTCGGCATTGGTTCTGGCGGTGTCAAACACTTTGTCGATCTTTGATCCCCAAGGCGATGGGATGCCACAAAATTATCCCTTGGATAAAACGCCGCTGGGATTGGTCTTGGCAAAACGTGTTGATTTGGAAAATGCGCGCATGGTAGTTGGGCACCATTATGATGGAACCGCGACGATCCTAAGTGTTCAGGATCCCGATCATCCAGAACGCGGGCGAATGGATTTCTATTTCACTGGACCCGAGATTGACTTGCACCAATGGGCGCTTTTCAACGAAAGTGGTGAGCAGACAATTTTTGTATTGGATGATTTGCAGCTTGGCGGAAAACTCCGCTCAAGCTTATTTAATGTGTCTCTTGAAATTATGCAGCGTACGCAGCGCGATTGATTTAACTACGTCCACAACTGCGTAACTGACGTTCATATGTATTGCCACGTGCGCGCACTTTGGCGGATACATCCAACAACCATCGTTTTGCATTATATGAACGGCGCTTATATCCTGTACGACCTTCGTGATAGGCAAGATACTGATTGCGCGTATCGCTTAACGAAATGCCAAGCTCTCGGTTCGAAGCAGCCAAATACCAACCGATAAAATCAGCAGCATCATAAATGTCATCGCGACGCGCACCCCAGCGCCCTGTAGTCTGACGATATTCTTTCCAAGTTCCATCTAGGGCCTGTGAATATCCAAATGCGGAACTTTGACGACCTGTTGGGATGACGCCAAGGATATATTTCATCGGTGTGCGTGCGTCTGCTTTGAACCTACTTTCTTGGTGTATGATCGCCATTTGTACGTGAACAGGAACGCCCCATTTCTGCTTTACAGCCTGGAAAGCTCGATCAAAGGCGGGTCGTTGTGCCAAAATTGAGCACGCATTGTCCAAGTTTCTTGGTGGGCTATAACGGGCAACGCCGCAAGAAGCCACAAGAAGAACTAAGATAACTGCGCGAAGGGTACTGCTCATAATCGCCTCTCGCTTTTATAATTTTGCACCATTGTAGCTAAATTCTTGGACTTTAAAAAGCACTATTCTGTGAAGGTACCAGAATAATGGCGAACGACCAACAAAAGACCGTATGGTGCGAATTTTAACACGTTTGGACAAAGAATGTCGCCCAATTGATCACAGATTGTTTCCCGTTTTGACAAATGTGATCCTAGACAAATTGGGTGTAAAACAGTATCTAGCGGACTCGGGAGTAATTGTGTCTATGAATCAGCTGTTTGCAAAATATAATCTTGGCCAGATCGTGCGTCATCGCAAACATCCGTTTCGTGGTGTTGTGTTTGATGTTGATCCAGAGTTTGCAAATACAGAAGAATGGTACGAGTCTATTCCAGAAGATAGCCGCCCCGCGAAGAAGCAGCCGTTTTATCATTTATTGGCCGAAAATGATCATAGCTTTTATGTGGCCTATGTATCTGAACAGAACCTGGTTGCAGATTATTCTGGCGAACCCGTCGAACATCCTGACATTCCAGACATGTTCGGTCCGTTTCAGGATGGACAGTATCCACTGCATTTTCAGTTGAATTAATACCCTATTGCGCAACCATCCTTGCGTGGGTCCGAGCCGCCGACCAAGAACCCATCACTGTTTTCCAATATGGCCTGCGCGCCACCGATGGGTGGCATGGTTTGGTTAACATCATGACCTAAGTCCGATAGTCCTTGAACCACTGTTGGATCATAGCTTGGCTCAACATTTAGAACATCACCTTCGGCAAAGCTTCTTGGTCCATCAAGGGCGGCTTGGATATCCATACCGTAGTCAACAAGGTTGGACAGCACGCGTATATGCCCACAGGGTTGGTATTGTCCCCCCATCACGCCCAGCGGCATGGCGTTTCCATTTCCTTCGCGCAGCATACCTGGAATAATCGTATGCATTGGCCGTTTTCCAGGTTTCAACTCGTTAGGATGTCCGTTTATCAGGTTAAAGCCTGCACCACGGTTTTGGAACAAAACTCCGTATTTGCGGCTCGCAATTCCTGATCCGAAACCATGGAAAATTGAATAGATAAGGGATACTGACATGCGGTCACGATCAACGACGGAAATGTAAACCGTGTCTTTGTGAACGGCTTCGGTGATTTCGCTGACACGTTTGTTCACTTTGGTTTTTGAAATCAGCGCGCTAAGTTCATTTGCCAATTCGGTTGATAACATGCGTTCTGTCCCGTCGGTCACTGTTGGATCAGCGATCAGTCGGTTGCGTGCGTCATATGCCAGTTTGGAAATTTCGGCCTCGATATGCGCACGCTCAACCCCAAAGGGATCAAGTGAAGCGATATCAAAATTCTTTAGCATGTTCGCCATTAGAATCGCTGTCGCACCCTGGCCATTTGGTGGATGCTCGATCAATTCGTATTTGCCATAAGACCCAGAAATCGGATTGGTATACTCCGCGCGTGCATTCGCAAAATCATCTTCGGTGTGGTGCCCACCAAGGGAACGCAGTGTTTCAACCATATCAACGCAGACGTCACCGCTATAAAAACCGTCGCGTCCTTGGGCTGCGATTTTTTCGATGACTTCAGCTTGCCCGGGATAGGAAAAACGGGTGCCTGTTGCGGGTGCTGATCCATTATTTGTGAAAAACGGAATTGCCGTTTCGTGGAAGGTATCTAACAGATTGGACCAATCGTACCCAACTCTTGGTGCAACTGCGATGCCGTTGCGCGCATACTGAATTGCGGGCTGTAAAATGCGATCCAATCCCAACTTTCCCCAATCTTCACTGAGGGTACAAAATGCGTCAATGGCCGTGGGTATTGTCACGGCACTTGGGTCACGCAGTGGGACCTTATCATGTCCTGCTTCCCGCAACTTATCCGCAGTTAGGTCTACAGGCGCGCGCCCAGACCCGTTCATCGCAAGAACGTCATCACGTCCCGCTGGTGAGAATAAAACAAAGCAATCCCCGCCTATGCCCGTCATCTGTGGTTCGCAAATGCCTAATAAGACGGCGCCTGCAATTGCCGCATCCATTGCATTGCCGCCGTCCTTTAAAACGTCAACCGCGGCTTGTGCCGCAATAGGATGGGATGTGGCGCACATGCCATTTTCGGCAAAAATGGTTGATCGACCTTTAGAATAGAAATCGCGCATAATAGGTCTCCTGTTGGAATAATAGTAATATGCAAAGCGATATTGGCAACCACAATTGCTCTCGATGCCGGACACGTGGGGGCGAAAGTCCGACACCGAGAAAAGCCAATTGTACGGCTTGTAAGAATAGTATTCCCTCAGCGATGCGGCGAATTTGAGTGCGAAATAAGGATTCTTTGGGGCAGTATTATTTTTTTGGAAAATAGAGGCGCAGGGTATTGAACGATCCGCGCCGTTTTGCGTGCACTTTGCTGCACAGAATACCCACCAATGCCCAGCCAAAGCCGCCTTCGGGCAGATGGTCAATTTCTGCACCCAGATCGGGCATCTGGGCGTTGGTGATTGTTCCCGTTGGAATGCATCGGCCTGCATCTATAGGTTTATGCATAGCCCGTCTGATGTGTGCCATTTCAGTGAAATTGGGTGATTTAGGCTCTCTCTGCCGCCGTGTTCAGCAATGTTATTTAACACTTCCGCCAGAACAAGTTCGATTTCACCCAAATCATATTGTGTATTTGATGTTTCCAAGACGTGCATAAATCTGCCCAATTCGATGCGAACCGTGTCAAAATCCTCTGACGTTCGCAATTGCAACCTAATCAAATTATTGCTCAATTCGCTATCCTATCGCTTGTTGATCCGAAACGGCTTGCGCAAGTGTCTCGTAGATTGAGAAAATTGAATCCATTCGCGTTAGCGAAAAACCCGCTCAACGCTTGGGGTAAGCGCACAAAGATCCATTTTGCGTCCCTTACCCAAGTGTTTCATGACACTGACAACTGCACCGAGACCGCTTGAGTCGATAAACTCAACCTGTTCTAAGTTTAACAGTATTTTTGAGTTGCTTTCGTCGATCGCACTCATCGAGTTTTTGAATTCTAACGCAGCGCTCGCGTCTATGCGCACGGCATTCACTATAACAACCAGGTATTCTCCTTGTTGAGCATGAATAAGGTCCATTATAGTATCCTTCTGAAATAACGACGTGGCGGTACACTGGACGCAAAAGATTACCATTCGGTATGCTTGCCCCAAGATTGTAATGAGGCGAAAAAATGAACGAAGTTGTGATTGCTGGCGCTGCGCGTACCCCAATGGGTGGGTTCCAAGGGGAGTTTGATGGTGTCAACGCCTCGATCCTTGGGGGAGTTGCATTAAAAGCGGCGCTTGATGATGCGCAGATTGCGTCTGTGGATGAGCTGTATTTTGGAAATGTATTACCCGCAGGTCAGGGGCAGGCACCCGCACGACAGGCAGGTTTCGCCGCAGGTCTGGGTGAGGATGTTCCAGCAACCACTTTGAACAAGATGTGTGGATCTGGGATGAAAGCGACCATGATCGGGTATGACCAACTTGCCCTTGGTCATTCTAACGTTGTGGCCGTTGGGGGCATGGAAAGCATGTCGAATGCGCCATATCTGCTACCCAAAATGCGCGGCGGTGCGCGAATTGGGCACGGTCAGGTCATGGACCATATGTTTTTGGATGGATTAGAAGACGCCTATGACAAAGGCCGTTTGATGGGCACCTTCGCAGAAGACTGCGCGGAAAAATATCAATTCACCAGAGAGGCGCAGGATGAATATGCGCTAGGATCGCTAAACAATGCGCTCGATGCTCAAAAATCAGGGGCATTTGCACGTGAAATTGCCGCAGTCACATTGAAAACCCGCATAGGTGAGGTTGTCATTCGTGAAGATGAACAACCCAAAAACGCGCGTCCCAAAAAAATTCCGCACCTGAAACCCGCGTTTCGTGAGGGTGGGACAGTTACACCTGCCAATTCATCTTCAATTTCCGATGGCGCCGCCGCGTTAATTCTTACGACGCGTTCATATGCCAAGGCCAATGGCTTGCCCATTCGCGCGGTTATCAAAGGTCATGCCAGCCACGCCCATGCGCCAGGTTGGTTTGCCACTGCCCCAATACCAGCAGCGGAAAAATTGCTGAAAAAAATCGACTGGGAAAAGGACGATGTTGAACTGTGGGAAGTGAACGAGGCATTTGCCGTGGTCCCTATGGCGTTTATGCGTGATATGCAGATTTCACGGGATAAGATGAATGTGAATGGGGGCGCCTGTGCCTTGGGTCATCCTATTGGTGCATCTGGGGCACGTATCTTGGTGACCCTGCTCAATGCGATGGAAACTCGGGATGTGCAGCGTGGTGTGGCCGCAATTTGTATTGGTGGGGGCGAAGGCACAGCAATCGCTATTGAACGCACATGAGGGTCGATTACACTCTATTGACCAAAACAATAGATGCACTGATAGACGGTGAAACCGACCCAATAGCGAAAATGGCAACAATTGCATGTGAGGTATATCATTCAGATGACCGTTTCGATTGGACAGGATTTTATCGTGTGGTCGCACCCGAACTGTTGAAAATTGGTCCATATCAGGGGGGACATGGATGTTTGGTAATCCCATTTAGCAAAGGGGTTTGTGGCGCCGCTGCCCGAGAGAACTGTGTGCAGTTGGTCGATGATGTCAATGCCTTTCCTGGGCATATTGCCTGTTCATCTTCCACCTTATCAGAAATTGTTCTGCCCGTGCGGGATAGTGCAAAAAATGTGATTGCCGTCTTTGACATCGACAGCAATCAGCCTGCGGCTTTCACCACAGATGATGCTGATCAGCTTCAGAAAATTTTGGATCGGGCCTTCTCAAATTAAAAAAGCCCCGACCACAAGGGTCGAGGCATGGGTCGGGGAGACCTAGACAGTTTAATTTGGTAGGATCACAACATCCACACGACGGTTTTGTGCACGGCCCTCTGGCGTTAGATTGGATGCGATCGGCTGGCTTTCGCCGCGTCCCATGGATTGAATGCGGAATTGAGGAACGCCGTTTTGCTGCAAAATACTGGATACGGCCAAGGCGCGTTCTGTCGACAATGATTGGTTATAATCCGCGGATCCTGTATTGTCCGTATGCCCAACGATTTGAATGGTGGAATTCGGATAATTGATCAAGTTCTGCGCCAAAACGGCCAAATCCGAACGCAAGCTGGGTGTGATGTGCGTGCTGTTTACCGCGAATAAGATATCTTGGGGCAGTGTCACAATTAAACGATCGCCTGTGTTTTGGATCATGACATCGTCGTTGTTCATATCCCGCCGCAATTCCGCGGCCTGTTTGTCCAATTCATTGCCGACTGCAGCGCCAAGACCCGCACCAATCAACGCGCCACGCATGGCACCTTGACGGCGTTTTACAGAATTATCGCCACCCATGGACATGCCCGCAACGGCACCCACCAGCCCGCCGATAATCGCGCCCTGTTTGGTTTTGGTTCTGTCAATATTTTGATCAAAGCTTGTGGATGTATTACAGGCAGAAACGGTTAAAGTAGAAATTAATAGGCCTGCTATAATCTTTTTCGACGCCATTGTGATGATCCTTTGTGATGCGTTGTTCTCACTATTGCGTGGCGCTTTGAAATTGAAAATTCACAAGGATGTTATGGGCAAAAAGACGCGCAAAGGGCATGCAGGACCAGCGAAAAGTCGCTTTTAGCTGCGCGCGTTGAACGCCTCATATGCCAGCATCGCGCGTTTAATGCTGAGCCCCCAGTGATATCCGCCTAAACTGCCGTCTTTGCGCAATGCCCGATGGCACGGGATCAGCCAGCTGATCGGATTTTTGCCAATTGCGGTTCCGACTGCGCGAACGGCGCGCGCGTTGCCTGCCCGCAATGCTACATCGGAATAGGTGCTGGCGTGGCCCATGGGGATTTCCAACAGGGCTTTCCAAACTTTCACATAGAACTGGCTTCCGACCAGGTGCATCGGTGCGGCGTGCTCATCATCAAATAGCGAAGATTCATATTGGGCTAAATTGTCTACTGACTGAATGAATTGCGTCTTGGGCCAGCGGGCAATGAAATCATGTTTGGTTTCCTCCATTCCAATTTCGGCGCCAAATCCCAATCCACAAATGCCAAGCTGAGTTGCGAACACGAGAGCGGGGCCGAAAGGGGTGTCGATATCGTTATAAAAGATTTTATCCAAGGCTGCGTCATGAGCGTCAGTCACATGAATGTTTGGACCAGCAAAATCCGAAACGGAGACACCTGTCGTGAGTGGGATCGAATGCGAAAATCCTTGACTGAGATATTGCAGGAAATCGTCCGGCACTGTGCCCGTCCAATTTTTCAGAGTGACGGTGAGCTTATCAGGTGAAATCTCAAGTCCATGTGCGACGCCTGACAGAGTGACATCTGTGTGAGCCGTGTCCAAAAAATCAATGGCCCCTTGGATGATTTTAAATTCGTGACGATTATATTTTGCTGACATGTGAACCTCGTTTATCGCATGATAATGCAATGATAAATTGACGCGACCCCAAAATGCTTGTGATTGTTCACAAAAGCGGGCATTCACGTCGGCATGGCAAAACAACTTGATTATCACACGATCCGACAAATCTTTGGACGCTTTGAGGCTGCAGAAGCAGAGCCCAAGGGTGAATTGAACCATGTCAACGTTTATACTTTGGTCGTTGCGGTGGCGTTAAGTGCGCAGGCGACGGACGCGGGCGTGAACAAGGCGACCGAAAAACTGTTTCAAATTGCAGATACCCCACAAAAAATGCTCGACCTGGGTGAAGAAGGCCTGATCGAGCATATCAAAACCATCGGCCTTTATCGGAATAAAGCCAAGAACGTTATCAAACTTAGTAAGATTTTGGTTGATGATTATGGCGGTGTTGTTCCCAATTCGCGTGCTGCACTTCAGTCGTTGCCGGGCGTAGGGCGCAAAACCGCAAATGTCGTTTTGAACATGTGGTGGCACTTTCCAGCGCAGGCGGTTGATACACATATTTTTCGGGTTGGAAACCGTTCGGGCATTGCCGTTGGTAAAGATGTCGATGCGGTTGAACGTGCGATCGAAGATCACATTCCAGCAGATTTTCAATTACATGCCCATCATTGGTTAATTTTGCATGGACGTTACCATTGTAAAGCGCGTAAACCGCAATGCGGCACCTGCCTAATTCGCGATCTGTGTTTGTTTGAGGAAAAAGAATTATGAAGAAGTTTGAAATCGTCGGTATCGGAAATGCGATTGTTGACGTGATTAGCACCTGTGACGACAGTTTCCTTGATCTGATGGGGATCGAAAAAGGCATCATGCAGTTGGTTGAAAAAGAGCGTGGTGAAACGCTGTATGCCGCGATGGAAACACGGACGCAGACGCCTGGCGGTGCGGTTGCCAATACGATCGCGGGGATTGGTGCATTAGGCCTGAAAACGGGGTTTGTTGGTAAGGTGCGCAATGATGTATTGGGCCAATTTTATGCCAAAAGTATGAATGACACAGGAATCGAATTTTTGAACCCGCCCATGGATGGATCAGATGTGCCCACATCACGTTCTATGATTTTCGTGACACCAGATGGCGAACGTTCAATGAATACATATCTGGGAATTTCTGCTGAGCTTGGTTCAGACGATGTTCAGGATGAATTTGGGTCAGCCGCAAAAAACGTATTTTTGGAAGGCTACCTGTTCGACAAGGATAAGGGGAAAGAGGCGTTTAAACGTTTATCACGTAGCTGCCGCGCAGGTGGTGGCCAAGCTGGCATCGCAATTTCAGACCCCTTTTGCGTTGAACGTCACCGCGATGATTTTTTTGATTTGATTAAGAATGAGTTGGATTACGTGATCGGAAATGAGGCCGAGGTCCAATCGCTTTATCAAACTGAGGATACGGATGCGGCGCTTACGCAATTGTCAGACATCTGCCCGCTTGTTGTATGTACACGATCAGGCGATGGTGTAAGCGCGATCCAAAATGGAAACCGCGTGGACGTAAGTGTCGAAACAATTGTGCCTGTTGATGCGACGGGCGCAGGTGATCAGTTTGCAGCAGGATTTTTGTACGGCATCCTGACTGATCAAGATTTGGAAACTGCCTGCCGCATGGGGTGTATAAGTGCAGGCGAAGTTATTCGCCACGTAGGTCCACGTCCCGAGGCGAATGTGTTTGATATGTTTAAAGCGGAAGGCTTGGTTTAATCACTAAGCTTTGCGTGCACTTCATCCAATTCGATTTCACTAATTGGCATCTTGTTTGATGGGTCTTGAGCATCGTATTTGGATAAATCGAAATTACCCTTGTACATCTCATAAACCAAATGAATCGACAAATCGTCGAAATAATCTTCGACGGGGTTCGCGCGCTTGGGCGCAATCGTGAGTTGTTCATTATTTTTTGTAAAAAATGGCGTGTCGCAAAATGGGTTGTCGAAAAAATGCGTCCAAATGCTAAAACGCCTTTGCTGGAAGATATCTTTAGTGAGGATGTCAAAGAACTACCTGAACTGTGCGAAATTTATCCAAGCATCAGAAAAAAGCGCGCCATCGTCGCGCTTTGGTGCGGATGCTTTATGAGTACTATAAAACAGAAAAACTGGCGATTTGTTTCGATCCTTCAAATATTTATTTGATCAGTGATTTTGCATCAGATAGGAATACAACGCGTATTCTTGAAATAAATTGCGAATTTGATGATCAGTATATTTTGGGTCACGCGCGCAGGATCGGTCTTATTTCTGATCATAATACTGTCGAAACTTTTGTGAAATTGCTGCCCTCGATAAAAAATGATTTGAAGAAAGAAATTGGCAGTATCGGCGATCTAAAGCTGGAGTTTGCCTATAAAATCGACGAAAAAGGGGTGGTACAAAGGAACGCAAACGAACTGTCACGATTTGCGCACATTACGGTGGAATAGGCGCCTGTTATCGTGACGTTGGACTGGATTTATTCAGATTAAGGATTGAGATGAGCTACAGCTACGACGATCAAAACATTTTTGCAAAAATCCTACGCGGAGAGATTCCCAACAAAACCGTTTTGGAAACTAAACATGCCTTAGCATTTGAAGATATTGCGCCACAGGCCCCAACACATGTCTTGGTAATCCCCAAAGGGCCCTACGTGAATTATGACCATTTTGCGCAACAGGCGAGTGATGAGGAAATTGTAGGGTTCACGCGGGCGATCGGGGAAGTGTGCAAATTATTGGGTGTTCAGCCCTCGATGGATGGGATGGGATACCGCGCGATTGCAAATACGGGTGAGGCGGGCGTGCAAGAAGTGCCACATTTACATGTCCACATCCTGAGCGGTCGTATCCTTGGCAGGATGATCCCCAGACCAAGCTAGTTCTTGCTTCGTTTTCAAATTTACCGCATAAGCAGCAGCGCACCAGCAAAAGGACAAATGAAATGACAACACAAGCTCCAGAAACAAAAATTGTTGAGTCCTACCGTGTTTCATGTGACGGGGGAGAAGGTGCACTGGGACATCCACGCGTTTGGTTGCAGATCTCCAATGAACATGGCTGGGTTGAGTGCCCGTATTGTGATTGCAAACTGATTCACAAAGATCATCAGAAATCAGCCTAAATTCGGCGTAATTCAATTTGGTTTGAGCTTTTCCAACCAATCCGCCGTGAACCTGGCGGACCTGATATACTGTTGCCTATTTTTGCCCTAACTTCTAACGTACTGTGCCTCCGATTACTAATAACGGAGCGTGCGAATTTTGCGGTGTGTGAAAAAATTGTTTTCAATGAGGCGGGTTTAGTTACGATTGAATGAGTTGTTTTGACTGCGGGTGTTATTGCGCTTGGAATAGCGGCCCATAGTGCATTTGAAATTGATACAGAAAACACCACCGAAGTTTTGTTGGTCAATCAAGATGGCAGGGAACCCATCGTGATTGGTGGCAACGCTATTGCTCAACTGATTGCACGAACAAAACTGCAAACGATGATTTTTGTTTCCTGTATTGTTAAAACGAGCGCTCTGCAGGAGGACGCCGTGGGTAAAAAAGTTTGGTGTCTGTTCCTAGAATTACCTGCGATTAGGGTGTGGCCATTGATGTTCGCCTTGTGTACCTTTCCGCTAAACGCAACAGGGGCACAAAATGAATTTCGGCATTGGCCACCACCTTCATCTTATTGACGGATCAGCATTTATTTTTCGTGCATTTCACGCACTTCCGCCGCTAACGCGAAAATCTGATGGGCTGCCCATCGGTGCCGTCAGTGGTTTTTGCAATATGCTGCAGCGCTATATCGAGGGGAATACGGGCCCTGACGCCGCGACGCACATCGCTGTTATCTTTGATAAGGGCAGTCATACGTTTCGAAACGATCTCTATGATCTTTACAAGGCTAATCGTGATGCAATGCCCGAGGATTTGCGTCCTCAAATGCCATTAACGCGTGACGCAACACGCGCCTTTAACATCGCATGCGAAGAGATTGAGGGATATGAGGCGGATGATATCATCGCAACCCTTGCCTGTCAGGCGCGTGATTCGGGTGGACGCGTCACAATCATCAGTTCGGATAAGGATTTGATGCAATTGGTGGGCGGCGGTGTCGAAATGTTTGATGCCATGAAACAAAACCGTATTGATCGGGAAGGTGTGCACGCAAAGTTTGGTGTTTATCCAGAACGTGTTGTTGATGTTCAGGCACTGGCAGGGGATAGCGTGGATAATGTTCCAGGTGCGCCTGGCATCGGCGTAAAAACGGCAGCTTTGCTGATCAACGAATATGGCGATTTGGACAGTTTGTTGGAACGCGCAGGCGAAATTAAACAACCCAAACGGCGTGAAACCCTAATAAACAATGCAGATCAAATCCGCTTATCGCGGCAATTGGTCCAGTTGGATTGCAATACACCACTGGACTTCACAATTGACGATCTGGAAATCCGTGACCCTGATCCTGATAAACTCCTTAGCTTTTTGGCAGAGATGGAATTTAGAACACTGACCAAGCGTGTCGCCGAACGTTTTGGAAAAGACATGCCGCAAATCACGGATGCGGCACCTTCGGCGAATGCGGCGCAATCTGCGGCCGTGAATGTTGCGGATATCGCTTTCGACGCTGAAAAATACGAATGCGTGCGGGATATGGCGGCGCTTCAGGATTGGATCGCACGGGTCTATGAGGTCGGATATGTCGCGGTTGACACGGAAACCACATCGCTGAATGAAATGCAGGCTGAATTGGTCGGAATTTCGTTGTCTGTTAAGGCAGGTGAAGCCTGCTACATTCCCCTGACACACAAGGCGAACGCAGCAGACGATCTTTTTGGCGGTGCTGAACTTGCCGAGAACCAACTGCCGCTGAACGTTGCACTAGAGGCGCTAACCCCGATGCTGCAGGATCCTTCCATCCTGAAGATTGGGCAGAACATGAAATATGACACCAAGATTTTTGCAGGTCTTGGAATTGATGTGGCGCCGATTGATGACACCATGTTGATGTCATATGCGATGCATGGTGGTTTGCATAACCATGGTATGGACGGTTTGTCTGAACGGTATTTGAATCACACCCCGATCCCGATCAAGCCGCTACTTGGAACAGGGAAATCGGCCATCACGTTTGATCGGGTTCCGATTGAGGAGGCGACCAAATATGCCGCCGAGGATGCGGACATCACCCTGCGTCTTTGGCAGTTGTTCAAACCACGCTTACATGCATCCAAAGTTACGCGGGTTTACGAAGGTTTAGAGCGTCCTTTGATACCCGTTCTGGCACAAATGGAACGCACGGGCATCAAGGTGGATCGTGATACACTGTCGCGCATGTCCAATGCTTTTGCGCAAAAAATGGCAGCATTGGAATCCGAAATCCATGAAATGGCAGGTGAAGCGTTCAATGTTGGAAGCCCTAAGCAGTTGGGTGAAATCATGTTCGACAAGCTTGGATATGAAGGCGGTAAAAAAGGAAAAAATGGTGCGTATTCCACGGGCGCAGACATCCTTGAAGATTTGGCAACGATCCATGACTTGCCGAAACGTGTTTTGGATTGGCGTCAGTTGAGTAAATTGAAATCAACTTACACGGATGCGCTGCAAGATCATATCAATCCTGACACAGGCCGTGTGCACACATCATATTCCATCGCAGGCGCGAACACAGGTCGCTTGGCCTCAACCGATCCTAATTTGCAAAATATTCCTGTGCGAACGGAAGATGGTCGCCGTATTAGAGAGGCGTTTATTGCGGACACTGGCAATGTCCTCGTGTCCCTTGATTATAGCCAAATTGAACTGCGGATTTTGGCGCATGTCGCGGGTATTGATAGCCTGAAACAAGCGTTTCGTGACGGTTTGGACATCCACGCGATGACCGCATCAGAAATGTTTGATGTGCCATTGGATGAAATGACGTCCGACATTCGCCGACAGGCCAAGGCCATTAACTTTGGGGTCATTTACGGTATTTCTGGATTTGGATTGGCCCGCAACCTGCGTATCCCTCGTGCAGAAGCACAAGGGTTCATTGATCGATATTTTGAACGCTTCCCGGGTATCAAAGAATACATGGATCAAACCGTTGCCTTTGCCAAAGAGCATAATCGGGTTGAAACCCTATTCGGTCGTGTCATTCACACGCCAGAAATAAACGCCAAAGGTCCAACGGCAGGGTTTGCAAAACGCGCGGCGATCAATGCCCCGATCCAAGGCACAGCCGCGGATATCATTCGTCGTGCGATGATCAAAATGCCAAGCGCGATTGACCAGTTACCCGCCAAAATGTTGTTGCAGGTTCACGATGAATTGCTGTTCGAAGTGCGCGAAGATGCGGTGGATAGTTTAATTCAAACAGCGAAGGGCGTGATGGAAACGGCCTGTGATCCCGTGTTGAACATCGATGTTCCGC
The DNA here is from genome assembly GCA_000472185.1 of Rhodobacteraceae bacterium HIMB11. Taxonomy (GTDB): domain Bacteria; phylum Pseudomonadota; class Alphaproteobacteria; order Rhodobacterales; family Rhodobacteraceae; genus HIMB11. Next base: position 92,520 of record AVDB01000008.1, on the reverse strand, counting down.
TGATCGTGGATGCAGGGCAGGGCGCGCATTGGGCTGAGGCGCACTAAGCGCCTTCTAGTTCGTTTGCTGGGATAATTTTGAAAAAACTGCCATTGGACCAAACGCCAAACCATTCCTCATGAATCGATCCGATATCGACCATGCGATAAAAACTTTTGCGATCAATCAATGCCTCTAGCCCCGCGCGAATGTGCACATAGGGCGATGGTTCCCCTGTTTCAGGATCGCGCTTTACGCGGATGGGGTCTTCGCCACTGGCAATAACCATGTCCCCAACATGTGTTTCAAATGTCAAAACTTGATCATCGCCTTCGCCAGAAACCGTAAAATCAACCGCGACAAAGGGGGCGTCATCCACGGTGATCCCCACCTTTTCGACTGGCGTCACCAAAAAATACTTTTCGCCATCCTTCCGCAGGATTGATGAAAATAACTTCACTAACTCAAATCGCCCAATCGGGGTTCCCAAATAGAACCACGTTCCGTCACGCGCGATGCGCATATCAAGGTCGCCGCAAAACGGAGGATTCCACAAATGCACGGGCGGTGGGCCCTTTTTTCCACTTGCCGCTCTGGCTGCTGCTGCGATGCCTTCTGCTCGGGCCATCGGTGAATTCTCGCCACTCATGACTTTGCCATTTTCCTTTATCGCGCTAGGCTCTTTAGAAACCTTTTATTTGATTTAGGGATTCTCATGTCGTCCACAACACTCTCTGACCAGCTAACTAGCCTAAAAGACAAATTGGCCCAGTCCAAAGCGCAAATCAACACACGATTTTTTGGGCAAGAGCGTGTTGTTGATCAGGTTCTGACCACGATGCTTGCAGGTGGACACGCCGTTTTGGTGGGTGTCCCGGGTGTCGGGAAAACCCGTTTGGTTGAAACAATGGCCACCGTTATGGGTGTTTCAAATGCGCGGGTTCAGTTCACACCAGATTTGATGCCGACCGATATTTTGGGCGTTGAAGTTTTGGAAGATGGAGCGGATGGAACGCGACAATTTAAGTTTCAACAGGGTCCTGTCTTTGCGTCATTGCTGTTGGCAGATGAAATTAACCGCGCCAGCCCACGTACCCAATCCGCCCTGTTACAAGCGATGCAAGAGCGTCGCGTCACAATTGCGGGCAAAAATTATAAACTGCCGAAACCTTTTGTCGTTTTGGCAACCCAAAACCCGATTGAGCAAGAGGGAACCTACCCACTCCCCGAAGCACAGCTGGATCGTTTTCTATTATCGATCGAGGTTGGCTACCCCGACATCGACACGGAACGCGCGATTATTTTAGAGACAACAGGCGCTGACAATGGTCAGGCATCAGCAGTCTTTGATGCGGATGGGTTAATTGCGGCACAGTCATTGATACGGCAAATACCGTTGGGCGAAAATATCCTGTCCACCATTTTGGATTTGGTTCGTGCATTGCGCCCAAACGCGGAGGGTGCGCATGATTTAACGAATGAGTTTGTATCTTGGGGACCCGGCCCGCGGGCGGGGCAGGCTCTGGTTCTGGCGGCCAAAGCGCACGCAATTGTAGAGGGTCGCGTATCGCCCACAATGGCGGATGTTCATGCACTTGCACATGCTGTTTTAGGCCATCGGATGAGCCTGAAATACACCGCTGCGGCACTGGGTATGGATTTCTATGCATTGATTAGCAGCGTTTTGAATGACATCGAACAACGGGCGCGTGCTGCATGATGGGACATGCGGGAATCCTTCCCGACGCGAAACGATATAGCGACGAAGTTGAAACGATCCTGCTAGAGGCGCGTCGTCTAAGTCGCTCGCTTAGAATGGGCGAGCATGGTCGCCGTACTGCGGGGGCAGGTTCAGATTTTTGGCAGTTTCGAAAATTTGAAAATGGCTTGGATACTCCGCGGCTGATCAACTGGAAACAGTCCGCCAAATCAGACGGATTGTTCGTGCGTGAAACGGAATGGAGCGCGCCGCAAACTTTGTCGATCATGGTGGATCGGAGCGCCGATAATTTCATTGATCACCCAAAATCAAAAGCCTATTTGAATGCCCTGATCGCCCTAACATTGGGGTATGTGTATGCAGATGCTTCTGAAAAGGTACGGATTGACTGTGATGAGTTTTTGCAAATGGATCGGCCAAGTGATCAAGCAGAAATCGCCGAAACATTGATGCGTACAAATAATCAGGCATGGCAATTGCCATCGGCAAACAACATTTCGCAGAATTCCAAAGCGTTGTTGTTGTCTAGTTTTTTCAACGATGCGGAGAAATTGTCGGAGTACATCCCACAATACGCCGAACGCGGCATAACAGGCTGTTTCTTGCAAGTCCTTACCAAAAACGAAATAACGTTTCCGTTTTCTGGACGCGTCAAATTTGAAAATGCGTCTGGGTCCACCGTTTTCCAATCCGATCAAGCACGTGCATTACGGGCAGAGTACCTAGAAAAACTTCAGCAAAACAACGAACGTTTGCAATCTATTGCGGCGGCGTGTGGTTGGACATTTTTAACGGTTTCAATCGAACAAGATCCCCGTGAAATATTGGGTTTGTGCATCGAACAACTTGGGATGCGATAGGATGATTCAGTTCGCGTATCCTTTTATTCTGATCGCACTGGCCGTTTTGCCAGTGATATGGCTTTTGTTGCGGGCTGTACCACCGACTCCCGTGCAGCGGACATTTGCCGCGGTGACGTTGTTGTTAGGGTTGAAAGATAAGGATCAGGTCAGCGAACGTACACCATGGTGGCTATTGTTGATGCGCATGATTGCGCTTGGGGCGATCATCCTTGGTCTTGCTAAACCAGAGCTGCGCTACGGGGAAAACAGTTTCACACAGGATCGCATGTTGATCATTTTGGATGGCGGGTTCGCGCATGAAAAATTTGCCCAAGGTCATCGAGAACAAATTGAAACATTACTAAGTTCTGCAGAAACGGATCAAAAATTAATTGCGGTTTTGGATATTGCCAACCCAGATACATTGGATTGGCAAACCGCTGATTTCCACCAAGAGCGATTGGCAAATTGGACCCCAAAACCGTGGGTTCCAAATTTTGAAGATAGCTTTGAACCAGTTGCTACAAATTCGTTATCCTATGACACGGTTTGGTTTTCAGATGGACTTGGATATGGCAAACAACGTTTAGCGCTGCTTGACGTGTTTCAGGATCGTGGGAACATTGAAATTCGTGCGCCGTTAGGGGATATTGGTGTGCTTCAATCCGTGTCGCGTGATGGCGATGACCTGATTGCACAAGTTAGTTTTTCCAATGCACCCTCTGGTGTGTCCAATGTTGTGTTTCGCGGTTTAACCCCCAGTGGTGCGCGTGCAGAATTTGCGCGGCTTCCCATATCACTCGATACCCTGACTGCGGCGGTTTCACTGCCAGCTGAGCTGAGCGCGCGTCTGACCGATGTTGTATTGGAAAACGAACATCATGCAGGGGCGATTGTGCATGTTTCCGAATATTTGGCGCGTCCTCGGGTTGGCCTGTTTTCTATTGATCCATCTGAAGAAGTTGCCGAACTGTTGCAGCCGCTACATTATTTGCGCACCGCGCTGCGGCAAAACGCAGAGATTGTTGAACAGTCGTTGGATGATATTTTGCTGTCCAAACCAGATGCAATCTTTGTAACCGATGTATCACGCCTCCCCAACGAAGGGGAGCTGATCAATTGGGTCACAAATGGGGGCACATTGGTGCAATTCGCGGGGCCCACAACTGCGCTAAATGCAGTTGATTTGGGTGCATCAGAATTGATGCCCGTTCGATTGCGACAGGGTGGACGACAGCTTGGGGGTGCGATGACATGGGAAACGCCAAAACAACTTGCGCCATTTTCGCGTCAAAGCCCCTTTTATGGATTGGAAATTCCAGATGATATTGTCGTGAACGCGCAGGTTCTGGCCGAGCCTGATGCGGATCTATCCTCGCGGGTTATTGCGGAATTGTCCGATGGGACCCCATTGGTGACACGCATGGCGCTGGGGGATGGCCAAGTCGTATTTTTTCACATCACTGCGAATGCAGATTGGTCAAATTTGGCCCTTTCGGAATTATTTATCGATATGAATAAGCGATTGGTGTCACGTGCATTGGCATTGGACAGCACCGAAATTCCTGACGACATGACCTGGCAAAGTGTGAAATTGATTGATCATGTGGGTGCATTGATCGACCCAGAAATTCCAATCGCGGTCTCGTCAGAGCAATTGATGTCCTCAGGGATCAGCGCAGACATGCCAGGTGGCATATATACATCTGATGGATTCACCATTGCCCGAAATATCGGTGCAGGGGTGGGCGATATCCGCCCCATGAAATGGCCCGCCGACGTGACGGTTCGTGTAGGGGCGGATGTTGCAAATGCACTGCCGCTTGCGCAGTACCTGTTCGTATTTGCAATTTTTTTACTTATGGCCGACGTGATCGCATCGGCGCGTGTTGCTGGGCGCTTGGCCTTGCTGGTTTCATGTATTTGGTTGGCCACGCCCGATTTGGCTCGTGCGCAAGGTGAATTAAGTGCGGCATCCGAAATTACCTTTGCGCATGTTCTGACGGGGGATCAGCGTTTGGATCAAAAGGCCCGGTCTGGCCTGTTTGGCTTATCTGATGCCTTATTCTTTCGAACATCGGTTGAACCAAGTTTACCTGTCGGTGTGGATGTAGAATTTGATGAATTGGCGTTTTATCCATTTTTGTATTGGCCTGTTCCAGATAAAAACATCTCACTTACTCCCAACGCGGTTGATCGCCTGAACCGATACATGCGGCAGGGTGGGGTTATTGTATTTGACAGCCGCGACGGAGGGATTGGAACAACGCAAACGTATTTGCGCGACCTGTTGCGGCAATTGGATATTCCGCCGCTTGATCCACTACCAAAGGATCATGTTATGAACAGGACCTTTTACCTGATCCAGGATGCCCCGGGGCGTTATCTGGACGGTCAAGTCTGGGTCGAGGCGGCAGTGAACAAGGAACAATCTGATCCCGCATTGCCGTTTAGAAAACTGAACGACGGGGTGACGTCAGTTATTATTGGATCGAACGACTGGGCCGCAGCCTGGGCAATCAACGAACAGGGTGATCCAATGTACCCCATCGGCCGTGGTCGGGCAGGGGAACGGCAACGGGAAATGGCCATTCGATTTGGCATCAACCTTGTTATGCATGTTTTGACGGGAAACTATAAATCAGATCAGGTGCATGTCCCTGCCTTGCTAGATCGGTTGGGTCAATGATGCAGTCGGTCGTTTTTTCCTACTTGGTCCCATTTCCGTTGCTCATGATCCTGATCGCGATAGCGATTGCTGTGGTGCTTTATGCCAGATATTTGGGTTTGCGCGGTTGGCCGTTCCGAATGCTTGCCGCTGGATTTGTCCTTCTTGCGCTTGCAAACCCAAGCTTGCGGATTGAAGAGCGGCAGGGACTAAATGATATCGTCCTGATCGTGGTCGATGAAACCAGTTCCCATGGCCTTGCCGAACGCGTGGCGCAGACAGATTTAGTCCTGAACCAGCTACAGGAACGTGTCGCGAACAAAGATCGTGATGTTGAAATCTTGCGTGTAAAAGACGGTAAAAAGAATGCGGGCACCCTTATCTTCACAGAAATTCGGCAGGCGCTATCTGATATTCCCGCAAATCGGCTAGGTGGTGTTTTCATAATTTCTGACGGTCAGGTGCATGAGGATTTCGTGGGCCTTCCCATTGATGTGCCTGTGCATCACATCGTGATCGGAGAAAAGCGCACGTTTGATCGAAAGCTTAGTGTTTTGAATGCTCCGGCCTTTGGGATTATTGGCGAAAGCGTTCCAATGGTTTTACGTGTGGATGATTTAGATGATGAACAAAACACGCAAAATCAAAGCGCGCGCGTTTATGCGCGCGTTGGATCTGGCCGTGTTATCGAATTTGCTGTCCCCATCGGCGAAGACACAGAGTTGCGCGTGAACGTTGGAAATGCGGGTCAAAATATCATCGAATTTTGGATTGACCCCTTGGAGGGTGAATTGACCGACCAGAACAATCGCAGTGTGGTTGTTCTGAATGGCGTGCGTGATCGTTTGCGCGTTCTGTTGGTTTCTGGCGCACCGCACCCCGGGGGACGTGTCTGGCGCAATCTGCTAAAATCGGACAGTTCCGTTGATTTGGTGCATTTCACGATCCTGCGTCCACCTTCAAAACAGGACGGAGTACCTGTTTCTGAATTATCGCTGATCGCCTTCCCAACCCGTGAACTGTTCATGGAAAAGATTGATAATTTTGATTTGATCATCTTTGATCGCTATAAACGGCGTGGGATTTTGCCGCGATCATATTTGGAAAATATCGCCCGATATGTGCGCGATGGTGGTGCAATTTTGGTTGCGGCGGGTCCTGATTTCGCCTCGGCAAACTCGATTTATCGCTCACCGCTTCAGTATGTCTTGCCTGCCGCACCCACTGCGCGTGTGATCGAAGAACGATATGTCCCGACAGTAACAGATTTGGGGAACCGTCATCGTGTCACCCGCGGATTGCCTCAGCAGGAGAATTGGGGTGCTTGGTTGCGACAAATTGAGGTGATCCCTGATCGTGGTCAAACCTTGATGGCAGGTGTGGATGAGCGTGCGCTATTAACCCTTGATCGGGTCGGCGCAGGGCGTGTTGCGCTTTTGGCGTCTGATCATGCTTGGCTCTGGTATCGGGGGTACGAGACGGGCGGACCACAACAGGAGTTATTAAAGCGATTGTCCCACTGGTTGATGAAAGAACCAGAGTTAGAGGAGGAAAGCATTACAATTTCTGTCGAAGGTGAAAAGGTGAACATCCGACAGTACTCATTGTCCGAAGCGCTGGAGGTTGCCGAAGTGCGCGCGCCTGATGGTGCGATTTCTGTGGTCAATATGGAACCGTCTGGTCCTGGTGAGTTTACAGGTACGTTTATTTCACCTGAGCAGGGCATTTTCGAAATTCGTTCCAATGGGGTTCAGCGCGTTTTTGCAAAGGGGGCCGCAAACCCCCTTGAGTTTTTTGACCCACGTCCCTCTGTCGACGTCCTTGCCCCCTTGGTTTCAGCAACCAAGGGGGGGCAAATCTGGGCATTAGATGGTTTGCCCTCCATCCGCGAAATCCGTAGTGGGCGCATCGCATCAGGTCGAAATTGGATGGGTGTTGTCAAAAACAACGCCTATGCGACACTGGGTGTGCGTCAATCTCCATTGTTCCCACCATGGTTATATCTGTTATTGGCGCTGGGATCAGCGGTATTGGGATGGCTACGAGAGGGGCGATTTGAACGGCGTTAATTTTGGTGCACACCTTGCCTTTTGATTAAATTGGTTATATTTATTTACCAATATAGCGAGGTTACACCATGGAAATGCCAGCACCAGATCAGTTTACGTTATCCCGCAAGGCTGAAATCGTTGCGCGACTGCGTGCGGCTTTGCCCGCTGATGTTGTTATTGATGACCCTGCCGAAACCCGAGCATACGAATGTGATGCACTCTCTGCATATCGCTGCCCGCCCTTGGCTGTTGTTCTGCCCTACTCAACTGAGGAGGTGGCAACTGCGCTCAAGATTTGTAACGAAATGAACGTACCCGTGGTCCCACGTGGTGCTGGGACGTCATTGGCAGGTGGGGCACTGCCGACCGCAGACAGTGTGATCATTGGTGTCGCACGCATGAATGAAGTCTTGGAATGCGATTACAAAAACCGTGTTATCCGCGTGCAGACGGGGCGCACAAACCTGAGTGTGACAGGTGCTGTTGAGGCAGACGACTTTTTCTATGCGCCTGATCCATCCAGTCAGTTGGCCTGCGCAATCGCGGGCAATATTGCGATGAATTCAGGTGGTGCGCATTGTTTGAAATATGGCGTGACCTCAAACAACTTGATGGGCGTAAAATTGGTCACGATGCAGGGTGATATCCTGGACATCGGCGGTAGCCACTTGGACGCAGATGGGTTGGATTTGTTGGGAGTCATCTGTGGTTCCGAAGGCCAGCTGGGCATCGTGACAGAGGCAACATTGCGTATCCTTCACAAACCCGAGGGCGCACTGCCCGTGTTAATGGGTTTTGATAGAAATGAAGTTGCCGGTGCTTGCGTGTCTGACATTATTCGCGCAGGCGTGCTGCCTGTGGCGATTGAATTCATGGACCGCCCCTGCATCCGCGCCACGGAGGCCTTTGCCGGCGCTGGCTATCCCGATTGTGAAGCGCTTTTGATTGTCGAAGTCGAAGGCAGCGATTTGGAAATAGAAGAGCAATTGGACAAAATTCTGGACATTGCCAAAACCCACAATCCCGTTGAATTACGCCGTGCAAGCGATGCTGCAGAAGCGGGGCGCATATGGCTAGGCCGTAAATCCGCGTTCGGGGCAATGGGGCAAATCAATGATTACATGTGTCTTGATGGGACAATTCCAGTTTCGCAATTGCCCTATGTTTTGCGACGCATCTCAGAACTCAGCGCTGAATTTGGATTGGACGTAGGGAACGTGTTTCACGCGGGTGACGGCAACATGCACCCGTTGATCCTGTATAATGCAAATAAAGAAGGTGACTTGGAAAAGTGCGAGGCCTTTGGTGCAGAAATCCTAAAGCTGTGCGTTGAAGTCGGAGGCTGCCTAACAGGGGAACACGGCGTGGGAATTGAAAAACGCGATTTGATGTCTGTTCAATTCAGCGCACTGGATCTTGAGGCACAAATGCAAATCAAAGACGTCTTTGATCCCAAGTGGCTTTTGAACGCGGCCAAGGTCTTTCCTTTGGATGCGACACAATCAAGAAGAGATGGTTGTCCCCGATGAGCCAAACGTTCAAGTTCAAAGATGAACAAGACCTAGCGGGTTTTGTGCAAGAACGCGTTGATCCTGTATTCATCACAGGCGGGCAAACACGTGGTGTCGATCTAAAGCACGACCGTGTTGATATGACGGGCCTAAGCGGTGTCGTTGATTACGAACCAGGTGCGCTGACGATGGTTGCCAAAGCGGGCACAACGCTACAGCACATAGAAGAGGTCCTGAAAGCCGAGGGCCAGCAATTGGCATTTGAGCCAACCATTTTGAACACCGCGCTTGGAACGTCTGGAGCATCCACCATTGGCGGTGTGCTTGCGACGAATGCCAGTGGCCCGCGCCGAATTCAGGCAGGGGCAGCACGCGATTTTTTACTGGGTGTGCGATATGTGGATGGCCATGGCAACGTGATTAAAAATGGTGGTCGCGTCATGAAAAATGTGACGGGCTATGACATTGTAAAACTGATGGCTGGCAGTTGGGGCACCTTGGGATTGCTAAGTGAGGTATCATTCAAAGTTTTGCCAATGCCCACCGCGCAGGCCACCCTTGTTATTTCGGGCATCAACGCTGACGTTGCTGTTGATGTGATGTCAGCATCGCTTAATACCGCATTTGATGTGACCGGCGTTGCTTATGATATCGCTGCGCAATGCGCCTATGTCCGTTTGGAAGGTTTCGAACAATCCGTGAAATATAGAACGAAATCGCTGATAGATACTTTGACAGTTGATCGCGAGATTGCAGTTCTTGAAAATGACGACAGCGCGGCTGCGTGGTCGAGCATTCGAATGCTTTCCGCGATTTCCAATCAGCGTGGTGATTTGTGGAAAATTTCTGTGCGTCCGACCGATGGACCCCAGATCGTTCAAAAATTGGGGCTAATATCGGGGATCATGGATTGGTCTGGTGGCTTGATTTGGGCAAAGATGGACGCTGGTAAAACGGCGCGTGATATTTTGGGCGATATTGAGGGTCACGCGATTAATCTCTCAGCAAAGACTGGATTAAAATTCTCAAACACCAATCCAGCGCTTGCGCATCTGCAAGGCGCACTTCGCGAAAAATTTGATCCCAAAGGTATCTTTAACCCGGGCTTAATGGGGTAGGCATGCAAACGTTTTTTTCTGATGACCAATTGAAGGACATCGATTTTCAACGCTCAAACGAAATTTTGCGGGCTTGCGTGCATTGCGGGTTTTGTACCGCGACATGTCCAACCTATCAGGTTTTGGGCGATGAATTGGATAGTCCACGTGGGCGGATATATCTGATCAAAGATATGTTGGAAAATAACCGCGTACCTGACAAGAAAACGGTTCAGCATATAGATCGATGTTTGTCATGTTTGTCTTGCATGACGACCTGTCCATCAGGGGTCCATTACATGCATCTGGTTGATCATGCGCGTGCCTATATCGAACAAAATTACAATCGACCGTTGAGTGAACGCCTGCTGCGATCGGTTTTGGCTAAGGTGCTTCCTTATCCAACACGTTTTCGGCTGGCCCTTTTGGGTGCAAAACTGGCGCGGCCATTTGTGCGGTTTGTCCCAGACGCACGCCTACGCGCGATGATCAAAATGGCGCCCAAACAAATCCCCGCCGTCAGTCGAAACGATGATCCACAGGTGTTTCCGCCTGAGACACCCATCAAGAAACGGGTGGCGCTTATGACAGGCTGCGCGCAGCGGGCCCTGAACACCGATATCAATGACGCAACGATCCGTGTGTTGAAACGGTTTGGGTGCGAAGTTGTCATCGCGCACGGACAGGGGTGTTGTGGTGCGCTGACCCATCACATGGGCAAGGTCGATGAATCGCATGCATCAGCCGCCAAAAATATCAATGCATGGCACGCTGAAATCGAAAACGGCGGATTAGATGCAATTGTGATCAATACCAGCGGGTGTGGCACAACAGTCAAGGATTATGGGCATATGTTCCGCGACACGCCGCTTGCTGAAAAGGCCGCCAAAGTGTCCGCAATTGCCAAGGATATCTCGGAAGTATTGGTTGATCTGGATATTCCTGAACAGGCGCATGCCGATCTGCGCGTGGCCTATCACGCCGCTTGTTCATTGCAGCACGGACAAAAAATTAAGGACCATCCAAAAACACTGTTACGTAAAATGGGATTTGAGGTTGTTGAACCTGCCGATGCGCATTTGTGTTGTGGATCAGCAGGAACATACAACCTGATGCAGCCTGAAATTTCAGGGCAATTGAAAACGAACAAGCTGCGCCTTTTGATGGCCAAATCGCCCGATATTATCGCAGCGGGCAATATTGGATGCATGATGCAACTGGGATCAGATGCCGAGGTTCCCGTTGTGCATACAGTCGAACTAATCGATTGGGCAACGGGGGGACCCAAACCTGGGGCGTTAAATGCGGAGGCAAAATCCAAAAAGCCTGAAATTCCTATCCTTAGATAGTTGACCTTGGTCACATTCTTGCCTCAACTCTCTGCTAAGCCTTGCGGCTAAGTCAGGAGTGATCGGTGTGCGATTCTTAGTAAGTGGTATTTTTTGGCTTTTAAGTAGCTTTGCCGTTGCTGCAGAGAGCGATCTTGATTTGTTGAATTCCATGGATCAGGGGCGCGAATGGGGTGCAGTTGGGCGTCTATCTTTGGATAATGGCAATGGGTTTTGCACGGCGACATTAATCGCTGATGATATCGTTTTGACCGCAGGACACTGTGTTTATGATAAAACAACGGGTGCTTTGGCGGACCTTACATCGTTTGAATTTCAGGCAAGTTGGCGCAATGGCCGCGCGGAAAGTTATCGTGGCATTCGTGAAATTGCCGTTCATTCACAATATCAGTTTGCAGAAGAAGCAAGCATTGACCGCATTCAATTTGATGTCGCGCTTTTGCGTTTGGAAACACCCATTCGCAATCCCAATGTGACGCCGATGAGTTTGACTGAACTGCCCAAAATTGGCAGCAACATCGGGGTTGTTTCATACGCCAAAGGTCGGATGGAGGCGCCATCTATTCAAAGCCGTTGTCTTGCCGCCGCACAGCAAAACAATGTTCTTGTCATGACCTGTGATGTGGATTTTGGCGCGTCTGGTTCCCCAGTGTTTGCAACGACAAATAATGGCATTGGCATCGTGTCGGTTGTTTCGGCGATGGCGGACATGGACGGGCGTCCCGTTTCGCTTGGTGCATCCGTTAATCCAGTTGTCACAGATTTGATTGCAAAACTATCTCCGACTGATGAACTGCGCTCTGATACGGGTAGGCGCAGAAATACTGGCGCAAAGTTTCAACGTCCCTAACCCTTGAAACCCGTTGGTGCCTTTCCCACCTATATAACACAGGCGCCACCGAGTGGGTCTATTTATTACAATTCCTGCGCCAGTTGGGCAGGGCAATGAAATGGTTTCGCTCAAAGGAGGACACCCATGCGACATTTTGATTTTTCACCCCTATATCGTGCAACCGTTGGTTTTGATCAAATCGCCGAAATGATGGACCGCGTTTTAGCCAGCGATAATACGGGGCCCAGTTATCCACCTTATAATATTGAAAAAACGTCTGATGACGCGTATCGTATTTCCGTGGCTGTTGCAGGGTTTTCCGAAACGGATCTAAACGTTGAAGTAAAAGAAAACGCTTTGATCGTTTCCGCGCAAAAGCCCGAGGCAAATTACGCCGCGACCTATCTGCACCGGGGGATCGCCACACGTGCGTTTGAACGACGCTTCCAATTGGCGGATCACGTTCGCGTCCAAGGGGCAAGTTATTCTAATGGAATGCTGCACATTGATTTGGTCCGCGAACTGCCAGAGGCCTATAAACCGCGCCGGATTGAAATTACATCAGCAGTTGCTCCAGAAATTGTGGACGCAAAGGTAAACTAATTCTTACTGATCGGTCGCTGTTATCGCGGCAACCATTGGTCCGACGGACCAACCAACGCCCGAACGTCCCAGTTCGGGCGCATATAATTTTGAAACATTCCCATCAAAATACAATGCATTTTGAACCTCCAACACTTCTTGAAAAAACGACGTGAATTCGTAAAAATTGACCCGTTGGTTGGAAATGACAAAATATGCGGTTTGACCATCTGCCGATACACCGACACCGTTTCGAATGTATTTTGATGTGCTTCCTTTCAGGATGCGCGGATGAAAGATGTTCTCGTGAAGCAACAGCGGACCAGATTGGGTCGCAAAGGTACAGTTTGGTTTTTTGCCGAGATAGTCGCGCGTTTCAAATATGTGATAGTGTGAGTCCGTAATGCAAAAAATGCCATTGGGCAGCATGCCGAAATTTCCAGGCCCCGCATTTGAAACGACGCGCATCTCTTCTTGGCTATTTTCAATGTAGTGGCCGACTGGGCGCAAATCCGAATGGAACATACCTGCGTTCATAGCAAAAAGAACCTCAGTGCCCTCATCGGATAAATCTTCAATCAAATTCGCGAATTGCCCATAAGGCTGACCGTTTTTATTGTAAAGGAAAAGCGCGATCTGATCCCGATCTACGTGCACCTGACAGGTGCTGTATGAAATATGGTTATATGTAAGGTCCGCACAATTGGAGGCCAAAACAGGAGATGCAAAAACACAAAGGCAAAGCGCCCGGATCATGTTTCATCCAAATCGCGCAATACATCGTCCTGCGAAAACAAACGGCGCGTTTCATCCATCCGATCAAAGGTTTCATCTAACCGAAATCTTAGATCAGGCGTGAATTTTAGTGATAGATTTTTTGAAATCGCGCGGCGCAATTCAGATTTGTTTTTTGCAAGAAGGGCGATGACGTCCTGTCCGCCTTGCCCCCCCAATGGGCAAACATAGGCTGTTGCGATTTTTAGATCGGGTGAGGTTGTGACCTCGCCCACAGTGATTGAAATGCGGTTCAGGTCGGGATCATGAATATCGCCGCGTGCTAAAACGTCGGATAAGGTACGGCGAATAAGTTCGCCGACACGCAGTTGCCGTTGTGAGGGCCCTGGCCCGTCATGAAACTTGTTTTTTCCCATAATTCTTCTCTACGCCGATAGGTTGGCTTTGCCAAGGGGCGCCTAGCGCGTTATGTCACAGATTGAAAGAGAGGATTTCACGATGACACAACAACCTGCGATCGCAATTTTGGGTGCCTCTGGCCGTATGGGCCAAATGCTGGCACAAACCGTATTGGCCAGCGATAAGGCAAAATTGGTCGCAGCAGCTGATCGCGTTGGCAGTGATTGGATTGGTCAGGATCTGGGTGTTATGTCGGGTGGCACGGCAAATGGGATCATGGTGTCGGATGATGTAAAGGCGGTGTTCAAACAGGCCGATGTTGTGATCGATTTCACCCTGCCGCATGCGACGGTGCAGCATGCAAAAATTGCGGCGGAAACAGGGACTGCATTGGTCATCGGGACCACAGGAATGAATGATGATGAACTTGCCGCGATTGCGCAGGCGGGGCAATCAACGGCGATTGTTCGGGCGGGGAACATGTCATTGGGTGTGAACCTGCTAACGCAACTGACACAAAAGGTTGCGGCAGCCCTTGGTGAAGAATTCGACATCGAAGTTGTTGAATATCACCACAACCAAAAGGTCGACGCGCCATCGGGGACCGCGCTGATGCTGGGTGAGGCCGCCGCCGACGGGCGGGGCGTTTCCCTGAACGATGTAAAAGATTCTGGTCGCGATGGCATTACAGGCGCGCGCAAAACTGGGGATATTGGATTTGTCGCGGTACGTGGTGGGGATATCGTTGGGGAACACGATGTTTTGTTCGCAGGTCCAGGTGAACGCATTGTGTTGCGCCATGTTGCAACAGATCGCGCATTGTTTGCGCGGGGCGCTGTCCGTGCTGCAATTTGGGCATCTGCACAGTCAGCGGGCGAATATTCGATGTTGGATGTGCTGGGCCTATAAACCACTATTTCGGTTTATAGGGTTCCATGCCCGCGCGCGCCAATGCATCGGCGCGTTCATTTTCTGGGTGTCCCGCATGTCCTTTGACCCACTCCCACGTCACGTTGTGACGGGCCTGTGCGGCATCCAGCCTCTGCCATAGCTCAACGTTTTTTACAGGTTTCTTCGCCGCGGTTTTCCACCCGTTTCGTTTCCACCCGTGAATCCACGTGCTGACTCCATCTTTGACATATGAACTGTCGGTGACCACTGTGATCGAACTTGCGCGTTCTAGTGTTTCAAGTGCGCTTATCGCGGCCATTAATTCCATTTGATTGTTCGTGGTTTCGCCAGCGCCACCGGACAGTTCGCGTTCTTTAACAATCTCGCCCGCACTGATCGCCTGAAGAACCACGCCCCAACCACCGGGACCGGGATTCCCAGAACATGCACCATCCGTAAACGCCTTAAGTTCGAGCACGTGCAAATACTCCGATCCATGCGCTCATCGATCCATCAAGCCCTGGTGTTTCACCAGTTGTGTGATCGGTCCAATCAAAACCTGTATCCGACAGCCAGCTTTGTAATTCCGCTTCACTGACATAGGTGTATAAACGTTGCAGATCATCCCGATGACGCCCACTGCCCAATTTCATCGCGATGTATAACACGCCGCCACTTTTGACTGCGCTACGTATGTTTTGTAGAAAGGTTGGAATATCTTCACGTGCAGCGTGCAGCAGGGAAAAGCTGGCCCATATGCCGTCGTAGATGTCTTGCGCATTGAACTGATCAAACGTTGCTTGCCAGGCGGTGACACCTGAATGGTTTTGGGCATAGGCGATCATCTTTTCAGATGCATCGAAGGCATCTGCAATGTGGCCCTGTTTTGCCAAATACGCGGCTGAGGTGCCTGGCCCACATCCATAATCCAGAATGCGCGCACTGCTTGGTAAGTACTCGTGAAACCGCACGAGGTCGTGCGGCACCCCTTCGGTCAGGGTCACATATTCGACGGTTTTTTCATCATAGATCGCGATTGTTTGCGGATCGATTGTCATGCTGGCTCTCGTAAAACGCGAGGGACTTTGAAATTCACGTTTTCTTGTGCGGTTTCGACAATTTCAACCTCAACTTCGCCCTTGGCACGAAACGCATCAATGACTTCGTTCACCAAAACCTCGGGGGCAGATGCACCCGCTGTGATCCCGATATTTTGCATATCGCCAAGCGCGTTCCAATCAATGTCATCAGCCCGTTGAACCAGTTGTGCGTATTTGCAGCCTGCTTTCGCGCCCACTTCGACCAAGCGTTTAGAATTTGAAGAATTCGGCGCGCCCACAACAAGAAGGGCATCAACTTTTCCTGCAATCGCCTTGACCGCCATTTGGCGGTTGGTTGTTGCGTAACAAATGTCTTCTTTGTGGGGGCCAACGATCTTCGGAAAACGATTTTGAAGGGCTGCTACAATATCGGCCGTATCATCAATGGACAGCGTCGTTTGCGTCACATAGGCCAAGCTATCGGGATCGCGCACATCCAAGTCTGCAACATCCTCAACCGTTTCGACCAGTAAAACCTCGCCTTCGGGAAGTTGTCCCATTGTTCCAATCGTTTCGGGATGCCCTTTGTGGCCGATCATGACCATTTGTAAGCCATTGCCGCTGTGACGCTCGGCCTCAATGTGGACTTTGCTGACCAGCGGGCATGTTGCGTCCACGAAAATCATGTTGCGATTTTCGGCTTCTGCGGGGACTGATTTGGGGACGCCGTGTGCTGAAAAAATCACAGGACGGTCATTGGGGCATTCATCTAGTTCTTCGACAAAGACTGCGCCTTTGTCGCGCAGGTTATCCACCACAAATTTATTGTGAACAATTTCATGCCTGACATAGACGGGTGCGCCCCATTTTTCTAATGCCATTTCAACAATCTTTATCGCGCGATCAACCCCTGCGCAGAAACCCCGTGGTGCAGCAAGAAAGATTTTTCGTGTCATGGTGAATGCACTCTTTTTGTAAACTTTACTTATCACCTTGGTATTGAATGATTGAAGAAACGTAAACAAAAAACTCTGATCAAATGTGTTTCTGGAACATCTAAGTGCGTGGCGCTGCGGATTGTGAAAAATGGATAATCACTCGGAATTAGTCATAAAAAAACCCGGCTTGGCCGGGTTTCATTATTAGTTAGGTTCGTAGGGTTGGGTGTCATCACCTTCTCGGGTGGGGCGCCCGACAACATCTTTCAGGCCGTCCAACTCGATAAAGTTATCCGCCTGTCTACGAAGTTCGTCTGCAATCATTGGCGGCTGGGATCGGATAGTTGACACAACAGAAACCCGTACGCCCTGGCGTTGCAAGGCTTCGACCAACGGTTTGAAATCACCATCGCCAGAAAATAGAACAATGTGATCAACGTGTGGTGCCAATTCCATGGCGTTCACAGCCAATTCAATGTCCATATTGCCCTTAACTTTGCGGCGTCCTTGGCTGTCGGTGTATTCCTTGGCCGTTTTGGTAACCATGTGGAAACCATTGTAGTTCAACCAATCAACCAACGGGCGGATTGGTGAATATTCCTCATTATCTAACAGGGCTGTATAATAAAAGGCGCGCAACAACTTACCACGACGCATGAATTCGGTGCGTAGCAGTTTATAGTCGATGTCAAAGCCTAGTGATTTTGCAGCGGCGTAAAGATTTGAGCCGTCGATGAACAGCGCGAGCCGCTCGTCTTTGTAAAACATGTAATGTCCCTTCAAATATAATCAGCCCTAATTTCCGTGAGTAGTGGCGGGCTTCTGTCAAAGATGTCGCAAATTGACGTAAAAGTCACCTGGTAGCAAGTATAAGTGATGCCCATTATGTATGCAAAGCTAGACCAAATGGATTGCCATAGTTGTATTGTGGCTATAGGAAGCAATCAGAGGTTGAATAACTCAAGCTCAAGTGATGTTCTAAGCGCCGCTCTTTCACGCATTGCGGTATCGGTTGGACCGATTACATCGCTGAGTCGCTTTTCCCGAACACCTGCATTCCCGAAAGGGTCTGGACCAGATTTCATAAATGCCGCGTTGATGGTTCGCGCTCAAGGTTCGGCACATGAGATACTGGAAAAACTCCATGCGATTGAACATGAACTTGGTCGGGTCCGCGAGACGAGGTGGGGGCAACGCACTATTGACATCGATTTGATCGCGGTTGAACAAAATATCGTTCCCGATTCAGAAACGTTTAAGAAGTGGCAACTTTTGCCGTTTTCACAGCAAACGAAAATCGCACCAAATCAATTAATTTTACCCCATCCCCGAATGCAGGACCGGGCATTTGTTTTGGGACCGATGATGGACCTTTGTCCCGACTGGGTTCATCCAGTTATCCAAAAATCCGTTTCCCAAATGTTTGATATACTAGATAGTCAGGATAAAGCAGAGGTGATGCCGCTGTAATATGGGCTTGTAATTCCTGCATTACAGCCGTAAAAGGCAGCTTCTACTCGTTACATCAGGAGATTCCCATGGCACGCGTTACTGTTGAGGATTGCGTTGACAAAGTATCTAACCGCTTTGAACTTGTGATGCTTGCATCGCATCGCGCGCGTGAAATTTCTGCGGGATCAGCGATCACTGTTGATCGTGACAACGACAAAAACCCTGTTGTGGCATTGCGTGAAATTGCAGATGAAATGCAATCTGCTGATGAACTGCGCGAACGTTTGATCGAAAGCCACCAGACACAAATTGAAGTTGACGAACCAGAAGACGACAGTATGGCGCTTTTGATGGGTGGTGAAGCAGATAAGCCTGCAGAAGACGACATGTCAGAAGAAAAACTTTTGCGTGCGCTGATGGCCGCGCAGGGACAAGGGTGAGTGGCGCACTACGCGAACTAGATGCGATCAGCGCCCAAGAATTGGCGGCGCTGGTTAAACAATATAATCCAAAATCCAACTCAGAGCTGATCGTTCAGGCCTATAATTATGGGCGTGAGAAACATGAAGGTCAGTATCGCAAATCAGGCGAACCATATTTCACACATCCCATTGCTGTTGCCCAAATTTTAGCCGAGCAAAGATTGGATGATGCCACTATAATCACCGCGCTATTGCACGACACAATTGAAGATACAGAATCGAGCAAACAAGAGATCGCTCAGCTTTTTTCTTTTGAAGTCGCAGAGCTGGTGGATGGTGTTACCAAACTAACCAAAATGCAGCTGTCTTCGATTGAAACGAAAGAAGCAGAAAACCTGCGCAAATTGTTTTTGGCAATTGCTCAGGACATCCGTGTGATCTTGGTTAAACTCGCTGATCGTTTGCACAACATGCGTACCATTCGTGCAATGAAGCCTGAAAAACAGGTCCAAAAGGCGCGCGAAACCATGGAAATTTTTGCGCCTCTTGCTGGCCGCATGGGGATGCAGTCCATTCGCGAAGATCTTGAGGATTTGTCGTTTAGGGTTCTAAACCCAGAGGGACGCCAGTCCATAATCCGCCGTTTTGTGACCCTGCAAAAAGAAACTGGGGACGTCATAGAGCGGATCAAATCCGATATGCTGCTGGAGCTGGAAAAAGCAGATGTACATGCTGAGATAACAGGCCGAGCAAAGAAGCCGTATTCCATTTGGCGCAAGATGGAAGAGAAGAATATTCCTTTCTCAAGGCTCTCAGACATTTACGGGTTTCGAGCGATTTGCGAAAATGAGGCTGATTGTTATCGAACACTTGGCGTCATTCACCAGCGTTGGCGCGCTGTGCCTGGCCGCTTCAAAGATTATATTAGCCAACCAAAAAGCAACGGCTATCGTTCGATTCACACCACTGTGTCTGGGCGCGACGGAAAGCGGGTCGAGGTGCAAATTCGAACACGACAAATGCATGATGTTGCCGAAAGTGGGGTTGCCGCACACTGGTCATATCGCGACGGTGAACGTTCCGAAAATCCGTTTTCTGTCGATCCAGTTCAGTGGATTACGCGCCTGATCGATCAATTTGATAGTGAAGATGATCACTCTGCCTTTTTGGAGGCAGTCAAGCTTGAGATGTATTCAGATCAGGTGTTCTGTTTCACGCCAAAAGGTGATGTTTTGAAATTCCCCAAAGGGGCGTCGCCGATCGATTTTGCCTATGCAATTCACACGCGTATCGGCAACCGTTGTGTTGGGGCCAAGGTCGATGGTTTGCGTGTTCCGTTGTGGACGCGTTTGCGCAATGGGCAATCTGTCGAGATCATTGTCGCGCAAGGTCAAAAGCCGCAATCAACTTGGCTTGAAATGGCTGTGACAGGTAAGGCCAAAACGGCCATTCGTCGCGCGCTTCGTGAAGCTGATCGGGAACGCTTGGTTAAAATGGGCGCAGAGTTATTGCGTGCGGCGTTTGAACATGTTGGCAAAAAACCTTCTGACAAGGCGTTGGAATCCGCGGCTACAAAAATGCGACTAAGTGACCGCGAAGAGATGTTGGCGCGTCTGGGTAGCACCGAATTGCGCCCACGTGATGTAGTGAGTTTGATTTACCCAGAAATTGGTGTCGCAGATGTCCCTAAAGTCGACCGAAAACGTGCGGTCATCGGTTTGGGTGAAGGGCAGCATTTTGATCGACAGCAATGTTGTCAACCGTTGCCGGGCGAACGTATCGTTGGTCTTGCTGCTGCGGGGCGTGGGGTCGCAGTTCATGCAATCGATTGTGATGTTTTGGCGCGATACGAGGACAATACGGATCTTTGGATCGATTTGCATTGGCAGGATGGAAAACACCCCGCTGCTTATGATGTCACGCTTGAACTGACGATCAGCAACGATGCAGGCGTTCTTGGGCGAGTGTGTTCAATGATTGGGGACACTGGTGCCAATATCTCGGACCTTGTATTTGTCGATCGTAAACCCGATTTCTTCAAAATAGAAATTTCTATCGATTTGAGCGATATTGAGCATTTGCATTCAGTGTTGTCACGGCTAGAAGCGGAAACAGAAGTGGCAATGACGAAACGCTTGCGTCGTTCAGAACTGGCAAAGACGGTACACTAAAGGAAGCACAGTGGTTTTCAAAAGACGTGAAAGACCTGCTGTTTTAGATAGGATATACCGCGCGATTTGGCCTAAGGGTGGCTGGACGCGGGCCTTTCACTATGTGCGCCATAGACTACGCAGATTGCCAGATACACCAGAACGCATTGCCCGTGGTATTTGGGCGGGTGTCTTTGTGACCTTCACGCCCTTTTATGGGATGCATTTCGTCTGTGCCGCTCTCATCGCCCGCGTGATGAGTGGTAATCTTCTTGCGGCGCTGTTGGGGACATTTTTTGGCAACCCGCTCACTTATATTCCGATCGGTGTTGTTTCTTTGAAAACGGGTCACCTATTGCTGGGAACGGAATTTGTGCATGAACCTGGCGCTCGCGATCCTGGATTTATTGAGAAATTTGTATGGGCAGCCGACGATCTGCAGGAAAACATCATGGCCCTTTTCATGGGGCGTGAAATGGACTGGAGCAGTCTGGCGATCTTTTTTGATGAGGTGTTTTTCCCGTATATGGTCGGTGGAATAATTCCAGGTGTTTTTGTCGCAACAATTGCCTATTTCCTAACCGTCCCTATTATTCATGCCTATCAAAAGCGTCGTAAGGGTTTGTTCAAAGCGCGTGCTGCACTACGTCGTAAGGACAAGAACTGAATTAAACGCATTCAAAACATGAGGCTGGGATGTCAAAGTTAAGACTTGGTGTGAATATTGATCACGTCGCAACCGTTCGCAATGCGCGTGGTTCGGCATACCCCGACCCCGTGCGCGCGGCCATCTTGGCGCAAAGTGCAGGCGCTGACGGCATCACCGCCCATCTGCGGGAGGATCGTCGCCATATCGTGGATGATGATATTGAACGCATGATGGATGCGATCAATTTACCACTGAATTTCGAAATGGCCGCAACGGATGAAATGCAGGCAATTGCATTGCGTCACAAACCACATGCCGTCTGCATCGTCCCAGAACGCCGGGAAGAACGTACCACAGAAGGTGGGCTTGAGGTTGCACGCGAAGAAAACCGATTGGCCCATTTCATTGCACCCTTGCGTGATGCTGGGTGTCGGGTTTCAATATTTATCGCGGCCGATAAACGTCAGATTGATGCCGCCCATCGCATCGGCGCACAGGTTATCGAATTACATACGGGGGCCTATTGCGATTATCATTATGAAGGCAAATTCGAAGAACGCGATCAAGAATTGGCGCGTCTGACCGAGATGGCCGTTTATGCGCATTCATTAGGATTAGAGGTGCACGCAGGCCACGGCCTCACCTATGACACTGTGGCACCGATTGCGAAATTGCCGCAGCTTATGGAGCTTAACATCGGTCATTTTCTGATTGGTGAGGCTGTTTTTGTTGGCCTAGAAGGTGCCATTGCGAAAATGCGCGGCCTTATGGATGAGGCGCGTGGATGATTATCGGCATCGGAACCGATCTTGCCAATATTGATCGCATCCAAGCCGTTTTGGAGCGTCACGGAGATCGGTTTCGAAACCGTGTGTTCACAGACATCGAACAATCCAAGGCCAAGCGCCGAATGGATGAGGCTGGCACGCTTGCCAAACGCTGGGCCGCAAAAGAGGCCTGTTCCAAGGCACTGGGGACAGGGCTGCGCATGGGGATCGCATGGAAAGACATGGCTGTGCACAACCTAAAGACGGGCGAGCCGAGGATGACCCTAACCGGATGGGCAAAAAAACGGTTAGACGAATTGGTTCCCGATACGCATGAGGCAATCGTGCATGTGACCTTGACCGATGATCACCCTTGGGCACAGGCCTTTGTTGTGATCGAAGCGCGGTTGAAAACTTGACTCCTATGCCGTCAAGGCGCATGTAGCGGTTAGCAATACAGGAGCGCGGGATGGCACCGAAAGAAGAAAAATCTCAGAACGGCATTTTAGAAACGATTAAGACAATCGTTTACGCTCTTTTGCTGGCTGGACTATTTCGTTCGTTATTGTTTCAGCCGTTCTGGATTCCATCAGGATCGATGAAATCAACGCTGCTTATTGGTGATTTTCTTTTCGTAAATAAAATGGCCTATGGGTATTCCTATGCCTCGTGTCCCAGCGTGATTATCCCTGCAGTCGGCATCAATGTTGATGCCGAAGATCTGTGTGGTTTCATGAAAGGAAACAACAAACGCTTGCTTGGTGGTGAACCACAGCGTGGCGATGTGGTTGTGTTCCGTCATCCTGTTACAGGGCGCGATTACATTAAACGTTTGATTGGCGTTCCTGGGGATCGTGTTCAGATGAAGGGCGGTAAAATCATTTTGAATGGAACTGAGGTGCCGCAACAAACTATTGAACCATTTGTTGAGGTGATGGGTCCACAAGGGTCGTTTAAAAACCGTCCACGTTGTTCAAATGGTGCGGTTGGTGACGGTGGAGAATGCGTGAAAACACGGATGCTAGAAACCTTGCCAAATGGTGTCACACACGAAGTTTTGGATATCGGCCGCGCATACACTGATGATACAGCGGTATTCACTGTTCCCGAAGGTCACTTCTTTTTCATGGGGGACAACCGTGACAATTCTCTGGATAGCCGTGTTAAGCAGGTTCAGGGCGGTGTTGGTTTTGTTCCATATGAAGATCTAATCGGCCGTGCAGATCGTATCATGTTTTCGTCCGCTGGACGTTCTATGTTGTTCTTCTGGACATGGCGTGGCGATCGTTTTTTTAAGGCGATCAATTGAACCGATCACAGGACATAGAACACTTTGAAAAGCGTTTGGGCTATCGGTTCCAAACGCTTTCGCTTTTGCAAGAGGCACTGACACATCCATCCCGTGGCAGTGCCACGCGACAGGACAATCAGCGATTAGAATTCTTAGGCGACCGTGTTCTGGGACTGGTGATGGCCCAAGCATTGTTAGAGCGTGACCCCACCGCGAGCGAGGGTTTGTTAGCGCCAAGGTATAACGCGCTTGTCCGAAAAGAGGCCTGTGCATCAGTTGCGCGGGATATTGATATTGGTGCGGTGTTAAAACTGGGACGTTCTGAAATGATGTCGGGGGGGCGTCGCAAAGATGCCTTGCTTGCAGATGCGTTGGAAGCTGTGATCGCGGCAATTTATTTGGATGGCGGTTTTCCCGCGGCACAGCAGGTCATCTTGGCGCTATGGGGGGATCGTGTGTCAACGGTTAAGGCCGACGCACGGGACGCAAAAACCACATTGCAAGAATGGGCGCAAAGTCGCGGTTTTACCCCACCGAAATACACGGTTTTACATCGTACAGGCCCAGATCATGCACCCGTCTTTACAATCGAAGTTAAACTGGACGACGGACAAAGTGACAGTGCCGTTGCAGGCAGCAAGCGCAACGCAGAACAAGCAGCGGCAAAAGCCCTATTAGAAAAGTTGGAAACATCATGACAAAAGCAGGTTTCGTCGCACTGATTGGTGAACCGAATGCGGGCAAATCAACACTATTGAACCAAATGGTCGGGGCTAAGGTTTCAATCGTAACGCATAAAGTGCAAACGACGCGTGCGCGCATCAGAGGTGTCGCAATAGAAGGCGATGCGCAGATCGTTTTCGTTGATACGCCTGGCCTGTTTAAACCACGCCGCCGACTGGATCGCGCAATGGTCGCCGCCGCGTGGGGCGGGGCCGCGGACGCGGATGTTATCGTTTTATTGATTGAGGCGCATAGAGGTGTGACCGAGGGTGTTGAACGTATTTTGGCCGAATTGGGTGATATTGCAGAAGGACGCACCGTTGCGCTGGCCATTAACAAGATTGATCGCGTCAAAGCCGAAGAGTTGTTATCATTGTCGCAAAAAATGAATGATGCATTCAGCTTTGAACAAACCTTTATGATCTCTGCCGAACGTGGATATGGCGTCAATGATTTGCGCGGGTGGCTTGGGGATAAGTTGCCAGAAGGTCCTTGGCTTTACCCCGAGGATCAAATTGCCGATCTTCCAATGCGCATGATTGCCGCCGAAATGACGCGTGAAAAATTAACCCTAAGGCTGCATCAGGAATTGCCCTACCAATTAACGGTGGAAACCGAAAACTGGGAAGAACGTAAAGATGGCAGCGCGCGCATTGAGCAAGTGATTTATGTCACACGCGATGGCCATAAAGGGATCGTTTTGGGCAATAAGGGCGAAACGATCAAGGCCATTTCAAAAGCCGCGCGGGAAGAGTTAGAAACCTTTATGGGGCGTCGGGTGCATCTTTTCTGTCAGGTGAAAGTCCGTGAAAAATGGCTTGATGAAGCAGAGCGGTACACCGAAATGGGACTGGATTTTAAAGACGGAAATGCATGAGCAGGATCGCAAGCGAATTTTGGGTTAAAGCCTATCTGAAAACCTTATTGCTTCGGGGTATTTCTGCGTTTGTTACTTCGCGTGGTGATGATCAAGCGGGTGCAATTTTAATAAAGTTGGTTCCATTGGATGGTACTTCTACACTTTATCAAAAAGGGTTGGATCTTGATACAGGCGCGCCAACTTGGACAGTATTCGCGCAGGGTGATGAATCTGAAGTGGATGCGATGATTGCGCGGCAGCGATCTTTTGATCCCGATCTTTGGGTCCTTGAAGTTGAAAACCCATTAAACGATGCGCATTTGATCGATCCTTAGTCAGCTGTTTTCGATTGGAATAGTGACAGCTTGGACATCGCTGCCTATATCTGTACCATGGAATGGCGCGATCAGGGCATATTGTTGGGCACGACACCCTTTGGTGAAACGGCGGTTATTGTAGATGCTCTTACACAAAAAAATGGCCGTGTGCGTGCCGTTCTTCGTGGCGGCCAATCCAGAAAATTTCGTCCAATCCTGCAGATGGGAAATATTCTAGATATCACGTGGCGTGCGCGCCTAAGCGAGCATATGGGAAGCGTGCAAATCGATGTAATAAAGTCTTACCCAGAAATATTAGACAGTCGCTTAACCCTAGCGGGGGTTGCGGCATTAAGTTCGATGCTCACAACATTTGTTGAGGATCGTGATCCGCAAGCACGGATATTTGACGCCACTGAAAAATTATATGATCTTTTGATACATCCAGACATGTGGTGCGTTGGATATTTCTATTGGGAGCTTGCCTTGTTAGACGCGCTAGGATTTGGCCTAGACCTATCCAAATGTGTCGTGACCGGAGATACCGAAAATTTGCCTTACCTCTCACCAAAATCAGGTTGCGCCGTAAGTCGGCAGGCAGCAGGGGAATGGGCAGATCGCCTCTTACCCATGCCGCGCATCGTGATGGAAAAAGACAAAAATATATCCGACGTATTTGACGGTTTGCAGGTTCTCTCGTATTTTTGGTTGCACAAGGTGACACCAGCGTTGGGCGTTAAGACCATGCCCAAGGCGCGTGAACGTTTCATAGATATTATGCAGCGTCACGCAGTTGTCTAACAATCAGTCAAAAAAGTACATTTTCCACTGGACACTCTGTGTTCTTCACCATAGAACGCCATCACCTAAAGCGTTCACGCTTTTCGTGCCCGGGTAGCTCAGGGGTAGAGCAGTGGATTGAAAATCCTCGTGTCGGTGGTTCGATTCCGCCCCCGGGCACCACTTTCCAAAACAATATCAACGACTTAATTTTTGCACACTAACGCTATGCGTGTGAGATTCAAAAACACACCAAACACACACTTTTTCGCGTGTTTTTGGGGAGAGATTCTGGGGGCCGACACTGTGTCTACAACCTAGTGAAAGAACACAGTCATCTGGATAAGTAAGATCCAATTACATAAATAAATCTAAACTATTTTTTGCAATGTCGGTAATTGAGTAAATACTGTTCCCGCAACCAAACTAAACCAAGTAAATACAATTAACTAACGCCAGTCGCATACAACACATCAGAGAGCGACGCAAAGATATTGCCACTTTCGTTGCAGCGTTTGAAAAGTGCTACCCCGTACCTTTGGTTCGAGCATTAGTTGCTCTCAATATCATAATGCCGCTGATGCGGCGCGTTTACGTCATTAAGTTTAATTCAGTTCAGCCCACTCAAATAAGATGCGGAAGTCACCTGAGGGATTTTGTCGCCTGTTGCATGGCAAGTATTAGGGCATCACGCGCGGCACTTAGGTCTGCTTGGGAGGCATCGCCATGGGCATCGGCAATGCCATCGACCAAAATCTTGATCGTGTCTGCGTCCAGTTTGGCATGCCCCAATTCATCCCACCACCCGTGAAATGTATCGGCGAAATGTTCGCAAAACGCCTGCAATCCGCCCGCACCTGCACCCAGATGGAATAGGGTAGTTGGCCCCATCGCGGCCCAGCGTAGGCCCGGACCCGCCCACACGGCCTTGTCCACATCCTCAAGGGTTGCGACGCCATCGCGGACCAAACTGATTGCCTCGCGCCAAAGGGCGGCTTGCAACCTGTTTGCCACATGGCCATTGCGCTCTTTCTTGACTTCGATCGTGATTTTCCCAACGCTTTCGTAAAATGCGCGCGCCTCATCCACAATGCCGTCGGCGGTTTTGTCGTTGCCCAACACCTCAACCAAGGGGATCAGGTGGGGGGGATTGAACGGATGGCCCAGAACAAAGCGCGCGGGGTTTTTCCAGCCCCCTTGCATTTGTGACAACATCAGTCCCGAGGCTGAGCTGGCCACAATTGCATCGGCCTGTAAAACGGGTTCAATCTCGGCAAATGTCGCGTGTTTGATCGCAAGCCGTTCGGGCACGTTTTCCTGAATAAATCCTGCACCCTCAACCGCTGCCGCCGCTGTTGTGGCAAAGGACACGGCATCAGGGGTCCCATGGGTTGTCAGGCCCAGCGCCGTCAACGTGGGCCATGCCCGTTCGATATAGGATTTGACGTGCCATTCGATATCAGGGTCAGGGTCATAAACCGTGACAGATCGACCAGAGGCCAGAAATAGGGCCGCCCAACTGGCCCCGATTACACCGCCACCAAGGCAGGCTGTGTGTGCATATTTCATCAAAACAATCCCGGGTTTAAGGGCGAGGCCGCCGTCATACCGCCATCCACCGTGATACAGGCCCCATTCACATAGTGCGATTGATCTGAGGCGAGCCAAAGCACCGCATTTGCGATATCTTCTGGCTTTCCCATGCGGCCCACAGGGTGGCGTGCAATCGCATCGCGCATCGCACGCTCTGGATCATTGGCCAGCGCAAATCCATCGGTGGCCATTTCGGTCATGATCCAACCGGGGCTGATTGCGTTGCAGCGCACCTGCGGTCCATGATCCACGGCAATGGACCTGGTCAGCCCATGCACAAAGGCCTTGGATGCATTATAAAGCGCCATTGAGGGGTCGGCGACGTTGCCTGAAATCGACCCGATGTTGACGATGGATCCGCCATGATCCTGCATCACGTGCAATACCGCGCGGGACATGTTGAACACGCCGCGACAATTGATATCGACGACCAAATCCCAATCTGCGTCTGTGCTCTCGCCAATCGTTTTTTCCACCTGCACGCCTGCGTTATTCACCAATAGGGACAGGGGACCCAATTCGGCCGATGCATAATCCACCAATGCCGCGGCATCGGCGGGTTTTGACACATCCGCTGACATCCAATGCACAGAGGCGGGCAGGTCCGCAGGGCGCGCGCCACGCCCGCAAGTTAGAACGCGATAGCCTGCGTTATCCAAGGCCGCGACAATCGCCGCACCAATCCCGCGGCTGCCGCCTGTAACAATTGCGCCCTTATCCATGGGCGATCATCACGTGGCGGATGGATGTGTAGGCATCCAGCGCATAAACCGACATATCGCATCCCGTGCCCGATCCCTTCATCGCGGCCCATGGCATTTCGGGGGTGCCCACACCATGTGTGTTGACCCATGTAAAGCCATAGCGCATCTCGGCGCTCATCTGCATGGCGCGGCCAACGTTCTGCGTCCAAACAGATGAGGCAAGCCCATAATCCGATGCATTGGCGATGCGCAATGCATCCTCTGCCTCCTGAAACGGGGAAACGGTGACCACGGGGCCGAATACCTCGGATGTTGCAACCTCGGCATTATTGTCCACATTCGCGAGTAGGGTGGGTTCATAGAAATATCCCGCGCCATCGCCCGCGCGTCCCCCCGTGACCACATCGCATGTGCCACGTGCGCGATCCACAAAGGCAGCGATCCGTGTGCGTTGTTCATTGGAAACGATTGGGCCCATTTCGGTGCCTTCGGCCTTTTGTGCGCCGATTTTGATTTCGCTAACCTGCGCTTCGATGCGGGCGACCAGATCTTCGTAGATCCCCTTTTGCGCGATCACGCGGCAAGGCTGCGCACAATCTTGGCCTGCGTTGAAATAACTGCCGTAGCGGATCGTTTCGGCCACGGCATCCAAATCAGCATCCTCAAACACAATCACGGGGGCTTTGCCGCCCAATTCCAGATGCACATGACGGATTTTCTGACTGGCTGCGCGCATTGCGGCCATGCCCGTGGCGGGGGATCCTGTGACGGAAATCCCCTCGACCTTGGGCGCATTAATCAGTTGATCCCCGATTGTGGCCCCTGCGCCGTGGATCACGTTCAACACTCCTTTGGGCACAATGTCTTTCAGCAATTCTGCCGCGCGCAGGGTGGAAAGCGGCGTGATTTCAGAAGGCTTCAACACCACACTACACCCCGCCGCCAAGGGCGCGGCTAATTTCCATGCGGCCATCATCAGAGGATAATTCCATGGTGCGATGGACGCGATCGGCCCAACAGGGTCACGGCGGATCATGCTGGTGTGGCCCGCCACATATTCCCCTGCGGCCGATCCCGTCATGGTGCGTGCAGCCCCTGCGAAAAAACGGAACACGTCGATTGTCAACGGCATTTCATCATCCCGCGCCGAGGGCCAAGGTTTGCCGACATCTAAACTTTCTAGCTCTGCCAATTCGTCTTGGTTTTGTTCCAAACAATCGGCGATATTTAACAAAATTTCGGCCCGCTCTGCGGGGGTTGTTTTGGAATAGGTTTGAAACGCCTCATCTGCGGCGGTAACTGCGGCGCTGACTTGTTCTTGGCTGGCCTCTGGGATAGCGGTGATCGCCTCTCCTGTGGCAGGGTCCACGACGGTGTGTGCCTCGCCTTGGCCTGCAACCAATTCGCCGTTGATCAATAGTTTGGTTTGCATGATATCCCTCCGCTTAGAATTTGACCTGATCCGCCCCCTTAAGCCCAAGGCGCTCGCGCGCCTCGGCAGGGGTTGCGACACTTAGGCCCAGATTTTCGATGATTGAGCGAATTTTGGTGACTTGTTCGGCGCTGGATGTCGCCTTTTTCCCGGGGCCAATATAAAGGCTGTCTTCCAGCCCCACGCGCACGTTTCCACCCAAAAGCGCGCTTTGCGTGGTAAAGGGCATTTGATGGCGTCCCGCGGCCAGAACCGACCATTCGTAATCCGTGCCAAACAGTTTGTTCGCGATTGTGTGCATATGCATCAGGTTGTCCAAATCCGCGCCGACCCCGCCCAGAATGCCAAAGACCATTTGGACGAAAATCGGCCCTTCGATCCACCCCTGATCCATCATCCACGCAAGGTTATAAAGATGCCCCAGATCATAGCATTCGAATTCAAATCGCGTGCCGTGGCCTTGGCCCAATTCCTTGATCGCATATTCGATATCGGCAAATGTGTTGCGGAAAATGAAATCCCGCGTCATGCCCAGAAATTCGGGTTCCCAGTCGTGTTTCCATTCGCTGTATTTGTCCAACATCGGGAAAATTCCGAAATTGATGGACCCCATATTCATGCTGGCCATTTCGGGGCTGGTGCGTACGGCGGCGCGAAGCCGTTCTTCGCGTGTCATGCCCAAACCACCGCCTGTTGAAATGTTCATCACCGCATCTGTGGCCTGTTTGATGCGGGGCAGGAACTCCATAAACAAATCGGGGTTTGGATCGGGTTTGCCGTTTTCAGGATTGCGGGCATGCAGGTGGATGATGGATGCGCCTGCTTCGGCTGCCTCAATACTGGCCGTGGCGATTTCGCTGGGAGTAATGGGCAGATGTTCTGACATGGTCGGGGTGTGAATGCCCCCTGTTGGTGCGCACGTGATGATGACCGATTTACTCATCCTAATCCTCCTGTTTTTTGGGATTATAGCTTCATTTGTTGGACTTGTGCGCTTAATCCGCCATCCAATACCCAAAGTTGCCCCGAGGCATAGCGGGCCTCATCACTGGCCAACCAATGGACCAAATTTGCAATGTCATCAGGTGTGCCATAAGTGCGCATGGGATGCACATCCTTGACCACCTGTTGCAGATCATCAATGGATTTGCCGTCCCCGCCTGATCCTTCTCCAGTGAAAAAGCTTTGCAGCATGGGGGTGTCCACATATCCTGGACAAATCGCGTTGACGCGAATGCCCTCTGGTCCATGATCGCAGGCCATGGCGCGAGTTAGGGCATGAACCGCCCCCTTAGTCGCGCAATAGGCGGCAAGGCCCGGGTCCGCGATAAACCCATCATAAGAACCGAAATTGATGATCGATGATGATGTGCCCCCCGCCGCTGCCGCTCGCATCAGGGGCAGGGCGTATTTCGACGTTAAAAACGTGCCCGTGACATTCACCGCAAAAGAGGTGTTCCATTCATCAAGCGTCGTGTCCTCAATCGTTTTTTCAATTTCGATGCCGGCTGCATTGACCAAAATATCCAACCGACCATGATCCGCGCGCACCCGTTCCATCGCAGCGATGGCATCCGTTTCAGATGTGACATCCAATTTGATGAACTGACTGCCATCGGCGTCATGTTCTGCCAAGGATCCCTGTTGGGTTAGATCGGCGGCATAGACATGTGCCCCTTCGGCCAAGAACCGTTTCACAATGGCGCGGCCAATGCCCCCACGACCGCCCGTGACCAAGGCAATTTTGCCTGCAAGTTTTGTCATGTCAGCACTCCTTTATGTGTCATCGGTTGGGACGGGTGGAAATCGGTAATGTGCGGCGGCAACGGTCCAATCCATGTGATTGCGCACATATTCATGGGTCGCATCGCGCGGTGGATTATAATCCCAATGTTCGCCTGCGCCGGCCTCCATCGCGGCGTGCAGGGCGCGGCGGGATTTCTGGGTGCGGATGACATCACGGCGAAGCGCCTCATCATCCCAACGCGCGGCGACCTCTGCGGCAAAGGCGGCAGAGGCCTCAGCATAGTCAGGATTATCGGCCAAGTTTACCTTTTCCAGCGGATCGACAGACAAATCATAAAGCTGCGCGGGATCAGGGGCGCAGTGGATGTATTTCAATGGGCCCCGTCTGATCATGAACACAGGATATGGGGTCATTTCCGCGCAATATTCGCCAATCGCCTCATCCACAGGATCATCTTGCCCCCGCGCCAATGGCATGAGGGAGCGACCGTCAATCGGTTCGCCCAGCATATCGGGCGTCCCGCCCGCCGCAT
The DNA here is from genome assembly GCA_000472185.1 of Rhodobacteraceae bacterium HIMB11. Classification (GTDB taxonomy): domain Bacteria; phylum Pseudomonadota; class Alphaproteobacteria; order Rhodobacterales; family Rhodobacteraceae; genus HIMB11. Next base: position 60,468 of record AVDB01000008.1, on the reverse strand, counting down.
CAATAAACGTGGGCAGCAGATCAACCAAGGAACAGGCGTTTTGTGTGACACCCTTAACGATGCTGGGACCCGCCATAATCATCGGAACACGGGCCGAATGTTCAAAGAAGTTCATTTTGTACCACAGCCCACGTTCCCCCAACATATCCCCATGATCCGCGGTGACGATGACAATAGTGTTGTCCAATTCGCCAATGTCGCGCAGGGCCTGAACAATGGCGCCGACCTTGCTGTCGAAATAACTGACATTCGCCAAATAGGCGCGGCGCGCGCGGCGCACCTCTTCCTCGGTTAGGGGGATATAGGATGCCTCGATCCCGTCCATCACACGACGTGAAAAGGGGTCCTGATCCTCGGGGGTAAGTGTGAATTCGGGCATGTCGATGTCAGCATCATCATACAGGTTCCAGAATTCAGGTTTGGCCACATAGGGGTCATGGGGATGAATGAAACTGGCCACCATGCAAAACGGCGTGCCATTGCCCGCGGCGGCATCCCGTCCGCGATCCACCAACCAACGGCGGGCTGCGAATTCAACCTCATCATCATAGTCGGTTTGGAATGTGGCCACGGCCATACCGCTTTCTTTGACGGTTTGCATGTTGTGATACCACTTATCAATGCGTTCATCTGCGGCCTCCCAATCGGGGGTCCATGCGAAATCAGAAGGATAGATATCAGTGGTGACGCGGTCCTGAAATCCATGCTTTTGATCAGGGCCAACAAAATGCATTTTCCCTGATAAACATGTGCGATAGCCCAGTGTTTTCAAGTAATGCGCAAAGGTTGGTGTACTCGCATGAAATTCCGATGCATTGTCATAGGCCGCGATGCGCGAAATCAATTGCCCCGACATAAATGAAAAGCGTGAGGGCGCGCAAAGTGGGGAATTACAATAGGCCGCATCAAAGCGCATTCCGCGCGCCGCCAGCGCATCAATATGCGGGGTTTTTGCAACCTTATGCCCATAGGCCCCCGTGAAATGCGGGGCCAATTGATCGGCCATTAAAACGACGACATTTGGTTGTGTCATGGCTGCCCCTTTGTATAGCTGTCCAGGACCAACCCATGAAAATGATGCACGGCGTGTTCGGATTTTCCTGATCCTTCGGGATCATTCACAATCCGCCCTTGCGTGAATGCGGGGGTCATCATACCGCGCTGAACGCTTTCGACGATGTCGATGTCCTCTTTCTGAAGCACCTCATCCAGATAGCGGATGGATTCAATTTCGGCCTCATTCGGCTCGGGAGTTTCAAGGAAAAAGTCATAGGTTTCCAATGTGCGATCGGGCCCAACGGGAATGATGTTCAACACAATCATCGAGGATCGGCCCGGATAGCGCATCAAACAGGTTGTCGGCCATAACCACCACACTGCATGGGTTTTCACGGTTGCGTTTGAGACGTCATAGGCGCTGTTGCTGTCCTTGCCCGCATCGGCCATGTGGCTGGAATAAATCCCATGCGTGGTCACCTTATATGTGTCCATATCTACAAGGGTGCAAAAATCTTTATGCGCAGTGGGGCAGTGATAGCATTCAAGGAAATTATCGACCACGTTTTTCCAATTCGACTTGATATCATAGGTCAGTCGATGCCCAAAGGTGAGGGTTTCAATATCGGGCGCCCAATGGCGAATTTCGGTTTCTAAATCGACGGATTGTTCCCGAAGGCTGGGCGCCGTGGGATCAAGATTGACAAAGACAAAGCCGCAGAATTCGTCGACCTGAACATCATCAAGGCACACGTCCTGAACATTGAAATCGACCAATGTTTCCGTATGCGGCGCGCGCACCAATTGCCCGTCTAACCCATAGACCCAGGCGTGATAGGGGCACATGATGCGCGTGGTCTGCCCCTCACCTCTTAGCAATTGATGCGCGCGGTGTTTGCACACGTTGTAAAAGGCGCGCAATGTACCGTCGCGGTCGCGCACAATTGCAATGGGGTTTCCCGCAATATCAACCGTCACATAGGACCCCGCATCGCGCAGTTTTTCAATGTGACAGACCCACTGCCATGTTTTGGCGATCACCTCTGCCTGATCAACCCGAAACCACGCAGGATCAACATAGGCCTCTTTGCGCAAAGAGAGCGATTTTGAGGGGTCGGCATCAAAGCCCGTCTGGATTTCAGAAAATTCGGCAGAAGAAGGATAGGAATTCATAAAAACGGTCCCCAGTCTAGAATCGCGGTTTATGAAACCAGAGTGCGGGGAAGGGGCCTTTGTAACTTAACCTTTTGCGCCAATAATATGCATAAATAAGACGTAAGTGGTCGATTTCGCTAGGCCAATGAGGTGTTTGCGCTTCGCTATTCTTTGAAACCCTTTGTTAACAATTTTCTCTCAGGGTGAGCGCAAAGGAATTTTGTATGAAGCCGAAACGGGATAGAGTATTGGTTGCTATCTTGGTGTGTGCCACGATAATAAGTACTGCGCAGGCAATGTTGAGCCTGTCTGATTACTGGGATACCAACAGCCAAACAGACTTTACCATGGCCGTTCTGTTCGCCATTAGTGCATTGTTTTACATATGTATTTTAATAAGGCATTTCGTTTCCACATCCTAACCATTTCTTGGATGCATGGGCCAGGCGCGGAATTCAAATGGGATGCGGCCATTGATGCGATCCTTTTGTGGGGGCAGGCCAAAGCGCGCCTTATAGGTGCGGCTAAAATGGACCTGACTGGAAAACCCACTGGCATAGGCGATTTCGGTCAGGGGCATGGTGGTTTGTGTCACCAACCCACGCGCGCGATCCAGACGAATGTCGCTATAATACTGCACCGGACTGCGCCCCACATAGTGCGCAAATAGGCGGTCCATTTGACGTTGCGAGATATTGGCCCCCTGTGCAACCGCGGCGATGGGCAGGGGCGTTTCCAAATTTTGTTCCATAATCTTGATCGCCTTGCGCAGGCTGTCGGGCACGGTTTTGCCAACGGGTTCCAACCGTTCGGGGCTTTGAGAGGATCCTGCATCCCGCAGGTTTTGGGAAAACAGATATTTTGCAATCGCGTTTACCAAGGCTGTGCCATGGGTTTGTTCAATCAGGCGCATCGCAAATTCGGCCGCCGCCATACCACCGCAACAGGTGATGCGATCACGGTCCATAACCCACAGCGCCTCGGATACGGTGATATTGGGGAACAGTTCCTGAAAGGCATCGATATGTTCATAATGTACGGTTGCTTGATACCCCTCTAACACCCCGCAATGGGCCAGGATAAAGGCGCCTGTATCCAATGCGCCGATGATTTGTTGTTTCGATTTGGCCGCGCGTAGGTGCGCCTTCATCATGGCGGACACATGCGCCTCTGGTGTCCAACTGGCCGACACGATGGTGTAATCTGCAGGGGCGCTGATGGATTGCATCGGCGCGGTTTGCAGCATGGCGCCATTGCTGCTGCGCAGATGCCCTCCCTGTTCCGACAGAAAGGTCCAGCGATAAAGGGGCGCACCATTTATGTAATTTGCAACCCGAAACGGATCAACAAAGGCCATCGTCGTCGTGATGTTAAAATCCTGCGTGACGATCAGGTTGATGGTTTCAGCAGGCATTTTTAATATCCCTTCTTTTCGTATACCTGCATATTTTAGGCGACGCATCGCGTGGAACAAGATTTTTTCTTACCTCCCCTTTGGTCTGGTGGGATTCCAAGTTCCGACATTGTGTTTCGAAGTTAGTTTAGAAACACAATGTTTGGACCACGTTCTTATATAATTCAACGCGAGCTCTTGGGCCTCAGTATTTTCGATTCCAGTGTTTGCACTTCAAGCCGGCCGACCAAACCTATTCAATATATTCTTTGTGATTTGAGCTACCTGAGGGTCTCCTTGCATTAATCCAGATACCCATTCGCATGTAGCAGCCGTAACTACCTCGCCATTACCTTTTTTCCAATTGATAATCATACCGTTCCCACGCGCGCTGGCGTCTAAAGTGTTAGAGTTAACTTCGCCAAAGAGCGCTTTTGCTTTAAACTCTGCATCTGCGCTTCCAATATAAAGCGTTTCACCCCAAACTTGCGTATCAACCTCTATATTCGTTGCTAACCCTATCGCCAAAATATTGATTTCAGGCACAGCCCCATCAGTGCAAGAGGGGAAAGGCAGCCCATCGATCATGTGATAATCAAGGCCGTCCACTTCATATCCAAATATACGCGAGACTGCCCCAAGTACGTCACCATAGCCTAAACCAGCCCCTTCAAACACCCAATGTTCTGGACGATAAATCGTGAAGCCTCCAGCACCATTCCCTACACAGCGCCCTAAACCCGCGTAAACCCCACGTAGCGCATTAACCCCAAAGGTCTGGGCTCCGGGGCGGTTGACAGGAGGCAACTCCCAAGCAGCAGTGGTTAAGAGCGGGGTAGAGCTATCAATCATTGGGTCGCGCTCGGCTTCATATTTGTAACACGTCTGAGTGCGGCCCTCATCGCTAATGCGGGTTTGCCATAAAAAATTTCCTGCAAATCGCGCTACACGGCCACCGGCGTCTACGTAGGCATCAACAGAATCGCGCATTTTTGCACTCCAGTATTCATCATGGCCCACGAAAATAATGCACTCATGGCCATCCAAACGACCGGGGTCCGCATCCAAGTCATGCTGCGTACAAAAGTCTAACTCATACCCCTCGCTCTCAGCCCAACGAGCAAAATGACGCTCATAGCTAGCCCAACCAGCCGAGGCATATTTCTTTGAATAACCATAAGCATAAGCCCATTCCATATAAGGATAGCGTGTCATTTCTCCATGCTTCAGTGGCTGGTCAGGAAGAGCGCGCGGTGCACCTACGGGCAGTTTACAAAACCCTCTCGACCATGGACGCTGTGTGGATACAACAGGAGAAAATGAATTCCCCTCAGGCCCGGTGATCCCTTCGTAGTGATTAGAGCCACCCCAACAGTTATAAGCTAACCAAGTGCCAGTTGCGCATACCAAAAGATACGGCTTAGGCGGCAAGTGTGGCGCACTACGAACTACGATCAAATGGTGCTCTTCAACACAGTCCCCATTTTGTTGAGCCTTTAGGGTGATTAGATATCCACCAGGACGCCAGTCATCTGGCACTGTAAAGCTGGTGCTTTCAGCCCAATTGCAACCAGAGACGGAGCACTCTGTGGGCGTCTTCTGATGCATGCCTGGCAAACCTTCCACGCATAAAAGAGGCTCATACTTTGCACCATCTCGACCCACCTCATATGACCAATGTGCTGCAGTCGTTGAAACATGCAGCACCACCTCTTCCCCCGGAGTGTAGGTCATTCGCGGAGTATATGCCCAAATTTCTAATTCCTGCGTGTCGCGTGTTGGACCAATATAGTAGTGGTCCAATATATGGCGCGCGCGTGCGCGGGTGCGGGGGGTGATGGCAGGGCTAGTACCTTCGCTTGTCATACGGTTACTCCGGTAAATATTTGTCGGACCAGCCTTCAGAAGCAGAACCTTCATCAATCATGGAGCCAATCTCTGTTTCCGTCAGTCCAATTTTTGATAGAATCTTGCGCGTTTGCGCCCCAGGCTTTGGAGCATGGCCAGGAATTGTAATATCTGCACGCTCAGGTCTAATAGCATTGGGCGCGACCAAATCAACCCAACGACCCATGGGATGAAGATCATGCCGTATCGCGCGATAGGTCGCATGCCGGATATCAATACAGCCATCACTCTCAAGTTGTAAGTTTGCATCTCGGTTAGATGAAAGCGAGACAAGCGGCACAACACATGCAGATCCTGCATTAAAATGTGCCTGCCAATAAGAAATCGGGCGCGCCAGGAAACGCTGGGCTAATGCCTCTTTCAGTATGTCCTCAACCTCCCATAGAAGATCGGCCAACTCCGGTACAGATTGCAGTGCAAGATTGCCTTCAGTCGGTTCGGCGAAAAAGAACCACCCGTCAGCCGCGCGGTAGCAATGATAAAATGGCCCCCACCCCCGCGCATCTCGGCCTGCAGGTTCATCAAATGGTCCACGCCCATCAAAATCATACATAAACTGCGCTTGTATCATTGATCCGCAACCGGCCAGTGCTGCCCGCGCAACACCACCCTTGCCTGTCAAACGTCGCCGCTCTAGTGCAGCTCCAAGGGCCACGCACGCGGCATAGCCAGTAAGCGCATCAATTGTGCCAAAGTGAGCGTGTTCTTCAGGTGTGTCTGGTCCGCCACCAAAACGCACCATCACCCCCGTTGCTGCTTGTGCCAAATCGTCATAGCCTAAATGGTCAGATTTCGGTCCTCGCATCGGTCCGCCCCATGCATCAAGCTGCACAAGGATTGCACGAGAGTTCAAGGCAGCCAAACTTGCGGGAGACAAACCAAGTGCGTCTCGCTGTTCATCAGTGCCGTTCATAGTTACGACATCGGCGTTTGCGATCAGCCGCTCTAGTGCCATCCGGCCTGAAGCACTGCTCAGATCAAGTAAAATACTTTCTTTACCACGATGTGCATGCAAGCCAAAAACAATGGCATTCCATGGATCAACCGAAGGGTTAACTGGCTGGACTGAAGTCACGTTTGCTCCAAACCGTGCAAGCGTTGCACCAATGGTTGGCCCTGCAATCACATTCGTTAAATCGACAACATTAAGACCATCCAGCCAACCTCCCTGACCTCCACCCACCGATGCGTTGCGCGGCTTTTCCGCTAACAGGTTAGATAGGTCAGCTCGGAATTCATCTTCGAGCGGAGCAGGCTGCTTTTCCATAGCGCTGACATCATCCGACAACCAAGCCAGGTTCCCCATTTGTCGCATCAGACCATGACGTGGATCGTTAATTGTAAGGACCAACCCAGATGCAAGTGCATGGGGATCACTCAGCCACTCACGTGTACTGCGTTGTGCGCTAGCAGGCGCTTTTGCCTGCCCAAAGAGAGTTTCCCACTCCCATGACGGGCGTGTCAGAAACGCAGCCTGCATCGCTTCTGATACACGCTTTCGGTCGCGATCACCAACAGGGTAATTTCGCATTGCCCATTCATCTGGCCAATCTTTTTGATCCAGATAGGCGTCAAAATCCGGCAGCGTTTTAGCTAGATCGTCAAGTCCAAGCACACTCAATACTCGATGAGGGTGGGTCTTGATAGAACATGAAACAACATAAAATCCACGCCCATCTGCACATTTGTAGGTACGATAAAACGGATCGAGGAACGCACCTAAGTCAGAATAGCTCATATCCAGTGCAATGTCCTCAGCATTGCGGCGATCAAGTTCAATCTCACGTGGGGACTTGTAGCGCTCCGGGTAATTCTGCACCTGTTCACAATTATAAACCAAACCTTCGAACAATGCTGAAGCCAATGGCACCTCGATATGATCGCCACCCATATGGCCGCGTGCACCAAGTGCAAACAGCACCGACATAGCCCCAAAGGCAGCACCATAAGCAGAGGCAAGGCCTAACGGCGTGAAGGAAGGGTTAAGCCCCATTAATTGTCGGTTTAAGCCCATATCAGTAAATTGCCCGGTGCGAGCGGCGATGACTGCCTCCCATGCAGCCAGCCCAGCTAAATCAGGATCATTCGAAGCAAATCCGGGCAACGACAACGAAACAATACTCGGGTTTGCAGCACGCAATTCAGCTGGCCCTAACCCCAACCGCGTCATAACGCCGGGTCGAAAATTATCTATCATGACATCGGCACGACCGACCATCTCCAGAGCAGTTTGAAGTCCAGTAGCTGTTTTCAAATCTAACTCAAGAGATCGCTTGCCCCGCGACAACATATCAAAGGCAGGATCACGCCAGCGCGGTCCGCCAGGCGGATCAATCCTAATCACCTCTGCGCCGAGGTCTGCGAGCATCATTCCTACCATTGGCCCAGCAAGATAATGGCCGAAATCTAATACACGAATATGCGATAAAGGGCGGTCGGTCATGGCGAATCTCCAAAGTCCACATCAGATTACGATGCACCATGGCCATCGCATCAAAAATCACCGATAATGCCAAATATGCAACAGATTCTGCCAAAACCTAAATCGCAACTCCAGATCAATATCCTCTTATTCGAAGCATTTTCGAATATGGTTTTGGCCTGCCTCGTAGAACCCTTGCGAGTAGTTCGCGATGATTATGGTGAAAATATAACATGGAACATACTGACCCCAGATAATGTACCAGTTCGATCATCTAGTGGTATTGCACTGACACCAGACGGTCCAGTGTCGCAGGCAAATGCATGTGATCTCCTGATAGTGATCGGCGGCGATAGGTTTCGGCAAGACGCTCAGAAATACACTACGCGAAAAGCTCTGATGATTGCACGCAAGGCAAAAGCAGTTATCGCAGCAGATACAGGGGCATGGTTGCTAGCATCAGTAGGGTATTTGGATAACAAGCAGGCCACACTGCACTGGCAGCTGCTTGACGAATTTACAAATACCTTTCCAAAGGTAAACAGCATTGCAACACCCTTTACCAGTGATGGCAAATGGATGACATGCGGCAGCGCTGCAGGCGCAATGGAACTTGTGTTACAAGAAATTACGCGCCGTTTTGGCGCTGCAGCAAGGTTTGACGCGGCGTCAATGTTTCTAAATGCACCACGTTTAGTTAATGTTGCAGACAGTGTTGTTGTTGGACTACCAGCTCATCCTAATCCACGTATTCGCAGAGTTCTAAACTGTATGGCATCCAGTTTAGAAAAACCCAGCGCCCTGACAGAAATAGCAACAGCTGCTGGGCTAACCATGCGTACAATGGCGCGCATCTTTGAGACAGAAATGGGTGTATCCCCCGGTAAATGCTACCAACATATGCGTCTGGCACGCGCTAGGGACTTAATGCTTCAGCAAGGCCTTTCAGCCACGGATGCAGCTCCATTATGCGGGTTTTCTTGCGCAGCATCACTAAAGAGGGCCTTAAATAACAAAAACAATAAATTAGAAAAATCAATTGCACGCTAGATATGTGCATTACAAAAACACACCAAACACATACTTCTTGTCATATTTGTCTGTTGAGATCCCTGGGTTTTATAGTGTGCCTACAACCTTGTGAAAGAACACAGTTCTTTGGAAAAAATCCCATGATCAAAAACACACTTTGGTAGACTTGTCGGTGTTGCGAGCCATATAATTTGGTAAGGAGATTGGCGTGCGACACTTGCGAGATGATACTGTGTTGATCTTGGACGGTGAGGTCCGCGTGTATCGTCGCGAACGCAGTAAAAAATGGCAGGCTGCATTCAGCATTGATGGTAAGCCCATACGCATCAGTACGGGGAAGAAAGACCTCAATGAAGCCAAAGAAATTGCCCGTGACACCTATCTAGAATACAAGTTCCGACATAAGAATGACCTTCCTGTGATTACCAAGAAGTTCTCTGATGTTGCGCGACTTGCAATTGCTGATATGCGCAAGCAGTTAGACGCTGGGTTAGGCAAGAAAGTTTATGCTGATTACATCGTATGCATTGAGCGTTACCTCATTCCCTACTTTGGCTCACAATATGTGACCTCTATTGATTACGAGAAGGTGCAAAGCTTCTATGAGTGGCGGCGAGCCAAGATGGGAAAAGAGCCCAAGGCAAGTACACTCAACACACACAACTCTGCTATGAATCGTGTGTTTGATGAGGCGGTGGCAAGGGGGTTTTTGGCACATAAGAACGTGCCAATGCTTGTGAACAAAGGCGAGAAAAGCGAACGGCGGCCAGACTTCACGCGGGAAGAATATGCCACAATGATCCGTAAACTGCCGCACTGGATCAAGCAGGGTAAGGCAGGCAAGCCCACAGATATGCGGTATCTCATGCGGGACTACGTGCTGATATTAGCCAATACAGGCATGCGGCACGGGACAGAAGCGCTTAACCTAAATTGGAAACACATCACACTGTTTGAAGAAAATGATCTTCAATATTTGGAGATGAGTGTATCTGGTAAGACGGGCAGGCGAGATATCATCTGCCGCAGTGGTACGATCAATTATCTCAAACGCATCCACGAGCGTGCAGAAGACCTCAATCACATGAGCTTTGAGCAGCTCCTAAAAGAGCGTGTGGATCTACCTGTGTTCAGATTACCCGATGGGACTGTAAGCAAGAATATTCACCAAACCTTCCGCGCGTTTATGAAAGAAAGTGGTCTGATCAAATGCCCACGTACTGGTTTGAACAGAACGCTTTATAGCCTCCGCCACACCTATGCGACATTCGCACTGCTGAACGACGGTATGGATATACATGCACTCGCCATACAGATGGGTACCTCCATAGGTATGATTGAGCGCCACTACAGCCATCTCACGCCACGGCTCAAGAAAGACATGCTAACGGGTAAGAGATATGAGCTCAGTAAAGATGAATATGAAAGCTCGTTGCTAGAGTAGCTCCACCGCTTCCTTCAGCTGCTCTGCATTCACATCAATGTATCTCTGGGTGGTCGAAATATGTGAATGCCCCGCAAGTTCTGCCAATAACCGCACTCCAACACCTTTGTTAGCAAGTTTGGTGATGTAGGTGCGGCGTCCTGAGTGACTTGATGCATCTCTGAGGCCGCAGGCTTTGTATATGTCTAAGAACAGCTGGCACATGGTGTTTGCTGAGAAGTGCCCGCCTTTCTGACTTGGAAAGAGCGGCATATCTTCTCTGTGCCTGACGATACTGGCTTGGTATTCTTTGAAGGCCCGCTTGAGTTTGCTGCCAATGTACACAGTGCGTGTTCTGCCCCCTTTGCTTTGTGTTGCGCGGAGTGTGAACTGATCTCGTACAGCACCCTGCTCATCATAGACATCTGCATATTTAAGAGCCGCGATCTCAATGGCGCGTAGGCCAGCGTAAAAGCTGGTGAGTATAATTGTCTCGTCTCTCAGTGGGTGACGTCTACTACGGCAATAGTGTAATACACGACGCAGTTGGGCATCTGTCAGTGTCTGAGCTTGGCGCATGAGTAAACCCTCGCATAATATAAGCTTTTCTATGCTATTATTATAAAGTCTGAGATATCGGTTGGACGACCGAAATCTGCCCCGAAATGATCTTCAATGATATCAGTGGGATACGCAAAAACATCATAGAAAGTATGTTCTATGAGATTTTGTGCGCTGTCGTGCTTCTGATACAAAACTCTTGTAATTGCGTGCATGATTTATACATCAGGCGCAGAAAAGACAGTGTGAGTGAGTACAATGAAACCAAGTTCAGATTTTGAGCTTTTTGTGCAAAACCTTGAAACGCATGAAAAGCCAGCAACGTTTCTAAGACGTAAAGTTATAGAGCTGGGTGGAACCTGGCATGATGTTGACGTGACAGCGCTGTTTGAGATCCACTTCATGGGTGTTGCGGCCTCTGGATGGGGTGCAGAAGATGCGACGCAGAATTGGATTAAGGCTGCAAAAGCATCTTTATCTATCGACAGTAACCTTACGGCTGCTTATTCAGATATGAGTGGGTCTGTAGCTCAATTGGTTAGAGCAGAGCGCTCATAACGCTTTGGTTGGGGGTTCAAGTCCCTCCAGACCTACCATTTGAAAACTATCTCTTGAGCTGATGGATATCCGCAGATTTCGCCGCCCCGGGCTTATACTTTGGCTTGGGCTTCAAAGTTTTCGCGATAGCTGCATCTAACTCACCGGCCTCTGTGGCTTTAATCAGCTCAGAAAGCACTCCGCTGAGATCTGAAATCGCTTCCACAAATATTGAATTGTGAATTCCATCAACAGATAGGATGCGTGTGCCATATTTGACCTGTAGGTAATAGCCACCGTCGCGCTTAAAGAACCAAGGACGAATAACGCGCTGCTTTTGAACAAGTACACGCTCACCGTGAGTGTTCTGCATCCACTTTGGACCGGTCACGACATAATGCTCGCCCTTCACGTGGTGCTCTAAAACCTTCTGCTGCTCTTCTAGCTTCACAATGAGCTTGTGACGCCGTGCTATGATCTCACTCTCACGCCGATTGCGCTCTATGGTTTTAAACGTGAGGGTTTTTAACGATGTCATAGCCTGTCCAAGCAACTTTCTTTCAGTTTACTTTCTGAGGCTTCGTTTGGACGACCGAAAAATATCTCACTATGATACTTTCCTTTTGTGCGTGAAGACGTTTTAGTGGCTGGGTTGATTCAAGATATTGATTAAGGAGCTGATGACATGCTGGATATGATCGACTGGTCGAAAGAGCGCCCCCGGCACGACGAATTAGGTCGATATGTTTTAGATGTTCAAAAAGCGGCTCCCAAAACCAAGTTTGTGTATCACGTGGGCATAAGTGGTTCGAATAGTATGTTGAAAGAGCTCTTCGTCACTCTTTCTGAAAGAGGGCAGGTACATCTGGTTCAAAAACCACTGGATCAGTCAAAAAACAGAACCTTTGCCTATATCGCGATCAGATCGTCCAGAAACAAATAACAGGTAGTATAAAAACCATTTTTACGCGCTTTTTTGCACACATTGATAAATACATGTGAAGGCAAGACTAAGGCTTATACAAATGGGATAAAGGTTGGCGCGCCGAATGGAATTGCGCTGTGGTGATGTACTTTGAAAACGTCAGCATAAAACGAACTGCCTGTTGTTCGTCTTCTTTGCACTACCCTGCTGCTGGCAGGATGCCTTAAACGCAATCCCACTGGAGAGATATCCTTTTATCCTGAAACATCGGAAGTGATATGACGTTTGCAAAGTCGCAATGGTTGAGATGGAACGCCATCTAAAAAGTGAAGCGGATGACAACCTCGCAAGAGACCCGCTATCGTATAGGAGTGCCTGGCTGTTTGGGTCCTATGCGTGCGTGAACGCTGGTAATAGAGATGATCGCAAAACCTGCTCTTCCAATTTGGTTCAGTAAAATAGCCTGACAGGCGACATGCAAAATCGTATTTAACTGTTGAGATCAACGCCTCACTAGGCGTTGATCTGACTGCTCTTTGCAATCTCGAAATAATCAATTCGAAGACATCAAGCGAAGCGCAAGCTGATGCTTCAGAAGAAACGAAGTTTATTCTGCTGTACCTCAATCACTCATCAAGAATGTTTCCTTTCAGCGCTTCCATCATAAAGATCTTATCTAGGTCTTTTTCTGATAGAAATTTGTAGCCCCGATTGATGATCTCTCGTTTTGATGCAGGTGCATAGCCGAGAGCATCGTTGAAGGCGATGTTACACTTAACACAGTCCAATTCCTCTTGTTTGTCATGTGGTTCATCGCATTCCCAAAAGCTTTCGTTGAGCCAATGCAGTTGCAAGACGACATCTGATGAATAAATCATTTCCTGCACATCTTGGACATAATTGGTGAGTGTCTTAGGTTTATAACGGTCCCTCACCTCAGCATCATATTCTAAGACGAAGCAGCCATAGTGTGCATCTATGCTTTCGAAATACTTTGAGGGCCAAAGTGCTTTAAACGCTGTTTGGATCTCGTCCATGAGTAGACTGGCTTGGGTGTTGTAGAGACAGGCGTCGCCCATTTGGATTTTGACAAACACAGTCTCAGGATCATCACGGTATTGATAAAACCCATCGCCCCATTGAATTAATTTATCCATAATTGGAACCCTCCAACTGCTTGCTAAAGCTGCATTGCTCCTGCCTGATCTCAATGACTGTATCTTCCAGCCAATCCATCATTTTGCGCCCCGAATTCTCAAAGCCGTTTAGAAGATCACAGGTCTGCTGATTGGTGAGTTCAATGCCTTCCTGGGCTAGGATTGCCTGTGCTCGTGGTGCCCACTGCTCAATGGTTGGGTAGGTGACCTTTAGACAGCGGCAGCGATCTTGAAGCGGCTGATCAACAGCGTGAAGATTGTTTGTGGTGCAGAGAATAAGCCCCATGCTGTAGCGATCCACAAAGGCACGCAGCTTTTGCTGCATAGCTGTTGAGAACTGGTCGACCTCGTCTATGACAACACAGCCCATTCCAGCCCCTGCCATGATCTGCCAGTTCCAAGTTGTGAGGATGGGATCAAAACTCTCATGCTCGTAAGTCTTTGCATGGATGGGGTCCGCAAAGACGCCTTGTGCCTCGCAGCCCAGTCGCGCCTGCTGAAGCAAACGTGCCGTCTCGCTTTTTCCACTGCCACGGGGACCATGCAGAATGATGTGATGATCACGTACACCTGAGGCCGTATCCTGAATAACACCAGCTACATGCGCATCAGCGAAGATGATGTCTGCAAGAGAGTGTGGTCTATGTTTTTGCTCAAACTTCATCTGAGTGTTCCTTTCAATGTTAAAAGGTGAGCAGCCCGTAAGACTGCTCACACTGTTATGGGATGTTGTGATTACTCAGCTGGAACAGCTTCTACGGCACTCACGGTGATACTGGGTGCAAACCCCTGCTTGGCTGCCAGCTCTTGTGAAAGACGCTGTGTATTGATCGCGCGCATTTGCTCACTGCGCTCAGCCACAGAGGCTTCATCCTCTTGCTTGGCCACGTCTTTGAGTTCTCCACCTGCTAGGGCAAGCACAGTCTTGATCGCCGCTACATTGGGGGTGCCGAACACAATAGATCCAGTTCCATCTGCATTGCGCCGAATGAGGGCTAGGCTGAACTGCTCTCCGTCATTGGGCTGCAGAGCATCTACCATATCAATATCAACTAAGGATACAGAGTCACTTAGAACCGTTTCTGCATAGTCTTGGTTCAGCTTTGACTTTTGTGCTTCTGTGAGACCGTCCTTGTTGGCACGACGGATCTCATCAATGCCGTGATTGTCTATAATATACTTGGACAGTGTATCTCCAGTTTGTCCTGCGTCAGAGGCAATCCTTAGAACCTTTGCATAGGTAAAGGCGCGGTGCACGATCTTCTCTTCCATACCTGGGGCACAAAAGACCAAGCGCACAATCTTAAGAGCTAGGCTTGTTGAGCTGTTAAAGGCAATGCCACGCTCCTCTAACTGCTCTGTAATGGCTTTGGCCAAACCAGTTTTGGCGTCTTTGGCTTTGTTAAACAGCTCTAAGCAATCTCCAAGAAGTGCATAAAGCTCTGCATTGCTGGCAGCATAAGAGCCTTCCTGCCATTTGATGCGATTTGCGATCATCTCATCAATTACGGATGTCAAAGTAGGTGCTGTGTTTTGTGTTAGGTTTGTCATGTGTGTTCTCCTAAAAAAGTTTGATCTGAACGGCGGGATTGCCGCGTCGATGAGATGAACTTAGGAGAAATATTGATGCCGATAGAAAAAGCATTAAATTAAGCATTATATGGCATCATTAGAGACTGATTTTATGGAAGAGTTTAAAGACCGCCCCCTGCATTTTGCTTACGCTTGGCCTGTGAAAGACCCAAAACGCAGCAAAAGAAAACTGCCGCCACCGCCTTTTCCAGAAGCAGAACCCTGGCAATGTTCGGTCTATTATTACTGGTGGGAGTATCTCAGACGCCATGAAGGTTACAAACGTACCTGTGCGCAGGGTGGGCGTGGACGTTATGCCAAACTCTATGAGGACTTTGGCAATGTGCACGACGGTGAGTTTTGGGATTGGTGGCGTGCGCATAATTGGATTTTTGCAGAGCCACCCATCAGACAGGTAAGCAGAGCTGAAGCAGGAGAGCAGGGGGATGATCACACGCTGATCATAAAGGTGCCCCTTGAAACATCACTGGCGATCACAACGCGCCAGTTCAAGCGTTTGGTGCGCCCTCAAATTATAAAGGCAGCGCGCCAGAAGTTGCCCAGCCGTGCTAAGTATCCAGTGGTGACGAAACCCATTCTATCAGCGCTTCATGAGCATCTGCTTGTATGGGATGCAAAACAGCGACACCCAAACTTCAAAGACGCAGAGCTGGCTGATCTGGTGGGGCTGCGTATTAATCACGTTGTGGATGGAGAAACGCTTCAGTCTCGACGCAGCCTCAATCTCTCAACTGCAAAAATTGAAAAGAAGATTTATCGCAGAAAGCAATTGGCCGTGCAGCGCCACCTGCGCATTGCTGAGCAGTACATTGAGAATGTGGGTAAGGGACAGTTCCCACTGAGAGACAAGCGATAAAGCAAAAAAGCCCCCGAATATCGGAGGCCTTTCGCTTATCCCGCAGCGTCACAGGGAGGAGAAGACGCTTTGGTCATAGCAATGATGGGAGGACCACTGCTGTTGCTTAGGAGATAGGCTCGTGAGCGTGATTGAACCACAGACAAGTTGGCATAACCGATATGCATCTATCACATGACTACAAATAAAAAGGACGGCTCAACCATGATCGCCCTCCCAAGGATCACAGGAACCGTCCGTTTGGACCCTCGATAGACGAGGTGCGGTTATCTGATAAATCTCGCAGGAAGAGTCAAGTCTTGAGTAGAGACAAGTCGGCCTAATCAGGGAGGGAAGCAAACGCGCGACTTGTCTCCAACAAGAAGTCGACCGGTGTGCTTGGACCACAAATGCGTAACGTCTGTTTCTGTAATGTCGGTTCAGCAGAGGCCGGTAAACGCCAGTTATATAATAGCACAGGATAGCAGATCCTCCTAATAAAATCGCAACATGAGATTCTGTCGCAGACACAGTCTCTCTACCCACTGTGGCACCACAGTCTGTGTTTCAAAGATAAATACACATGCAAGGAGAGGAGAGATCTATGAGTATTAGACTATTGGAACACATACAGAGCGAGTTGAAGGCGGCGGGTGTGGTGAGCTCAACGCCAGAGTTTTGTAATGGCTGGCTCGGGCGCAGCGAGGGCTATATAAGAACGCTGCGATATCATAACTTGGACCCCAGTGTTGCTGTGCTGAGTGTGTGTGCCCACAAACTTGGGTATTATGCAGATCAGTTGAGATCGAGTGATCGAAAAGATCACCAGACGTGGGTTGTTACATTTGATCGCCTGAAAGACCTCTGTGAGAGCGCAATCGCTAAACAGTCCCATGCCATTTGGAAGCAACCAGAGCGCATGGGTGCATGAGGTATAAACAGCATGGATGATTCAAGGGAGGAAATGCGCAAGCTCATTGACGTGATCGAAAAAGGCGCGAAGAGCACCAGTGTTGAGCAAGCGGTGGACGACATTAAACTCTTCGCAAATACAGCCAGCTTCCTCGCCAACGCGCTGGATACGCGGCTTAAGACCAAAGACGCCAAGCCAAAGAGTAAATCAAAACCCGCAAAGACTGTGGGGCAACCAAAACCACCTGCACCCTCTATTCCTAAATCTGCAAACACGCCAAAGGCACAAGACACCACAACAGGAATGCCTTCAGCGATCAGCACAGCAATCTCACAGGCCGATTATGATAGGCTGAAGCCGCAGGTCGCGCAGGCACCACTGGGCAGCAGTTAAAATACAACACCCGCAATGAATTACGCCGCAAATTCAGCCAAAACTGCGCAGTTTTAGACGCCTGTAAGTGAATTTAATCGAGGTTGCTCTATGTCAAAATGCACATAGTTAAATACGAATTAGGTGAAACATTGGTTCTCAAAGATATTTTGCGAAAATGATGTGCTCTTTGATCAACCTCACAAGAGCGGATTACGCACCACACGAAACGAATGGATAAATAAAATAGATGCACGAATTCTACTCTGACACTCAAACTCGCCCCACCCGCGCTATGCGAGAGGCTGCGCTGAACGTAACCTTGGGTGATGAGCGACATAATGAGGACCCCTCCACGAACGAACTGTGCGCGCGGGTTGCTGAGATGCTCGGGATGGAAGCTGCAGTCTTCCTTCCCTCTGGGACTATGTGTAATGAAATCGCTATTGCCGTACATACACGTCCTGGCGACGAAGTGATCTGCACACGTGAAAGCCACATTATTTTCGCAGAAAGCGGTGGCCCAGCGGCTTTGTCGGGAGTGATGATGTGTCCGATCGACACTGATAGAGGTATGTTAACTCCCAATCAGGTTACAGAATATGTGCGTCCAGCTTCAGCGCATGCACCACGTAGCCGTCTGCTGCTGGCTGAACAAACAGCTAACCTAGCAGGTGGGGCAGTCTGGCCTCTAGAGCAGTTAAATGCCACTGTGGACGCTGCTAAGTCGGCAGGTTTATCAACACATTTGGATGGTGCTAGGTTGTTAAATGCTCAAGTTGCGACTGGAATAGCAGCAGCAGAATATGCCAGAGGTTTTGATAGTGCATGGATTGCGTTTACGAAGGGCCTTGGGTGTCCAGTTGGCGCTGTCTTGGCTGGTTCACACGATTTCATAAGTGAAGCTTGGTTGCTTAAACGTAGGTGGGGTGGTGCAATGCGCCAAACTGGGGTTTTGACTGCCATGTGTCTTTATGCGCTCGACCATCACATTGATCGACTTGCCGATGATCACGCTTTGGCTCAGTTCATAGGCGTGCGTCTTTGCGAGTTAGAGACTATATCTAACATACTGCCAATCGACACAAACATTGTAATTGCTGATCTCGCTCCTGATGGTCCCGATGCGCGAGAGGTTGCCAAACAACTAAAGCGTAAGAATGTAACTATCACCGTTGTTGGCCCCAGGCGAATTCGGATCGTGACGCATATGGATGTAGATGAAGCTGATGCTGACGCACTCGTTGCGGCGATGGCAACTGTAATATGAAAATCAAATCAATATCTAGATTTTCCCATACTTACGTTATGCGCGTGAGATTCAAAAACACACCAAACACACACTTTTTCGCGTGTTGATATGGTAAGTTCCTGGTTCCAACACTGTGTCTAGAACCTAGTGAAAGAATACGGTTCTTACTGTTTGAATTAAGTAAGGATCAGTGCGCAAAGCACTCGCTCATCTTATAAACAACAAACGCATAATATTTTTGGGTGGGAGCATGCAAAATTCATAGCAGTTAGCCTCAATCCATGCTTCGTTTCACAATCTATTCAACCCGCAAAGGTCACTCTCAAAACGCACTACATTCAAACTTAACCGCGACGCAGCTCTCACTGATTGTCGTTTTTGGTGATTTCGTAAACCGTAGCCATAATTGATAGCAAATTTTTTCGATTGTTCTGACGAGGTTGTTATGAAGTTGTTTTACTTGGTGCACTGGTTTAGGAGCCGCGTCTATTGTCTGCTACAATCGAATTAAATTTCAACGGAATAACAAGCGCGTAGTCTGTATTATTTAGCTAAAAAGCTGACCCAATTTTTATTGGATCAGCTTAATCGGTTGGGTGGCTTATGAGACCACTTCGTTTCGTAGATATGCGCTACGAATACCATGATCTCGCTATTGCTGAGGGTTCTTGTCAAACTTTTTTTCTTTTAACTCGGAAATTAATTGGTTGACAATGGAACGTTCCAAAAGCAGCTTAATGGAACGTTCCAAAAGATTCGATCGATAAAGGCTGCTCATGAACAATCACGAAACCCGTTGGGGCTTAATCGGTGCAAGTACGATAGCGTCGCAGTGGATGATCGGGGCGATACGCGCGCAAGAAGGTCATAGTATTACATCAGTATTGAGCACTGATGCAGCTCGTGGAGCTGATTTCGCAGCTTCTCATGAGGTCGGTAGCTCAACCACTTCACTTTCGGAAATGCTCAATGATCAAGCAGTTGATGCTGTATACATTTCAACGACGAACGAAAAACATTATGATCAGGCAATGGCTGCGATTTCCGCTGGTAAGCACGTCATGTGTGAAAAACCATTGGCAATGAACAGCCGCGCTGCTGCTGAAATGGTTAAAGCAGCCGAAAAGGCTGGCGTTGTTTTTGCGACAAACCATCATTTGCGGAATGCAGGGAGCCACCTTGCCATAAAAGAGCTGATCCAGTCTGGACGATTGGGTTCGGTGCGCAGCATACGTATTTTTCATGCGGTTATGCTGCCCCCACATTTGCAGGGATGGAGAATAGATAATGCAAACGCTGGCGGCGGTGTCATTCCAGATATCGTGGTGCACGATGCGGACACTGTTCGGTTCCACCTAGACGAAGATCCAAAAGAAGTTGTTGCAATGGAGTCCTCTGGGGTGATGGGACGCGGAGTAGAAGACAGCGCCATGTCTGTCTGGACAATGCCCTCAGGGATCATGGTGCAAACACACGAAAGCTTCACGCATCCTTTTGCAACCACTGGATTTGAGGTGCATGGTGATAAAGGCTCTGTCATTGCAAGGAACGTAATGACGCAACAGCCGATAGGAGAGATTATCCTAAGGAATGCAGATGGCGAGCATCCTGTGCCATTTAGCGATCATAACTTATATGAACGCTCAATGGGTATGTTTGCGGCCGCGATCAATGGTGAGGGTACGCCATCGGCCAGTGGCATTGATGGTGTGAAATCTTTGGCGGTTGCAGAAGCTGTTAAGCAGGCTGCGACGTCTGGTCGTCGGATCACAGTTGATTACGGTGGAGTTTAGGCGTGAGCAAAGTTGTTTCAGCCGCGCATGCGGTATCGTTCGTAAATGATGATGACGTGGTTTCTGTATCCTCTTCCTCTGGTTTGGGCTGTCCAGACCTTGTGTTGCAAGCATTGGGGGAACGCTTTGATGAAGAGGGACATCCTCGGAATTTAACGACGCTTCACCCCATCGCAGCAGGTGATATGTATGGTATCAAAGGCATTGATCACATTGCCAAGGATGGCATGTTGTCGTGTGTCATCGCTGGGTCTTACCCATCTGGTCCCTCATCCAAGCCCATGCCAGAAATTTGGAAAATGATCGTTGAGGATCGTGTTCGTGCCTACAACGTACCATCGGGGATAATGTTCGATATGCATCGTGATGTTGCCGCGCGCAGACCGGGCGTGTTGACAAAAGTTGGGTTGGAAACCTTTGTTGACCCAATTCGAGAAGGATGCGCGATGAATGACGCCGCAGCGTCACATCCCATCGTATCTCGTCACGAAATGGCTGGTGAAACGTGGCTTCATTTTCCGAACATTGTGCCAAACGTGGCTATCATTCGTGCAACAACTGCAGACACAAACGGAAATCTGACCTACGAACACGAAGGAGCCTATCTAGGCGGTTTGGATCAGGCGATCGCGGTTCGTAATCATGGAGGGGTGGTGATTGCCCAAGTCAAACGGGTAACCGATGCCAATTCCCTTAGGCCGCATGACGTGCGTGTGCCAGGGCATTTGGTTGACTATATCGTGTTAGATCCTGAACAAAAGCAAACAACCGAGACCCAATATGATCCCGCAATTTCGGGTGAAATCATGCGCACTTGGGATAGCTTTGCGCTGGCTGAATATAACATTGAAAAGATCATCGCGCGGCGCGCAGCGATGGAATTGCAGAGTGGTCAGACTGCAAATCTGGGATTTGGTATTTCTGCGCTCGTTCCGCGGATATTATTGGAAGAGGGGCACGCACAAAAGGTGACTTGGGCGATTGAGCAGGGCGCTGTTGGTGGTATGCCATTGACCGGCTTTGCCTTTGGTTGCGCGTCAAATGCCAATGGATACGTTCCATCGCCAAATCAGTTCACCTATTTCCAAGGTGGTGGATTTGATGTGACCTTCCTATCATTCCTTGAGGTCGATGTGGATGGTAATGTGAATGTCTCTAAACTCGGGAAAAAACCTTATCTAACGGCTGGGTGCGGTGGGTTTGTAGATATCACTGCACATGCGAAAAAAATTGTCTTTTCTGGATTCTTTGAGGCAGGTGCACAGCTTGCCTTGGCTGAAGATGGCTTGCGCGTTTCTGCGCCAGGTAAATTCACTAAAATGGTCGATATGGTTGAGCATGTGACGTTTGCGGGAAAACGCGCGAAACAGATGGGACAAGATGTTTTGTATATTACTGAACGTTGTGTCATGCGCTTGGGTGATCAGGGTTTAGTAGCGATCGAGATCATGCCAGGGATCGACCCCGAGCGTGACATTGTCGCGGCCTCAGATGGCCGTGTTCAAATCTCTCCTGATGCAGTTGAAATGCCTCTATCGCTTTTGAAAATGGACCCGATGGGGTTGCAGATATGAGTGCAGTTTCATTGACCATAACAAATGCTATTGCGGAACTCCATTTGGATAATCCAAGCAAGCTGAATGCACTCACAACTCAAATGTTGGATAATCTTATTTCGCATTTGGATGAAATCGAACGTAATCCGACAGTTCGTGTGGTCTTGCTGACGGCTGCACCTTGTAAAGCATTTTGTGCAGGAGCGGATATTATAGCCTGGGGGCAACTTAGCCCTGCTGAATTTGCGCGACATTGGGTACGCCATGGGCATCGCATCTTTGATCGTCTTGCAAGACTAAGCAAACCAACAATTGCAGTTATTAATGCACATGCATTTGGCGGTGGTTTGGAATTGGCGGCATGCTGCGACATCCGCATTATTGCGCCACGGGCGACATTGGCATTGCCAGAGGCGAAGGTTGGTATTGTCCCTGGTTGGTCAGGAACACAGCGCCTTACGCGACTTATCGGTGAACCTGCTGTAAAAGAGATGGCCTTATTCGGTCAGCGTATCGTTGCAAACCGTGCGGTGACCTTGGGGTTTGCGTGTGAGGTTGCGGATGATCCGCATGCCCGTGCACTGGAATTGGCGCACGACGCATGCACTCTGTCGCCTAGGGCGACAGAAATTGCCAAAAACATGATCCATGCTGGTGCTGGAGAAGATCACGCCGCGTTGATCGAGGCATTAGGCTCGGCCGCGATATCAGCCACCGATGATCGGCAAGAAGGCGTCGGAGCATTTGAACAAAAGCGTGCAGCAAAGTTTTCGGGAGCGTAAGATGTTGGATTTGAATTTACGCGTTCATTCGGATTTGCATTTGCCAAGTGACATTGTAACACACAAACACTTCATTGACGGGCAATATTTGGAAAGTGCGTCGGGCGAGGTAACTGAACGTGTTGCGCCGTCGCATGGCGTCTTTGTTAGCCGTGCTGCGAAAGGTACAGAGGCAGAGGTAAATTTGGCTGTCGCAGCAGCGCGTCGCGCTTTTGACAATGGGCGTTGGTGTCGTATTGCAGCAAAAGAACGGGCCATTGTGTTAACGAAAGTTGCAGACCTGATTGAGAAAAATGTTGAACGCTTTGCACTGATTGAGTCGCTTGAGTCAGGAAAGCCGATTTCACAAGCACGTGGCGAAGTTGGCGGTGCCGCAGAGCTGTGGCGTTTTGCGGCTTCGCTGGCACGTACCTCGACTGGTGAAACACATAATAATCTGGGTGATGATATTTTGGCGATGACTGTCAAAGAACCGATTGGGGTTGTTTCCATCATCACGCCTTGGAATTTCCCTTTTTGGATCCTAAGCCAAAAACTACCATTTGCTTTGGCTGCTGGGTGTACATGTGTCATTAAACCATCAGAATTCACACCTTCCACCACTGCAATGCTTGCGGATTTGTTGGTGCAGGCGGGTATGCCGAAAGGGGTGTGTAATATCGTTTTAGGTCATGGCGACCCTGTTGGTGCGCTGATGACCAGTCATTCAGACGTCGATATGATCAGTTTTACTGGGTCGACCGCTGTTGGAAAAAAGGTGGCCGAAGTCGCTTCTAATACCTTGAAAAAGGTGACTTCAGAGCTTGGTGGAAAAAATCCACAAGTGATTATGCCTGATGCGGATTTAGACGCCGCTGCGGATGCCGTGGTGTTCGGTGTCTATTTTAACGTGGGTCAATGCTGCAATTCATCGAGCCGCATCATAGTGCACCAAGATATCGCGAACGCCTTTATCGAAAAGGTTGTTGCTCTGTCTAAAAAAGTTGTTTTCGGCAATCCACTGCACGTCGATACGCAAGTCGGTGCAATTGTAACGCCCGAACATCAGCAGAAAATTGATACCTATATAAAAGATGCGATAAATCAGGGCGCGACTGTACACTTGGGTGGCGCAGGGATGCATGTTGAGGGGCTGAGCAAACAATTCTATCAGCCGACTGTGATTTCTAATGTCAGGCCTGATATGGCAATTTCGCGTGAAGAAGTATTCGGACCAGTGTTAACGGTGCTGACATTTCAAACTTTGGATGAAGCAATTCAAATCACCAATGACACCGAATATGGACTGTCTGCAGGGATATGGAGCGAAAATATTCACAATTGTCTTGAGTTTTCTCGTCGTGCAAATGCTGGAACAATTTGGACGAATACATGGATGGATGGTTTCCCCGAGGTGACATTCGGCGGCATGAAACAGTCCGGTCAGGGCCGTGAAATTGGTCAATATGGGTTTGACGAATTTTTGGAAATCAAATCCATGGTTATGCGGATTGGCAAGACGCGCGCACCATGGGTTGGCGACACATGATGTTTGATGAATTAATGAATGATGATGCAACGAAAAATGCCACTAAGGGCTTGTTTAAACTGACGTTGCATCAGACCACCGAATTTCGAACCGCGTGTTCGGATACTAAGACTAAATAAATCGCAATAATCGGGAGGAACCAAAATGCGTTTATTTTCTAAGAAGTCTGTAGCCGTTGCTGCCTTGTTGGCGTCAACAAGCATGGTATCAGCAGCAGACGTGGAAGTTTTGCACTGGTGGACATCAGGTGGTGAAGCGGCTGCGTTGAATGTGCTAAAGGATGACCTATCAGGTCAGGGTATCGGTTGGCAGGACATGCCAGTTGCTGGTGGTGGCGGTGAAAGCGCTATGACAGTTCTTCGCGCACGTGTCACAGCAGGTGATGCGCCAACAGCGGTTCAAATGTTGGGTTTTGACATTTTGGATTGGGCCGCTGAAGGTGCACTTGCAAACCTAAATGATGTTGCTGCTGCAGAAGGGTGGGACGCAGTGGTTCCAGCAGCGCTTCAAGCATTCGCAAAGCATGACGGCAACTGGATTTCAGCGCCAGTAAACGTACACTCAACCAACTGGGTTTGGGCGAACAAATCCGTTCTTGATGAACTAGGCATTGCGCAGCCAGAGTCTTGGGACGATTTTGTTGCAGCGATGGCAGCCGTAAAAGCAAGCGGTCGCACAGCATTGGCGCACGGTGGTCAAGCATGGCAAGAAGCAACAATGTTTGACGGTGTTGCACTGTCAGTTGGCGGCGTTGATTTCTACACCAAAGCGTTCATCGATATGGACCCAGCCGCGCTAGGTTCTGACATGATGAAGGAAACATTCGATCGCATGGCGACACTACGCAGCTATGTTGATGACAACTTCTCAGGTCGTGACTGGAACTTGGCATCTGCAATGGTCATCAATGGCGATGCAGCATTCCAAATCATGGGTGACTGGGCCAAAGGTGAATTCTTGAACGCAGGTAAAGTACCGAACGAAGATTTCCTATGTTTCCGTGTTCCTGGTTCAGCTGGATCTGTCAGCTTTAACTCAGACCAATTTGCAATGTTTGCAGTGTCTGACGCAGGTGCCCAAGCAGCGCAAGGCGCGATGGCAGCATCAATCATGTCACCATCATTCCAATCAGCGTTCAACGTTGTTAAGGGATCAGTCCCCGCACGTACCGACGTACCAAATGATGCATTTGATGCATGCGGTAAAAAAGGTATGGCGGAACTTGCAGCGGCTGCAGATAGCGGTTCACTTGTGGGTTCAATGGCCCATGGTCACGCAAACCGTGCAGCAGTGAAAAACGCGATCTATGACGTTGTAACAGCACATTTCAATGGTGAATATGACTCTGCAACAGCAGTTGAAGAGTTGGTAACAGCTGTTGAGCTAGCTCAATAATAACACGACTCTTGATGAGCTTCAGGGGCGCAATATGCGCCCTTGATCCCCTATCCAAATGACAGGGATTATGATGTATCACGCCTCTAAATCAGACTTCAAAACGCGACTGCAAACGTGGTTGCCTAAATTGGTGCTAAGTCCGTCGCTCGCAATGGTTCTGATTTTCGTTTACGGATTCATTTTATTTACTGTCTATTTGTCATTTACTGACAGCCGTATTTTGCCAAGTTACGGATGGGTTGGATGGGAAAATTATAATAAACTATGGCGGTTAAGTCATTGGGAAATATCGTTAAAAAACCTTGGGATATATGCAAGCTTGTATATCGCGATATGTACAGCAATTGGTTTAACACTGGCGATTTTTCTGGATCAGAAAATCCGTGGTGAGGGCATCTTGCGCCCGATATATCTCTACCCCATGGCACTTAGCTTCATTGTAACGGGCACTGCATGGAAATGGTTCTTGGACCCGGGCATTGGCCTTGAACACACAATGCATTTGTGGGGTTGGGAAAGTTTTGAGTTTGGTTGGATCAAAGATCGTAATTTGGCGATCTATACCTTAGTTCTGGCGGCGGTTTGGCAATCAAGCGGTTTCGTTATGGCGATGTTCCTGGCGGGGTTGCGCGGAATTGATAGTGAAATCATGAAAGCGGCGCAGATTGATGGGGCCTCAAATTGGAACCTCTATCGTCGTATTGTCATTCCGCTTCTGCGTCCTGCATTTCTCTCCGCTTTCGTGATCTTAGCGCATCTTGCAATCAAGAGTTATGATTTGGTCATAGCCCTGACAGGAGGCGGACCAGGGCGGGCCACGGAACTGCCTGCGACGTTTATGTATTCATACACGTTTACCCGAAATCAAATGGGGATTGGCGCATCTTCTGCAGTGATCATGTTGATGACGATTGCTGCGATCATGGTGCCCTATCTTTATGCTGAGTTGCGGGAGAAAAAGTAATGTCATCTGTGCAAACTCAATCCGTACAAACAGGGCGCATTGCGCGCACATTTATTTACTTATTCCTCCTGCTGATGGCACTGTTTTACCTATTGCCGTTTTTCATCATGGTGGTGAATTCAGTAAAACCGCTGTCTGAAATCACAGGTGGGAATATGATGGCCCTGCCAGAGGTATTTACCATTGAACCGTGGCTTGCGGCGTGGTCAACAGCGCAGGTGGGTGTGGAACCCACAGGGCTGCGTCCATATTTTTGGAACTCGATCAAAATGGTTGTGCCTGCGGTCGCGATTTCGACTGTTTTGGGTGCGATAAACGGCTATATCCTGACAAAGTGGCGTTTCAAATACGACACCATTCTTTTTGGACTGATGTTGTTTTCTTGTTTCATCCCGTTCCAGATTGTTTTGATCCCCATGGCACGCATATTGGGGATCTTGGGCCTGTCTGGGTCAACCTATGGGCTGATCTTGGTGCATGTGGTGTATGGAATCGGATTTTCTACGTTGTATTTCCGAAATTATTATGCGGCTTTTCCAACAGAGCTTGTGCGCGCGGCACAGATTGATGGCGCTGGATTTTTCCAAATCTTCTATCGCATTTTGATGCCATCGTCTGGTCCAATTACTGTCGTGTGCGTGATTTGGCAATTTACCAACATCTGGAACGATTTCTTATTTGGCGCCTCATTCGCATCGGGTTCTGGTGCCCCGATGACTGTCGCATTGAATAACTTGGTTCAGTCCTCGACAGGTGTGAAAGAATACAATGTTCACTTTGCCGGTGCAATCTTGGCCGCGCTTCCAACTCTTCTCGTTTATATCGTCGCTGGTCGCTATTTTGTGCGTGGCCTGATGGCAGGCTCTGTAAAAGGATAATCTGATGGGTTTTCTTGATATCAAAAACGCAACAAAATCTTATGGCAATGTTGAGGTGTTACACAATGTAGACATCGCCGTAGACGAGGGCGAGTTCCTCGTTTTGGTGGGACCATCAGGTTGTGGCAAATCAACTTTGTTAAACATGATTGCTGGTCTTGAAGATATCACGTCTGGCGAAATCGCGATCAATGATCGCGTGATGAATGGTGTGCACCCGTCCAACCGAAATATCGCCATGGTGTTTCAAAGTTATGCGCTTTACCCAAATATGACGGTGGCAAAAAATATTACGTTCGGTCTTGAGATGCACAAAGTGCCAAAGCCCGAGCGGGATGAGGCCCTGCAGTCGGTTTCTAAATTGCTTCAAATTGAACAATTATTAGATCGAAAACCAGGTCAGTTGTCGGGTGGTCAGCGTCAGCGTGTCGCAATGGGACGCGCATTGGTGCGCAATCCCGATGTCTTTTTGTTTGATGAACCGCTTTCAAACTTAGACGCAAAATTGCGCGTGGATATGCGGACAGAAATAAAGAAGCTGCACGAAAAGTTAAAGACTACAATCGTCTATGTGACCCATGATCAGATCGAGGCGATGACTTTATCCACCCGCATTGCAGTCATGTACAACGGGTACGTGCAACAATTGGGAACACCAAAAGAGATTTATGACACACCAGAAAATCTGTTTGTTGCAACTTTTATGGGCTCACCAGCGATGAATATCCTGCCAGCTTCTGTTGTGATGAAAGACGGTGTACCGCACGCGGAAATTACAACATCCGAAGGCCAAAATGCTTTGTTACCATTCAATCAAGAAAATATGTCTGATTGGGCAGGTAAGGATATCTTGCTTGGTATTCGACCAGAGGCGATCACAGATCCAGATGGCGTCGATCGTAAATCGAAAACTGTCGTACCCATTTCAAATCGCGTAGGTGTTACAGAACCTGCGGGCGCGGACACCTTCGTGACCATGGAACTGGCAGGGAAAGATTGCATTTCGCGCATGCGTGCAGATGCCGACGTAACAACGGGTGAAATATTTGATTTTGTCATCAATATGGACAAGGCCGTTGCGTTTGATCCGCAAAGCGAGATGAGAATTAAATAAGTGCAGGATGCAGACGTCATAATCATTGGTTCTGGGATGGGGGGTGCAACAATGGCTGCGCAACTCGCCCCAAGTGGACGCAAAATTTTGATCATTGAGCGGGGGGATCATCTTCGTCCCTCTGCGAATGATCGGGATGACACCGCGATATTTGCCAACGGACATTTTCGCCCAGATGAAACATGGGTAGACGGGGATGGCCAACCATTCAATCCTGGGAATTACTACAATGTTGGCGGTAATTCCAAATTTTATGGAGCGGTCCTAATCCGTTATCGGAAAGAAGATTTTTCTGAGCTCGCGCATTTACAGGGATCGTCACCTGCATGGCCAATTACCTATGATGAGATCGAGCCATGGTACGCGCGCGCAGAAAGCATGTTTCAGGTGCGCGGTGAAAATCAGGGTGATCGAACGGAACCCGTGCACTCAAACACATATGATTTTCCACCCGTTCCCGACGAAGCTGATATCGCTGATTTACGCCATAGATTGGCGCGGGCTGGTTTGACGCCTGTATCACTTCCGCTGGGTGTTGATATCGAACGGTGGTTGGCACATGGTGCGACCCCGTGGGATGCATTTCCTGATACTTGCTCTGGCAAGATGGATGCAGAATCCATCGCATTACAATCTGCGATGAATGCTGCAAACGTTTCTCTGATGACAAACACCAAAGTTGGACGGCTTGAAGTTGATGACGTTGGAACGGTTTCGGGTGTTGTCGTAAAACTTAAAGACCGCATAGAAACCCTTCGTGCGCCCATCGTTGTTTTGGCGGCAGGCGCTGTGAATTCTGCCGCCTTGTTGCTCTCATCGCGAACGGAAACCTATCCGACGGGATTGGCAAATAGGTCAGATCAGGTCGGTCGTAACTTTATGAATCACAACGCATCGGCCGTATTGGCGATGCATCCGTTTCGAAAAAATAACGCGATCTATCAGAAAACATTGATGTTTAACGATTATTATCTGACAGACGGAGACAATGGGCCACCCTTGGGTAATATCCAATTGTTGGGCAAGATATCTGGTACCATTTTATCGGCGAATACTCCTTTGCCAAAAATTGTGGCCAATTGGATTGCCGCGCGTTCGTTTGATTTTTATGCTATGTCGGAGGATTTGCCAGACCCAGAAAGCCGCGTCACCGTAAAGAACAAACAAATACATCTGTCTTGGAAGCGCACGAACTGGGACGCGCATCAAATGCTCGTTCAAAAATTGAAACGCGTGCTGAAAAAAGCAGGATTTCCAATCGTTTTAACCCAGAGTTTCGATAAAAGAACACCGTCGCACCAATGTGGAACGGCGCGTATGGGCGTTGATCCAACGACATCTGTGGTTGATACCTATTGTCGGTCTCATGATCATAAAAATCTATTCATCGCAGATGCATCAGTTTTGCCAACCTCTGCGGCTGTGAACCCTGCATTGACCATCGCCGCGCTGAGTATGCGCGCCGCTGACCACATCCTACGTGAGGAGTTTGCGGCATGAACAAGGTTGCGTTTGTAACAGGTGGGCAGCAGGGGATCGGCCTTGGAATTGTTGAGGCGCTGATCAGTGATGGATATCGCGTCGCGATCGCTTCAGAACTGTCAAAGTCTGATCCGCGGGTTGCAGACATTTTGTCACGATTTGAAGGTCAGGTTCGTTATTATCAGCATGATCTTTGCAACGTTGAAGACACCGAAAACCTAGTGTCTTCGATCGTTTCAGATCTTGGCCCAATTACAACTTATGTCAGTAATGCAGGCATCGCGTCACCTGTTCGCGGTGATATGCTGGATATATCTATCGCACACTTTGACCGTGTCTTAGACATAAACTTGCGCGGATCATTCTTCTTAGCGCAAAGCGTTGCGCGTCACATGCTCGATACGCCCTCAAATGCGTATCGTTCGTTGTCATTTGTAACGTCTGTGAGTGCGGAAATGGTGTCTATTGAGCGTGCAGATTACTGTATGTCCAAAGCAGCGGCGTCTATGATGGCGCAAAATTTCGCAGTGCGCCTTGCCCCCAATAACATTGGCGTTTTTGAATTGCGTCCAGGCATCATCGAAACACCTATGACATTGGGTGTCCGCGATAAATACACGCCACGCATTGAAAATGGCTTGGTGCCTGCGATGCGGTGGGGCGAACCCACGGATATTGGATCTGTTATTCTGCCTTTGGCAAGCGGTCAAATGGCGTTTGCGACGGGAAACGTCATCGCAATCGATGGCGGGCTCTCAATTCCACGACTTTAGAGGTGTGTCATGAAAACAGGCTATGATTACATTGTGATTGGTGGCGGATCTGCTGGATCGGTTGTGGCGTCACGTCTGTCTGAAAACCCTGATGTGACGGTCCTATTGTTAGAGGCTGGTGGTAAAGACCGTCATCCGTTGTATCATTTACCTGCTGGTTTTGCGAAAATGACAAAAGGTATTGGTAGTTGGGGTTGGGATACGGTGCCCCAAAGGCACATGCAAAACAAGGTGTTCCGCTACACACAGGCCAAGGTTATCGGGGGCGGTTCAGCGATTAATGCGCAGATTTATACGCGTGGCAATGCCCAAGATTATGACGATTGGCGCCAAATGGGATGCGAAGGCTGGGGATATGACGATGTGTTGCCGTATTTTAAAAAGGCTGAGGATAATGACACATATGATAATGACTTCCACGGGGTGGGCGGTCCACTGGGGGTAAGCCAGCCCATTTCACCTTTGCCGGTGTGCGACGCGTATTTTGAAGCAGCTGCAGAATTGGGTATCCCACGCAATTTCGATGTGAATGGCGAAAAGCAGGATGGGGTTGCTTATTATCAATTGACACAACGCAATGCCCGCAGATCATCTGCTGCAATGGCATATATCGCGCCCAACATTGGGCGCAAAAACCTTGATGTTATGACAGGTGCAGAAGTTAAGCGATTGGTTGTAGAGGGCGCGCGTGCCACGGGAGTGGAAATGAAAGATGGGACAAAAATTCATGCCTCATCCGAAGTGGTCCTTTCCTCAGGTGCCGTTGGCTCGCCCAGATTGCTACAACTCTCGGGTATTGGAGCCGCCTCACATTTAGAAGCTTTGGGCATAGATGTGGTCTATGATCAGCCACAGGTTGGTGAAAATCTACAAGATCACTTAGATTTGTATTGTATCTGCGAACTTTCGGGCCCTTATAGTTATGATTTATACGCCAAGCCTGCGCGAGCTGCGATGGCAGGGATCCAGTACTTGCTAACAAAAAAAGGTCCCGTTGCGTCGTCGCTGTTTGAAACAGGGGGATTTTGGTATGCTGACCCAGATGCGCGTTCCCCTGATTTGCAATTTCATTTAGGTCTTGGAACTGGGATTGAACATGGTGTTGTTGCGATGCCTCAGGGCGGGATTACCCTGAATTCGTGTTATTTGCGCCCCAGATCGCGGGGGTCGGTAAAAATACAAAGTGACAATCCCGCAGATGCCCCGTTGATTGATCCAAACTATCTGCAAGATCCACTAGATCGTAGAAATTCGATCGCAGGTTTGAAATTGACACAAGAAATTTTATCGCAAGGGCCGCTGAAACCCTTTATCAAAGCTGAACGTCTGCCAGGCCCAGATGTGAAAACGGATGAGGAATATTTCGATTTCATCTGTGAACATTCTAAAACATCGCATCATTGTGCAGGTACATGTCGTATGGGGCCAGACGATAACGCTGTTGTGGATACGCGTTTGCGTTTCAACGGAATTGCTGGTCTGCGCATCGTTGATAATTCGATTATGCCCACGGTTATTTCATCAAACACCAACGCAGCTGCGATCATGATCGGAGAAAAAGCATCCGACATGATCAAGGCAGATCAGGGATAGGAAAATGATCCGACACATCGTTTTGATAAAATTTAAGTCAGAGTTGGGCGAAGGTACAATTGCCGACATTTGGCGTGAATTGCATGAAATAGAGGGCAAAGTGCCAGGGTTACTTCAGATCACGTCCGGGAAAAGTGAAAGTCCTGAACAGATCGAAAGAGGGTATATGCATGGCTTTATAGCCGATTTTGATAGTTGGGAATCCTTGGCTCAATACCAACATCATCCAGACCACAAGAAACTTGGCGCCCGTTTGGTTGAAAACGCAGTGGGTGGTATGGATGGCATTCTCGTCTTTGATTTACCGACGACCTAATTTAAGGAGCCCAAATGTTACATTTGCCGACATATAAAAATACGCTTGCTCCTTACGAATTACGAAATAATCCGCTTGTTCCACGGACCCCTCAAGTCGCGCTGACACGTACTGCATTTGCTGCTGCGCACATCGTGTCTGATCCCTTGGCCGA
Organism: Rhodobacteraceae bacterium HIMB11; assembly: GCA_000472185.1. GTDB lineage: Bacteria > Pseudomonadota > Alphaproteobacteria > Rhodobacterales > Rhodobacteraceae > HIMB11. Next base: position 27,663 of record AVDB01000008.1, on the reverse strand, counting down.
ACGTGATCCGTGGGATAGGCGGCCCGCTGTCGATTGGGATGCGACGTTGCAATTTCGCATTGGGCTATGGGACCAAGGTTTGGGTCTCGCAGAGGCTATGGATACTGCTCAACGTGGAATGGGTGTCGATTGGGACACCGCCAAAGAGTTAATAAATCGTACGATGGCCGCAGCCAAGGATCATGCGATGTCGCCACGGGTTGCCTGCGGGGCAGGGACAGATCATATCGCTTTAGAAGACTTGAAATCGGTTGCTGCGATTAAGGGTGCATATGAAACACAGATGTCGACAATCGAAAATGCGGGTGGGCAAGTCATCTTGATGGCGTCTCGCGCCTTTCCTGCGATGAATGCGTCTTCAGATGAATATCATGCAGTGTATCGACATCTGATTGATAACGCCAAAGATCCAGTTATTTTGCATTGGTTAGGGGATATGTTTGATCCCGCATTATCCGGATATTGGGGGCATCGCGACGTTAATAGTGCTTCTGATTTTGTTTTAGGTTTGATCGCTGAAAACCCAGGAAAAGTAGATGGGATAAAAATTTCACTACTTGATAAGGCACATGAAGAAACCTTTCGTGCAAGATTGCCTGATGGAGTACGTCTCTACACAGGAGATGATTTTAATTATGCTGATTTGATTGCGGGGGATGGCGCGCATTATTCACATGCATTACTTGGGATTTTTGCTGCGATTGCACCTGCTGCTGCGCAAGCGCTTGAGGCGATGTCAAAGGAAGATATGTCAACATATCATGCACTGTTGGCGCCGACGGTCCCGCTTTCACGAGAAATTTTCCGAGCTCCGACGCGTTTTTATAAGGCTGGTATTGCCTTTTTGTCATGGTTGAATGGCTCACAGTCGCATTTCATAATGCCCGCAGGATTTCAGACGTCACGTGATATCACACATTATGCAGAGGTATTCCGTTTAGCAGATCAAGCGCGCCTGTTGTGTGATCCTGATTTGGCAACTCATCGCATGAAACTACTGTTAGAGCTCCACGGAATCAAATAGCACGCATACTATGGAAAAACGTCCCACCATTGTTGATGTCGCGAAGAAAGCCGGAGTTTCCAAGTCAACGGTTAGCTTGGTTGTGCGCAATTCGAGTTCTGTTCGCGACAAAACGCGTTTGGCTGTGCTACATGCGATGGAAGAGCTGGGATACGTCTATAATCGCTCTGCAGCAAACATGCGAACGGGTAATGCAGGTTTGGTTGGATTGGTTATTAATGACCTCACAAACCCATTCTTCACTGAATTTGCAACCTCTCTGCAAATGGCATTGAATGAAAAAGGGTATGCTACCGTTGTTGCAAATACGGATGACAATCCTGAAATACAGGATCGTGTTGTGGGTGCGATGCTTGAACACGGGGTTTCTGCACTTATTCTGTCGCCGGCTTACGGGGACATTGATGGCACGTTGGCAACCATCAAACGCTCAGGTGTTCCCACGGTTCATGTTCTCAGAAAATTGCCCCCAAAGCAGAGTATTTTCCCATTTTTTGCCCCTGATTACGTGGCAGGTGGACGCATGGCCATGGAGCATTTTGTTAGCCGAGGGCTCAAGCACATTGCATTTGTCGGCGGACTTGAAAATTTTGGCGTAACAAATGAACGGATGACAGGATACCTTGAGGGTATGGCCCGCATTGGCGCCGACCCGATTGTTTTATCGGGGCGACCGACACGCGAATTTGGGAGCAACGCCGCAAAAATTCTAAGGGAACAGTATCCTAAGTGTCAGGGTGCCGTTTGCTTTAACGATCTTGTCGCATTGGGGCTTTTGAATGCTTGTAATAAGATCGGGCACGAAATTGATATCATCGGATTTGATGATATTCAGGAAGGCCAATATTCCTGGCCTGCATTAAATACGATCAGTTGCGATATCGCGGTTTTAGCTAACGAAATTGCGAACAATGTGCTTGCGTGGTTGGAAAATGGAAAAGTACCCGAGGAAGTTTATCGATCCGAGGTAAGTTTGACCGTGCGGTCATAGATCTCATCTGCGATTGCAGAATTCTTCTATCATATCACCAGGCATTGTCAGAATAACCCACCTTGCGGGATAGCGTGCTGGATTTTAGCGTCTGGGCCATGTCCAATCATTTATCCTTCCGCTATGTCAAGATCAGCCCTGAGATCATCCAACTCACATTGATGCTTCATTCAGATTTTTATGTAACCAGTCGGTGCCAAGCACTGTGTCCCGCCATTGGTCATAGACACAGTGTTTGATCCAAACTAACAAAATATCAAAAACACACTTTTGCGCACACCAATTAAATAGTCATGCAACTTACTGTATTAATTTACTTATTTATTGCCATTTCTATTGAAAATCCTCGTGTCGGTGGTTCGATTCCGCCCCCGGGCACCACTTTTCAAAAAAATATCAATGTTTTAATTTTCGAACACTAACGCTATGCCTGTGCTATCCAAAAACACACCAAACACATACTTTTTCACGTGGTTGAGGGGAGAGATTCCAGGGTTGAACACTGTGTCTACAACCTAGTTAAAGAACATAGACTTGCTCGTCATTTTAAAGACGAGCAAGTAACACATTTTTACCTAGGTTTATTTAGGGTCTGCTTAACTTCGCAAAAGATTATTAATAGATTAGTGATGCTTGGTCTCGTTTATCTGACAGGACCGTCGCGCTTATCCAGTCAAACTACCAATTGGGTGTCACTGATGACGCCTTTAAAAGATTGGCTCCTTCGGAGTTAATCCAGCAATATGGAGCAATTTTGAACAGATCTCGGAAATGTTGATATTGTTACGTGCTTGTATGATAAAAAATGGGCGTCCGGCACGCATATATTCAGCATCTTGCTCGGCAAGTTCTAAATCTACGCCAACATAAGGGGCGAGATCACTTTTATTTATTACAAGTATATCTGACTTCATTAGTGCGGGACCTCGCTTGCGAGGAATATCTTGGCCCATAGCAACGTCGATGACGTAGATAGTAATATCTGCAAGCTCTGGAGAGAATGTTGCTGATAAATTATCACCACCAGACTCAATAAAAATTATATCAAGATCTGGAAAATCTGCCTGTAATTTTGACACTGCCGCCAAGTTGATTGAGGCGTCTTCTCGAATTGCAGTATGTGGACAACCGCCTGTTTCAACGCCAATCACGCGGTCTTGTGGTAAAATTTGCATCCGCAACAATGCTTCAGCGTCTTCTTGTGTATAAATGTCATTGGTAATTACTGCGACAGAAAATTTATCACGCAAATGTTTAACTAGAGCCGCAGTTAGTGTTGTTTTACCAGCGCCTACAGGACCACCAATCCCAATGCGGACGGCTGATTTTTTGAACTGTATCATGTTTTAAAGATCCTTGGAATTTGCGTCTCGTGACGCATTGACGCTACATCTGAGAGAAACGTACATGATGTTAGGTCGTCTAAATCAGCATTTGACGCTTCCTGCGCAAGTGCGTCAATCAATGGGTGTAGCGCGAGGAGTACACGCTGACCTTGGGTCTGCCCCACAGGTACTAGTCGTACAGCCACCGATATCAAATTGGAGCTAAATGCGTGTAAATAAGCTGGCACAATGAGATCGACTGGGATCGACCGATGAGCCGCAGCTGCGCCTAAGGCCACTGGCAAAACCATTTCCTCGCACCCTATCTTCCAAACATCACGCATCACTTTGCCCGTGGCTTGACCTTGTGTCTGGGTCTCAGATAGCCGTTCTTGGGAAGCGCAAAGCGCAAGCGACATGGCGTTAAGTTTATCAAACGGTAATACTCCGCGTACAGCCAGTGCCAATATTATCGCATCCGTTCGGCCGGAACCGTATTCCAATACATCTGTAATCCAACCCTCAAGTGTCGCAGCATCAATCAAGCATCCTGTTGAAATCGCCCATTCTAAACCATGCGAATATGCAAAACTACCAATCGGAAAAGCCGGTGATAGCCACTGCATGACCGTTAAAATCTTATCGTTAATGGGTGTGGACATGCGCAGAGGCTCCGTGCTCATGACTGTGTGTGCGACCGTGACCATAAGCACCGCCCATTGGATTAAAAGGACGGGTAACGTGCTCTACTTTACCACCAAGATGTTCAATCATATGTTCGATGACATGATCACGTTGAACGAGTAATTGATCATCCACTACTTCACAGGGTGTGTGTCGATTTCCAACATGCCAAGCAAGCTCCATCAAATTTGTCCCCCGCAGCGCAGCTAGGCGCTCTGGTTTTGCCAAAACAGTTACCCGTGTCCCGTCACTTAGCTCGATATGATCGCCATGATTTAAATTCGTTGTCTTCTCTAGATCTAGAACAAAGCTAATGCCGCAATCTGTTTCCAGGCGCTTACGTCGCAAAAAACGCTCTGCATAAGTCAATGAGCAATTGTACATGGAGGTTTCTTTTGGCTGTTCATGAATGATATGTCCAGTTAACATCGGTAGCCTCTTCAAAACATGAAATAACGCTGTGCGAGTGGTACAGTTTCTGCGGGCTGACAGGTAAGCAGTTCGCCATTTGCCCTGACCTCGTAGGTTTCTGGGTGCACCTCTATTTCAGGCAGCTCGGTATTGTGTTTTAGGTCCTTTTTACCGATGCCACGTGTGTTTTTTACAGGCACAGTAGCCTTAGCTAGCCCTAGAGTTTTTCCAAGATCAGCGTCTTGTGCTGCTGCTGAAATAAAGCTGATCGAGCTGTGTGCCAAAGCACCACCGTAGGCTCCAAACATTGATCTGGTATAGACCGGCTGCGGCGTGGGGATAGAGGCATTGGGATCCCCCATTTGCGCAACAACGATCATTCCACCCAACAGAACCATCTCTGGTTTTGCTCCAAAAAACGCAGGTGACCATAGGACTAAATCTGCGCGCTTACCAATTTCAATCGAGCCGATTTCATGTGAAATACCATGGGCGATCGCTGGGTTAATCGTATATTTAGCGACATAACGGCGGGCACGCATATTATCATTGTACCCTGTCTCTTCGGATAATGCTCCGCGCTGGCGTTTCATCTTATCTGCAGTCTGCCATGTTCGTGTGATCACCTCACCAACACGCCCCATCGCCTGACTGTCGGATGCGATAATCGAAAAGGCACCTATATCGTGCAAAATATCCTCTGCGGCAATTGTTTCTCGACGAATACGACTTTCGGCAAAGGCGATATCCTCCGGGATTGACTTGTCGAGATGGTGACATACCATCAACATATCGAGGTGCTCTTCAACTGTATTTTTTGTAAATGGGCGCGTTGGATTTGTCGAAGATGGAAGTACAAATTCTTCGCCACAAATTTTTATGATATCAGGCGCATGTCCACCACCTGCACCTTCAGTGTGAAAGGCATGAATTGTTCTTTCTTTCATTGCTGCAACCGTGTGTTCAACAAAACCACTCTCGTTGAGCGTATCAGTGTGGATCATCACTTGGACATCTGATTCATCAGCCACCGACAGGCAGCAATCAATTGATGCGGGTGTAGTCCCCCAATCTTCGTGTAGCTTGAGCGCACATGCTCCGCCAAGAACTTGCTCGCGCAAAGCGTCGGGTAGCGACGCATTTCCCTTGCCTGCGAAGGCGAGGTTCATAGGTAATCCATCGGCTGCTTGTAACATCCGTCCGATGTGCCAAGGGCCTGGAGTGCAAGTGGTTGCCAATGTGCCGTGAGCGGGTCCTGTGCCACCTCCAAGCATTGTTGTCACACCAGAATGAAGCGCGTCATCAACCTGTTGCGGGCAAATATAATGAATATGACTGTCAAAACCTCCAGCTGTTAAGATTTTTCCCTCACCTGCAATAATTTCGGTACCTGGACCAATGCTGATATCCACATTGGGTTGTGTATCTGGGTTTCCTGCTTTTCCTATAGCGCTGATACGACCGTCGCGTAGTGCAACATCAGCTTTGTAAATGCCTGTGTAATCTAGAATAAGAGCATTTGTGATTACAGTGTCGGGAGCGCCTTCAGCTCGTGTGGTTTGTGATTGGCCCATACCATCGCGGATGACTTTGCCACCGCCAAATTTCACTTCTTCTCCATAGATGGTCAGATCGCGCTCAACTTCGATCACAAGTTCTGTATCGGCCAATCGCAGTTTGTCGCCCGTGGTAGGCCCGTACATCCCCGCGTAGTCATATCGTGACATTTTGACAGACATTACAGTTCTCCCATTATTTTGCCATTAAAGCCAAAAATACGCTGAGCTCCTGCAATGGGAATCAATCCCACAGGCCGTGTTTGACCAGGCTCAAATCGCACAGCCGTGCCTGCGGCGATATCAAGACGCATCCCACGTGCCGCATCACGCTCAAATGCAAGAGCTGGGTTTGTTTCATAAAAGTGATAATGACTACCCACTTGGATTGGACGGTCACCTGTGTTTGAGACAACGATATCAACTGCCACGCGATCAGAGTTTAAAACAATATCCTCATCGGCCAAGAAAAGTTCGCCTGGGATCATCGGATGACCCCTTTATAGAATTTGCTGAACACAAGCGCTATGGTGATAATACCTAACCCAATTAAAAGTGGCACTGGGCTCACGTCATGCGCGTGCGGTAATGTAGTGGTATGCGCAAGAATAGGTGATGCGCATAGTATTACTGGAAGACTTGCAAAAAATTTCATAACTTTCTCCTATCGAATGGGCTTGTGGACTGTGACTAACTTTGTTCCGTCTGGAAACGTGGCCTCAACTTGTACTTCAGGGATCATTTCTGGGATGCCTTCCATGCAATCATTTCTGGTTAGGATAGTGGCTCCGAGTTGCATCATTTCAGCTACACTGTGGCCTTCACGGGCACCTTCAACTACAGCGTCGGAAATAAGTGCAATAGCTTCTGGGTGGTTAAGTTTGACGCCTCTGGCTTTACGGCGACGGGCGACATCTGCGGCCATCGCTATTAAGAGTTTATCTTTTTCTCTCGGTGTGAGTTGCATTACAATCTCCAAGTTTTAGGCACGCTACTGCGTGTCAAATCATCTAAAATAGGTAAAAGCATTTTGCGCAGCTCGAGCCCGTCCGCCGCAATCAGACGCGCGATACAAAGGTCATTGCGCAATAAACTTGCCCCTGAATATCCGTTCAACATCGAGATTATGCGACCAACGGCCAAATCTGCGTCTCGTGCACGGTATAAGATAAGCGCAATAGCCCGAGCGCCTGCGGCAACCGCTGGGCGGTCCAGCATCGAGGTGATATCACCTGTCAGCGCGGTATTATCAATAAAAATGGGCTCGCCCGAGATGTTTACACTTACACAGTCATGAAAAGACCCGTGTACATGCGTTTCTCCCATGGCTAAGCGACCTATCAATAAGGGCTCTACAATTAATGCGCTAGCCCCCGGATCTAAGTTCACGCTCAGGCGTCGATCCAATGCTCCGCCATCGTAGAACAATGTTTCTTGCGGGAGCCAATGACAGCTCGCTTGCTCGGTTATGTGAAGCGTATTGCGAATTTTAGCACAGCGACCATCAGTGCTGCGATAAACACGTTCGAAACCCTGCGTCGTAAACGTAAATTGAGCATCACCTTTAGATTTTATCTCGGTCGTGAAGCTATCTCCGCTCGTTAAACCACCAGAAGTATTGATGTAAATTGCCTGCTTTCCATTAAGCTGCCTGGGAAACAAGACCTTTGAAGCACCTTGCTGGTAAAGCATTTCTATTTGGCTACCATCGCCGACATCAAGACACAGTTTTCCCTCCGCTCTGGGTTGGGATGTGATTGATACAGGTTTAGTCATCTGATCCTTCGTGGTTGCATTAGGCACCTCTAGAAGGCCATACTCAGATTCAATATGCAGGTAAAAACAGTTTCCAATCGAATTTCAAAAAAAATGATTATATTTTAATCGTTATAAGTAAAATAGATTAAATTTTATGCTTTTATCTACTGATGTGGCGTGCGCTCTACCGTCAAGATCATTCAAGGCATACAAGAACGCTTAAATTTGGCACGAGACCGCTATCTCGCTGTAGCGACCCATCTGCGTTAGCGCAGGCACCATGTTGGTGAAGTTGTCAATTCAAATGGGAACGACCAACGGCTAATAACGGTTGCCACCACTCATGCACGCTTGTCACCAGCAGTGGCCAACCCTAAATAATCTACAAACAAAATGATTAAATCTGATCACATATGCTCTCACGATTTATCTTCGTATACAAAAGATATGCTTTTGCGGCTCATTAATATAACAGATACACATTTTTTCATCTGACATTATGAGCACATGCGAGGTTGAACCTCATGATTACGACATTTTGAAAAAGTACACTTTCGTAAACTAATATTGTGGTTTTATTAATTTCTTGTTGGCCATAACTCATCGTAAATATTTAATTCAGACTATTATCTCTATAATAATTCTGGTGTCTCCGATCTGCGGCTAAATTTAACTTCTGAGGTCAATCGCAGTTTTGGTTTTTGTGTTCAACGAGAGGCGCAAGCAAGACTTTTGATGGACACTTTATTGGCGCAGCGCGTCTCTTAAAGATATTGACTCCTCCTCACGCTCGCGCAAATCGAGTTGGGAATAGATGTTCAGTAAATGCCCTGTCATAAGGTCTTCTGCCGCGTTTCCGTCATTTTTGCTCAATGCCTCAACAAGGGTATTGTGAGTATTGTTTTCGCACAGTGCATCGCGCCGCTTCCAATAGAGTGCAATGACCAAAGACGATCGATAGATGAGTTGTTTCAAGAAATGCTCTATGGTGTGTTGGTCTGCAATTCGGGCGATTTCTAGATGAAAATTTCCTGAAAGTTTCAAAGCGAGACCCAGCTGACCTTGATCAAGTGCCCTATGTTCTTCTTCGATATGGCGCTGAAGCCGGGCAATATCTGCGGGTGTCGTGCGCTCGGCCGCGGCGCGCGCTGTACTTGGTTCCAATAGTGCGCGCGCCTGAAAGACCTCATGCGCCTCTTTCAATGTTGGCTTCGATACCGAGGCACCACGGTTCTTTTCGATTGTCAGCAACCCGTCGAATGCCATATTCCGCAATGCCTGTCGTACTATTGTTCGACTGACGCCAAAGACTTCGCTTACTTCATCTTCGCGCAATTTTGCTCCGGGCTTGAGACGGTGTTCGTGTACAGCTTCTGAAAGCTGCGTGGTAATTTCTTCTGCGGTTATAGGTTTCAATTTTGTGATGCTCTGCGATTCTAATCCTCGATACCACTATTAGTAAAGGCGTTAGCCTTCGACAACAGGTGTCCAAAATATCTTTACATTGTATACAATATATGCACAGTTTTTGTACAAGTGCGTATGGATGTGCCCTTTTTTAGTGCAAATTGCTAGCTGTTGCGACAGATTAAGTGGATCCAGTTTGCCTTACTTTACAGATGAGGACGTACTTTAAATGTCAACTGTGAGGTCGATATGAGTAATAACATGGAGCTTGAATTGGTCAGTTTGACCAAGCGTTACGGTGCCACGGTTGCCGTTGATGCCATCAGCTACCATTTCAGCGCTGGCACATATGCGTGCCTGCTAGGTCCGTCGGGCTGCGGAAAGTCTTCCACACTAAGGATGATTGCAGGGCATGAAATGGTATCGGATGGGGCGATAATCGTAGGAGGAAGGAATATTTCGGACCTGCCGCCCGCTAAACGTGGTACTGCGATGATGTTCCAAAATTATGCATTATTTCCTCACCTAACTGTGCTTGATAACGTCGCTTTCAGTCTGGCGATGAAAGGTGTGGACCAAAAAACTCGTCGCGCCCGCGCACTCGAGCTTTTGGAGCTAGTTGACATGACGCTAATGGCAGACCGACTGCCTGCACAGCTTTCAGGCGGGCAGCAACAGCGCGCAGCGCTGGCTCGGGCTTTGATTACAAAACCAGATATTTTGCTGTTAGATGAACCTTTGTCAGCGCTTGACCCATTTTTGCGTGTGCGCATGCGCGCGGAATTGAAAAAATTACAGCGCGAATTGGGAATTACATTTGTGCATGTTACGCACGGTCAGGATGAGGCTTTGGCATTGGCCGATGAGATTGTCGTGATGAACAATGCAAAGATTGAGCAAGCGGGTAAAACACGAGTAGTATTCGATGCGCCTAATACGGCGTTTGTTGCCCGGTTCTTGGGCTCTCATAATGTTGTATCAATGCCCGGAGGTATGGTCGCTGTACGGTCTGATGCCTTAAAGATAACAAACGACAAATCAGCCAAACTTCCCGGCACCATCACAAACATTGAATATCAAGGGACACATGTTGCAGTGACCGCTTCAATTGCCAATGAGCAAGAGGTCACAGCTTTGCTGTCTGATAAAGATTTCTTCGGCAATCCGAAGGAGTTGGGCGAGGTAGTAGGCCTCGACTGGGAGGCCTCGGCGGCTCACGCCTTGGCTTCGTAACGAAACGCTAGATCAAAAAGGAAAGACTATGACTACAATTTCAAAAGTACGTTATTCACGTCGCTCGATATTAAAGTCAGGTGGCGCGGCGGTGGCGGCCGCCGCGCTTCCGGCTCCAATGGTTTGGGGGCAAGAGACTAAAAACATCACCTTGCGCCAGTTTGGCACCGGCGTGTCGAACTTAAATGATGTTGCACTGAAGGTCAAAGAAGACCTTGGCTTTAATTTAGAAATGACTGCGCTTGATACCGATAGTGTGACACAACGTGCCGCGACGCAGCCAAATAGCTTTGATATTGCGGATATCGAATATTTTATCTGTAAAAAGGTCTGGGCCGCTGGAAATCTTCAGGCGATGGATACGTCCAAGATTGCCCAGTACGACAACATTGCGGGTACCTTCCGTAGCGGTCTTTTAACACCTGAAAGCACAATTGCTCAAGGAACGGCACCGCACACAGTAGGGTTCACCACCGGCGTCAACGGTACAAAGTTCGTTCAGGAAGAATCGGGCTGGATGACCCTAATTCCGACGATTTACAATGCGGATACGTTAGGTATTCGTCCTGACTTGATCGGTCGTCCAATCAACAATTGGTCCGAACTACTGAACCCAGAGTTCAAAGGCAAGGCTTCGATCCTTGATATATCGTCTATTGGGATCATGGATATGGCCTTGGTGGTTGAGTCCATGGGTGAATACACCTACCCGGACAAGGGCAATATGACCCGTGAAGAGATCGACCTTACACTAGGCATCTTCACTGAGGCCAAGAAAAACGGTCAGTTCCGCGCTTTCTGGAAATCCTTTGATGAGTCTGTGAACCTTATGGCATCGGGCGAGGTTGTAATTCAGTCAATGTGGTCGCCTGCCATCACTGCAGTGCGCTCGCAGGGTATCCCGTGTGTTTATCAGCCGTTGGAAGAAGGCTACCGGTCATGGGGAGGCGGACTTGGCTTGTCTGCATCACTTTCTGGTATTGAGCTGGATGCAGCCTATGAATACATCAACTGGTATCTCTCAGGCTGGGTCGGAGGCTATCTGATGCGCCAGGGATATTATTCGGCTGTTCCTAGCACATCCAAAGAATTCATGTCTGAAGACGAGTGGGGCTACTGGTACGAAGGCAAAGCATCCAAAGGTGACATCGTTTCTCCGACAGGCGCAAAGCTGGCTGGACCAGGAGAGGTACGTGATGGTGGATCCTTCCTAGATCGTATGGGTTCTGTGGTGTGCTGGAACTCTGTAATGGATGAGAACCAATACATGGTTCGTAAATGGAACGAGTTCATCGCAGCTTAATTTATTGCACCGCCTGACGGCAGTACCATTCTGGGGGGCATACTGCCCCCCATGCCAACTGAGAGTATTTCTGGCAAGATGAAGAATTCGAATTTAACTGGTTGGGCGCTAGCATCTCCTTTGATGCTCGTGCTTTTGGTTTTCTTGGTTGCTCCGATTATTATGATCGTAGTGGTCAGCTTCTGGGGCGCGACGGAATGGTCAATTTATCCAGCCTTTCTGTTCGATAATTATGAATTTCTCCTGACATCTGATGTGACCTATCGGGTATTCTTAAACACGTTCAAATATGCCTTCATCACTTGGGTCTGTACCCTGCTGATCGGCTTCACCGTTGCTTATTTTCTAGCATTTCATATTCGAACCCTCACATGGCAGATCGCGTTGTTTTTGTTGTGTACGATCCCGTTCCTGACCTCGAATATCATTCGAATGATATCTTGGATCCCATTCCTTGGTCGCAATGGGATCGCCAACTCCACGCTTATTTCAATGGGTGTGATCGAGGAACCACTTGAATGGTTGTTGTTCAGTGATTTCAGCGTGATCCTAGCCTTTGTGCACCTCTATACTCTATTCATGGTTGTGCCGATTTTTAACACGATGATGCGTATCGACAAATCGTTGATTGAAGCGTCGGTGGATGCGGGCGCCACTGGATGGCAAACGCTCTGGCACGTGATCATTCCTTTGACCAAACCCGGGATCATGATCGGTACGATCTTTGTGGTTGCATTGGTCATGGGTGATTTCATCACTGTGCGTTTTATGAGTGGTTCTCAATCTGCCAACATGGGTCGTCTGATCCAGAATGACATTGCGTTGTTGCAATATCCGTCTGCTTCTGCAACTGCTGTGATCCTGCTTATCACCGTTCTAATTCTTATTGGAACGCTTCTGCGTTTTGTTGATATACGGAAGGAACTTTGATCGTGGAGCCGCGACCCAAATCTTTTTACTACCTCAGTGCCTTTTTTTTCTTGTTCATTGTGTTTCTTTATGGCCCGACACTAACCATTGGTATCTTATCTTTTCAAGGTCCGGGTGGTGGTCTGACGTTCCCAATGAGAGGTGTCTCATTGCATTGGTTCCGGGACCTGTTTGAGCAGCAAGCCGTTGGTGATATTTGGGGTTCCTTCAGTCGCTCTCTGATACTTGGGCTAATGGTAATGGTCACCACGGTTGTGGTATCGATTATGGGCGGGCTGGCCTTCCGAAAGCGTTTTGTCGGATCCACGGTTTTATTCTATTTGATCATCACGTCGCTGGTAATCCCATCGATTTTGATCTCTCTTGGGGTTGGGCTGATTTGGTCTCAATCCGGTCTGAATGTTCATTGGTCCAGCTCAGGCTTTGGAGCACAGCTGACTTGGACACTGCCCTTTGGCTTACTGATCATGTTTGCAGTCTTCAACCGATTTGACCGATCTTATGAGGAAGCTGCTCGCGATTTAGGGGCAAGCCCATGGCAGGTTATCAGGTATGTTGTACTCCCCATCATTGCACCGTCGCTAATAGGTGTTGCCCTATTTGGTTTTACGCTCAGCTATGATGAATTTGCCAGGACCCTCCTTACATCTGGGAGCTACAATACGCTGCCACTCGAAATTTTTGGCATGACTACTAACGTGACTACGCCAGTACTATTTGCCTTAGGTACGCTGACGACGGTATTTTCGTTGATGGTGATTTTGGTATTTTTAATGGTTGTCTGGTTTGTGAACAGGCGTCGCAACTTGAAAGGTTCGGATGCGGGTAAGGGGATGATTTGATGTCTGTGATAATTATAAATCCAAACAGCACAGTTTCGATGACTAAAGCCATGTTAGCGCAAGCACGAAGGTCAGCGCCTAGTCAGAGCTTCGAAGGCTGGACTTCTCATGATGGGCCGCCAGCTATTCAGGGAGAAAAGGATGGGGAAACCGCAGCGGAACCGCTTCTCAAACTCGTCGAAAAAGCATCAAAATCTGGAGTAGATGGTATTATAATCGGATGTTTTGATGACACTGCGCTTGATGAAGCCGCAGCAATTTCAAACTGCCCTGTCATCGGTATAGGCCAAGCATCGTTTCACTATGCGGCACTAAGGAAAAAGCGCTTTAGTGTTGTGACGACCATGTCAGTTTCTGTTCCAATTATCGAACATAACATTCGAAGCATGGGGCTAAGCAAGTATGTTTCAAAAGTCCGAGCCTCTGAAGTACCCGTTTTGGAACTAGAATCTGACCCTAAAAAGGCTTCTGAAATTATTAAGTTAGAGGCTCTACGAGCCCAAAATTTAGATGAAATTTCTACTATTATTCTTGGATGCGCGGGTATGGTTGAGATATACCACGAAGTTGAAAAAGAATTATCAATAGAAACCATAGATCCGGTCACTTGTGCCGCACGTTGTTGGAATTGGTTCAATTAAATTACAGCTATTTGTATAACCAAAACATTTGTTTTCGAACGTTTATCAGAAATGTTAATGATTTCAAAACCTGGCTTTGGAGTTTCAAATTTAGGCGCAAATACTAATCATATGGATATGATTGTGCTAAAAAATTGTGCGCACTCCATTGGATAAGATGTGTTTGCTCAGGTCAAACTCATATGAGGTGTAAAAGAGTGTTAGCCTGTAATCGTTGTACGTTTCCTGTCAACACGGTGGCTCAATTGCGTTAGCGCAGTCAACAGGGTGGTTGGGCCACCAACTTCACTGGACACCTCCCAACGTCCAAGAATGTTTGCCACTGTTCACTCCTCCTTGTCGTGGACAGTGGCTAACTTGTCAGAGTTTACAAGCAACCGCTGGTTCAGCGTTGTAGAGGTAACTACAATAATTTTTGGTCTTTTGACAGGTAATCTCCGTTGAACTGACTAAATTCGAACAGTAATCGTCCTGTCTCTGTAACATCCGCATTTTCATCAATGTAATTGACAGATTTAGCAAACCTAAGTGCTTTATCGTAATTAGGTAAATTATGTTTGGCTTTTACATATTTTATTAGCCACGAGCGCGCATCTATCTCTCTCACTTTCATGAGAACCTCCCAAGATTTTTTAAGCGTCGCTCTTGCAGAAATAGTTTGTCGAAGCAAGAAATCAAAATGTACTGATTACCATTGCTGCATGAATTTTGATATTACTTCTTAAACTACAGTTAAGCTATTTATCTCTTTGTGTTGGTGGCAGTGATGGGCACTTTAGTTTCTGGTGCGTAATTCTTGTGATTCCTATCACTTAGGACCGCTTTTTGGACCATTGCCATATTTTTCAAGCTTTCTAACTAACTATAATTAAATGATATTTTAGAAAAGTATGGTTGCGACCCCGGGCACCACTTTTCGCTAGCAAGTCGCAGACCACCCAAAAATCAGGGTTTTTGTGTTGTGTTGGGGCTATGATCGGGACCGCTTTGTGGACCACTTCGCGTCAAAACCAAACTTGGAAACGTCAGTTTAGCTGCGCATAGTGGGGGCATTGATTTGATGGTTGTGTTAAGTATTTTCAGTTAGCGAGTCAGCAATGCCCAAACTTCCGGCGTACGTCTTCGAGCGCGCCAATGGTAACCACTTCTTACTTAGCATTCGTCACCTACCGCATACCTGTGACGATGCTTGGGGTGGCAATGTGATAGCCGCGGCGTGTTCGCATGTTGCGGCGACCGTTCGTTCTGACCTTTGTGAGGGTGTATGGTTGGCTGCGCCCTATATTGATGGGAATTATGACACAGAAAACGGTATCTCGATCTAAGGCGGATTTATTACACTGCCAAAGGGTCCTAGCCTAGGCGTTGTTCCAGATCTTGAACACTTTGGCCACCCTGTTGCAAGCTTCGGTGTGTGAGTAAAGATGACAAAGAAACTCACACATGCACAGCCCGCAACAATCTTTTTAACTCAAACCTTGGATGAACATTGGCCGATGTTACAACTGGATCCTTTCAGAGGATCTGATCAGCTTCTTTGGGAGAAAATAATCTGTTATCAAGCTGATACTGGACAGCGGATTGGCACATTGATCCAGATGAGCGCATTCTTCGCTTCAACAGAAGGCCAAGCGGGTAACACAACGTAACGACGGCGTTGACGCCGTTATGATAACAACCCCAAATTACATGCATTATCCAACTGCAAAAATATTCTTGGACGCTGGGTTCGATGTGATTTGCGATAAACCACTGACCAATTCAATTGAATAAGCGTCTTCGCTCGGGGACTGCGCACACTTTCTGTCATGACGTAATTGCGAGTGATCTGGCACATGCCGTTTATACGCGCTGCGCCGTCGTCTATGCAGCTGCACATCCAACTGCTTATTAAGTGTATACGGTTACAAAACCATAAAGCATTAAGAATGCGACAGCGAAGATGCACGTGTAAATCACGATATCTGTGAAGCGCTTCTCGTTAAAACGGCGACGCATGCGGTTCTCCTAATGTTGGCAATACCAGCGTAACATAATTTGTGCCATTCGCAAAATGTGCAAAAAGCTTCGCCTATTGCAGGCTAAGCTTTACGTCATGTTCCATTTCGTAATGGTAATCCGCCCAAAGTTTAGCGGCGTTTTATCGTGGCGGGCCAAGTTTGGCGGAGCCAACGCAAACCTAATGGCACAGAAGAATTATGGCACTACCAAAAATAAACGCAGCTTAAATTCTGCTGAAATGCCCTTTGCAAATGGGACGATTGCCATTTTTAAGGTGTTTTTTGTTGAGCGAGTTGCAATTTGTTATAATGTATAACGGTTAGCGATGTGGCGGCCAAATGTGGTTCACTGCATGACGAATGAATTGAAAAGACGGAAAACAGATGAGTGAACGGCGTGTGATCATTATTGGTGGGGGCGTTGGTGGCCTTGCGCTGGGGTTAACATTACATCAAATCGGGGTGCGGTGCTCTATTTATGAGTCTGTCAGAAACCTAAAACCTCTGGGTGTAGGCATAAACTTGCAACCTAACGCTGTTCGCGAACTGTACGAATTGGGCATTGGCCCTGAAATCCTTGATACGGTTGGTTTGCCCGTGAAAGAATGGGCATTGGTTGGCATGCAGGGGCAGGATATCTATTCCGAG
Source organism: Rhodobacteraceae bacterium HIMB11 (assembly GCA_000472185.1). GTDB lineage: Bacteria > Pseudomonadota > Alphaproteobacteria > Rhodobacterales > Rhodobacteraceae > HIMB11. The sequence continues at coordinate 10,910 of AVDB01000008.1, read as the reverse complement.
CCAAGGGGCAACTTTGCTGGCTACAACTGGCCACAATACGCCGTACATCGCGGTGAGTTTCATATGGCCCTTTATCATCGGTTCTTGGATGTTGTTGGTGCTGAGGCATTTCATTCAGGGCATCGTGCCAAAAGTTACCGCATTCAAGAAGACGGCAGGGCAAGCGTTACGTTCGAAACCGCAACTGACACGGTTACAGAAACAGCGGATTTGGTCATCGCGGCAGACGGCATTCATTCCGCTATACGTGCCCAGATGTATCCAGATCAACCGCCGATCCATTGGGGTGGGGTTTTGATGTGGCGCGGAACATCCTGGGCGAAACCTGTGCGGACGGGATCCTCTTTCATGGGGCTTGGGACGCATGCGCATCGCATGGTAATTTACCCAATCTCGCATCCTGATCCAGAAACAGGATTATCGCTTATCAACTGGATCGCAGAAGTCACACATGATGATCCAGACGCCTATCAAAATATGGGATGGTATCGCCAAACATCTGTGGATGACTTCATTCACCATTTTGAAGACTGGAAATATGATTGGCTGGATGTTCCTGCATTAATTCGGGGATCAGACGTCGCATATGAAAACCCTATGATTGATCGTGACCCCATTCCCAGCTGGGTAGATGGTCCAGTTGCGCTACTAGGGGATGCCGCTCACGCCATGTATCCAACGGGGTCAAATGGCGCGAGCCAAGCAATCATTGATGCGCGTACACTGGGTGCGAAATTCTTGGAATTTGGCGTGAACGCCGATGCGCTGGCAGCATATAATGCCGAATTGCGCGATCCGATCGCAGCCCTTGTTTTGCGCAATCGCGATGCTGGACCATTTGGCTTACTTAACATGGTGCATGATCGGTGTGGTGGCAACTTCGAGAACATCGACGATGTCGTGTCGGAAGAAGAGCGGAACGAATTCATGGCGAAATACAAAAGTGCGGCAGGGTTTGCGCGGGATGCGTTGAACAATGCCCCTCGTTTGATCGCCGCGGGTGCGAAAACCGGATTGTAACAAGTGAAACGGTTTGGTCACTCGTGTCTTCAATTATGAGACATGGTATTTCTTTTTAGTATCTTACGACTACCTAGTGGGTGCAAATACCACAATTACATAGGGTTATGGGAGTTCAGACGATGGGTACATTAAATTTAGATAAGGCGCAGTCAATCATCGAATTTGCGCTAAACTGGCGCAAGGAAAACGGGTTGAATCCGCTTACTGTTACCGTTCTTGATAGCGCAGGCGTGCTTATCGCCCTTTCACGAGAAGATGGTGCAAGCAATCTGCGTCCGGAAATCGCTCAGGGAAAAGCGCGTGGTGCGATCAGTATGGGAATTGGATCGCGTGCATTGTTCAATCGCGCGCAGGAACAACCATACTTCATCCAATCCATGAACAGTTTGGCGAACGGCTCTCTTGTTCCCGTACCTGGTGGTGTATTGATCAAGTCAGATGGCCAACTTTTGGGGGCTGTTGGGATTACTGGCGACACATCTGACGCAGATGAAGCCTGCGCCATTGCCGCGATCGAAGCATCGGGTTTTGTTGCGGATCCCGGTTAACCGCGTAGCGATACGATCTGTTTTTGACATTTGGCCTTGGCGTCCCGATTTAAGCCTTTTAGACGCCAAGGTATTGTGAGCGAATATCGCTTGCCTCTTCCAATTCGGATGAACTGCCACTCCACACGACAACCCCTTTGTGAATGATGTTGTGTTGATCTGCGATTTGCAAAAGGTCCTTCAGGTTTTTGTCGACGATCAAAATCGACATTCCGTCTGCCTTAATCAGTTCAAGCGACGCCCAAATCTTTTTGCGGATTAAGGGGGCCAATCCTTCAGTCGCTTCATCCAGAATTAGCAATTTGGGATTGGTCATCAGTGCGCGCGCAATGGCAAGCATTTGTTGTTCCCCACCTGATAGTAGATTTCCCATGCTTGATTTTCTGGCAGCCAACTCGGGAAATAGAGCGTAAACGCGCTCGGCATCCCATATTTGACCACGCTGGGCATGTTGCCGCGCAGTTGCAATCAGGTTTTCATGCACATTTAAATTCGGGAAAATTTGTCGACCTTCAGGCACCAACCCAAGGCCAAGTTTTGCAACCCGGTGGCTGGGCCAGCGTGTTGTATTTTGACCGTCAAATTCAACCGCACCACTTGTTTTGGGCAAAATCCCCATTATTGAATTTATTGTAGTGGTTTTTCCCATACCGTTGCGGCCAAGAAGTGTCGCCACTTGCCCCTCTTTGATCGTCAGGTTTATGCCATTCAACACCTGACTGTGACCATAGTGGGTGACAACATTCGAAAGAGTCAGCATATTAATCCTCTCCCAAATAGGCGTGTTGTACGTCTTGGTTTTGGCGAATGTGATTGGGGTCACCAGTTGCAATAATGTGACCATAAACCATAACTGATATACGATCCGCCAATGTGAACACAGCGTCCATATCGTGTTCGATTAATACGATTGTTTGCTGTCCTTTCAATGTCTTCAGAAGGGTGATCATTTCACTCGCCTCTTCTGGGCCTAGGCCTGCAAGTGGTTCATCCAACAATAGCAGTCTTGCATCACTGGCAAGGGCCATCGCCACCTCTAGGCGGCGTTGTTCTCCGTGACTAAGGTTTGCCACCTGAATATCTGCGCGGCTGCCTAAATTGACGCGCGCCGCGTATTCATGGGCCGCTGTTCGCGCGTCCTTGTTGTCGGCAGAGGGTTTCCAAAATTTAAACGAATGGCCCTGCTTTGCCTGAATAGCCAACTGCAAATTTTCGATGACACTCATCGAATTAATAAGCGATGTAATTTGATATGTCCGCGCGATCCCCAAATGTGGGCGTGCGTGTTCCACCATGTGTGTGACGTCAATCCCATCAAATGAAATGGTTCCACTGTCCGGAAATACATTCCCACTCAGTTGTGAAATCAGTGTTGTTTTTCCTGCACCATTTGGTCCAATCACTGCGTGTAATTCGCCCGTTTGCACCTCCAAATTTAGATCATCGCTCGCATGCACCCCACCGTAGAATTTATTCAGCTGACTGACAGATAATAACGCGGTCATTCTTTATCCTCCGCTTTGGGTATCAGTGCAGAAAGACCACCCTTCACAAACATAACGACGCCAATAAGCAGCAGGCCAAATGGCAGGTGCCAATAAATCGTAATGGTTGAAAGCACCTCTTCCAATATGATGAAGGTAATCGCACCCAATAGTGGCCCAAAGGTTGTGGCAACCCCGCCTAAAATGACCATAAACATCAATTCCCCAGAGCGCGCCCAGTCGATCATTTCGGGTGAAATGAATGTTGTGAAATTGCCAAGAAGTGCACCAGAAAACCCACAAATCATGCCAGAAATTACATAAGCCGCCAATTTATAGGCAAAGGTATTATAGCCCATCGCAATCATGCGCTGTTCATTTCCCTTTATGCCTGCCAAAACCATTCCAAATTGTGACTTTGAAATGCGCCATACCAGCCACATCACGAAAAACAGCGATACTGCGCATATTGTGAACAGTTGCGTTGCATCATCGAAATTGACCAATGGAAATTCTGAGCGCGTATCAATGACCAACCCATCGTCCCCGCCGTATTCAGCGATAGAGATGAACAGGTAATATACCATTTGTGCAAAGGCCATCGTGATCATGATGAAATAAACACCTTTGACCTTTAAACAGATTAGTCCTGTCAGCAGGGCAAAAATACCAGAAACCAACAGCGCCAGTCCAAATTGTACGAACCCATTGGTTGTCGCGATCACGTCCATTCCGCCATACAGCCAATGATGCGCTGGTATGCCCACTGCATATGCTCCGAGACCCAAGTATGCTGCGTGACCAAAGGAAATCATGCCGCCATATCCCAGAATAAGGTTCAAGCCTACTGCGGCGATTGCCAAAATGCACAACCGTGTCGCCAAATCCAAGTAAAACGGATGCCCCATATAGTTCAGCAGCAGCGGTACAATCAAAACCGTCGCAAGGATCAGACCTTGAACGAAAACCTTTTTTTGCATCCTGATCCTCATCTCAGCTTTGGCGGGAATAATCCCTGTGGGCGAAAGAACAAAATCAATGCCATGATCAGATAGATCGACATTGACGAAATCGCAGGCGCAGAGTTTTCTGCTGCCGAACTGGACATGAATAATTTGAAAATATCATCCAAAAACGCGCGTCCCAAAGTGTCGATCAGTCCGATCAAGAGCGCGGCCAAGAATGCGCCTTTCATTGATCCAATGCCGCCCACAATGATCACAACGAAAGCCGTGATGATAATGTTATTTCCCATTCCCAACGACGCTTCGGTGATCGGGGCGATTAGCATACCAGCCAGACCAGCCAAGGCCGCACCAATGGCGAATACAAATGAAAAAAGTGCTTGGATATCGACGCCAAGGGCCGTGACCATTGTTCGGTTTGATGCACCCGCACGGATCAGCATTCCTGTACGTGTATGATTGACTAACCAATATAGTCCGGCAGCGGCAATCAATCCTGCGGTAATTATAGCCAGGCGAAATGTCGGTACAACAATGCCTGGCGCAAGTTGGGTTTGACCATCCAATGCGGCGGGAAGGGGGATTGCAATTCCAGCGGGTCCCCAGATCATATGTGCCAGTGTATCGATGACCAAAATGGCGCCAAAGGTCCCTAAAACGTGATCCAAATGATCGCGTTCATAAAGCGGTCGAGCAATCAGGCGTTCGAACCCGTATCCAATCACCGCCACAATGGGCAAAGAGATAAGAAGCGCATAAACAAAATTTCCCAGTGCAAATGTCAAAGAGGCGCAGATAAATGCGCCCAACATATAAACGGAACCATGTGCCAGATTTACGAAATCTAAAATTCCAAAAACCAGCGTAAGTCCCGATGCGACCAAAAATAACAATATCCCCAGCTGAAGTCCGTTCAGCAATTGGATGACGAACAATGTGTAATCCACATAATCCTCATGTTTTCAGATGTGAAAAAAGATGTTTGCGGGACGTTTGCCCCGCAATTTTTTTATTTCATTTTACAGTCTGCTGCGTGCGGATCCACGTGATTGGTTAGGACTGTGTCGACCACTTGAGTGGTCCAATTGCCGTCCCCATCGACAACAACCTCGCGCAAATAGAAATTTTGCACTGGGAAGTTGTTTGATCCATAACTGTACGACCCACGAACCGAGTCATAATCTGCAGATTTCAATGCCGCGCGGATCCCATCCATATCCGACATGTCGCCATCCACTTTTTCAACAGCGGCGGCAATCATCCGAATGGTGTCGTAGGATTGTGCGGCATAAAAAGATGGGTAAGTTCCGTATTTCGCCTTGAAATCTGAAACAAACTTTTGGTTTGCAACGTTGTCCAATGATGGGTCCCATTCTTGGGTCACTTTTGATCCAACAATTCCAGAGAAGTTCGCAGCCTGAAGTTTCGGCAATGAAATACCGTCAACTGTGAACACAGAATAAAGCGGTAGGTTATCTTTCAAACCCGCTTGGTGATATTGCTTGGTGAATGCACCTGCCGCCGCACCCGGATAAAAGACAAAGATGCCATCCGCGCCTGAGGCCTTGGCCTTGGCAAGCTCGGCAGAAAAATCAAGCTGCGCATCTGCGCCCCATTTGGTCAAGTCTTTCCCAACGATTTCGCCTTTAAAGGTGCGCTCAACACCTGCGACCATGTCTTTGCCCGCAGCGTAATTTGGTGCCATGATGTAAAGTGACTTTACACCTGCCTTATTCAAAACTTCGCCCATTGCCATTGGCGTTTGGTCGTTTTGCCAAGATGCTGAGAAAAAGTTCTCGTGGCATAGTTTACCCGCCATCTGCGATGGACCCGCGTTCGATGAAATCAAAATCTTACCAGCATCAAGCGCTGACTTCCGCGAGGCCAGCAAAACGTGGCTCCAGATATATCCAGCCACAAAATCCACTTGATCCTGTTTGACCAGGCGGTCGGTCACTTGCTTACCTGTGTCAGGTGCGAAACCATCATCGCCAAAAATCACTTCAAGGTTATGCGCGCCGGCTTTCCCTCCAAGATGTTCCATTGCCAAGTTCACGGCGTTTTGCATGTCTTTGCCGATGACCGCGGCGGGTGTTGTTAGCGTTGTAACAAAGCCAATTTTCACATCTGCAGCCAGTGCAGAGGTCGCCAAAAGCGATGTTCCAAGCAACGTTGTGATTAGTTTTTTCATTTTTCTCTCCCATGTTGCCAAAGAACATTACTCATAAGATTTCTCTACGTAAACAAACTATTGCTATCTGCAGGGCGGGGTATACTCTAATCTGAAATGTATCGATCGCGGGATAGAGACAACAGATGAATATTGCACGTGATTTTGATCTGAATGCCATTTCACCGTCGTTCATTGAAAATCCGTACCCAACCCTTGATATGTTGCGCCAAGAAAGTCCCGTCCATGAAAACCCAGATGGTTCCGTTTACCTAACGCGCTACCAAGATTGTCTTGCTGTGTACCGTTCGCGCGATATGTTGTCGGATAAGACTGAGGCATTTGGCGAAAAATTCGGTAAATGCCCTTTGCTGGAACACCACACCACAAGTCTGATTTTCAATGATCCACCCTATCACACAGTCGTGCGTAAATTGATTTCGGGTGCCTTTACTCCTCGTAAACTTCGCGAGATGGAAGCGCTTATTGAAACCATCGTCGATGATCTATTGGACACAATCGCAGAACAAAACACGATTGATATGGTTGCAGATTTTGGAACGATTTTGCCGACCGAAATAATTTCCTTCATGCTTGGAATTCCAAAAGAGTTCCGTCAAAAATTGCGCGGGTATTCCATTTCAATTCTGGGTGCGCTTGACCCAGTCGTCAGTAATGAGCGGATGCACGCAGGCAATCAAGCGGTGAGTGAGTTTAGTGAAATTCTGAACGATTTGATCAATTATCGGCGTGAAAACCCTGACAGTGCACAACAAGGCGAAGTATTGGAGAGCCTAATTTTTGGAGAGCATGAGGGGCGAAAATTAGATCAGGAGGAATTAATCCAAAACTGTATCTTTTTGTTAAATGCGGGACACGAAACAACCACCAGTTTTGTCAGCAACTCGGTCAGTTTGTTCTTGGATCATCCTGAGCAACATCGAAAATTGTTGGATGATCCAAGCCTGATCGAAGGTGCAGTAGAAGAGTGTCTGCGCGTCGAAAGCCCACTGCAAATTGGGAACCGTCAGGCTGCGACCGATTTCACATTCGGTGATCATAGGATCAGCAAAGGGACCTACATACACACATCCATCGCAGGGGCTAATCGCGATCCATCTGTATTCGCTGATCCGCATAAGTTTGATATTGAACGAAAGAATAACAAACACATTGCATTCATTACGGGTGTTCATGTCTGTTTGGGTGCGACACTTGCCAGGATGGAAGGCAGGATTGCCCTTGGCAAATTATTGACCAGATTTCCAAACATGCAGCGGGATGGCGATGCAGAACGCTTGCCATTGGCGCGGTTCCGCGGCTTTACGCGATTACCTGTGAAATTAAACCCATAAATCTCAGAGGCTCATGATGTCAAAAGACAGTGATAAACCACACGCGATGCAACCAGAGGATACGCCAGAACTGCGCGCGTTATATCGTGGTTTCGAAGAAAACCATTTAAATCCACTTTGGACGCAAACCGCAAACCTAATGCCACCACATCCCAAACCAGAGGCGGTCGCGCATATTTGGGAGTGGGAAAAACTATATGCTTTGGCAAAGCGATCGGGCGATTTGGTGCCTGTTGGTCGCGGGGGGGAACGGCGCGCGATTGGTTTGGCAAATCCCGGGTTGGGTGGTCGCGCCTATATTTCCCCAACGCTTTGGGCCGCGGTGCAATATCTGGGACCGCAAGAGAACGCACCAGAGCATCGTCATGCGCAAAATGCATTTCGTTTCGTATTAGAGGGTGAGGGCGTTTGGACCGTGGTCGACGGTGACCCAATTCACATGTCACGAGGTGATCTGTTGCTGACACCCGGTTGGCAATTTCATGGTCACCAGAATATTTCAGATAAACCAATGGCGTGGCTAGATGGGTTGGATATTCCATTTTCACAACAGATGGATGTTGGTTTTTTTGAATTTGGTGCGGATCAAGTATCAAATCTTGAAACTCCCGAAATTTCCCGAGGGGAGCGGTTATGGGGGCATCCCGGACTGAGGCCTTTGTCGGGGTTAGAGAATACGGTTTCTTCGCCTATCGGCGCTTATCGTTGGAAACATACTGATCGCGCATTACGCGAACAACTTGCGCTTGAGGATGAAGGTTACTCCGCCTCGGTCAGTCCGGGACACGCTGCAGTGCGGTTTACAAATCCAACAACAGGTGGGGATGTGATGCCCACCATCCGATGTCAATTTCACCGTCTGCGGGCGGGGGCACAGACATTGCCTAGCCGCGATGTCGGATCTTCGGTCTTTCAGGTCTTTGACGGAGCGGGGTCGGTCGACTTCAACGGTCAGAGACATGACATAAATCTTGGCGACATCTTTGTTGTGCCATCTTGGATTGAATGGACGCTCGGAACGGAAAGCGGAGTGGACTTGTTCCATTTTTCCGATGCACCGATTATGGAGAAATTAAGTTTCAACCTAGGTGGTGTTTGACTTAATGTATGTTGGCAGGGGACGGACCTTTCCTGCCTCAACATACCGAACAGATTGCACTGCAAATCTGTAACAGGTTTGCGTTTCGGAAGTTGTTGTCCCAACGGTTCCTATTTAAAACAATATGAAAAACTGGAAAATATGATGACAAAATCAAAAAATCCGTTCGAAATCGCTGTAATTGCTGGGGATGGAATTGGGAAGGAAACGGTTCCAGAGGGTCTACGGATTTTAGAGGCGGTGCAGGACCGCTTTGATTTAGAATTTAATTTTGAACACCATGAGTTTGCTTCGGCTGATTATTTTCAAGAACATGGTCAAATGATGCCAGATGACTGGAAGCAGCGGATTGGAAAGTGTGACGCAATTTTCTTTGGCGCTGTTGGCTGGCCCGAAGTTGTGCCAGATCATATTTCGCTTTGGGGGTCATTGATACAATTTAGGCGTGAATTTGATCAATATGTCAGTTTGCGTCCCGCCAAGGCCATGCCCGGAGTGCCGTTGCCACTAAGTAATCGCAACCCAGGTGATATCGATATGATGATTGTGCGCGAAAACACAGAAGGTGAATATTCATCCATCGGCGGCAAAATGTTCCCAGGAACGGACCGCGAGATTGTGGTTCAAGAAACAGTAATGAGCCGCGTTGGTGTTGATCGCATCCTGAAGTATGCGTTTGATTTGGCGCAAAAGCGTAGCGGACATTTGACCTCGGCGACAAAATCAAATGGTATCTCAATCACAATGCCCTATTGGGATGAACGGGTTGAGGAAATGGCCAAAGCTTACCCTGAAGTAAGTGTTGATAAATATCATATCGATATTCTAACCGCGCAATTTGTTCTGAATCCGGATTGGTTTGATGTTGTTGTCGCCTCAAATTTGTTTGGCGATATATTATCAGATCTTGGACCTGCGTGTACGGGGACAATTGGCATTGCACCATCTGGTAATATCAATCCAGAAGGAAAATTTCCTTCCCTATTTGAGCCAGTTCATGGTTCTGCCCCAGACATTGCTGGACAGGGGGTTGCCAACCCGGTCGGCCAAATTTGGACAGCGGCAATGATGTTGGAACATTTGGGTGCCGGTGATGCAAGTGCGGCTATTGTCTCCGCAATTGAAACCGTATTATCCGACGAAAAACGGCGGACGCGCGATTTGGGGGGGCAGGCCAATACCATGGAATGTGGTCAGGCAATCGCAGATGTCATTTTGGGTGGATAGATGGCAAAATCACGTTTTCTGTCTGGTTTTGAAACACGTAGGGTGCACGCCAACGGTATTGAGATTAATGTTGCCATCGCAGGCAGTGGGCCGGCGATCTTGTTGCTACATGGGCATCCACAAACTCATGTAGTCTGGCGTCATATTGCACCGCGATTGGTTCGTTCTGGGTTCAGTGTTGTTACCCCTGATTTGCGTGGATACGGCGATAGTGAAAAACCCGCCAGTGACGCCAGTCATTCATCTTATTCCAAGCGTGTTATGGCAGCAGACCAAGTGGCACTCATGCAGAACCTTGGTTTTGAAACCTTCTCGGTTGTTGGACATGATCGCGGCGGGCGTGTAGCGCACCGACTGTGTTTAGATCATCCCAGTTGCGTCGAACGAATGGCAGTTTTGGATATTGCTCCGACTGCTACGATGTATGCGCTGACGGATAAAGAATTTGCAACGCGATATTTTTGGTGGTTTTTTCTGATCCAGCCGTTTGATTTTCCGGAGCGTTTGATTGGTAGTGATCCAGAGTATTTCTTGCGCCGTCACATCGCCGGGCAAGTGAAAATCCAAGGATCAGTGAGTGAAGAAATCTTACAAGAATATCTGCGCAGCTATCAAAGTCCTGAAACAATTCATGCAATCTGCGAAGACTACCGGGCCTCTGCAACTATCGACCTAAAACATGACGAACAGGACGCAGCGATAAAAATTCAGGCTCCGCTACTTGCGATTTGGGGTGATAAAAGTGTGGTTGGCGGTTTGTATGATGTAAACGCAACTTGGAAAGAGAAAGCAATCAATGTAGTTGGGCATGCCTTACCCTGCGGCCATGCAATACCAGAAGAATGCCCAGAAGAATTAACCCGTCATTTGTTAGATTTCCTCAAATGATTGCTAAGCTGGTGGGGCAGTGGTCGTTCGAAGGATCAATTAAGTTTCAATCTGTCTAGTTTTCAAAGTTTGTTGGGGATGAGCAATCCGGCCCAAATTTTTTTTGCCAACAAAGTTCCCAGTTCACAGAGACGCGTTGAAATCCTGCTTA
>AVDB01000007.1 GCA_000472185.1 Rhodobacteraceae bacterium HIMB11 | reverse complement strand
TCCGCTCGCGTTTTTGAATCTCGATATTCACACAGGGCAACGGCGGTTGTTGCCCCAATCAACACGATCGCGCCAATCCAAACAACATCCGATGGCACATCTGAAAAGACCACGTAACCGATAATCACAAACCCAACGAATTGTAGGTTAAAGATTGCGGTCATCAGATGAACCGAGATGAAGTTGATCAGATAGATCGTCAACCAACGTCCGAATAGCAGTAGGCAGGCGTAAAGGTAGATGAACTCAAACGACTGTGTGGCAAAGGACAGGTTTTGACCCCAAATTCAGATCCCTGCCCCAAGCGTCATAAGCAGGCTGGGCCAAAAAATCAGAGCCATTGGTTTGGATTCAAATTTACCGATATAGCGGGCAATCACCAACGACGTTGACGCACTTAGCACCCCAAGGATCAGGTAGATGTATCTGATACGCATTTCGGGCACGACGTCCAAAAACATAATCGCAACACCAATTGATCCGATCAACATTGCAGGCCACGCCAGAATGGAGACGCGCTCATTAAAAAGGAAGGACCCCAAAATTTCGGATGCCACTGGTTAAAGCGATGCAATGACAAAAGCGTCCGCCAAGGGTAGGCTTTTGAAGCCAAGGATAAAGAAAACCGATCCCAAACATCCAAACAAAGAGCGTATCGCCATCAACAATTTGAAATTGGTGTTCAAAAATCCGATCCCTGATTTTGTGAACCCAAAGGCAAAAGAAACACCCGTCACAATGATCCCAGAATAAAAAATCAATGCGCTTGCAGATGCGGTTAACATTGCGGATTTTGCTGTGGCATCCATTGCCGATTGCAGGATCGAGGCAAAAACGGTCAGCCATATAATTGGTGGAATAAAGTATCGCGAAAAATTTTGGGCGCGATCTTCTATATTTCAGTCAAAATGGTGAAGTGTGATCACCTGTTTTGGCATCATATCTGCCATAAAAACGGAATAAAACATAATTGGGATCTTTATGAAAAAGGGCGCCGGAGCGCCCTTGAACAATTAGGCAGGTGCGCCTGCACCACCCTTTTGACGCTGACCCGCACCACCTAAGCAGGACATTCCTGCGCCACCCATGTTAGGTGCGCCTGCACCGCCTTTTGAACGTGTTAAAGATGTTGTACGAGAGAAAACTTTAGACACCGTTGTTACCTTCATAATAATGATTACAGATCACATTGTCGGGCCAAAGACCCCACATTAGGGTTAGACAGTCATGGCCCCGACACCCCAAACAATTTCAAAAAAATCAAATTGATTTTCAAAAAATGCACATCGATCCGCATTCGATATACAATTTTGACGTTCACATCACGAATTGGATGTGTATCGCACCAACAAAAGCCCATGGATTTACAATTACGTACCCTAGTTGCGGTTTCAACGCGGGCTTCGCACTTGTCACGCCATTGAAAAACGGTGATACAGATAAAAAATCGGGTAGATCATCATGAAAATTGCAACGTTTAACATCAACGGGATCAAGGCACGTGCAGAAACATTGTGTCGTTGGCTGGATGAAACCAACCCCGATGTTGCGATTTTACAAGAGATCAAGTCAGTTGACGAAAATTTCCCGCGCGACTTGTTTGAGGAACGCGGATACAACGTGGAAACCCACGGTCAAAAATCCTTTAATGGGGTTGCGATCCTGTCAAAATATCCGCTTGAGGATGTGGTGCGTGGATTGCCGGGCGATGACAGCGATGAACAGGCCCGCTGGATCGAGGCGACGGTGGTCGGCAAAACCGCCATTCGGATGTGTGGCCTATATCTCCCGAACGGGAATCCTGCGCCCGGTCCAAAATTTGATTATAAATTGGCGTGGATGGAACGCCTGTACAATCGTGCACAGGCGTTGATGGCAGAGGAAATGCCAGCATTCGTGGCAGGCGATTACAATATCATCCCCCAAGCCGAAGACGCCGCACGCCCAGAGGCCTGGCGTGAGGATGCCCTGTTTCGCCCAGAGTCCCTGTCAGCGTGGCGTAAAATCCTAAACCTTGGCTTTACCGAGGCCTTTCGCGCCCAAACATCGGGGCCCGAACACTATAGTTTCTGGGATTATCAGGCGGGCGCATGGGATCGCAACGATGGCATTCGCATCGATCATTTTTTGATGACGCCCGCGTGCGCGGATATGATGGTGCAATGCTATATTGATAGCGAACAACGCGGACGCGAAAAACCATCCGATCACGTGCCCGTTTGGTTGGAATTAGATAACTAAGTCACGTCCTGCGTCACATCATGGGCGTAGATCCAATCGAACTGACGCACCAAGCGTGCGGGCGCAATGCGTGATCCTGCGCCCAATGCAGAATGCGCCAAACCGCGCACAATTGGATTGGCCAAATGATATTTCCATGCATTTGAATTTGCCGCCGCCAATACCCGCGAGACCCGCGGCATGCGGATGGATTGATAGGCCTGTAATCCGCCCACCCCATCACGATGAAAACAGGCCGCCAAAACCCACGCATCCTCAATCGCCATGACAGCGCCTTGGGCCAAAAACGGCAAGGTTGGGTGCGCCGCATCCCCCATGATTGCAACATTGCCCTCGGCCCATGTGTCCGCAACGGGATGGCGAAATAATCCCCATTTGTGCAGGCTATGCACCCGATCAAATACAGGCAAAAGGCCACTAAAATCCCCGAATTCCCGTTTCAGAATGCTGGGGTCATCGGGATGATTCCATCCCTCATCGCTCCAATCGGCTTGTTCTTTGATACAGACCACATTCAAATCCCGCCCCTCACGGATGGGGTAGGTTACGATATGACGATGGGGGCCCATATGAACGTGGGCCTCAGCAGGTTGGGCAATCACATTTTCAACGACACTGCGCCAAGCAATTTGCCCTGTGAAAAAGGCGCGACTGTGCGGGTTAAGGAGTTTGCGAAAATTCGAATGCAACCCATCCGCGCCGACAATCAAATCAAAATTGTGCTGCTGCAGGGATGTTGGACCATCAATTGACTGCCCCAAGTGAATAGGAACGCCTGCATCCGAGCATGCATCAACCAAAACCGTCAGCAGATCAGCGCGATGAAACAGGTAATAACCCCCCTGCGCCCGCGATTTCGACAGATCAAGACGGGCCACTGCACGCGATGGCGCATGGTTCATCAGTTGGATCGCCTGCGCCTGCAGCCCCTGTTCCTTTAACCTTTGGTCCAGCCCCAGCTTTTCAAACACGCGCTGGCCATTCGGACTAATCTGAATGCCCGCGCCCACTTCTTTTAATTCAGGGGATTGTTCAAATACATCAACACGGTAGCCCAAATGATGAAAGCACAGCGCCGCTGTTAGGCCACCAATACCAGCCCCCACAATTGCGATATGAGCATCATGTGTCATGTACGAAGAAAAAGGCCCTGCGGTTAACAGGGCCTTTTTGAATTAGTCGTCACGGTGCACTTTTTCGCGACGTTCGTGGCGTTCTTGCGCCTCAAGCGTCATAGTCGCGATTGGGCGTGCGTCCAATCGTTTCAGCGAAATTGGATCCCCTGTGACTTCACAATATCCATATTCACCTTCGTCGATACGGCGGATCGCTGCGTCAATTTTTGACACCAATTTGCGCTGACGGTCACGTGTGCGCAATTCCAATGCGCGATCTGTTTCCTCGCTTGCGCGGTCTGCCATATCGGGGATGTTACGCGCGTTTCCTTGCAATCCCTCAATCGTGTCTTTGCTGTCTTCCAAAAGGTCATTTTTCCACGCAATCAATTTGCGGCGGAAATATTCCAACTGGCGGTCGTTCATAAACGGTTCATCTTCTGCTGGCTTATAGTCGTCAGGAAGAAAGTTATCTTGCTTCATTTCTGCCCCCCCATGCAGGTCAACATCTGACATGCAGTTGTCCTCCAACGTTTTGCGGTATGCCTACCGTGCCCTGCAAATAGTGCAACTTTAGGGGGATGTCACTACACAATCAGATGATTGCAGCAATAAAAAGCATTCGTTAGAGTGCGCGCAAACAGATCGAGGACAGATTATGAAATTCACAGGCACCCAAGACTATGTCGCAACAGAAGATTTAACCGTTGCTGTAAATGCGGCCGTTTTGCTGGAACGCCCCCTATTGATTAAGGGCGAGCCTGGAACAGGCAAAACCGAACTTGCCAAACAGGTGGCAAGCGCACTTGGACTGGAGCTGATTGAATGGAACATCAAATCCACAACCAAGGCACAACAGGGCCTTTATGAATACGATGCTGTGTCACGTTTGCGCGACAGTCAATTGGGGGATGAACGTGTCCGTGATGTGGGCAACTACATCCGCAAAGGAAAACTCTGGACCGCGTTTGAGGCAGATAAAAAGGTGGTCTTGCTGATTGATGAAATTGATAAGGCAGACATCGAATTCCCAAATGACCTGCTGCAAGAGTTGGATAAGATGGCCTTTCACGTTTATGAAACGGGTGAAACTGTTGCTGCAAAAAATCGTCCTGTAGTGATCATCACGTCCAATAATGAAAAGGAATTGCCAGACGCCTTTTTGCGCCGCTGCTTTTTCCATTATATTTCGTTCCCAGATCAGGACACCATGCGCCAGATCGTAAAAGTGCACTATCCTGACATCAAGGAACAGTTGCTGACCACGGCACTGACGCAATTTTATGAAATCCGCGAACAACAGGGTTTGAAAAAGAAACCTTCTACATCCGAAGTTTTGGATTGGCTAAAGTTGTTGTTGGCCGAGGATCTGACGCCCGAAGACCTGAAACGGGACGCAGGAAACCTATTGCCCAAGCTGCATGGCGCACTGTTAAAGAACGAACAGGACGTGCAACTGTTTGAACGCTTGGCGTTTATGTCACGGCGCTAACGGATTATTCGCATATTCGTATAGATCATTGTGACGCATATGAATTATGACTAAAGTTACTTTAATCAAATCATAATTCATCTAAAGTGAGCCACAATTTGGTCCAACTCGCTAAATATATCTCTTCCTCGAACGCGCATATTGGGGAATGTGTTGCATTTAACCGTGCTTGTGCTGATGTGGGATCGGCGTGGGCAGTGGCAGGATGGAATAAAACAGTATGAAGCGAGCTGCCCTGGTTTTTTCAATGATTCTTGGCGCCTGTATGCCAGCATCAAACGATGATTTAACAACGCGGCAAAATTCGTCTGTATATAGAGATTTTGTAACAAACCCTTTCCCGGTATCGCCATCCCGCAAGGTGACAGCGTCAAACAAAGATATCGCACGGGATTTCATGGATTTGTCATTTTCATTGGAAAGTGGCCGCAACCTTCCCGTATTCACACGATTTGAAGGACCAATTTCCGTCCGCCTGACGGGTAAGGTCCCACAATCCCTGCTCTCTGAATTAAATCGGTTGATACACCGCCTTCAGGATGAGGCGAAATTGGACATCTATTACACCAGTGCGGATCAGGCCAACGTAATTGTACACGCCGTATCGCGCCGACAAATTCAGCGCACTTTGCCCATGGCGGCGTGTTTTGTGGCACCAAATGTCGTGGATTTAGACGATTTCAAAGCCTCTCGCAAAACTGCAAAGACCAGTTGGTCTGCACAAACGGAACGGCGGATGGTGTCCCTGTTTATTCCATCTGATGCCAGCCCACAGGAAATACGCGATTGCCTGCACGAGGAATTTGCCCAAGGCTTGGGCCCGCTCAACGATCTGTATCGTTTGCCAAATTCTGTCTTTAATGATGACAACATTCACACGATCCTGACGGATTTTGATATGATGGTGCTGCGCGCAACCTATGCCCCTGAATTGCGCAGCGGAATGACCCGCGCCGAAGTGGCCGCACGTTTGCCTGCCATTTTACGCCGTATCAATCCCGCAGGTGCAGGTGTCGCCTATCGCGCCCTGCCCCCAACTTCCCGTGCCTGGATCAAGGAAATTCAAACCGCACTCGGCCCAGGAACACCCGCAGGGGGCCGCATGGGCGCGGCCACACGCGCCCTAAACCTCGCACAGGCCGCGAAATACAATGACCACCGCTTGGGCTTTAGCTATTTTGCCATGGGACGCATTGTTCAACGTACAAACCCGGATGAGGCATTCCGCATGTTCAAAGCCGCGGATAAAATGTTCCGTCAATCTGCGCAAACCAACCTTTATGCGGCGCATACCGCCGTTCAGCTGGCATCCTATCAAATCGCATATGGCAAGGGCCAAGAGGCGCTTGAGACACTGGCTCCCTATTTGGACGCAGCCTATGAGGAAGAAAACGCAGCATTGCTGTCAACCTTGATGTTCCTACGTGCCGAAGCCTTGGAATTGACGGGACGTGCATCTGAGGCACGCATTGTTAGGCTGGACAGTTTGAACTGGGCACGATACGGGTTTGGATCAGAAAAGCATCTGAAAACCAAACTGCGGGAAATTCAGGCATTGAACCCGCTTAACCGTCGAAATGGCTAGGTATGTATCTAATTCTTGCATTGATTGGCGCGATTTCTGGCGCCCTAATCGCACGTAAACGCAAAGGCAAAGTAACCGACATTCTGCATTATGCCTTTGTTTATGCCCTTGCTTTTGGGCTATTGGGTCTTATCCTGACTGTCATCGCTGATCGCACAATCATCTAGGCCGCAATGTTTTTGCCCTTTTTTGAAAACCTTAGGAACACTGGTGTTCCCGTTTCATTGCGGGAATATCTTGGGTTTCTTGAGGCGCTTAATACCGGGCTTGCCACCTATGACATTGACACCTTTTATCTGCTTGGGCGCACCATCATGGTCAAGGATGAACGCCACCTTGATCGTTATGACCGCGCCTTTTCCGCAAGCTTTTCAGGGCTTGAGAAAATCTCCATGGACGAGGTTTTGAACGCCGTCGATATCCCGCGTGAATGGTTGGAAAAGCTGGCTGAAAAACACCTCAGCCCCGAGGAGATGGCCGAAATCCAATCCGCGGGTGGATTTGATAAGCTGATGGAAAAACTACGCGAACGGTTGGCCGAACAAAAGGGACGCCATCAGGGGGGCAGCAAATGGATTGGTACAGCGGGCACATCCCCCTTTGGCGCCTATGGATATAACCCCGAGGGTGTGCGCATTGGGCAGGACAAATCTCGCCACCAACGCGCGGTCAAAGTGTGGGACAAACGCGAATTCAAAAATCTGGATGACAGTATTGAACTGGGCACACGCAATATCAAAGTTGCCTTGAAACGCCTGCGCAAATGGGCGCGTGATGGGGCCGATCAGGAATTGGATATTGATGGCACAATCCGCGCCACTGCGGAACATGGGTATCTGGATGTGCAAACACGCCCTGAAAAACGCAATGCGGTCAAGGTATTGTTGTTTCTGGATGTAGGCGGGTCGATGGACCCCTATATCAAATTGGTGGAAGAGCTGTTTTCCGCCGCGCGCACAGAATTCAAACACCTTGAATATTTCTACTTTCACAACTGCCTATACGAAGGGGTTTGGCGCGACAATCACCGCCGTTGGGATCAACAAACACCAACGCATGACATCCTGCGCACCTATGGACCCGATTATAAATGTATCTTTGTTGGGGATGCCTCCATGTCGCCCTATGAAATTGCCTATGCAGGGGGCGCAAACGAACATTGGAACGCCGAGGCAGGTCAGGTGTGGTTAGAACGTGCGCGCGAACAATGGGCATCACATATTTGGCTGAACCCTATTCCCCAACGGCATTGGGACTACACCCATTCCATTGGCATGATCAAAACCATTTTTGAAAATGAAATGTACCCACTGACGCTGAACGGAATCGAAAACGGAATGCGTGCATTGGTGCGCTAATGGCGGCGGTTTATTTGCCAAATCCCTAGACAAGTGCACGCATAAACCCCATATCTGCGTTATGCTACAGCTTGGTCCAATCCTTCTTGCCTTGATCTATGCGCTTGTTATGTTTCGCTTTTCGGCTTGGCGATTGAACCGTCAGCTGGATCAAACATCATCACGCCTGCAGGACGCGGAATTGCAAACGCAAATCGACAAAATGGCAGGTGCTATGCAGGTGCGCGATATCCCCGTTTATGTTCAGGACATCCCAACAATCAACGGATTGGCCGCCCCTGACGGACGGGTATTCATCACCCAAGGGTTCATCGACAAATATAAAGCGGGAGAGGTCAGCGCAGGCGAAATCGCCAGCGTCATCGCCCATGAATTGGGCCACGTGGCCTTGGGCCATTCGCGCAAACGGATGATTGATTTTTCGGGTCAAAACGCCATGCGTGTCGCCTTGGGCGCGATCCTATCGCGGTTTTTGCCTGGGATCGGTGGGATTATTGCGAATGGTTTGGGCAGCCTGCTGATGGCCAAACTTTCACGCAGTGATGAGTTTGAGGCGGACGCCTATGCCACCGCATTGTTGATGCAATCGGGCCTTTCGATTGAGGCACAGATGAGCCTGTTTGAAAAACTGGACAAACTGACGGGAAATGCGGGATTGTCGCCTGCATGGTTGCTTAGTCACCCGAAGGCCCAAGATCGCATTGCCGCCATTCAATCGAATTATGCCAAGTGGCAGTAGGTGCCGCATAGGGCTCACGCCCGTGGGCGGTTAACAGGGCTGAGGCAACGAAGCCCCCGCTCCGTTTTGCCGAAGGCAAACCTACGGTTTGACGGGACGGGCGTGGGCTAGATCATACGCGACAAGTCTACGCTTCGCTTTAACCGCGCATGATCTGGCCCGATAATGACGCGCTTAGGCATGGGCACCCAAGCCCCAATCAATTCTTTTGAATGAAATCCACCAACTGCTGGGTTGATCCGTCTTTGCCGCTGGCATCCGCATCCCCTGCTAAAATGGGTTCCAGCGCGGTTGCCAATTCCTTGCCCAGTTCCACGCCCCATTGATCATAGCTGTTGATGCCCAAAATCACGCCTTCGACAAACACGCGGTGTTCGTATAGTGCCACGATTTGTCCCAACACCTCGGGGGTCAGTTGGGGGTAAACCAATGTGGTGGACGGGCGGTTGCCGCTGAACACGCGGTGGCGCGCCTGACGTTCCAATTCATCCCCGCTAAATCCCTTGGCCGCCATCATATCACGGGCAACCTCCAGACTGCGTCCTGTCATCAATGCCTCGGACTGGGCCAGACAATTCGCAGCCAATAGGTTGTGATGATGTTGCAAATCCGTTTCATGACCGCGTGCAGCAATCATAAATTCACATGGGATCACGCGCGTGCCCTGATGGATCAACTGATAAAACGCATGTTGCCCATTGGTGCCGGGTTCCCCCCAAACGATGGGCCCCGAATGATAGGGCAAACTCGTGCCGTCCATGGCCACGCCCTTCCCATTGCTTTCCATCTCAAGCTGTTGAAAATAGGCGGGTAATCGCGACAACCGTTGATCATAAGGCAGCACCGCGCGGGTCGCATAATCGCACACTTGGTTGTGCCAAATCCCAACAAGCGCCAATAAAACAGGCAGGTTTTCATGGAATTCCGCATCGCAAAAATGCCGATCCATGGATTGCGCACCGCGCAGGAACGCATGAAATGCATCGCGTCCAATTGCAATCATCAGGGACAAACCAATCGGTCCCCACATGGAATATCGTCCCCCCACCCAATCGGCAAAGCCAAAGACGCGCGAGGGATCTATGCCAAATTCGCTGGTTTTATCAGCCGCCGTAGAAAGGGCCGCAAATTGTGCTGCAGGTGTGTCCACACGTTCGGACATCCACGCCCGCGCTGTGCGCGCATTGGTCATGGTTTCAATGGTTGTGAAGGTTTTTGAGGCCACAATGACCAATGTCGTTTCAGGGTTCAGGTCCCGCAAAACATCGCTGATATGCGCCCCATCGACATTGGATACAAAATGACATTTTGGCCCGTCGTGATAAGGGGCAAGCGCCAATGTCGCCATCGCAGGACCCAGATCCGATCCCCCGATCCCGATATTCACGACATCGGTAATACGCTCCCCCTGCCCGACAAAATCACCACTGCGCACCGCCTCGGCAAAATCGCCCATCAGGGTCAGGGTTTGCAGCACCTCGGGCATGACATCTTGTTCATTGACGTGAACCGCATCGCCATCCAAATTCCGCAGGGCCGTGTGCAACACCGCGCGTCCCTCGGTGTCATTGATTTTCGCGCCCTGAAACATGGCGTCGCGTTTTTGCGCAACACCGCGATCACGGGCCAAATCCAATAGGGCTGCGCGTGCCGCGTTATCGATGTTGGTTTTTGAATAATCAAAAAACATGTGATCAAAGTTTACGGAAAATTCAGCCGCACGATTTGGATCATCAAACAGGCTAAGGATCGAACGATCAGAAACCTTTGAATAAAGGGATTTTAGCGCATCAAACATGTATCAACCTATTAAACTATGGGGCCCAATGGACCGTTGCGCCCATCATGACGGCACGAATGGGGGCATCAAAAGCATCCGAAATTTCAGCGCGTTCCAACGCCGCGCGCTTTTCGTCGCCAAAAATCAGGATGTGTTTGTTGATCGCCCCATCCAATACATGCGCAGGCAGGGTCACGCGGGGTTCGGGCGCACCAGGTGCACGCATTGGAACCAGATTTGGGGCATCAGGTGAAAGGGCAAGGTTTAAATTATCCGCCTCTGGAAAGATTGAGGCCGTGTGCATATCAGTCCCCATGCCCAACAACAACACGGTTATAGGGCGCAAAACATCAATGCCCGCTGCCAATTTTGGCAATTCTGCTTCTATATCCCCATCGGCATATAGGGGCACCAAATGGGCGGCCGCGGCAGGACCCGTCAAAAGGCGGTCTTTGATCAACCGTGTGTTTGAACGATCTGATGTTTCGGGCACCCAACGTTCATCACTTAGCGCCACATGAACGCGATCCCAAGCTACTTCAGCGCCACACAGATCATCAAAAACGGGTCCCGGCGATGTTCCACCGGGGACAACCAAACTGACCCGATCGTTGTGATGAAGCGCCTCATTCAATTCACTGGCCAAACGTCCCGCCAGATCAAGGGCCAACATATCACGATCTGCATATTCGATGATGTTCATTATCGTATCTCTCGCCATTTACGCCCATCGCGGTGCAACAGCATTAAGGCGTCTTCTGGACCTGAACTGCCACTGTCATAGGGTTTTGGAACGTCATTGCGCGCCTCCCACCCTTGGATAATGGGGTCCGTCCAACTCCATGCCGCCTCAACCTCATCCCCGCGCATGAATAGGGTCTGGTTGCCACGAATGACATCCATAATCAATCGCTCATAAGCTTCTGGTGCGGTTTCGGCGTCAGGTCCCAACGCCTCGGCAAAAGTCATATCAAGGGGCACGTCCACCAAACGCATGCCCCCTGGCCCAGGTTCCTTGATCGTCACATCAAGGGTGATCCCCTCATCCGGTTGCAACCGAATAACCAATGCGTTGCGGTGCGATCCCGCATCAGGACCAAAGATGGAATGCGGCGTTTCCTTAAACACCACTGCAATTTCAGAAGACCGCGCACGCATCCGTTTGCCCGTACGCAGATAAAACGGTGTGCCCGCCCAACGCCAATTGCTGATATGGGTTTTTAGGGCCACAAAACTTTCTGTGCGTGAACGCGGATTGTCCACAGCGCTGCGATAATCGGGTTGTTCCCCATCCGCACTGTATTGACCGCGCACCAAATGATGGGGTTCCACAGGGTCAAGGGCGCGAATAACCTTTAGTTTTTCATCGCGCACTGCATCGGGATCAAATTTAGACGGGGGTTCCATGGCAATCAAACATAGCAATTGCATCAAATGGTTCTGCACCATATCGCGCATCGCACCTGATTGATCATAATACCCCCCGCGCCCACCGACACCCACGGTTTCAGCAACGGTGATTTGAATGTGATCAATGAACTGCGCATTCCACAGCGGTTCAAACAACATATTGCCGAACCGCACAGCCATCAGGTTTTGAACCGTTTCTTTGCCCAAATAGTGATCAATGCGATAAATCTGATCTTCGCGGAAATGTTTGGCCAAGGTTGCGTTCAGGGCACGCGCGGTTTCCAAATCCTTGCCAAAGGGTTTTTCAACAACGATACGGCTGTCACGCTGCGCGATATCATGCTCATGCAGGCGTTCGGCCAAATCCCCAAACAGGGCAGGCGCGACCGAAAAATAAAAGGCCCGCACATATCCATCACGCATCTTTGATTTTAGCGCGGCCCAGCCTGCCGACCCCTTGGCATCTACATGCAGATAGGACACGCGTGACAAAAATTCGTCCACGTCACTATCAGAATGGTCAATCGCGCCAAATTCAGCAATCGCCGCGCGCACGATGTCGCGATATTCCTCATCACTCAGCTCGGATCGCGCGGCACCAATGATTTGCGCCTCATGCGGCATTTGCCCTGACAGATGGCGGCGGAACAACCCAGGTAGAATTTTGCGTGTTGCCAAATCCCCCGTGCCACCAAAAATCGTTAAATCAAAGGGATCAACGGGTATAACGCGAGAAACCATTTTTACATTCTTCCTTTGTTCGTCGCTTTTGGTTTAATACCATGTTAGCGCTAACTTGTGCGCCTTTTACTGTGGTGCGTCCTGAATGTCTAGGAACAAGAGTGCATCACAACACTGTTATGTGCAATTGGAAAACCTTGCGCGTGGCGTTTCTGTTGATACTGTCCGAATAACACACAAACCGGCAGGCCCATGAAAGATATTGAGCAAAACGAGAATGCGCAGAAATTCGAACACCCAACCCGCACGGCCAAGGGTGAGGAACGCGCGTGGGTCAGTCTTGAACAATTAGAAACGCTTTGGGTGAACACAGGGACGCTGTGCAATATCGAATGCGTGAATTGTTACATCGAAAGCTCGCCCACTAACGATCAGTTGGTATATTTTAAGGAAAGCGATTTACGCGCCTATTTGGATGAAATCGCCGATCATAACATGCCTGTCACCGAAATTGGATTCACGGGCGGCGAACCCTTTATGAATAGCGAAATCATTGACATGCTGCGCCTGTCGCTGGAACGGGGATTCTCCGTTTTGGTCCTGACCAATGCAATGTTGCCCATGATGCGGCGTCACATGCGCGATGGCTTGGCCGCGTTGAACGCGGCCTATCCCGGAAAAATGTCCCTGCGCATTTCATTGGATCATCACAGCGCGAAAATGCATGATTTGGAACGGGGTGAAGGCAGTTTTGAAAAAACGCTGATTGGAATGCGCTGGCTTCGGGATGCAAGGATCAAAATGGCTGTTGCGGGGCGCACGTTATGGGATGAAACCGAAGCTGACGCGCGGGCGGGTTTTGCGGCCCTGTATCAGGCCGAAGGATTTGACATTGACGCCCATGCGCACGCCGAAACAGTGTTGTTTCCCGAAATGACAGGCACGCTGGATGTGCCTGAAATCACAACGGCCTGTTGGGGCATTTTAAACAAAGATCCGCGGGAATTGATGTGTTCCAATGCGCGGATGGTTGTACGACGCAAGGGGGCCGATGCACCTGCAGTTTTGGCCTGTACTCTACTGGCCTATGATCCGGAGTTTGAATTGGGCCCAACGTTGCAGGATGCACATCGCGACGTACGTCTAAACCACCCCCATTGCGCGAAATTCTGTGTTTTGGGCGGGGCAAGTTGTAGCGGGTGAACGTCCCTTGATCGACCGCTAAGGCCGCGCCAATTCACCACCCCCGATAAACACAGGCGCACCTGTTGTGCTAGGACCGCTGGTTGGGCGTTTGTTCAACACACGCGCCGCCAGATAGGCAAAGGCCTGCGCCTCTAGCATATCGCCGTTTAATCCGTGATGCTCCACCGCATGAACGGGCACCCCCAATCCTGCGCGCAGCATGGACATGATGACGGGATTGTGCCGCCCACCGCCGCAGACCAAAACCTGGGACACAGGTGCGGGCATGTGTTCCATCCCCGTTGCGACCGTGGCCGCGACGATCGCACACAGTGTTGCGGCACCATCTGCATCAGTCATATGCGAAACCAACTCTGCAATCTGGGGAAAACTGTTCCGATCTAATGATTTGGGCGGTAATTTTCTGAAATAGGGCGCGTTCAAAAAGGCTCGCACCGCGTCCATATCGGGCTTCCCCGTTGCGGCCAAGGCACCGTGCGCATCATAGGCCTGCCCCAAACGTGCCATCACAAAATCATTCAGCGGCGCATTCGCGGGCCCTGTGTCAAAGGCCAATACAGCCCCCTGATCAGTGACATCCTCCAGACGCGGGTCCGCAAATGTGATGTTCCCAACACCCCCTAAATTTAGGAAGGCAATCGGTTCGCTTGTCCCAATATATTTCGCACAAGCAAAATGAAAAAACGGGGCCAAGGGCGCACCCTGCCCACCCAGGGACACATCTGCGCTACGAAAATCCCAAACCACGGGATGGCCCGTGTCGCGCGCCAGTTGCACACCATCCCCAACCTGCAACGTACGCCGATTGTCGGGATCATGCGCCAATGTCTGACCATGAAAGCCGATCAAATCAACCGATCCCGCACCCAAGGCTGCAAAGGCGCGGGCATGCAAACGCGTCACCAATTTTGCCGCCGCACGCACATGTAATCCGTCCCACTGCCCCATCGCGCGGCGCAGAATTTGACGCTCATCTTCTGAATAAGGAACGTAGGCCGTTCTGCCGAATTCCTGAACCGTGATGCCATCCGTCACAACCTCGGCCAAATCAATCCCGTCCATTGATGTGCCCGACATCATACCAACAACACGAATTGCGTCACTCATGGCTTTTCCTTTCTTGCAAGGATCGCTATAGCAATGACGCAATCCCTATTCAGGAGCAAGAGATGACCTTTACACCTAAATCAGATTTCCTTCAGATCATGCTAGAACGCGGCTTTGTTGCGGACTGCACTGATTACGATGGATTGGACGAAGCGCTGTGTAAAGGGGGCATGCCCGCCTATATCGGATTTGATGCAACGGCCAGTTCGCTGCATGTGGGCAGCCTGATCCAAATCATGATGTTGCGTTGGTTGCAAAAAACGGGCGGTCGTCCGATCACGTTGATGGGCGGTGGCACGACCAAGGTGGGCGATCCATCGTTTCGCGCCGATGAACGCCCCCTGCTGACGCCTGATATGATCGATCAAAACATCGCGGGCATCAAGCAGGTGTTTTCCGCCTACCTTGATTATAGTGATGCACCCAATGGCGCCATGATGATAAACAACGCGGAATGGTTGGATGAGCTGAACTACCTTGAATTCTTGCGTGATATCGGGCGCCATTTCAGTGTGAACCGTATGTTGTCCTTTGAATCTGTGAAATCGCGGTTGGATCGGGAACAATCGCTGTCCTTCCTTGAATTCAACTACATGATCCTTCAGGCCTATGATTTCCTTGAACTGCACAACCGGTATGGATGCATGTTGCAGATGGGTGGTTCGGATCAGATGGGCAACATCATCAACGGTATGGAATTGACACGCCGCGTGGCAGAGGATCGTGTGTTTGGCCTAACTTCACCACTGTTGACAACATCGGATGGGAAAAAGATGGGCAAATCGCAAAATGGGGCGGTTTGGTTGAATGCGGATATGTTATCGCCCTATGAATTCTGGCAATTCTGGCGCAACACGACGGATGCGGATGTGGGACGGTTCCTGAAACTTTACACCGAACTGCCTGTTGCAGAATGTGATCGCCTTGGTGCGCTTGCGGGGTCTGAAATTAATGATGCCAAGGTTATTTTGGCAAATGAGGTCACCGCATTGCTGCATGGCGCAGAGGCCGCCAAAGCGGCCGAAGCCACCGCGCGTGAAGTGTTTGAAAAAGGTGGCGTTGGCGATGATCTACCCACATTAACCCTAAGCCATGATGACATCGGCGATGGGGTTTCAATCGTGCAATTGATTGTGAAATCTGGCCTTGTGAAATCCGGAAAAGAGGCCAAGCGCCTGATTGCCGAAAACGGTGCCAAACTGAACGATGAACCCCTGACAGATGGTGGATTGATGATCACTACAGAGACATTGTCATCACCGATCAAACTATCAGCTGGTAAAAAACGCCACGCTTTGGTGCAACTGGGGTAACAAAATTTGATCATCGGCTGGCTCCGTTGGTCCAACTTCCCCCTTCTGAAATTTTTATTGCATCGACCTGACTGACAATTTTGATTTATAATACGTATTAATAATGCGTATTATAAGCCTATGTTTATGTCATCAAGGAAATGATGCACACATGGCACTTATCAATCTATTGCTCTCACCTGGCAGCGCGATCTGCCGACATTATGGAATTGACCCACAAAGTGATGCGGGTTTGATGCGCTGGATGATCAATACCTTCTTTTATCTGTTCGTCGGATTGATCATTGTTTGGATCCTCGCAGTCTGATGAAACCGCGCATCGGGGTTGCGCGCTCTGACATCGAACAGGTTGTTCACGCGTTTTATGCACGCGTGCGCGCCCACCCTGTTTTGGCGCAGGTCTTTGCCCGCCATGTCGATGATTGGCCCGCGCATGAGGAAAAGAATACACGATTTTGGGCAAATGCACTTTTGTTCGAAGGCGATTACGATGGGAACCCAATGCAGGCGCACATGCAGGCGCAAAATGTGAAACCTGTCCATTTCGATCATTGGCTTGGCCTATTTGACGATACACTTTTTGCAAATCTGCCCAGTCATCTGGCCATTCAATGGTCGCTTTTGGCGCATCGGATCGGTCGGGGCCTTTCGATGGGTGTCGAGGATATACATCGCCCGCAGGGTCAGGCCCCAAAACTGCGCCAAGTTGATCGGATTTGGACATGTGGGTACAGCAAAAATTGAACGCGCAACACCGATTATGGGCCGGAACCGCGGCCCTTTGGGCGGGAATTTCAGTGTCTGGGAATCTGATCGCCGCAACCGCAAAATTTCAATTAGATGCACTGGATTTATCCATCGCGCTTCAAGTTGGGCGGGCACAGTTTTTGTGGATCAGCTATGCTGAATGGTTCTGTATCACGAGGATTATTTTGGGACTGATTTGGAATTTGCGCATGATGCCCATCCTGTTGATGGGTGCGGTCGGGATATTTATGATCCAACAGATTGGCCTGACGCCAATTTTGCAAGGACGCAGCGATCAGATCATCGCAGGCTTCTCCCCCGATCACAGCAATGTTCATGTGCTTTATGCTATCTTAGAAGTCATGAAATTCATCTGTCTATTGATCTTTTCAAGCCGCGTTTTGGCGGCGCCTGCAACATTGACGGCGCTGTCGGCAACACAACGAAAAAACCCCGCATTCTGACAGATGCGGGGTTTTCATAAAAAATCTTGGGGTA
The DNA here is from genome assembly GCA_000472185.1 of Rhodobacteraceae bacterium HIMB11. Taxonomy (GTDB): domain Bacteria; phylum Pseudomonadota; class Alphaproteobacteria; order Rhodobacterales; family Rhodobacteraceae; genus HIMB11. The sequence goes on along the minus strand of AVDB01000007.1, from coordinate 202,094 downwards.
GTCGGTCTAGTCGATCACCGATACCTTCATCATCGCATCGGGTTGACCAATCACGGCACCATTGCGCCCCTTGCCCAGTTTGATCGCATCCACAATGTCCATGCCCTTGGTAACCTGTCCGATCACTGTGTATTGACCGTTTAGGAAATACCCCGGTTCAAACATGATGAAAAACTGGCTATTTGCGCTGTTTGGGCTTTGTGCTCGGGCCATGCCCACAACACCACGATCATAAGGCACATCCGAAAATTCGGCAGGTAGGTTGGGATAGCTTGAACCGCCACGACCCGCATAGGACAGGTTGCCACCCATTTTACCGTATTCCACATCACCCGTCTGGGCCATGAACCCTTCGATCACGCGGTGAAACACTACGCCGTCATAGGCCCCTTCTGAGGCCAGGCGCGTAATCCGCTCTGCGTGTTGTGGGGCGACATCTTCGAATAGGTCAATGGTGATTGTCCCATTCGCCTGCCCTGCGACCTGAATTTCAATGCCTGTGGCCTGTGCCGTTCCCGCCATCAGGCCCAAGATCAACGCAAGCCTACGCATCGGCGGCAACCTTCACGCTGATCATGCGATCAGGATACATGGGCGGTTCGCCTTTGACGATGGCATCCACATGTTCCATGCCTGAAATCACACGGCCATAAACTGTGTATTGACGGTTTAGGAAATGGTTGTCGTTAAAGTTGATGAAAAACTGGCTGTTTGCGCTGTCTGGATTTTGCGAACGCGCCGCACCCAAAGTGCCGCGATCATGCGGGATGCCAGAAAATTCCTGCGCAACATTTGGCAGATCAGAACCACCACGGCCCGCCATGCCGATATCGAAATCATTTTCCATATTGCCGTATTGCACATCGCCCGTTTGCGCCATGAATCCGTCAATCACACGGTGGAAACACACATTGTCATATTGACCAGAGCGCGCCAATTCCTTCATGCGGGCACAGTGATCTGGGGCAATATCGGGCAGCAGTTCAATCACAACTGTTCCGTCCTTAAGCTCCATTAGGATTGTGTTTTCTGGGTCTTTATACTCGGCCATCGGGCGCTCCTATCTGAATTGTTGGGCAATACCTAAAGTTCTTTGGCATTTAGGACAAGATGCAGCATTGACCAATTTCCCAAAACACGCGATCTAGCGCCCATTGGAATGACGAAAATAGGTGGCATTATGGGCTGGAAAACACTGGATGACATGAAATTGGCAGGCAAACGCGTTTTAACGCGCGTTGATATCAATGTGCCGATGCAGGATGGTCAGGTGACGGATGCGACCCGCATTGAAAAAATTGCCCCCACCGTGCGCGATATTCTAGCGGCGGGCGGCACACCGATCCTATTAGCCCATTTCGGACGCCCCAAGGGCGAACGCGTGGATGGAATGAGCCTGCGCCATTTGGTGCCAGCATTGGAACACCACCTATCCGCCCCCGTTTTGTTTGTGGCAGATTGCGTTGGCCCCGCCGCCGCAGCGGCGATTGGTGCGGCCCAACCGGGTCAGGTTGTATTGTTGGAAAACACCCGTTTCCACAAAGCCGAGGAAAAGAATGACGCCGATTTTGCCGATCAATTGGCCACCTTGGGTGATGTATATTGCAATGATGCCTTTTCGGCTGCGCACCGTGCGCATGCCTCAACCGAAGGCGTGGCACGTCGCCTGCCCGCCTGTGCAGGTCGTTTGATGCAAGCCGAACTCAGCGCACTCGAAGCCGCGCTTGCCACCCCCAAACGTCCCGTTGTTGCTGTGGTCGGGGGCGCGAAAGTCTCAACCAAACTAGAGCTGTTGGGGAATTTGGTGGCCAAGGTGGATTATTTAGTGATTGGGGGCGGAATGGCAAACACCTTCCTTGCGGCGCAAGGCGTGGATGTTGGCAAATCGCTAGCCGAACATGACATGACAGGCACCGCCACGGACATTATGGCCAAAGCAGCAGGCCAAGATTGCAAAATCATTCTGCCGCGTGATGTGGTCGTTGCCCGCGCATTCGCCGCGAATGCCGCAAACGAAACAGTGGCCGCTGATGCCTGTCCTGCGGATGCGATGATCCTGGATGCGGGACCAAAGAGTGTCGCGCAAATCACAGATGTGTTCAAATCGGCCAAAACCCTAATTTGGAACGGACCTTTGGGTGCCTTTGAAATTGAACCCTTTGATCGGGCCACAAACGCCGCTGCTGCTGCTGCCGCGCAACTGTCCCAAGCGGGTGATTTGATTTCTGTGGCTGGTGGGGGTGACACAGTTGCCGCATTGAATAAGGCCGAGGCCGCGGATAAGTTTACATATATTTCAACCGCGGGCGGCGCGTTTTTAGAATGGATGGAGGGCAAAACCCTTCCAGGTGTCGCGGCACTTAATCAGAAGGGTTACACGTTATAAAACGGATTGGTCTTGTCGCACTTGGATGCATCGCATTTTTTGGTTTGGGCGTTTACGCAACGCCGCAAATGATGACGGGCCACTCTGGTCATAACATGAACCATGGTGGAAACGGACAACACCAACACGACGAAGTGAACATGCCGATGTTAAACGGCAAGAACACGACACAAGACGAAGTCGCGCATATGCGCACCCTGTTCCAACAACACCCGTCAATCACACGCGATGTGAAAAACATCGAAAACGGGATCGTCACCACCACCCTGTCCGATGATCCCAAGGTGGCAGATGCCCTGATCAATCACGTGGCCGAAATGATCACCCGCGTGGAACAGGGCGATAACCCAGAAGTCCCGATCCAAAGCCCGACCCTGACGATCCTATTTGAACAGGGCAACAGCATAGAAACAGAGATCGAGATTGTGGAAAACGGTGTGATCGTCACGCAAACCTCGGATAATGGTGATGTCGTTGCCGCCTTGCAAAAACACGCAGGCGAAGTATCCGATTTGGCAGACCGCGGCATGGTCGCCGTTCACGAACAAATGATGAAGGCACACCACGGCGGATAAGCCAGAAAAAAACTTCATCCCATGATAGCGCAACCAGAATTGCGCACCGCGTCCTATGTCGGTACTACCAAAGAAAAGTACAGATGTAGGACGTTTTCATGAGCCAAGACACCAGATCCCAACAATTCGACCGTATCAAATCCGCCCCTGGATTTATTGCAGCATTGGATCAGTCTGGTGGATCAACGCCAAAGGCATTGAAGTTGTATGGTGTTGAGGAAAACGAATATTCTGGCGATGGTGAAATGTTCGATCTGATCCACCAAATGCGCTCGCGCATTATGACATCTTCTGCATTTAATGGGGATCGTGTTTTGGGCGCAATCCTGTTTGAAATGACCATGGATCGTGAAGTTGAGGGCACGCCTGCCGCCGATTACCTTTGGAACACTTGTGGCGTTGTGCCGTTTCTTAAGGTGGATAAAGGATTGGCAGATCCTGAAAACGACACACGCGTTTTGAAACCTATGCCCGATTTGGACGCGCTTTTGACACGTGCTGTTGAAAAGAATATCTTCGGCACAAAAATGCGCTCTGTCATTGATGGGGCCAATGACGCTGGGATCGCCACAGTTGTGGATCAGCAATTCGACATTGGCATTCAGATTTTGAGCCACGGCCTAATCCCGATCATCGAACCCGAGGTGACCATCAGCGTTGCAGATAAGGCCGAGGCGGAACAAATCCTGCATGATCACATCCTACGCCGCCTGAATACCCTGTCAGACGACCAAAACGTCATGCTGAAACTGACCCTGCCAGAGGTTTCCAACCTTTATGCGGATTTGGCCGATCACCCGCGCGTTTTGCGTGTCGTTGCCCTCTCAGGGGGATATGCGATGGATGAGGCAAACGCGCGTTTGTCCAAAAACCGCGACATGATTGCAAGTTTTTCACGGGCATTGACCGAAAAACTAAATGCCAAGCAAAGCGATGCTGAATTTGATACGGCCCTAGATGGCGCAATTGAAAGTATTTATCAGGCCTCAATCGCAAACTAACCCTTTGGATAGGCGTTAGATTCAAAAGACCCGCATGGATTTTGCGGGTTTTTTTATTTTTCGACTCATTAGGGGATTCACAAAACGAATCACCTGTGACATACTGCTGACATAACAATAAAAGCCCTAAAAAATAGGGCTGAGGCAGTCCATGAGCAACAAAAGTACACTTCCCTGGGGCATGATTGCGGGCATTGCATTTGCAATGGCCTTGGGGATGTACTTTACCTTTGCGGCCGTTCAGGGCGACTACGGATTGTTCCGCCGCGCCGAAATTCTGAACGAAGCGGCCAAATTGGAAACGGAATTGGCAGGCCTTCATGCCGAAATTGCATCTTTGGAAAATTTGACGCGTCGCATGTCCGATGATTATCTTGATATCGATTTATTGGATCAGCAATCACGCGATATTCTGGGCCAAATCCGCGCGGACGAGATCATCATCCGTTAAAGCACCTGTAATTCATACAGTCTATATAAGCACAAATTGAATTTGACTGTTTAACTCACGCACGACCTTGTTCAAAGCCATGAGCATCGGCATCACATTTCATGTTGCGATCCTAACCTAAACCAATCCGACCCTTTCACGTCTAAAATCGCTTGTTTCGTTGCTCTTTTTGCATAGCTGTCATGCAAGGAAACTTTTTTCTCGCTCTTTTACAAATTTTGCTTTAATAGATAGTTTAACGCTAAACTATTTTTTATGAGGTGTTTTTATGGCCGCTAAAAAAGCCGCTGCCAAGCCGAATGTATCGGCGGAAGAGCTGAAAACCTATTACCGCGATATGTTGTTGATCCGGCGCTTTGAAGAAAAGGCAGGACAATTATACGGAATGGGTCTGATCGGTGGGTTTTGTCACCTTTATATTGGACAAGAGGCCGTTGTTGTTGGCCTAGAAGCTGTCGCAGAAGAGGGCGATAAGCGCATCACATCCTACCGCGATCATGGTCACATGCTGGCTTGTGGAATGGATGCAAACGGCGTTATGGCGGAATTAACAGGACGCGAGGGCGGCTATTCCAAGGGGAAAGGCGGCTCGATGCACATGTTTAGCAAGGAAAAGCATTTCTACGGCGGCCACGGCATCGTTGGGGCGCAGGTGCCGCTGGGTGCGGGATTGGCCTTTGCCGACAAATATTTGGACAATGGACGCGTAACATTCACCTATTTCGGGGATGGTGCAGCGAACCAAGGACAGGTCTACGAAACCTTTAACATGGCGGCCCTTTGGTCCCTGCCCGTTGTTTTTGTGATTGAAAACAACCAATACGCCATGGGGACTGCGCAGGCGCGCTCCACCTCGACCGAGGATATTCACACACGCGGCAAACCCTTTGGCATTCCGGGTGAAGCGGTGGATGGCATGGATGTTCTGGCCGTGAAAGCTGCAGGTGCCAAGGCCGTTGCGCATTGCCGGTCAGGCAAAGGTCCCTACATCCTAGAAATCAAAACCTATCGCTATCGCGGTCACTCTATGTCGGATCCTGCGAAATATCGCACCCGCGAAGAGGTTCAGAAAATGCGCGACGAACGCGATCCTATTGAAAATGTTCGTATCATGCTGGTCGAAGGTGGTCATGCCTCCGAGGATGATTTGAAAGCGATCGACAAAGAGATCAAAGAAATCGTCAACGCATCCGCAGAATTTGCAAAAACAAGCCCAGAGCCCGCCTTGGACGAGCTTTGGACAGATATCTACGCATAAGGAGACGACAAAAGATGGCAACCGAAATTCTTATGCCCGCCCTGTCCCCAACGATGGAAGAAGGCACACTTGCAAAATGGCTTGTGAAAGAGGGTGATACCGTTTCCTCTGGCGACACCATCGCCGAAATTGAAACTGATAAGGCCACCATGGAATTTGAGGCCGTGGATGAAGGCACCATTGGCAAATTGCTGATCGCCGAGGGCACCGAGGGCGTTAAGGTGAACAGCCCAATCGCCGTGCTGTTAGAGGATGGTGAAGATGCCTCTGCCGTTGATGCAGCGTCGTCATCTGCCGCTGCAGATGACGCGGGCGATAAGGCGGCCGCACCCGCTGCGGCCCCCGCAGAGCCCGCCACCCCTGCCGCGGCCGGAGCACCCGTCGTGTCAAACGCTTCCCCAGATTGGCCTGCGGATACGCCGATGAAACAGCAAACCGTGCGCGAAGCGCTACGGGACGCCATGGCCGAGGAAATGCGACGCGATGACGCCGTTTATCTGATGGGCGAAGAGGTTGCAGAATACCAAGGGGCCTACAAAGTGTCCCAAGGATTGCTTGATGAATTCGGATCGCGCCGCGTGATTGATACACCCATCACCGAACACGGGTTTGCAGGGATCGCCACAGGCTCTGCCTTTGCAGGTTTGCGTCCGATTGTGGAATTTATGACCTTTAACTTTGCGATGCAGGCGATCGACCATATCATCAATTCAGCCGCCAAAACGCTTTATATGTCGGGCGGTCAAATGGGCGCGCCAATGGTATTTCGCGGTCCAAACGGTGCCGCCGCCCGCGTGGGTGCGCAACACTCTCAGGATTATGCCGCATGGTATGCACAGGTTCCGGGCCTCAAGGTTGTCATGCCTTATTCTGCAGCCGATGCAAAAGGGTTGATGAAAACCGCCATTCGCGACAATAACCCTGTAATCTTCCTTGAAAATGAAATCCTCTATGGGCGCAGCTTTGATGTTCCTGCCATGGATGATTTCACCATTCCCTTTGGCAAGGCACACATTTGGCGCGAAGGCAGCGATGTGACAATCGTTTCCTTTGGGATTGGCATGCAATACGCGCTTGAGGCCGCTGATAAGCTTGAGGCAGAGGGCATCTCTGCCGAGGTGATCGACCTGCGCACATTGCGTCCAATCGATTATGACACGGTGATCGCCTCTGTCATGAAAACAAACCGCTGCGTCACTGTAGAAGAGGGTTGGCCTGTCGGCTCTATCGGCAATCATTTGTCCGCAACGATTATGGAGCGTGCCTTTGATTACTTGGATGCCCCTGTTTTGAACTGCACGGGCAAGGATGTTCCAATGCCTTATGCCGCAAATCTGGAACGCCACGCTTTGATCACAACAGACGAAGTAATCGCCGCCGTGAAACACGTGACGTATCGCTAAGGATTTTTGACATGCCTATTGAAATTTTAATGCCCGCCCTGTCCCCCACAATGGAAGAAGGCACACTGGCAAAATGGCTTGTGAAAGAGGGCGAAACAGTTTCCTCTGGTGATATTATCGCCGAAATCGAAACCGATAAGGCCACCATGGAGTTTGAGGCCGTGGATGAAGGCACGATTGGCAAAATCGTCGTGCCCGAAGGCAGCGAAGGCGTCAAAGTCAATACTCTGATCGCAGTCTTGCTAGAAGACGGAGAAGAGGCCTCAGATGCGGTGCTGTCATCTGCACCCGCAGATGACGCGGGCGATAAGGCGGCCGCGACAGCGGTCACCGCAGAGCCCGCCACACACCCCAATGCAGAACCATCAACAGCCCCTGCCCCTGCGGCACCTGCGGCATCAGATGGGTCGCGCATTTTCGCCTCTCCTTTGGCACGTCGCATTGCGGCCGACAAAGGTCTTGATCTGTCTGCGCTCAAGGGCTCGGGCCCGCATGGCCGCATTGTAAAGGCCGATGTTTTGGCCGCGGGCGATGCCTCAGCGAAACCCGCACCCGCAGCAGGGCCCACAGTCAGCGCCGCAACACCCGCAGCTGCGTCTTCGGTTTCCGCGGATGCGATTGCGAAAATCTATGCAGACCGTGAATTTACGGAAATTCCGCTGGATGGCATGCGCAAAACAATTGCCGCACGTCTGACAGAAGCAAAACAAACCATCCCGCATTTTTATCTGCGCCGGGATATCAAAATCGACAATTTGCTCAGCTTCCGTGGGCAACTCAACAAACAGCTTGAGGCGCGCGGCGTGAAACTGTCGGTCAATGATTTCATTATCAAGGCCTGCGCCCTTGCCTTGCAAACTGTGCCTGCGGCAAACGCCGTTTGGGCGGGTGATCGTGTTCTACAACTCACCCCATCGGATGTGGCAGTTGCCGTCGCGATTGAGGGGGGATTGTTCACCCCTGTGCTTAAGGATGCAGACCAAAAATCGCTCTCTTCCCTCTCTGCCGAGATGAAAGATCTGGCAACCCGTGCTCGTTCGAAAAAACTTGCCCCGCATGAGTATCAGGGCGGAAGTTTTGCGATTTCGAATTTGGGCATGTTCGGCATCGATAATTTCGACGCGGTCATCAACCCACCCCATGGCGCAATTTTGGCCGTTGGTGCAGGTGTCAAGAAACCTGTCATTGATGAGGAAGGCCAAGTCAGCGTTGCAACAGTGATGTCCGTGACACTTTCCGTCGATCACAGGGTGATTGATGGCGCATTGGGCGCAGAATTGCTCAAGGCGATTGTAGACAATCTTGAAAACCCTATGGGAATGTTGGCATAAATTAAAAAATGGGCCTCTGGGCCCGTTTTTTTATCGGTCTATGTAATGGTCCATCGAAACCGATGGTGTCGCGCAGCCAGATTCACCCACGATCTTTGCGGGTACACCTGCAACGGTTTTCTTCGCAGGCACGTCATGCAATACAACCGACCCTGCAGCGATGCGGCTGCACATACCCACAGTTATGTTGCCTAAAACCTTGGCACCTGCGCCAATCAGAACCCCGTCGGCGATTTTCGGATGGCGATCCCCATCATCTTTGCCAGTGCCCCCCAAGGTGACCGCATGCAGCATGGACACGTTGTTTCCAACCACGGCCGTTTCGCCAATCACAATAGAATGGGCGTGATCAATCATAATCCCCTGCCCCATTTTGGCGCCCGGGTGAATATCAACACCGAACATTTCGGAAATGCGCATTTGGAACATTTGCGCCATATCATTGCGCCCCTGCTGCCACAGCCAATGGGCAATACGATAGGCCTGAACAGCTTGGAACCCCTTGAAGTATAGGAGCGGCTGCAAAAAGCGATGGCAGGATGGGTCACGTTCATAAACCGCAACGATATCCGCGCGCGCGGCCATTGCCAGATTTGCATCTGCCGCATAGGCCTCATCACAGATTTCACGCAAAATTTGTTCTGACATTTCGCTTGAGGCAAGCTTGGTCGCGATGCGATAGGCCAAGGCCTCTTCAATCGATGAATGATGTAAAACGCAGGAATGTACAACACCACCCAGCAGCGGTTCATTTTCGACGGCTTCGTGGGCTTCCTTGATCAAGCGATCCCAAACAGGATCCAAACCGATCACAGAGGACTGAACATTTTCCATGTTTATGACACCTTTTCGCGCTTAACCCGTGGGTTTGATCATTTGTCCGTTGGTGCACAACCTAATGTTTTAATTGCAAACTACAAGTCTCGTCTTTGTGTATTCATATGATGAAGTTCGGATTTGAAGCGCGCAATGACACCCAGCGCACGTTCAAATGCGGCCAAGGTTTCAGGTTCACTGATCCATGTTAACCCCGCCAAGGGTGCCGACGTATGAAACAAGGTCGAAGAAATCGAACCCACCCCAAATCTGGGATGGGTGCGCTGAAACTTTTTAAGATATTTGTCCGCAATATGTGCCTGTGTCAAAACGTCAAAACAGGCGGCCTCGTCATTCCGTTCTGCGAGTGGGATACGCGCGTTCATTCCGACAAAATTTATCGCAGGTTCCGCCCAAAGTGTATCGAGTGGAAAGTACAAATCCTCTGGCGCATCGCTGGGGACATAGGCCCCATATTCGCGCCAATCTGCGGCATATCCCAATTTAACCTGTGGCCCCAAAATGGCACGGACATCACGCGCCAATTGTGCGAGTGCATCAACCGCAATGAACCGTCCCTGATCATCGCGCAATTGGGTCAGACCCGCCAAATCAGACCCGATTAAGAAGGCAGAAACGCCGCCTGCCGCAGCGCACAGATGCGCATAATGCAGAATGAACCGCCGATAGCCAAAATCATCCGCAGCCCCCGCATAAACAACGGTATCCCCCGTCACGTTAAAATCTGAGGCTGCAGCCGTGCCAAAGAAATGATCAACCTCGGCCTCAATCGCTTGTGTACGATCCGGGCTTCCAACAACACCGCGGGCCTTTGAACAGGTGATGTCCAGCGCGCTCGCTTGTGTCGTTTGGAAAACATCTGGGTTCACTGGGCTGGGGTTGGCATTGTCGGGCGAAATGTCCAAAGACAGTTTTGGGGCCACCAAAACGGACTGCCCCGCCTGCATCAGACGTGTGATCCCCTGAACCAGAGCAAAATCCGCAGTCGTCCCACGCGTTTTCGAATTCGTCGTTGATTGCGCCGTGGTTTGGCCGCTGACGGACCATGCTTTTGGCTTTGCATCTGTATCGAATTCCGAAATGCGCGGAGAAATTTTAATATCAGAGCAGCGAAGATCATCGCCAAACCATTCTGGCGCCACACTGACCCAAGCAGCGTTTGGCAAATCCTGTTGCAGCGCACGCAGGGATGTTTCCATGTCGCTTAGGCCCGATGGACTATGATGTTAGGGGAGGATTTTCGCCCGGACTGTGTAATCTCCAACGACTGCGTGGCAAACCCATACATGCCCGCATTTTCCAGATGGACCGCTTTGGTCAGTTTTGCCAATGTCTTGTCCGCGCAGGTTGGTTTGAAGTCTTTCAATATCTTCGTTTAAGGGCGAAGATGTCTCCTCCGGGGTGATTAAGATCATGTCTTTCAAGGTCTCCTTTTTCTTCGGATCCCCCGTCTAAACGCATCACTGCGCCAGCCCGATCAACATTGCGAAAAGCGCGAAAAAAGTACAGAAATTCAACAATTTGCAACGCGAGGTGCATTTAGGTTTTGGTAAGGATTTGTGCGATAGTATGGGCAGACACAAAATAAAGTGATTAAGGTTTTGTTAGGCACAAAATCCCAATCGCGCCATTTAAAGACAAGTCACACAATGATTTTGAAATGTCTTTGATCACTCCAAGTGACTGATCTTATCGCATCAGATCATCCTTGCGCGATTAATTATTCGACTGCGCTTCGATCTTGCGCCATGCGGCGACGTTGCGATTGTGTTCGGCTAATGTTTCGGCAAAGGCATGACCTCCCGTTCCATCGGCCACAAAGAAGATGTAATCTGTCGCCTCGGGATTAAGTGCGGCTTCAATCGCGGCACGGCCAGGGTTGGCGATGGGTGTGGGGGGTAATCCACGGATTTTATAGGTGTTCCAGGGTGTTTCGCGGTCCAGTTCACTGCGCCGCAAGCCACGTCCCAAAACGCCCTCGCCCCGCGTAATACCATAAATCACGGTTGGGTCCGTCTGCAGCGGCATGCCGCGGTTCAGACGGTTCACAAAGACGCTGGACACAATGCGGCGTTCATCAGGAACGGATGTTTCCTTTTCAATGATGGATGCCAAAATCAACGCCTCGGACTTATTGGCAAGGGGCAGATCGTCGACCCGTGCATCCCACGCAGCATTCAGGATATCGGCCTGGCGCGCAACCATGCGGTTTACAACATCCTGACGGGTTTCGCCCCGTTGCAATTCATAGGAATATGGCGCCATCATCCCTTCGGCGGGCACATCGCCGATATCGCCGCGCAGATATTCGATCCCCTTTAGGGTTTCGATGATTTGCCAATTCGTGACCCCTTCGGCCATTGCAATACGGTGACGGGCATCCTCGCGCTCTAACACAGGCGCAAATTCAGTTGGTCGCGCCTCGCCCAGTTTATAGGATGCGATATCAACCAAACGTTCAGTTGCAGGATCCAATTCGCGCAGCTGCACCGTGGTTGAGGCAACCCCAATGCGATACACAATCTCAGATCCGCAGGTGTTCGCCCCGCCACGGGTCACGATATCCGTCACCTCGGCCATAGATGCGCCCGCAGGGATCAGGAAACTGCCCGCCTTAAGGCGTGTGGTTTTTTCCTCATATCGTGCGCCGATGCGCAAAAACGCGGCACTTTGCACCGCCCCCTGCTTGGCCAAGCGATCTGCGGTATCACGAAAATTCGCACCCGAAGGCACGCGAAAGCACATGGATGCCTCAAGCGGGCCCTGCGCTGCGTATTGCCCCTTGGCCCAGATGCCCAAACCACCCATGACCAAGAACATAACAATCAGCAGCGTTAATCCGTTTGAGGCAACCGCACGCCACATTAAGAGACGCGTCCCAACAATAGGCTGGCGTTTGTGCCGCCAAATCCGAAGGAGTTTGACAGCGCATAGTTGATTTCACGTTCCCGCTTTGCATTCGGGGCCAAATCAACGGGGGTTTCAACGGCCACATTGTCCAAATTGATTGTGGGCGGTGCCACCTGATCGCGGATCGCAAGCACGGTAAAGATCGCCTCAATTGCGCCTGCGGCCCCCAATAGGTGGCCCGTTGCGGATTTTGTGGATGTCATGGTCAATTTGCCCGCGGCATCGCCAATCATGCGTTCCACAGCACCCAGTTCGATAACATCGGCCATGGTCGATGTGCCGTGTGCGTTGATGTAATCCAATGCAGATGGCTCAAGCCCCGCTTTGGCAAGGGCCGCACGCATCGCGCGTTCGCCGCCCTCTCCGTCCTCGGACGGAGCTGTGATGTGATAGGCATCGCCTGATAGGCCATAGCCCAAAACCTCGGCATAAATTTTGGCACCACGTGCTTTGGCATGTTCATATTCTTCTAGCACAACAATCCCTGCGCCTTCGCCCATGACAAATCCGTCACGGTCTGCGTCATAGGGGCGGGATGCCTTTTCCGGTTCATCCGCACGTTTTGTTGATAGCGCTTTACAGGCATTGAAACCCGCGATGCCGATTTCGCAAATCGCGGCCTCTGCGCCGCCTGCAACCATGACATCCGCGTCTGAGGTCATGATCAAACGCGCCGCATCGCCAATCGCATGCGCACCCGTTGAACAGGCGGTCACAACCGAATGGTTCGGGCCCTTAAACCCGTGTTTGATGCTGACCTGACCCGAAATCAGGTTGATCAATGCGCCTGGAATAAAGAAGGGGGATATACGACGTGGACCTTTTTCCTTGATCAGCAGGGATGTTTCCGCAATCGATTGCAAACCACCGATCCCCGAACCAATCATCACACCCGTGCGCAGGCGACCCTCTTCATCCTCAGGTGCCCAGCCAGAATCACGCACCGCCATTTCGGCCGCCGCAATACCATACAGGATGAAATCATCCACCTTGCGGCGTTCTTTTGGTTCCATCCAATCATCGGGATTAAAGGTGCCGTCCGTTCCATCCCCATAGGGAATTTCACAGGCGTATTTTGTCGCCACGTTTGACGCATCAAAATGCGTGATCGGACCTGCACCTGATTGACCATCCAATAGACGTGTCCATGTTTCTTCTACACCTGATGCAAGTGGTGTAACCAACCCTAATCCTGTAACGACGACGCGACGCATCTGACTGCCCCTTTATTTCCAAAAATGCTCTCATGCCCATATAGGCGGTTTTGGGTGTTCAAGCAAGCATACGCTGATCCAAAAACACCCCCTTAAAACGCAAAAAACCCCTGCAAAGCAGAGGTTTTAAACGGTTCTGAACCTGCGAGATTATGCAGCTTCTGAGATGAACTTAACCGCGTCACCAAATGACTGGATGTTCTCTGCGGCGTCATCAGGAATTTCAATTCCGAATTCTTCTTCGAATGCCATAACAAGCTCAACAGTGTCCAAGCTGTCTGCGCCAAGATCATCAATGAAAGAGGCGTTGTCGACAACTTTGTCTTCGTCTACGCCTAGGTGCTCTACAACAATTTTCTTTACGCGGTCTGCGATATCGCTCATCGTGTTTTATCCTCTTTTAATTCGGGCAGCGCCCAGTTCCTGCAAACTGCAGTCGTTTTGCCTATCATCAGGATGCCCGAAAATAAGCTCCACACCAAGCACTGCTCAAGCTGCGCGTGGCAAATCTAGGGGCGCTATAGCATAATCAATGCATTTGGCAAACGCTTTCGCGCAGAAATCCGTGAAAAGCGCTGATTTCGCCCTATGACGCACCAGATATGGTGATGATCGTGGAAATTTCTACTCTATCTGTCGAAAAAGATTCGCGGGATTGGCCAGTAATCTGTTGATAGACAAATGGTTTGCCCCCTTTTATCATCACGCCTGGTTTACAGGATAAGGGAAATCACGTGTCATTTAGCCTCCATACCCCATTGATCGAAAGCCTGCCGCTCTCAAACATTTGCGGAACACGAGTTTTTGCAAAAATGGATGCCCTGCAACCCTCTGGGTCCTTTAAAATGCGGGGGATTGGATATGCGGCGCAGCACTATGCCGCGCAGGGGGCAAAGCGGTTTATTTCCTCCTCTGGTGGGAATGCGGGACTGGCCGTGGCCTATGCGGGGCGTACCATTGGCCTGCCCGTTTTGGTGGTGGTCCCCGAAACCACGCCACAACGCGCGATTGACCTGTTAAAACAGGAAAAGGCCGATGTGATCATTCATGGCACCAGTTGGGTTGAGGCAAACGCATTGGCCCATTCAAAACGCACAGAAACAGATGCCTTTTTCCATCCCTTTGACGATCCCCTATTGTGGAAGGGACACGCAAGCATGATTGACGAGGTTGTGGCAGATGGACTTCGCCCCGATGCGGTTATCCTGTCGGTGGGTGGGGGTGGATTGTTGGCCGGAGTTCATCATGGTTTGATCCGCAATGGATTGTCGACAACACCTATCTTTGCACTGGAAACCCATGGCATGGCCTCTTATCACGCGGCACTGAATGCGGGGGGGCCTGTGACCCTGGATGCCGTCAGTGGTGTGGCCACATCCCTTGGCGCAAAACAAGTGTGTCAGCAGGCCTATGACATTTCACAAACCCACGACATCCGCAGCGTGCTTGTGTCGGATAATGAGGCGGTTGATGCCTGTTTTTCATTCCTAAGCGATCACCGCATTTTGGTAGAACCCGCCTGTGGTGCCGCCTTGGCCGCGATTTATGCGGGTAAAATTGACCTAAGCGGTTTTGAGAATGTGCTGATGATCGCCTGTGGGGGATCAACAACCCCGATTGAGACATTAATGAAGTATCGGGATGCGTTGAAGTGACGTTTGGATGATTATAATCATCCCATGAGGAAACATTCGCTATTCTTTCCCAGCCAATCGCCAGATTGGAAGACGCCGACCGCCCCCACGGGCGGCGTCTTCGTCGCCACCCTCGGTCGGCTTAGCACAATATTCAAAACAAAAACGGGCGGTGCATGAACACCGCCCGATTGATGATCGTAAAAATATTACGACGTTAGATCATCGCCATGCCGCCATTCACGTGTAGTGTTGTGCCCGTGACATAGCCTGCCTCAGCGCTGGCAAGGTATAGAACCGCAGCGGCGATTTCATCTGCCTCGCCCATCCGGCCCGCAGGCACCTGTTGCAAAATACCGCTTTTCTGATCGTCATTCAGTTTGTCGGTCATCGCGGTTGTGATGAAACCAGGGGCCACTGCGTTCACTGTGATCCCACGGCTTGCCACCTCATAGGCCAATGATTTGGACATACCAACCATGCCCGCCTTGGACGCCGCATAGTTGCCCTGCCCCGGATTACCAGTCGCACCTACAACGGATGAGATATTCACGATACGGCCCCAACGCGCCTTCATCATGCCGCGCAACACGCCACGGCACAAACGCATGGTGGCCGTTAGGTTTACATCCAAAACCGAATTCCATTCGTCATCCGACATGCGCATGAACAGGTTATCCTTGGTGATGCCTGCGTTATTGACTAAAATATCAACGCTGCCCATCGCCTCGATCGCTTGTTTTGGAAGCGCCTCGACAGCCTCGGCATCCGATAGGTTACATGTCAAAATCTGACAGCGTTCGCCCAATTCATTTGCCAATGCTTCCAATGGATCACGGCGTGTTCCGCTGATCGCAACAGTTGCGCCCGCGGCGTGTAGGGATTTTGCAATCGCGCCACCAATGCCACCTGATGCACCGGTGATCAGTGCGTTTTTACCTGTTAAATTAAACATCATTTTTTCCTTATGCTTGTGCCGCTGCGGCGGCATCTGCTGCTGTTCCAATGGCTTTGCAGTCAATGGCGCGATCAATGCGGCGCACCATGCCGCTTAGCGCCTTACCAGCCCCAATTTCCCAAATCTGATCCACGCCTTGGCTGGCCATCCACATCACAGATTCACGCCAGCGCACGGATCCTGTGACCTGCTGCACCAATAATTCGCGGATTTCGTCAGGATCACTGACCCCTGCGGCGCGAACATTGGACACCACGGGTACGGCGGGTGCCAAAATGTTCACCTCGGCCAGTGCTTCTTTCATCTTATCAGCGGCAGGGGCCATCAATTCGCAATGGAAGGGTGCCGAGACGGGCAGTAACACAGCGCGTTTTGCGCCGCGTTCCTTGGCCAATTCAACCGTACGTTCCACGGCTGCCTTGTGACCTGACACGACCACTTGCCCCGGGTCATTGTCATTTGCCGCCTGACAGACTTCGCCTGCTGCGGCCTCTGCTGCAACAGATTGCACCGCCTCAAAATCCAAACCTAGCAACGCTGCCATCGCGCCAACACCCACGGGCACGGCCGCTTGCATCGCCTCACCGCGCAAACGCAACAGGCGCGCAGTATCCGCAACCGAAATCGCACCCGCCATGGCCAACGCCGAATATTCGCCCAATGAATGCCCCGCGACCATCGCCGCATCCGCAATGCCAATCCCCTCGGCCTCAAGCGCTCGGAAAGCGGCCATTGATGTGGCCATCAACGCTGGTTGTGCGTTTTGCGTCAGCGTCAGGGTTTCAATGTCCCCTGCCCAAATCAGATCGCTTAGCGTTTCGCCAAGCGCCTCATCCACCTCATTGAAAATATCCATTGCGGCGGGATAGGCCTCTGCCAAATCCTTGCCCATGCCAATGCTTTGTGCCCCTTGTCCGGGACAAACGAATGCGCGTGCCAAATCATCCTCCGTCTTTATCGGTTGCCCCCAGATAGCCGCGCAGGACGGCTTGCGCAATGGTGGTGTTCATATTTGCCCGTCTTGTGTGGCCAATTCATAGAGATGCCATGCCGCATGCCCAAACAAAGGCAGGGTCAGAAACAGCCCTAAAAACCACGGTAACATGGATAAAAATGTGAACCCCGCAATGATCAAGGCCCAGATCATCAGGTTAAAGAAATTGTTTTGCACCGTCTGAAACGAGGCGATCATCGCGGTGACAAAATCCACTTCACGCGCTACCAACATTGACACCGAAAACAGCGTGTTCATATAGACCACCAAATCAAATAGTGCACCAACCGTGCTGCCAATGGCCAACATCATAAACCCATTAATGCTCAGGTACACTTCCAAGCTACTGGAAATATTGGTCATGGTGGAAAGCCCAAGAAACAGCGCAAAAATCATGTGCCCCAAGAAAAACCAAAACAACAATATCACAATAATCACCGCCGAAAGCGAGGGAAGCTGTCGGGTGTGTTGATGCAAAATCACGCCCAAAATGTTGCGCCAAGATTGGGGTTCATCCGCCGCCAACCTGCGCGACACCTCATATAATCCCACTGCGGCAAAGGGGGCGATAATGGGAAATCCGCCCACGGCAAAAACCAAAAATTAGCTTTGCCCCGTTTCAAGCGAGATGCGCACCAATATCCATCCCAACAGGACATAAAAGCCCGCAAAAAATAGTCCAAACGAAGGCGCACGCCGCATATCAGAGGCGGCACGACGACAGGCAAGTCGCAGCATATCCAGTGATGTTTGACGAAATTCTGGCGCGCCGTGCGGCAGCGTATCACCCATAATCTCTCTCTCCCCCGTTTTGAACGAGGCTCAACCGAAGGAGAGATAAAATCAAGCTATATTTCGCACGCTAAGCGGGTGCATGATCTTTCCACGGTGTGCCATGGTACCAATCATTGGCCATACCCAATAGTTTGGCGTCCTGCCCACGACCACCGATCACTTGCAGGCCGGCTGACAATCCCGCCGCACCAAACCCAATAGGCAGGTTTACAACAGGCAAGCCAATCAGCCCCGCAGGGATCACAACCTGCATCCAACGGTGATAGGTATCCATTTGCACGCCCGCAATTTCAGTGGGATGCACCCAATCGACGGGAAACGGCCACACTTGCGCAGAAGGCATCAGAAGCGCGTCATATGTTTCAAACAGCTGTGCTGCCTTTTTAAACCACATGGATCGCACCACAGATTGCTGATGCACCTCGCGTGCAGTCATGGCAAATCCACGTTCGATTTCCCAAATGGCGGCGGGTTTTAACAAATCACGCTTTTCTGGATCGTCGTAAAAAACGCCTACGCCACTGGCCACCATCCATGAGCGTAGTGTGATCCAAGATTCCCACAGGGCATCCATTGAAAAGGGCGCATTGATCGCCGTCACATCCACGCCCAAGGCGCGCAAATCCTCAACCGCGCGTTCGGAAATATCCATGATCCCATCGTCAAAGGGTAATCCCCAATCACCCAACCATGCGATTTTCGCCCCCTTCAACGCATGAACCTCCATATCCTTGGCAAAATCCGCTGAGGGCAATCCGTGGGGTTGGCGGGCATCTTGGCCTGATTGCACAGATAACAGTGTTGCCAAATCCTTGGGACACCGTGCCATGGGACCATTGGTTGCCAATTGGTGCAGGAAGCTATCGCCCAGTGGTTCTGAGGGCACCAATCCCCATGTGGGGCGCATGCCATAGACGTTGTTCCATCCCGCAGGATTGCGCAGGCTGCCCATCATGTCCGACCCATCCGCGTAGCGCATCATCCCCGTGGCCAGCGCAACCGCCGCCCCACCCGATGATCCACCTGCCGAACGCGTGGCGTCATAGGCATTGCCCGTGGCCCCATGTACAGGGTTAAACGTGTGACTGCCCAAACCGAATTCGGGGGTATTTGTTTTGCCAATGATGATTGCCCCCGCCGCACGCATACGGGCCACCATGATATCGTCAGTTTGCACAAGGTTGTTTTTGAAAATTGGTGATCCCATTGAGGCTTCAAACCCCGCCGCTTTTGCCAAATCCTTAATCGCGATGGGTTCCCCATGCAGCGGCCCGCGTTGCTCCGTGGGCACCTGATCTGCGGCCTCGGCATGTTTCATCAAATCATCAGGATCCGCCAAACTGATGACGGCGTTCACCCGTGAGTTATGCCGTTCAATCGCGTCCAGCGCAGATTGCATTTTTTCAACTGCAGTGGTCATCCTCACCCCTCCGCATTTAGGGTTTAATCGGTGGCTGTCGCCTCGGCGCGGGATTTTCCCGATACTTCCATGGCCAAGGTTGCCGCCATAAAGGCATCCAAATCGCCATCCAAAACGCCCTTGCTGTCGGATGTTTCGTGATTTGTGCGCAGGTCTTTGACCATTTGATAGGGGTGCAAAACATAGGATCGGATTTGGTTGCCCCAGCCTGCGTCGCCCTTGTTTTCATGGGCCTCGTTGATGGCCGAATTGCGGCGGTCCAATTCCAATTGATACAGGCGTGATTTCAACGCCTTCATCGCGATATCGCGGTTTTGATGTTGGGATTTTTCCGAACTGGTCACCACGATCCCAGTTGGGTGGTGGGTGATACGCACGGCAGAGTCAGTGGTGTTGACGTGCTGTCCCCCCGCCCCAGAAGAGCGATAGGTATCGATGCGAATATCGGCGGGGTTTACCTCGATATCAATGTTGTCGTCCACAACGGGATAAACCCAGACCGAACAAAATGATGTGTGCCGTTTTGCAGCGCTGTCAAAGGGGGAAATACGCACCAAGCGATGCACACCACTTTCTGATTTCAACCACCCATAGGCGTTATGACCCGAAATTTTATAGGTGACGGATTTGATCCCCGCCTCTTCGCCTGGGGTTTCAGATTGCATTTCAACGCTATAACCGCTTTTTTCGGCCCAGCGCACATACATCCGCGCCAGCATTGAGGCCCAGTCACAGCTTTCGGTGCCACCTGCGCCTGAATGCACCTCAAGGAAGGTGTCATTTGCATCTGCTTCCCCGTTCAACAACGCCTCAAGCTCTTTGGCGGCGGCGGTTTTTACCAAGGCTTCAATCACGGCTTCGGCATCTTTGATGACGTCTTGGTCGTCTTCCATTTCACCCAGTTCGATCAATTCGATGTTGTCGTTCAGTTCGGTTTGCATGTTGTCATGCCCCTCCACCGCATCAATCAGGGATTGCCGTTCGCGCATCAATTTTTGGGCATTTTCAGGGTCGTTCCACAGATCGGGATCTTCGACACGGGCGTTGAATTCCTCCAGCCGATGTTTCACTGTTTCCCACCCCATGCGCTGGCGCAACAGCTCAAGCGATTTGTTGATCTCGTTGACCATGTTTTGAATGTCTGCGCGCATCTCGGTTCGTATCCGTTTTAAATCTTTCTGGCGTCTTACAAAACTGCCCCTGCGCTGACAAGCCAGAATGACCAGCGCATCGGTGTCAAATGACTGCGTTAGTAAAGTCCGCCCGAGGACAGGGTCCCGATCGTAGCCTTGGGGCCCACGACGGCAACGCCGCCTGTGGATGTTGTGACCTGTTTTACCACATCTTCGCCCGGTTGGATCAGATCGAAATTCGACCCCATGGCGAAACCACCATCAAATGTCACACCAAACAGGGGTTCTTCGCCCTCACGGAAAAACTCGGCAACAACATGATCACCCTCCGCCTCTTCTGACAGGCGTGCACCTGAAAAGCGATCAATGTTGATGAATTGGCCGCCATCTGGGATGCGGAATTCACCACCGCCGTATTTCTGAATGGCCGATTGCATGAATTCGTTGAATACAGGTCCGCAGGTTGATCCGCCCCCTGCCCCCTTGCCCAAGGGGGATGGGCGGTCATATCCGATGTAGCAGCCCGCAACGATATTGGATGTAAAGCCAACGAACCAGACATCGCGCGCCTCATTCGTGGTGCCCGTTTTACCGGCGGCCGCCACGTCCAAATTCACAGTTGCCGCCGCAGTACCGCGGTCCACGACCCCCTCCATCATCGAGGTCAGCTGATAGGCGGTGATTTCATCCATCACCCGTTCGCGGTTTGAAATGATCAATGGACTGCGCCCTGCCGCCAGTTGATCATCCCCACATTCCAAACAAACGCGCTGATCGTGACGATAGACGGTTTTGCCATAGCGATCCTGAATACGGTCCACCAGCGTCGGTTCCACCCGTTCCCCGCCATTTGCAAACATCGCATAGGCCGCCACCATTTTGAACAATGTGGTTTCCTCGGCCCCCAGTGAATTGGCAAGAAAACGTCCCATATCCTTATAAACCCCGAACCCTTCGGCATAATCGGCGATTACATCCATGCTGACCTCTTGGGCCAAACGAATGGTCATCAGGTTTCTAGATTGTTCGATGCCCGTGCGCAGGGGTGTGGGGCCATAGAATTTGTTGGATGAGTTTTTCGGGCGCCACAATCCCTGTGGTGTGTCAATTTCAATCGGCGCATCCACAACGATGGTGGCGGGCGAATAGCCACTATCCAAGGCAGCGGCATAAACGAAGGGTTTGAAACTGGACCCCGGTTGGCGTTCGGCCTGCGTGGCGCGGTTATAAACCGAGTTTGAGTAATCAAAGCCACCCTGCATGGCCAGAACTCGTCCACTGTTGACGTCCATCGCCATAAAGGCGCCTTGCACCTCACTGACTTGACGCAGGCTCCAGCGTTCGAAAGTCCCCTCGGCGTCTTTTATTTCACGGACCAAAACGACATCACCCAGTTCGAGCAAATCGCCAGCGACCTTGGCCTCTGGTCCCAATGTGCCGTCCTCTTTCTTTTTGCTGGCCCATCTCACGTCCTCGCGTAAAATGAAATGTCCATCCTCGTCATCTGGAACATCCTCAATCACGATACGGGCGGCGGAATTCCCGATTAAGGTTACCACCGCAGGATACCATTTTCCGTCCAGATCAATGTTGCGCGGCACGTTGACTGCACGAAGGGCCGCGCGCAGCGCCGCGTCATCCCCAATCAGGTCCGTATCAATTTTCTGCCCAGTTCCCCGCCAGACCCCTTGGGCGCGATCATAGGTTTCCAAGGCACGTTGCAACGCCACGGCGGCGACATCCTGCATTTCGGGATCAATCGTGGCACGCACGGTCATGCCACCACTGAAAAATTCGTCCTCGCCAAAATCACGGCTGAGCTGACGGCGGATTTCATCGGTAAAATAATCCCGTGGGGGCAGCGATGCCTTAAAGCTTTCGAAATCCCCGTTTTGCACGGACAACAGGGGCATATCCCGTTCGGCCAAATACTGATCCTCGGGCAGATATCCGTTTTGCCACATCTCGCGCAGCACGTAATTTCGCCGCTGCAACAAACGATCCTTGCGGCGCACAGGGTGAAAATCAGAGGGCGCCTTGGGAAGGGATGCCAAAAACGCGGCCTCATGCGGGGCCAGTTGCCCCAGCGTTTTGTTGAAATAGGTTTGTGCTGCGGCCGTTACACCATAGGAGTTCTGACCCAAGAAAATTTCATTGAGATAAAGTTCAAGGATTTGTTCCTTATCCAAGGTTTCCTCGATCCGGGTCGCAAGGATGATTTCCTTGATCTTGCGTTCGGCGCGGCGCGATCCATCCAGCAAAAAGTTTTTCATCACCTGTTGGGTGATGGTCGAGGCCCCGCGCACATTGCGTCCACGCGACACCGCTGCATCGCGAAAGGCCGCCGCGATCCCGCGGATGTCATAACCTGGATGGGTATAGAAATTTTTATCCTCTGCCGAAATAAATGCCTGTTTGATCATCACAGGAATTTCCTCGGCTGGTGTGAACAAACGCCGTTCCTTGGCGAATTCGTCAATGATGCGCCCCTCGGTCGAATAAATGCGGCTGATCGTTGGGGGTTTATACTGTGCCAATGACGCGTGTGAGGGCAAATCGCGGCCATACATCCAGAACACGGCCCCAATGGTGAGGGCCGCGGCGATCAGACCAAGTGTGATGGTCGTAAAGATCGCGCCAAAAAAGGATAAGATGAATCGAACCAAGTGCCCCTCACGTTTTTTCGTGTTTATAGGGGGGACAGCGACATTCGTCAAAACTCTTTCCAACTGCCTGCGTGTTACTGCCGCCGAAGGGGGGCAAGGGCTGCATCAGACAGATACCAATCCAAAATTCCCGCAACCAACGCACGTGAAAAACGTGTGCGCCATTCAGGAGATTTTAAATTTTCAAGGTCTTGTTTTGACGACATAAATCCCGCCTCAACCAGAATTGAGGGGATATCAGGCGCCTTTAGCACCGAAAAATTTGCATGCCGAATGGGGCGCGAATTCACGCGGCCAAATTCCATCAATACGGCATCCACAACAGCCCCTGCCAGTTCCTTGGACCGTGGGGTTGTTTCGAGCCGCGCAAGATCAATCAAAATGCCCGACACCTCATCATCTGCACCACGCAGGTCCACTCCAAACAGAATTTCACCCCGATCATGTCGCAGGGCCAACTTGGCTGTCGCCTCATCCGAGGCGGTTTCAGATAGGGTATAAACCGTTGTCCCAAAGGCCTGACCATCGGTGACGATATCCGCATGAAGCGATATGAACAAATCCGCCGAAAGCGCGTGCGCGGTGCTGACGCGATCCTCTAGGCTGACAAAAACATCCTCATCCCGCGTCAAATGCACCTGCACCCCATCGCTTTTGCGTAGGATGTCACGGATTTCGCGTGTCAAGGACAGCATCAAATCGGCCTCATGCGCCTCGCCCACAACGGCGCCCGGATCAATCCCACCATGCCCAGGGTCCAACACAACCACGAACTGATCCGCATTTGATGCATCACGCGGGGTTGTCACGACAGTTTGCAGTGCCGCTGGTTTTTTGGCCGCGGCGGCAAAACGTTCCTCATCCGTTTTACTCAACCGAATGATCAATTCCGCCTGTGCTGTTTCTGAGGCCACGGTGACACCCGCGCTGTCGACCGACATTGGGCGCGCCAAATCAAAAACCATGCGCGACCAACCCGATTTTAAGGCCCCTGCGCGCACGCCCGTGATTGACTGACTGCGCAAAAACACGTCTTCCTCAAGCCCCGCAAAGGTGACTGCATTAAATTCCAAGATCAGACGTTTGGGCGCATCCAATGTGTAGATGCGAAATGGCACACCTTGGGAATGCTGAATGCGAATTTCGATGCCTGAAAACACCACATCACGGGCGTAGGATCCATTTGGGATAAAGCGGGATAATGCGGAATATCCCTCTTGGGCCAGACCCATTTGGGCCCAGATTATCAAGATTATGAGCAACCGAAAGATCACGAAATAAACTCATGTTTTCGCATGAATTTTTCCAATCTTGATAGACCCTCTTCAATGTCCGCTGTGCTACGGGCGTAGGACAACCGCAAGGTTCCCGCCCCACGCATAGGATCGAAATCCAATCCTGGCGTTAGGGCCACGCCCGCCTCTGCCAAAATCTGCTTGGAAAAGGCAAGGCTGTCATCGGTATATTCCGACACATCCACATACATATAAAAAGCCCCGTCTGGGGGCGCAAATTTGGTGAACCCCGCTTTGGGCAGGCCCGCCATCATCATGGCGCGATTTTTGCGATACACGTTTAGGTTTTCTTGCAACTCATCATGCGCATCCATGGCGGCCAATGCGGCCAGCTGACTGGCATGTGGAGAACAGATGAACATGTTTTGGGCCAACCGCTCGACCTGACGAATGTGATCCTCGGGAACCACCATCCAACCCACGCGCCAGCCTGTCATTGAGAAATATTTAGAAAACGAGTTAATCACATAACAGTCGTCCGTAATTTCCAATGCGCTGACGGCTTTGGCCTCGTATTCAATGCCGTGATAAATTTCATCACTGATAAACGCGCCGCCTGCATCTTGGGTTGCGTGGATCAATGAGGAGAGCGCCGCGCGATCCAGCATGGTTCCCGTTGGATTTGCGGGGGAGGCCACCAAAAGCCCTGCCAAATCCTGTCCTACCAATTCAGATGCAACAGGTTGCAGGCGATTTTTAGGCTGGGTTTCAATATCAACGGGCACCAAATCCAGTGCGCATAAAATTTGGCGATAACTGGGATACCCGGGCGCACCAATCCCAACACGTGCGCCTGCGTCAAACAGGGATGTGAACGACAGGATAAACGCCCCCGATGATCCCGGCGTTATAACAACGCGGGCAGGATCAAGATCAACGTTATACCATTCCCCATATAGCCCAGCGATTTTTTGCCGAAGCGCTGGCAGCCCCAATGCCACCGTGTAGCCCATAGAATCGTGATCCATGCTATCCTTCAGATATTGCAGGGCTTTTTGTGGGGCGGCGGTGCTGGGCTGACCCACTTCCATGTGGATAATGTGGCGTCCCTCTTCCTCGGCTTGGCGCGCCGCTTCCATGACATCCATCACAATAAAGGGAGCAACCGCTCCACGGGTTGAGTTTTTCATCACATCATTCCACAGTGGCCTTCACTTGGATGTTTTCACAATCTCACTTACAAAGGTCAATGGCTATTCCAAATCTCATGCTTTCTCTGCGCTTTGCTGCCTTTGTTTCGTTAATGACCTGCGCACAGATTGCGCAATCCGCAGGGCTTTTGCGTGATTCTGATATCGAGGAAGGCCTCTCGCGCCTTGCCTCACCCGTTCTGATTGCCGCGGGGCTTTCGCCCGTTTCGATCAAAGTTTTGGTGGTGGATGATGATCGCCTGAATGCATTTGTCATTGATCGGCGTCATATCTTTTTACATTCGGGACTAATTTTGCGGTCCAAAACGCCCGAAATGTTGCAATCCGTCATCGCGCATGAGGCGGCGCATATTGCAAACGGCCATATTGCCCGGCGCCGTCAGGCGTTGCAGCTTAGCAGAAATGCTGCCAATTTTGGCACGGCCTTGGCGATTGCAGTTGGTGCGGCCAGCGGGTCGGGTGAGGCCGCCACGGGGATCGCATTGGGTGTGCATGGCAGTGCAACACGTGAATTCCTATCACACAGCCGCGCCGAGGAAAGCTCGGCAGATCAATCTGCGCTTGGCTATATGGTGCGTTCGGGGATCAATCCCATGGGAATGGTCGATACACTGGATCTTTTTGTGGGACAGGAAAATTTGGTTGTCGGGCGACAGGACCCTTATGTCCGATCCCACCCCCTAACCCGTGATCGCATGCGCAGCGTTGAAACCATGGCCATGGCACATGATGATTTGCCCAGCGATCCTGACATGATCTATTGGCACGCCCGTGTTGTTGGCAAACTCTCGGCCTTTCAACGTGCGCCGTCATGGACTTTGGGACGGTTCAAAGACAGCCATTCCGAGGATATTGAACATATGCGCAGTGCCATCGCACATGGACGCGCGGGCAGCCTAACATCCGCCATTCAATCCATTGAACGCGCCCTTGCCCTGCGCCCTGATGATCCATTTTATCAGGACCTAAAGGCCGAACTCTACATGCGTAACCGCGCCTTTTCCGACAGTGCACGCGCCTATAAAAAGGCGCATGATTTACGGCCCAAGGATGCGATTATTCTGGCGGGATATGGACGCGCATTGTTGGCGGCTGGTAAATTTTCGCAGGCCTTGGATATTTTGGAACAGGCCCGCGTGCGTGATTTCCGCAACAGCGCGCTGTTGCGTGATTTGGGTGTTGCCTATTCCAAACTGGGCAAACATGCCATGGCGTCACTTGTCACTGCGGAACGTTATGCATTGCGGGGCCGCATTAAGGATGCCAAAGTGCACGCAAATCGCGCCGCTGCTGGATTACCTGTTGGATCCCCCAGCTGGCAGCGCGCCCAAGACGTCTTAGATATTCGCTAATCGAACACACAAAGGATTGAACACGATGCTTCGCAAAACAGTTTTTGCAGCCCTGATTGGACTGGCCCTGCCCGCACATTCATTTGATTTAAACAGCATGAGCGCAGACGAAAAAGAGGCGTTTGGCAAAGCAGTGCGTGAATACCTATTGGAAAACCCAGAAACCATTTTCGAGGCTGTTGAAGTATTCCGTCAGCGCGAGGCCCAGGCAGAGGCCGCAGCCGACCTAAACCTTGTTGCGGCGAATGCAGATGCGATTTTCAATGATGGCTTTTCCTATGTTGGCGGCAACCCTGAGGGCGACATCACCGTTGTGGAATTCATGGATTATCGTTGCGGATATTGTAAACGCGCGCATACCGCCGTGGAAGAATTGATCAAGGCAGACGGCAACATCCGTTTCATCGTCAAAGAATTCCCCGTTCTTGGCGAAGCATCGGAAATGGCATCGGCCTTTGCAGTGGCAGTGAAACAATTGCACGGGGATGCAGCCTATAAAGCGACGTATGATACATTGCTGACCTTTAACGGGGACATCAACGAAAAAACTCTGCGCCGTTTGGCAACCATCTTAGGCCATGACGATCAAGCAGTTTTGGATCAAATGAACCAAGAAAGCGTGATGAAAGAAATCGCAGAAACACGGCTATTGGCGGCACGTCTGCAAATCAACGGCACCCCAACATTTGTATTCGACGACGAGTTGGTCCGTGGTGCAGTGTCCCTGGACACAATGACATCACTGGTCGCGGCCAAGCGTCAGGATTAACAGGGATACGGGGGTAAACATCATTACGGCACTGCGTTATTCTCAGGCTGCGCTTATTCTCGCGGTAGGGTATTTCATTTATCAGTTCACAACACATGATTACAGTGCGTGGGGCATTCAGTTTCGCTTTCTCACGATCTGGGGCCTGACGGCTGCGATGGTGGCGCATTATCTGTTGTTTGCCGCGCGGCGGAATGGACGATCCGACACCTATCCCACGTTCATTTCGGCCACGGCAGTTTTGAACATCATGGTGGTGTTTTTGTACTGGCGCCTGTACTTCATTGATCCTGCACTGGTGAACGGGGACAATACGCCAGTGTGGTTCCAGGAATACTACCTACACCTGATCGGACCTGCGATTATTTTGATCGAGGCGCTGTTTATTTCCCGCGCATTTGATCAAATGCTGCGAGGGATGGGCGTGACCGTGGCGCTGTCCGTGGCCTTCGTGGTGTGGACAGAGGGGTTGGTCGGTCCATTCAACGAAACCCCCGTGGGCAGTGTAACATCGGGCCTGACCTATCCGTTCCTGAATGACATGGATATGGGCGGCCGCATGAATTTCTATGCGACAACGATTGTCACGGCATTGGTGTTTTACCTGATCTGCCGGACCGTTGCATGGGGCATGCGTAAACTGCGTGGATGACAAATGATGCTGTAATGGGTCGCACATCTCCCTGAAACAAGCTCGGGCAGGCCTGGTGTCGGGCAATCCGTTTACTAGCATTTCAGAAAAAATGGGCTAAGCGCGCGCTTAGTTCTCTGATCATTATGATGCTTAAACGACTTCGTTCACCCAGATCATGCGCGGTCGCAGCATAGCGAAGACTAATCGCGTATGATCCAGCCCACGCCCGTCCGATCGAGCGGGGGCGTCATTTCACTCAGCCCTGTTAACCGCCCACGGGCGAGTGCTTTACAATGTGTATGTCACAAAAAAAACGACACAATGGTATCACATCCCAGAAATCCGTTCGGCTGAGTCATGTTTGCGCGGCCAAAAACGCCATCACGGTCTCAGCTGTCTCTTCTGGATGTTCATCGGGGAAAAAATGCCCACCACGCATGCCATGGGCTGTGATATTTGAAAACCGATCGGCCCACGTGGCCGGCACGTCAAAGGCGCGCTCCATAATCCCATTACGTCCCCACATCACACAGGCGGGCATGCTTAGGCGGCGGTGCAAATCCGCCGCATCCAATTTAAAATCATGGGTAAAGGCCGCACGATAATCATTGCACATGCCGCGAATACAATCGGGATCACGCCATGTGGCTTCATAGGCTTGCATTTGTGCGCTATCAAACTGATCCTCATTCGCCGCACCCCAGCCCATCAGACAAGATTTGTAATATGCAACTGGATCGGCACCAATCATCGTTTCAGGCAGTGGCGCGGGTTGGGCCAGAAAAAACCAATGGTAATAGGCATGCGCCACATAAGCGGTTAAATCCGCCAATAACAAATGCGTTGGGACAATATCCATGACAGTGATGCTTTTAATCCGTTGAGGGATATCAAGCGCCATACGATGCGCGGTGCGCCCACCGCGATCGTGTCCCACAACATGAAACCGATCAATCCCAAGATGATCCATCAAGGCAATCGGGTCCCGCGCCATTTCCCGAAAAGAATAATCCGCCACATCCGCAGGTTTGTGAGAGGCGCCATAGCCACGCAAATCAGGGCAAATCACACGATACCTCTGCGCCAGTATTGGCGCGATATAGCCCCACATCGCATGCGTTTGCGGAAATCCATGCAATAGTAACACGGCATCCCCTGCCCCACCGATGCGATAATGGATGCGCCCCGTAGGCAAATCCACATCCTGTGCTTTAAATCCGTTGAACATTGATCACCTGTCGTTTTTCAATTTTCACGCACTATCGCGCCAATCTTGTGCCCAAATCAACTTTTTTCAAAAAGTAACCTTGGCGTTACATTGTCGAACCCACTACATGTAACCCATAGGTTGCTAAATTCAGGATTTTTATTTTGGTTACATCTGAGTTACTTTCTGCATTTCGTCGCGTTATGTTTGCGATTACGGGATTGACCTGCCTTGCCTATGCGGTGCTGGCACTTTTGCAGATGCGCCCTGATCCCTTTCCGTTTTGGATCCCGGGCATTCTGGGACTTATCAGTGCGGCCCTGATCTTTGCCCTGGCATCGGCAGCGGGACGCAAAAATGCACAACAGGCTTTTGACGAAGGTTACATTATGGACAAACGCCGCGCCGAGGCACATGCGTTTTGGATTGCATTGATGTTGTACCCGATCTTTGGGCTCCTCATGACCACAGTCGCAGTTGCCCTACCCACGGCATTTGGGGCGATGGGGACCTTGACGGGGGCGGCCTATCTATTGCTGTTCACCTATTATGATGCGATTGGGCGCCGATGAAGCTGATCGTTCACGTAACCGAAATTAGAAAAGCCAAAGGCCTGACCCAAGCGGATCTGGCCAAATTGGCAAATGTATCGCGTAAAACCATCAACACGATCGAAAACAACGTCTTCGTCCCGTCGACCATTTTGGCGCTGACCTTGGCCAAGGTTTTGGACGTATCGGTGCATGAGTTGTTTGAACTGCCAGATACCGACAGTCATTAACCTTCGCAGTTTCCATGGTTAGGCGAGCGCGGACCACCTGCGCCGCATTGGGTCGGCTGGGGCCGTGCCCTAACCTGCCAATTTATCCAATATGCGGGCCCAGCTGCGGATGCCTTTGTGGAAACTTTCCATGTCGTATTTTTCGTTTGGGCTGTGCAGTTGATCGTCATCTTTGCCAAATCCAATTAACAGCGGGTCACGTCCCGTGATCTCTTGGAAATATCCCGCGATTGGGATCGACCCACCACACCCGATAAAAGCCGCGGGGATATCCCATTCCTCGGATAATGCCTGACGCGCTGCTTCGAATTCGGGGGCATCGATTGACATATGCGATGCAGGTCCCGTTCCGTGTTCCAAAAATTCAACCTGACAATCCGCTGGTACCATGGCACGCACCATGGCGCGAAAATCTTCCCGGATTTTAAAGGGGTCTTGTTCACCCACCAAACGGAAGGACACCTTGGCCGAGGCATAACTGGGTAGAACGGTTTTAAATCCTTCGCCTGTATATCCGCTGGTCATGCCATTGATTTCGCAAGTTGGGCGTGACCAGATCATTTCTAGCGCGCTGCGCCCTACCTCACCCGCGGGATCGGCCAAACCCACATCCCCTAAGAAAGCCGCATGATCAAAATTCAGATCGCGCCACTGATCGGCCACTGCATCGGGTAATTCATGCACGCCGTCATAGAAATTTGGCACCGTGATACGCCCCTGATCATCATGCAGACTGGCCAAAATTTTTGATAGAACCCGCGCGGGATTCATGGCCGCACCGCCATACATGCCCGAATGCAAATCTTTGTTCGGGCCCGTGATCTTAATCTCTTCGCCCAACAAACCGCGCAGCATGGTCACGATGGCGGGCGTTTTGCTTTCGAATAACCCTGTGTCACAGATCAACACAATGTCGGATGTCAGTTCGGCTGCGTTTTCCTTCATGAAGGGAATCAAACTGGGCGATCCGCTTTCCTCTTCGCCTTCAAAGAAAAAGGTGATTTTACAGGGCAATGTGCCATGTACCGCTTTCCACGCGCGGCAGGCCTCAACAAAGGTCATCAATTGCCCCTTATCGTCGGACGATCCGCGCCCGCGGATCACGGGACCTTTGGGCGTTTGTTCAACGGCAGGATCAAACGGATCGCGATTCCACAGTTCAATGGGATCAACAGGTTGCACATCATAATGTCCGTAAAACAGGATATGTGGCCCCGCCCCATCAACATGCCCAACCACCATGGGGTGATACGGCGTTTGGCGTTTCGTGGCAACCGCCCCAAGCAATTCCAGATCACGCACCAACCAATCCGCCGCCTTTTGACAGTCCTCTGCATAGGCAGGATCCGTGGAAATCGAACGTATCCGCAACAAATCGAGCAAGCGATCCGTGGATTTTTCTATATCTGCGTCAATACGCGCCAACACCGAATCTAGCGACATTCGAATCTCCTGTTATGTATCTGTGAAAGAAAGGCTAGCATCGGATGGCAATTCAACCAACGCGGATTATCATTTCGCTGCGTTAGCTGCAAAAAACCTTTGACCCATAATAAAATATGAATATGTTATGGGGGACCGATGAACAAGGACGATTGAATGGACTATACCGCGCATCTTGACGGAGCCCTCTCCCGCCTTCACGACGAAGGCCGTTATCGCACGTTTATCGATATCGAACGCGAAAAGGGCAATTTCCCGCACGCGATGTGGAATTGCCCCGATGGCAGCAAAAAGCCAATCGTTGTGTGGTGCGGAAATGACTATCTGGGGATGGGCCAACATCCTGTTGTTCTAAATGCCATGCATGAGGCCGTTGACGCCACGGGCGCGGGGTCTGGCGGCACACGCAACATTTCGGGCACAACCGTGTATCACAAACGGCTTGAGGCCGAATTGGCCGATCTGCATGGCAAAGAATCAGCGCTGTTGTTCACCTCTGCGTATAATGCAAATGACGCAACCCTTTCGACCTTGCCAAAATTGTTTCCGGGATTGATCATTTATTCGGACGAATTGAACCACGCATCTATGATCGAGGGTGTGCGCCGCAATGGCGGGGCCAAGCGTGTGTTCCGCCACAATGATGTTGCGCATCTGCGCGAATTATTGGCGGCGGATGATCCCAAGGCGCCGAAATTGATTGCGTTCGAATCTGTCTATTCAATGGATGGGGATTTCGGCCCGATTGAGGCGATTTGTGATCTGGCCGATGAATTCAACGCCCTGACCTATATTGATGAGGTTCACGCCGTTGGCATGTATGGCCCACGCGGTGGTGGTGTGACAGAGCGTGATAACTTTGCGCATCGCATTGATATTATTAACGGAACATTGGCCAAGGCCTATGGCGTGATGGGTGGTTATATCGCGGCCAGCGAAAAAATGTGTGACGCTGTGCGCTCTTATGCGCCTGGGTTTATTTTCACCACATCATTGCCACCCGCGGTTGCTGCGGGCGCCGCGGCATCGGTTGCGCACTTGAAAAGTGATCAAACGCTGCGCGAGCAACATCAGCTGCAGGCGAGAATCCTGAAAATGCGCCTAAAGGGTATGGGTCTGCCGATCATTGATCATGGTAGCCATATTGTGCCTGTGATTGTGGGCAATCCTGTGCATACGAAAAAGCTGTCTGACATGCTGCTGAGTGAGCACGGAATTTACGTCCAACCGATCAATTTCCCGACTGTCCCGCGTGGGACAGAGCGGCTGCGGTTTACACCGTCGCCTGTGCATGGACCCAAAGAAATTGATGCCCTTGTCAAGGCGATGGATGCACTGTGGTCCCACTGTGCGCTAAATCGTGCCGAAATTAGCGCATAACCCTAACAAAAGTGCACATTCTGTAACTTTGTGTTATCACAGCTCAAGGTGTTATGCATCGATTCGGCGGAATCATGCTTGGGGATGCAACGCTAGGGGCGTGATGAAATGGCAGGGACGGATCTGACCCCAGACGGTCGGGACGAAATGAGCAGACCAAAAGGCTTTGACGACTATGAAGTGCGTCTGGGCGATCTGCTGCGCGGTGAACGCGCGACCCTGGGTAAATCTTTGATGGATGTTCAACGCGAACTGCGCATCAGTGCGAACTATATTTCCGCGATTGAAAACTGTGATTATGGCGCTTTTGAAACGCCGAGTTTTGTGTCGGGTTTTGTACGATCCTATGCACGATATTTGAAGTTGGATCAGGAACAAGTCTATCGCCAGTTCTGTGAAGAAAGCGGGTTCGTACCCTCGCACGGATTGGCGGATGAGGCCTCGACCCTGCGCAATGGCAAGGCGGTTCCTGTCGCTGGTCCGATGATCAGCGATATGGATGACGCGATCTTTTCCAAATCCCCCTCTGCGATTGTGCCAAATAAGAAATCATGGACAGATCAGTTTGAGGCAGCGGCTGTCGGATCAATCGCCGTTTTGTGTCTATTGGTTGCGGGCCTAGGCTACGGGGCATGGTCCGTATTCCAAGAAATCCAAAAGGTGCAGGTCGTTCCATCCGAAAATACGCCCATCGTTTTGTCAGAATTCAACGGTACCGTCGAGGGTGAGGAAACCACTGATATTGTTGGCCTTTCCCCGGACCAGCGCAACGATAAATTGGAACGCATGTATCGTCCCCCTGCGCTTGATACCCCGATCCTTGTGGCCCGTGATGCACCAATCTCAACGCTTGACCCCAACCGTTTTGCCAATTTCCCAGATCCCAAGACAGAAGCAGCATTGCCCACATTTGCGGGATTGGATGCCATCATCGCAGATGTCGTGGAAGAGGTGAATTTGGATGAGGTAGCAAGTGTCGCCCCGCAAGTGGTCGAAGATTTGCCCCCCACCATCGCTATTGTCGCAACACGCGAAGCGTGGGTGCAGGTCACGTCCTCGACTGGGTCGGTTATTTTGGCCAAAATCATGCAGCCCGGTGAGGAATTTACACTGCCCCAGACCGAGGGTGCACCAACCATGCGTGCGGGCATGTCAGGATCTGTATATTTTAGCGTTAACCGCGAACTATATGGCCCAGCAGGATCAGGCGGCAATGTTGTCAAAGACGTTGAATTGTCTGTGGCCAGCCTGTCAGAAAGCTATACTCCTGCTATCATTGACAATGACGGCGAGTTGCGCACATTAATCGCGCAAGCCAACTTTGAAAGCTTTGACCTGCCATTAGATCAATAGATGTTTGATTGCGCGAACGCTTTCTGTCAATTATACATTACACAACAGCAAACACGAGGTTGCTATGTCGCTGAACCATGTGCGTCCTTGGCGCAATATCTATCGCCGTAAATCTCGCCAGATTCACGTGGGCAATGTTCCGATTGGCGGGGATGCCCCCATCGCCGTGCAGACAATGACAAACACATTGACCACAGATGTCGCCGCGACAATCGCACAGGTCCAAGCCGCTGCCGAGGCAGGCGCAGACATTGTGCGCGTTTCTGTGCCCGATCAGGACAGTTCAAAAGCGCTAAAAGAAATTGTGAAAGAAAGCCCTGTTCCCATCGTGGCCGATATCCATTTCCACTATAAACGCGGGATCGAGGCCGCAGAAGCAGGGGCCGCCTGTTTGCGCATCAACCCCGGCAACATCGGAACAGAAGAGCGCGTGCGTGAAGTGATCAAAGCAGCGCGGGACAACAATTGTTCCATGCGTATTGGCGTGAATGCGGGATCCTTAGAAAAACACCTATTGGAAAAATATGGGGAACCCTGCCCCGATGCGATGGTCGAAAGCGGTCTGGATCATATCAAAATCCTGCAGGATAATGATTTCCACGAATTCAAGATCAGTGTGAAGGCCTCTGACGTTTTCCTGTCGGCTGCGGCTTATCAAGCATTGGCAGAAGCCACCGACGCGCCCCTTCACCTTGGGATCACCGAAGCGGGCGGTTTGATGAGCGGAACAATCAAATCCGCCATTGGTTTAGGCAATCTACTGTGGATGGGTATTGGGGATACGATCCGCGTATCGCTGTCGGCCGATCCTGTGGAAGAGGTGAAGGTTGGCTATGAAGTCTTGAAATCACTGGGCCTACGCCATCGTGGCGTGAATATCATCTCGTGCCCCTCTTGCGCGCGTCAGGGGTTCAATGTGATTAAAACGGTCGAAACCTTGGAACAGCGCCTAGAGCATGTCAAAACACCCATGAGCCTGTCGATCATCGGCTGTGTTGTGAATGGCCCGGGCGAGGCGTTGATGACCGATGTCGGCTTTACAGGCGGTGGCAGTGGTCATGGCATGGTCTATTGGGCAGGCAAGCAAGATCACAAAATCAGCAACTATGATATGGTCGATCACATCGTCGAGCTGGTCGAAAAACGCGCCGCCGAGATCGAGGCCGAAACTGAGGCGGCAGAGTGAGCAAGGCAATCATTTTGTCCTAGGATCACGCGCGGTCGAAGCGAAGCAAAAACCAATCGCGCTTGATCCTGTCCACGCCCGTTCGGTTGAACCATAGGTTTACCTTCGGCAAAACAGTACGGGTGCTTCGTTACCTCAGCCCTATTCACCGACCACGGGACTGTGCTTGATCGTTTGTCAATGACTGAAGTCAAAATCAGCCTTTGCCATCAGCACGTCCGCCGAACGTTCCCCAAATCTTTAGCACAACCAAAACCCATGGCGTGCCGTGCATCAACAAATCAAACCAATCAATCGCGCGGGTCAGATTGCCTTGCACCAACATCCGCAGCTTTTCCCAAACATGCGGTTCTGGAAACAGTGGGGCCAACCCGATGGTGGCGCAGGCCACGATTAGGATGGGCCAATTGATCTTGGATACAAGTGATAGCATAGTTTTCCCTTGCGCAGGTTCATTAGCATAAAGCAAAGTGCAACCAACCTAAACACGATGGGCAAAGGGGATTAAAGTGGGCTTTTTATCGCAGCAATGGCAACGGTTCTGTGATCGCGTGGTTTGGTCACTGGAGGGGTGGCGCAATGTTTGGCAAACCGAACCCAGCCTGAAACAATGGATCGTGGCCAATTGTATTTCGACCCCTTTGGCGCTTTACCTACCACTATCTCCGGCGGAAACGGCGGTCATTATCATGGGCGGCATCATGGTATTGGCCGCGGAATGTATGAATACGGCGATTGAACGCGTGGTGGATGATATCGGTATGGACCGCCGTGATCTGGCAAAACAGGCCAAGGATGCAGGCAGCGCAACCGTGGCCGTGACGGCAATATCCGTGGGCGCGGCCTGGGCCACCATTTTGTGCATGAATTTTTTGTGAAAGTGGCGCGGTTGACGGGGCTCGAACCCGCGACCCCCGGCGTGACAGGCCGGTACTCTAACCAACTGAGCTACAACCGCGCGTAAGCGGTGGGATATGTGTTTTCAGATGGAGCGTCAATAGAGAAAACGCACCGAATGACATCTATTTCAGCATCGGTTGAAATTTGAAATATGTCAGCGACCGCCACAGCCATTCCAAAGGCCCAAATCGGAATTTAGAAAGCCAAATGGGGGATATCCAAAGCTGAAATACCCAGATGATCAACACAATCAAAAATTGCCCCCAACGTTCAACCGATCCAAATAATCCAAATCCATAGCGATAAAACAATCCCGTCGCGATCACAAATTGCAGGATATAGTTTGTAAATGCCATGCGCCCCACGGCCGCCAGACGGGCCTGCATCGTATGCCAGATCCACGTTCTCGAAATCAGCATAATGTAACCCACGTAAAACAGTGCAACGCCAATACTGCCCACATAATTATAAACGCCCCTGTGTTGCAGCAGCCTGAAACTTGGGTCCCAATCATGGGCAATCAATTGCACCATACTACAGGCGACCAATGGGAAACTAATGAGGCCTGAAACACCCACTGAACGGGTGTAAAATTTGATGCTGCGCGTGGCACTGAACACGCCCAATTTAAACAGTGCCATGCCAATCAACATTAATCCCCCTGCCCGCCAGAACAGGAAAAACGGAATACCCGCAAATTGAATGTCCAAAGCCTCGATCAGGCGGGCGTTTTGGACATCGGACCATGTCCCGCGATAGGCGGCGATTTCACGATCAATGTCCGCAGGATTTAGAACGAAATCTTCTAAAATGCCCTGTTGAACATCGAGGGGCGCGACACCCGCCGACATGATGATCAATAGCGCAACCAACAGGGAAATGCATCCGATGAGAAAGAGTGCGGGGGCAGAGAGATTGCGAAACCAATAGACCACAAATACGCACAGCGCATAGGTGACCAATATGTCCCCGTACCAAAAAAATAGGCGTGGATCATCCCAAAGATCAGCAACCAAAACGTGCGTGCATCGTGATAGCTCCATGTGCGTTGCCCCGCCTGATCCCATCGCTGTGTTGCCAAAATAACCCCTGCGCCAAACAGCATGTAAAAAATGGCCATGAATTTCTGATCTGCAAAAACATGGGACAGGATCCAAACCACCAAATTCACGCCACTGATATCCATATGTAAATTCGGAGAAGTATAGACCGCGCTGATCATGGCAAAGGATCGGATATTCATCACCAACATCCCCAACAGCGCAGTGTGCCGATTGACGAAAGGCGATGGTGTTCGGAAATCGGTGTACCCTTGGGTAATCAATAAAAACCTAGTGAAAGATGCGCGCCATTTCCAAAATAATTTTGGAATTGCGTATCTACATTCAAGAATGTGGGGAAAATGGCGCGGTTGACGGGGCTCGAACCCGCGACCCCCGGCGTGACAGGCCGGTACTCTAACCAACTGAGCTACAACCGCGCGTGAAGAGGGTATTATGGCGTGATACGATAATGGTCAAGCGGACATTTCGAAATTTTTGACGATTTGCAGAAAAATTTTGCAACTTCTAAAATTTTGCCAAAAAACACCGCACAATCTCATCTTGGACGTTACACGTGCAAAAACAAAAAACCAGTTTTGCACAAATTTTTTTTAAATATTCAGGTGCCTGACCTTGCACCCTACCCCACATAAAGGCATCGTTATTTCAACCGAGTCTGCTTGAAATGTGATACAGTAAGGCACATTTATCTGATCTGACACGGAAACGGCGCGCGTTGCCATATTTGGGACAGTCGCTGTTTTGCTAATAAAGGAACGAGCATGAAGTCACCATTAAATGCCTCTTACCCTGTGCTGCCACTGCGCGATATCGTGGTTTTCCCACATATGATCGTGCCCCTATTCGTGGGTCGGGACAAATCTGTCCGCGCCCTAGAAGAGGTGATGCAGGAAGACAAACAAATTCTATTATCCAGCCAACAGGACCCATCAGAGGATGATCCAACATCGGATCAAATCTATCGCATGGGGGTTTTGGCCAATGTTTTGCAATTGCTAAAATTGCCCGATGGCACGGTTAAGGTGCTGGTTGAAGGACAGTCACGCGTCAAAATCAATGAGTTCATTGACAATCCAAACTTTTTTGAAGCGACCGCAGAATATGTCGAAGAGGACATGGGTGATGATGCCACAATCGAAGCGTTGTTGCGCACCGTTTCAGAAGAGTTTGAGCGTTACGCCAAAATCAAAAAGAACGTCCCAGAAGAAGCGCTAACCGCAATCGCAAATTCGACCGAACCAGATAAGCTTGCGGATTTGGCAGCGGGACATTTGGGCATTGAAGTGGCCGACAAACAAGATTTGTTGGAAACCCTGATTGTCAGCGATCGTTTGGAAAAAATTTATGGCCTGATGCAGGGCGAAATGAGCGTTCTTCAGGTCGAAAAAAAGATCAAGACGCGCGTGAAATCCCAGATGGAGCGCACGCAGCGCGAATATTATCTGAACGAACAGATGAAGGCGATTCAAAAGGAACTTGGGGATGGCGAAGAAGGCCAAAACGAAGTTGCCGAATTGGAAGAGCGCATCAATGGCATGAAGCTAAGCAAAGATGCGTTGGAAAAAGCCAATGCCGAGGTCAAAAAGCTGAAAAACATGTCGCCGATGTCTGCCGAGGCGACGGTGGTGCGCAATTATTTGGATTGGATGCTATCCATTCCGTGGGGCACCAAATCCCGCGTGAAAAAGGATTTGGGTCGGGCTGAGCGTATTTTGAACGAAGACCACTATTCCTTGGATAAGGTCAAAGAACGCATTGTCGAATACCTGGCCGTGCAACAGCGTTCGTCGAAATTGCGCGGTCCGATCATGTGTTTGGTGGGCCCGCCCGGTGTGGGTAAAACATCCCTAGGCAAATCCGTGGCCAAGGCAACGGGGCGTGAATTTATCCGTATTTCCCTAGGCGGGGTACGGGACGAATCCGAAATTCGCGGACACCGCC
Organism: Rhodobacteraceae bacterium HIMB11; assembly: GCA_000472185.1. GTDB lineage: Bacteria > Pseudomonadota > Alphaproteobacteria > Rhodobacterales > Rhodobacteraceae > HIMB11. Next base: position 162,672 of record AVDB01000007.1, on the reverse strand, counting down.
GCACCTATATCGGATCCATGCCTGGTAAAATCATCCAAGCGATGAAAAAGGCGAAAACCACAAATCCGCTGATCCTGCTCGATGAAATCGACAAGATGGGCCAAGATTTCCGTGGGGACCCCGCCTCTGCCATGCTCGAGGTTTTGGATCCAGAACAAAACAGCACCTTTGTCGATCACTACCTTGAGGTGGAATATGATCTGTCAAACGTGATGTTCCTGACCACCTCAAACAGCTATAACATGCCAGGTCCCCTATTGGACCGCATGGAGATCATTCCATTGGCGGGGTATACCGAGGACGAAAAACGCGAAATCGCGCGGCGTCACCTGATTGACAAGGCGGTGAAAAACCATGGCCTGAAAAAGGGCGAATTTGAGCTGACCGATAGCGCGCTGACCTCGATGATCCAACACTACACACGCGAGGCGGGTGTGCGTAACCTTGAACGCGAGGTGGCGAAAGTTGCGCGTAAAGCCGTGACAAAAATCGTTAAAGGCGAAGAGGAAACCGTAACCGTTACGGCGGAAAATCTAGATGATTTCTTGGGCGTGCGCAAATTCCGCTATGGTCTGGCCGAAAAAGAGGATCAGGTGGGCGTTGTCACAGGGTTGGCCTATACATCCGTTGGTGGTGATCTGCTGCATATTGAGGCGCTCAAGCTTCCCGGTAAGGGACGCATGAAGACCACTGGTAAATTGGGTGATGTGATGAAAGAGTCCATCGATGCAGCAAGCTCTTACGTGCGTTCAATCTCGCCTCAGATCGGGGTGAAACCGCCTCAGTTTGACACGCTGGACATTCACGTGCACGTTCCCGAGGGCGCAACCCCCAAGGATGGGCCAAGTGCGGGTCTGGCCATGGTGACATCCATTGTGTCGGTGCTAACGGGCATTCCAGTGCGCAAAGATATCGCCATGACAGGCGAAGTCACTCTGCGCGGCAATGCGCTGGCCATCGGTGGATTGAAAGAAAAGCTTTTGGCAGCCCTGCGCGGTGGGATCACAACGGTGTTCATTCCAGAGGAAAATGAAAAGGACATCGCCGATCTGCCAGGCTCGGTCAAAGACGGTCTGAAAATCATCCCCGTCACCCATGTGTCAGAAGTCTTGGCACAGGCCTTGGTCGATCAACCCGAACCCATTGAATGGGATCAAGCGGCCGAAGATGCCGCCGCCGCAGAACGGGCAAAACAAGCCCAAAGCAGCGCACAAATCACACATTAATTTAAAGGCCCCCAATTTTCGGGGGCTTTTTTTATCCCACGCCTCATTCAAATCACGCATTTCATCCCCATCTGTTGATTTGGATAACGGGTTTTTGTGACGAGTACATTTGACGACAGAGAAAGCGCGTTCGAGGCAAAATTTGCCCATAATCAGGAAAAGGAATTCCGCGCGGAAATGATGGCATTGCGCCAAATCGCGGTCTGGGGCGTATCCGTGATGCAAATATCGCCCCAGGAAAAAGAACACCGTACGGCCGCCCTGCAATCACTTGATATGCAAAAAGGTGCCAAGTCGCTGATCCTTGCTCAATTGGCCGATGATTTGTCGGGGGATGTGGATGAGAAGGCCATCAAAACAACCTATGACCTGTTCTTACGGGATGCGCGCGAAAAAATGGGGCTCATCCCAACCGCCTAAAGACGCATCAAATATCGCTGATTGCCCGAAACGCACAGGATGCCATACTGATTATGGATTTCAATCGCCACACCCAAAATTCCCGTAGTGCTTTGACGCATAAGTTCATTGATTTCAAACACAGGGTACAGCGTATCGCCATTGTAAACGGGATGCAAAAACCGACTGGATTGATCCACAAACCCGATCAAGGCCCGCCCCATTTCATGGGCCAAGGGCGATGCCCCAATCGCCGCCTGAATTAGGCTCATATATCCATGTGCCATTAAATCAGGATGGCCCAATGATTTTAAATGGGTGCGATCATAATGGATCGGATGGTTGTCCCCACTTGCCGCCTGAAACGCGGCAAAAACACCCTCGCTCATCGTGCGCGAGGGGGCAAAAAACCGCTCTCCCATCTGGAAATCATCAAAATGACGGGTCGGCAACATCTGGTGTTTATCTGGATCAAACGGCATTTTACCCTCCTCTTTTGACAGCTTAGCTACAGTTTGCCAAAGCGTCGAAGAAAAAGGTAATTTTTTCGCGCGAACCCTCTTGCACAGGCGCACCGCTTTGGCTATTACGCCCCTTATCGGGTGATTAGCTCAGTTGGTAGAGCGCTTCGTTTACACCGAAGATGTCAGGAGTTCGAGTCTCTTATCACCCACCATTTTCTTCTTTTTTGAACTGAGATACTGGGTTTTTGGTCGCTCAAGAACTACATATGAAATGCAGCTGAAATAGAGGATCCTTATGTCAGACAACCGCCCCGATCCAGATCGCAAACCCCACAAATCCGAGGCCCGTATGGGTGGGATGGTTGCCACGGCTGTGTTGGTGTTTTTGGCGCTTTTCACTCTGGTTTTTGTGCTGGGGTAATGCAAGGCTCGCCTTTTGGCAGATCACGCGGTAATGACATGGTATGACGCACGTACCTTCGCGACTCATCTGGCTTGATCTGCTGCGGGCCATGGCGATTTTGGCCATGGTTGTGTTTCATTTCACCTTCGACCTGATGTATTTCGGCTATATCAAGGCAGGAACAGTGTTTCAGCCCGAATGGCGCATGTTTGAACGTGCAATCGCCATGTCCTTTCTGTTTTTGGCGGGGCTATCGTGGCAACACACACATCGCGCTGGCATCAAATGGCTGACCGTTTGGCGGCGCGTGGCATTGCTGGGGATGGCGACGATGGGGATTTCCATTGTTACCTATTTCATCTTTGGGCCCTATATGATCCGCTTTGGGATCTTGCATTTGATTTTGGTTTTGAGCCTTCTTGCCCTGCCCCTGTTGTCCTTGCATTGGGCCGTTCCGTTGGCCTGTGCTGCGGCCTTTGGATCCTATTTCATTTGGGTGGACGGGCCTGTTCAGGGGTCAGTGTGGTGGATGTGGATCATCTGGACCAATGAAACCGCGGGCAGTGTGGATTACCGCCCCATCATGCCTTGGGGTTTTGCGTTTTTCGCAGGCATGGCCACGCATGCCCTGTTCACGCGCTTAAACGCCTTTGCCTATCATGGACCCACATGGGGTTTGCTGCGCCCCTTTGCATTTGCGGGGCGCCACAGTTTGGCGATTTATCTGATCCACCAGCCCATTTTGTTCGCGGGCTTTAATATCTATGGGTTTTTTGTCGTTTAAAACCCCAAGAGGGTTTGAAAAACAACGGCATACTTTATGGCAAGCATCAGTACATCTGGCGGCGTATTCGGCACGGGGTATCAAACGAACACGCACCACACCGAACAAACGGGATTAACGGCGCAGCAGTTGGCCGATGCCAAGGTTGATCGCTTTTTTCTGGGGCTTTCAGGCGATCCTGCATCGACCGCAGCGACATTGGTGTCATCGGGGCTTATGACATTTACGGCCACTGGCACGGTGCAAACAAATGAGCAGGTGGAAAATAGCTATTACAACGACAGTTCATCGGCGCACCTGGAGCCCATGACAGGGGCACAGTTTTCGGTTGGGGATTGGAACTCTGTCACAGATACGGGCGTAACCAATGATTTTATTGTCGAGCCGAAATTGAACGGCCTTCGGTTTAACAGTTATCAAGGGGTGCCAGAAGGATTACCCATTGTTGGATATCTGATTTCCATGCAAAGCGCGCAGGGTGCCGCCGCCTATAATTTCTTTCCAACCGCGGATCAGGACCTGAGCCAGATGTACATGCCCTATCCCAACGGTCAAACCGAACCTGCTGGATATACCTATTCTGAAATCACCCATTACGACAGCCTTGATAACCTGGATGGGAACCCACAGGCCGATGTGACCTATGTTGCCTATTCCGATCTGTATGATGGGTTTCCGTCCCAATTTACGTGCGCGGTCTGCTATGGGGCGGGAACGAAATTGTGCACCATTAAGTGTGAAATCGCGATTGAAAATTTGGGCGTTGGTGATTTGCATGGACCAGTGACGCAGGATATCAAACGATTGTCTGGATTGGCAAACGCACCCTGTCTGCCGCAGAATTGGCGCAGAAACCCCATTTGCATGCCATTCGCGTGTCGGCACATGCCTTGGGTCAAAAGCAACCCGAACGCGATCTTATCCTGTCCCCGCAGCACCGTTTGTGCCTATCCTCAAACATTGTGGAACGCATCACAGGCGAACATCAGGCCCTAATCAGCGCCAAGGATTTGTTGGAGTTAGACGGTTTTGATGTTGTGGAGGGCGACGCGCCCACAACCTATTATCATGTCATGACACCCGAACATCAGTTGATCATGGCACATGGGTGTCTGGGCGAAACCCTGTTTACTGGTCCCCAAGCACTGCGCATGATCCCCGCCGAAAGCCGCCGTGAATTACACGCCCTGTTACCTGATATAGATATCGGGACGACACCCGTTCGCCCCCATCTGCGCGGCAGACCCTTGGATAAGATCATCGCGCGGCATCAGGACCACAGCCGCAATTTCACTCATTGAAACGGATCAATATCGCCTTTGGCGCGAATTGCGTGAAACTCTGCCTCAAATTCAGCAAAGCGGCCTGATGCAATCGCCTGACGCATGGTTTCCATCAGCTCTTGGAAATAATGCAGATTATGCCATGTCAGCAACATCGAGCTGATGATTTCCTGACTGCGGAAGGTGTGATGTAAATAGGCGCGCGAATAATTTGAACAGGCGGGGCATGTACAGTCGTGATCCAGCGGGCGCGGATCATCCTTATGGCGGGCGTTTTTGATGTTAACAACGCCATTGCGCGTAAACACCTGTCCCGTCCGTCCAGAGCGGGACGGCAGGACACAGTCCATCATGTCAACACCCCGTTTCACTGCACCAACAATATCGTCAGGTTTGCCAACGCCCATCAGATAGCGTGGTTTATGCGTGGGCATCATGTCAGGGGCATAATCCAGAACGGAAAACATCGCCTCTTGCCCCTCGCCCACGGCCAATCCGCCGATGGCATAGCCGTCAAATTCAATCGCGCGCAGCGCCTCGGCACTTTCGCCGCGCAGATCCTGTTCCAAGCCGCCTTGTTGAATCCCGAACAGAGCATGTCCGGGACGATCGCCAAAGGCATTGCGTGAACGTGCCGCCCAACGCATGGACAGGCGCATGCTTTCTTCAATTCGGGCGCGATCTGCGGGTAAGGCGGGGCATTCGTCAAAACACATGACGATATCGCTGCCTAAAAGGCGTTGAATTTCCATAGACCGTTCAGGGGTCAATTCATGCCGCGATCCATCCACATGGGATTTAAACGTGACCCCCTCTTCCGTCAGTTTGCGAAGGGAAGACAGCGACATCACCTGAAACCCGCCACTGTCCGTCAAAATGGGGCGGTCCCAGTTCATGAATTTATGCAGGCCACCCAGGCGATCAATCCGCTCCGCCGCGGGGCGCAGCATCAGGTGATAGGTATTGCCAAGTAGGATGTCAGCCCCTGTGGCACGCACGCTTTCGGGCATCATCGCCTTCACGGTTGCGGCGGTGCCTACCGGCATGAATGCAGGTGTACGGATTTCACCGCGCGGTGTGGAGATCACCCCCTGACGGGCCTTACCATCGGTGGATTGCAGCTCAAACGAAAATCTCTGTGTCATAACACCCCTGTGAAACAAGTTTAAGAAAAAGCCAAGTCTAAATTGTTTTTTCTTGCAGATGTTACAGTCCTAGATTAACGGGCGACTCTGTTTTTATTTTGGAACACACCTCATGGAAATTCTCTGACTTTTGGTTGGGAAGAGTGGATTTCACTTCCCAAACTTGGCCTGCCCGCACTCACGGCGAAAATTGATACGGGCGCACGCACCTCTGCGCTGCATGCGTTTGATATTGAAACGTTTGGATCAAACCAAAATCCCCATGTGCGTTTCATGGTGCATCCTATTCAGGGGCGTAATGATCTTGTAATCCCATGTTCGGCACCGATTATTGATCGTCGCGAAGTCACATCATCCAATGGTGAAAGCGAATCTCGTTATGTGATTGAAACCGAATTTTCGGTGGGCGGCCGGTCGTGACCGATTGAGGTGACTTTGACAAATCGCTTGGGCATGGCCATGCATATGTTGGTGGGGCGTCAGGCCCTGCTGCCAGAGATTACGAGCAGTGCAACAGAACGCTTTTGCCAACCTGAACTGAATTATGATCTATATCATTCAACCCGCGCAATGCGTGAAAGTGCGGTCAGACGCGCCCTGCGTATTGCGGTTTTGACACGGGAAAACAATTATTCGAATGATCGTCTGATCGCCGAGGGCGAAGCCCGCGGTCAAACGGTTGAGAAAATTGATACCAGCCGCTGTTATATGGCGACCAATGCTATGTCACCCGAAGTACATTATGATGGCGCCCGCCTGCCCCGTTATGACGCGGTAATCCCGCGGATTGGATCGTCGATTACGCCCTATGGAACCGCCGTCATTCGTCAGTTTGAAACAATTGGAACATATTGTGTGAACGGATCTCAGGGGATTACAGCCAGCCGAGATAAATTACATTCGCATCAGTTGATGGCCCGTCATCGCATTGGTATGCCAAACACTGCATTTGCAAGTTCCCCCAAAGACACGGATAGTTTGATCGGATTGGTCGGCACCGCGCCATTGATTGTTAAGCTTTTGGAAAGCACCCAAGGCAAGGGTGTTGTTTTGGCAGAAACAAAAAAGGCGGCACAATCAGTGATCTCTGCCTTTCGAGGATTAAAAGCGAATTTTCTGGTCCAAGATTTTGTTAAAGAAGCGAATGGAGACGACATCAGATGTTGGGTCATCGACGGGAAAGTCGTAGCCTCGATGAAACGGTCCGCGGCTGCGGAGGACTTTCGCTCAAATCTGCACTATGGGGGACAGGCAAGCACCGTACGCATCACTAAGGCGGAACGCGAAACAGCCGTGCGCGCGGTCAAAGCGTTTGGTTTACGTATGGCGGGTGTTGATCTGCTACGCTCAAATGATGGACCAAAGGTGCTCGAGGTGAATTCCTCCCCGGGGCTGGAGGGGATTGAAAAGGCGACTGGCAAAAATATCGCGGGCCTGATCTATGATCACATCGAAACCTATGTCCGCCCCCATGCGGTTCCAAAACAAACACGCAGGAGGGGATAAAAGGCCACAATTGCGTTGTGAAGCTTTGTGTTCACTCCAACTCAGGAAGTGCGAAGCGCCATGCGTTGTCGCATTTACCAATCTGCGGTTTGCTGGGTGCGATTAACGATTTCCATTTTAGGGTTGGATTGGAAACCGTTTCAACAAAAAAACCCGCCAGCGGTGGGCGGGTTTTTCAGAAGGTTTTGGCAAAAGACCTTAGTCTTCCATCGCGTCCACAGCGGCCTGAAGGACGTCTTTGTCGACTGATTTTTCAGTGACTTTTGCGCCTTCGATGATGTGATCAACAACTTTATCTTCGAACAAAGGTGCGCGAAGTTGTTGTTGCATCTGCTGGTTCTGCTGGATGAATTCAAAGAACTGACGTTCCTGACCAGGGTACTGGCGCGCTTGAGCCATGATCGCTTGGGTCATTTCCGCGTCTGTGATTTCGATTTCTGCTTTTTGACCGATTTCTGCAATCAATAGGCCCAAACGCACCCGGCGCTCTGCCAGTGTTGTGTGTTCCTCGGTTGCTTCGATCTCATCATGGTTGTGATCTGTCACCTCTGGGTGCTCATCATGCCACAACTGGTGTGCGATTTGCTTGGCTTCTGCTTCGACCATGGAAGGTGGCAGATCAAATTTCACCAAACCGTCCAATTGATCCAACAACGCGCGCTTCATAACCGCACGTGCCGCACCGGCATATTCCGCCTCAAGACGCTCAGAAACCTGTGACTTAAGCGCGTCCAGATCATCTGCGCCAAAGCGTTTTGCCAATTCATCGTCGATTTCTGCGGCAACGGGCTCTTTCACTTCTTTGACTGTGCATTCGAACACGGCCGCTTTACCTGCAAGGTTTTCTGCGCCGTAATCGTCAGGGAAGTTCACTTCAACTTTCTTCTCTTCGCCTGCTTTTGTGCCAACCAACTTATCCTCAAATCCAGGGATAAAGCTGTTTGAACCTAGAACAAGTGGATAATCTTCGGCAGCGCCCCCTTCAAAGGCTTCGCCGTCTACTTTGCCCAAGAAGTCGATCACAACCTGATCGCCGTCTTTTGCTTTTGATCCCTTGCGGCGATCTTTAAAGTTTTGCGCAGTCGCTGCTAGGTTTTCCAACGCTTCTGTGACAGATGCGTCATCTGCTGTAACAACCATTTTTTCCAATGTGATGCCGCTTGCATCTAGGTCTGGAATTTCTGGAAGCGCTTCATATGAAAATTCGATGTGAACGTCGTCGCCTTGCTTCCAATCTTCATTGGTCATTTTGATCGCAGGCTGCATCGCAGGGCGTGTGCTTGTTTCTTCAAAGTGGTTGTTCACAGCGCCGTCGATGGACTCTTGCATCACTTCGCCCATGACTTGTTGGCCGAACTGCTTTTTCAGCATCGCCATAGGCACTTTGCCTTTGCGGAAGCCCTTCATCTCAACCTGAGGCTGGGCCTCTTTCAGTTTTTCATCAACCTTTGCTTCTAAATCTGCATTGGTGATGACCATTGTGTAGGCGCGCTTTAGGCCTTCGTTCAGGGTCTCGGTGACTTGCATTGACATCCTCTCGAAAGATAAGAGGCCACCCGAAGGCAGCCCAAAACTGTTTGCGCTTTCCTAATTGGCTATCTGGGCGGGATCAACCCCAATCTTAGGCCATATGCACCAAACCAACGATTAATTTCACATTTCTGTGCGAAACAGGAAAAAAAATTGAAACCCTGATCACTCAATCGTTTACTTTTGCTGATTTCGGCGGATAACGTCGCGCAAATTTTTGAACTGGTATGAACATCATGGCAACGGATGGATCACTGAGATCCGCGGCAAACGCGACGCGCATAGCATTTATCGCAAATGGGTTAGCCTTTAGTTCTTGGGCACCGATCATTCCCTTTGCCAAGGCCAACACGGGCGTGGACGAGGCGGCACTTGGCCTACTGCTTCTCTGCCTTGGAATTGGGTCGGTGGTTTCAATGCCGATCACAGGGTGGCTGTGCGCACGTCACGGAACACGGCCCATGATCCTAATCAGCGCCATGATCATGGCCTGCGCCCTGCCGTTTTTGGCCTATCTTGTCGAATACTGGGCGCTTGCGATCACCCTGTTGATTTTCGGGGCCGCGATCGGGACATTGGATGTCGCGATGAATATTCACGCAGCCGAAGTTGAAAAGCGCAGTGGCCGCGCGTTGATGTCGGGGTTTCATGGGATGTTTAGCGTTGGTGCCATCTGTGGCGCGGGGTTTGTGACACTGTTGATCAGCTACGGTGTCGCGCCACTGATTGCGACCCTCTGCGTCATGGGCAGTGTCATCATTGCGATCCTGTGGGTCCAGTCCCATTACCTAATCACCAAAAGCGATGCACCAGAGCCGTTTCGCCCCCCAAGCGGCATTGTGAAATGGCTTGCCCTATTGGCGGGCATCGCATTTTTGATCGAAGGGGCGATTATGGATTGGGGCGCGTTGTTGATGATTGAACGCGCGGTGTTTTCCATGGAACAGGCGGCCTTGGGCTATATCGCGTTTTCCATCACTATGGTGATTGGCCGCCTGTCTGGGGATTACATTGTGCCGCGCATCGGGCGGCGTGCGATCCTGCTGGGTGGGGGCACATTGGTGGTTTTGGGATTGATTGCCATAGCAACCCTACCATTCCCTGCCCTGAACCTGATCGGGTTTGCCGTGATCGGCCTTGGTGCTGCAAACCTTGTACCTGTGGTGTTTTCCGCCGCGGGTCAGCAAAGTGATATGGACCCAAACATGGCCGTCGCGTCCGTTACATTCGTGGGCTACGCAGGCATTTTGTTGGGCCCCGCGATCATTGGATTTGGGGCGCAAGCTACCTCACTCCCGCTTGCGATGGCCTCGCTCGCCCTATTGGGGTCGGTGTATTTGATTTCGCCCGTACACAAAGGGACTTCTTGACAGCTGCCCCAATCCGTTCCAGCCTGAAGATATAAAAACAATCAACGGGTTGGATATATGCGATTGGCTGGGAAAACCGCCCTGATCACAGGGGGCGCATCAGGATTTGGGGCCGCAATTGCCGCGTGTTTCATCGCAGAGGGGGCGCGTGTCGCCATCATGGACATCAACGCACCCGCCACACAAGATATGGCAGGCAAGTTGGGAAATGACTGCATTGGGATTGTAGGTGATGTAACCAAATCACCCGATATTCATCGCGCCACACAAACCGCCCGCGATTTTGGCGATGCGTTGGATATTGTTGTGAACAACGCGGGTTGGACACATGCCAACAAACCCATGCTGGATGTGACAGAGAATGAATTTGATTGCCTGTATGATATCAACGTGAAATCCATTTTTCACATGACAATCGCGGTTGTTCCCATCATGCGCGCCCAAGGGCATGGCACTATCATTAATATTGGATCAACTGCGGGATTGCGCCCGCGCCCCGGCCTGACGTGGTATAATTCAACAAAGGGTGCGGTGAACCTGTTGTCGAAATCCATGGCTGTCGAATTGGCCCCAGATAACATTCGCGTCAATTGCGTGGCCCCCGTGATGGGCGCCACAGGATTGTTAGAGGCCTTTATGGGGCTGCCCGATACCCCAGAAAATCGGGAAAAATTCATCGCAACCATTCCGATGGGACGTCTATCTGATCCGACCGATATTGCCAAAGCCTGCCTTTACCTTGCCTCGGATGATGCGACATTTATCACGGGCGTCGTGCTTGAGGTTGATGGCGGGCGCACAATTTAAGGATACCACATGCAACACAGAAAATTAGGCGCAAATGGGCCCAAAGTGTCTGCCATCGGACTTGGCTGTATGAGCTTTGCAGGTGCCTTTGGCGAAACGGATGAAGCAACAAGTCACCGCTGTTTGGATGCCGCAATGGATCATGGGATCAATTTTTTGGACACAGCCAATATTTATGGCATGGGACGATCAGAAAACGTGTTGGGCACGTGGTTGGCAATGGGGAAACGGGATGTTGTCATCGCCTCAAAGGTTGGAATTCAGCGTGATCCTAACCGCCCCGTCAACAACGATCCTGCATATATTCGGGCCGAATTAGAGGGCACGTTGCAACGACTAGGTGTGGATTACATTGATCTTTATTACCTGCATCGGCGCGATGAAACCGTTCCATTAGAAGACGCCATTGGAACCTTGGTGAATCTGATGAAAGAAGGGAAGATCGGCGGATACGGTTTGTCCGAAGTTGCCCCCTATACCCTGCGTCTGGCGCAGGATATTCACCCCTGTTTGGCGGTGCAAAGCGAATATTCCCTCTGGACGCGCCAACCCGAATTGGGAATGATACAGGCCTGTCGCGATCTGGGCGTGGCCTTTGTACCGTTTTCCCCCTTGGCGCGCGGTGTTTTTGGGCAAAATTCTCCGGACATTCAGGCCATGGCGAAAACAGATTTTCGCGCTGCAATTCCGCGATTTCAGCCCGACAATTACGCCCGCAATATAACGATCATTGATCGCTTCAAAACCTATGCCATGGATCGGGGTTTCACAGTTTCCGCCCTTGCCATGGCCTGGGTCCTCAATCGCGGCGATCATCTGATCCCAATTCCCGGAACGCGCACAGCCGAACATTTGGCAGAGTGGAGCAACGCCGACCAAATCACACTGAGCCAAAGCGATATGGATGAGATTGAGGCGATCCTGCCCGTCGGCTTTGCCTATGGGGATCGCTATTCACACGCACAATCGCGCACGGCAGAGCGGTATTGTTGAACCCTACTTAGGTGTCATACCCGTAGGCTGTGATCCAGTTTGACAGCCGCGTGCGTTCCTGCATCAAATGATGTTCGTATGCACGCCACCGATCACTTGCCGATTTATAAAGGGGTTGGACAACTTGGGCGTAACTGGGCGTGTGAATGCGCCCGCGCGCTTTGGCAGTTGATTGATAATCCAACAATTCATCCTGCCACGCGAGCCCCATAAAATCGATTGCGCCGCGTGCAACCCCCTCTAGATCAAGCACCAAATCTTCATACCGAACGCGATGCACGTTTAGATCATAACGCGCTGTTGCCACATCAAAAATGCGCATGGAATAATCATAAAATTCCGCAATGCGGGTCAGTTGCAACATATTCCCCATGGCCGCGTTCAGTGCAAAATTCTGCATCCAACAACTTAGGATACTATCCATCGGATGGCGCACGGCCAAAATATATCGCGCATTTGGAAACACGCGGTGGATCAGTGGCACCTTGGTAATATTCAGTGGCATTTTATCAATCACCACCTGTCCCCGATCCTGAACATGATGGGCAAGTGTGTCATAGTAAACGGCGCGTGCGCGTGCGATATCCTGATCGTTTAACCGCTCTGCCTCCCAAATACTGGCCTTATCCAACACCGCGTGTTCCATTTGGGGAACCATGTTTTGTTCTTCCACGACAGTGATTTGGCTGTGTCCCATCAAAACCGTATCCAATAACGTGGTGCCAGATCGGGGAAATCCAATCAAAAACACGGGCGCGGGTTCGCCGTCATGCGATTGAACGGTATGGGCAGGCAATGAGGATGCCGAATCCGCATCGCGCTTAATACGCTGAAACAACCCATCAACATCATGTTGCGCAAATTCGGCGGAATTCGCAAAAGCATCGTTCATTTGCTGAAATAGAACATAGGCCTGATCGACCTGCCCCAGGTTGTGCGCAATCTGTGCAGAAAGATGTAGAAAACTGGTTTTACGCTGCTCTGATATTTGGTCGACTGTGATATCCGCGATCAAGTGGTGCCCCTGTTCAAAATCTTTTTGCCGATAGATCCCCAACGCCTCAAAGTACCGAAGATCCGCAGGCAATGTTTCAAACTGTTCTTTAGCCGATGCAACGATCCCCAACATATCCTGCGGCTGGTTCAATTTTTCCAGTAATTCACATAGATTTGTGTAGGCTGGGGCATATTTTGCATTATGCTGAATGGCTGTTTCAAAACTCTCTTTGGCGGGCGCATGCATATCCTGAAGGCTATAAAGCGTGCCTAAGTTATTATGCGCTTCAGCATATTTATTGCGCAACTTCAGGGATTTATGATAGCTTTCTAATGCACCCTCAAAATCCCCTTCCATCTGTTGAACAACGCCCAGATTGTTCCAGGCCTCTGGCAGATTAGCGTTCAGCGCAAGCGTTTCTTGATAACTCCTAATCGCAGGCGCAATCTGGCCCAAAATCTGATAACTCAGACCGATGTTATAATGCAGTGTTGGATTGTTTGGTGCATGTTTTAGCGCTGTCTGAAAACTTTGGATCGCCCGATCATGGGCCTGCACCCCCTGATAATAACGGGCAAGGTTCGCATGAATTTCGGCATTCTGGGGATCAAGTTTGATCGCGCGACCATAGGCCTGTTCGGCCTGCGCACCCTGTCCCATGGCGGCAAAGGTTGCACCCAGCACATTATGGATCACGGCAATATTTGGATGCTGTTGCACCAGCGTTGTTCCAAATTGTGCCGCCTCTTGCAATTTTCGGGCCTGAAACAATCCGATCAATTGTTGAATGGCTGCTGGATTTGGCGGATTTGCCCCATCTAATTCGGCCAATCCTACACGTGCCTTGGCGTTTTTGGGAAATTTTGACAGGATCTGTTGATAAATTTCACGCGCGTCGGTCAGTTGACCATTGGCCTTTGCCTTTTTGGCCTGTCGTAGCGCCTGATCAATCTTCATGTCTGCCTCTCCACCTAATGCGCCGCATCGCTTTTATTGGGGTATACACGCCCCCCCCACCAGACCCAAGGGGAGGTGCGAAAAAATCTTGTTCCACGCGATGCGTCGCATAAAGTATGCAGGTATACGAAAAGAAGGGATATGAAAAATGCCTGCTGAAACAATCAACCTGATCGTTACGCAGGATTTTAGTATTACGACGACGATGGCCTTTGTTGATCCGTTTCGGGTTGCAAATTACATCAATGGTACGCCCCTTTGTTGCTGGGCGTTCCTGTCGGAACAGGGGGGCCATCTGCGCAGCAGCAATGACGCCATGCTGCAAACCGCGCCGATGCAAACAATCAGCGCCCCTGCAGATTACACCATCGTGTCGGCCAGTTGGACACCAGAGGCGCATATGTCGGCCATGATGAAGCCACACCTGCGCGCAGCCAAATCGAAAAAAAACCATCGGCGCATTGGATACAGGTAGCTTTATCCTTGCCCATTGCGGGGTGTTAGAAGGGTATCAGGCGACCGTCCATTATGAACATATCGACGCCTTTCAGTAACTGTTTCCTAATATCACCGTCTCCGAGGCGCTTTGGGTTATGGACCGTGATCGCATCACCTGTTGTGGTGGGGTGGCGGTGGCCGAATTTGCGATGCGCCTGATTGAACAAACCCATGGCACAGCCTTGGTAAACGCGATTGCAAAATATCAATTTTCCCAAAACCTGCGGGATGCAGGATCCTCTCAAAGACCAGAACGGTTGGAACCCGTTGGCAAAACTGTGCTCGATAGCCTGTGCAAGGCGATAAAGATTATGGAACAAAATTTGGAAACGCCCTTGCCAATCGCCGCGGTTGCACAAGCGACCAATATCTCACAACTTCAAATGGATCGCCTATTTGCACACTACGTGGCGCAGTCCGGTGCAGTATTATCGCGACATTCGTCTGGATCGAGCATTTTACGAAAGCGTTGGGAAAATCACCATAGAAGTCAAGAAAGAGCGCAATGGCCATGTGGCAAATAGGTTGCAAGCGGCCCTTTGGTGTGAGGCGTTCAGTTTGGTCCGCGATGGTGTCGCAACCCTTGAGGATGTGGACATGGCCGTTTGGGCGGGTCCGGGTCTACGCTGGGCCGCGATGGGGCCAACCACCTTGTTCCATCTGGGTACAGGTGCGGGCGGATTACAGGCGTTTTGCGAACATTTCGTCGATACATTTCACGGATGGTGGGATGAATTGGGGCCTGCCAAATTGGATGAGGCCACGATCAAGATTTTGGTCGATGGCATTGCCGATGCCCATGGCGATGCGTCCTAAGCAGACCTAATTGCCACGCGTGATGCCCTAACTCTCGCCATGCAACAGGCGATAAAATCCCTCAGGTGATGTGAATTCCAAAGCCGACCTCGGGTGGCGCAGAAAGCCTCTCCCTGGGGGGAGGTCGGCGCATCGCCAATCTGACGATTGGCTGGGGCAAAATAATATTGTTTCTGTGCCGCCGTCACGCCGAAGGGTTGTTACGTTTCCCCAATACCTCAAACAATGCGGCAGCAATGATCAATAGTGTGCCCAATGCTTCGCGTGCGCCGAATGCCTCGCCTGACAACAGCGCGGCGGATATGGCGCCAACGACGACCTCGCTCATCAGCAACACGCCGATGCGTGCGGGGGGGAGGACCGTGGCGGGCAGGATTGTAAGGAACACCATCGGGATCATGTAGAGCGTGTAGATCAAAACATACCCCATTACGATTGGGTCCCAAGAGACCGAAATGTGCACGCCCCTCTGCCCCTGCATAACAAAGAGCGTGATCAGTGACAGAGCCAGCGCGCCCAAGAAAAAGCCAAACACCTGAACCCGCGCGGGGACGTCAGGGGCCTTTAACAATCCCATGGAGCCCACAGCCCAAAAGATACCCGAGAGCAGGGCAAATATATCCCCTGTGGTGCGCGGGATCGGGATGCCCCCGTTGCCACCCAAAATGACCGCCAAACCGACAAATGCAAAAAGCAGCGCAAGGATGCGGGCCCGATCCAGGCGTTCACCCAAAAACAACAGGCCCAAGATCGTGCTCCATGCTGGCGTCAGATAAAACAGCAGGATCGCGCGGATCACATCGGTTAAGGCAAGCGCCGTGGTAAACAGGCTAAAGGCCGCGCCTGTTAACAAACTGCTGAACAGTAAAACGCGCCACTGGGTTCGGATGGTCGCCCCAAATTGCAAGGTGAAGGGCAACAATACAACCAAACACCCGATGTAAAGCGCGATGCCCGCGCTGGCACCTGTGAACCCCACCCCCTCAAGATGGCGCAGGGGGAGCCAATAGACGCCCCACATACAACCGCCCAGAACGATCAGCAAGCTGGCGCGTGTTTGGGTTAACCCCATATCAACGCGCAGCAGAGGCCGATGAAGAGGCGCGCGGCACCAACGCACGCACCAAATCCTTCATATCAATTTGGCCCACGGTTTCGCCATTATCGGTCACACGATATATGTGGTTTGTGTCGCCATCCGATAGCGTAATCAAATCCTCAAGACTTTTATCCGCGTCCACTTCGCCCGCGATATCCGCCTCACTGACAGCTGACATCACTGAACGAACGCGCAAAACGCGTGCACGGTTTATGTCGCTGACGAAATCCTCGATGTATGGATCACATGGGTTCAACAAAATTCCCTGCGGCTCACCCTGCTGAACCACTGCGCCGTCCTTCAGGATGACAAGGTGATCGGCCAGTTTCAGCGCCTCATCCAAGTCATGGGTGATAAAGATGATAGTTTTATGCAGTTCTTTTTGCAGCTCCAACAACAGGTTTTGCATATCCGTACGGATCAGCGGATCAAGGGCAGAAAACGCTTCGTCCATCAACATTATGTCTGTATTAGCAGTTAACGCGCGAGCGATACCCACACGTTGCTGCATCCCACCGGACAGTTGCGCTGGATAATGATTTTCATATCCACTGAGTCCAACACGATCTAACCATTTAGTTGCTTCTTTGTCACATGTGGCCTCATCATGACCTCGCACTGACAAGGGCATGCCTGCATTTTTGAGGATCGTCTTATGAGGTAGTAACGCAAACTTCTGAAATACCATCGACATCTTTTCTTGTCTGGCTTTACGCAACCCATCTGCAGACAGGCCCATCACGTCCTCTCCCTGCACTATAATCTCGCCCACAGTGGGTTCGATTAACCGGTTCAGATGGCGGATCAGTGTAGATTTTCCAGAACCTGACAGGCCCATGACCACTGTGATTTCGCCTGCCTGCATATCGACGTTGATGTTATTTAGGCCCAACACGTGTCCGTGCCGCGCCAACAATTCTTCTTTACCCATGCCACTCTGGACGTGATGCAAAACATCTTTTCCCCGCTCGCCAAAGATTTTATAGAGCCCACGCATGCGTACCATTGGTTCAACCATGATGCCTGCTCCTTAATGTTTTACATCGGTCATATCGACCCGTTTGAGAGCCGCTTTTGACACTCTGTCTAGGATCACCGCCAACAGCACAATGCCAATACCCGCGACAATGCCCACACCCAGTTCAAGGTTCCGGATACCGCGCAATACGTTCACGCCCAGACCTGGCGCAGACACCAGAGAGGCGATTACGACCATGGCAAGGCTCATCATGATGGTTTGGTTGACCCCAGCCATGATATTGGGCAGCGCCAGAGGGAGTTGCACTCTAATCAATTTCTGGCGGTCATTCATGCCAAAGGCATCTGCCGCTTCAATCACATCTTTGTCGACTAGCCGAATGCCCAGATCGGTCAAGCGGATTACTGGCACAATTGCGTACAGGATGATCGCAATCCCGTACAGCTTTGACTCTGTGACTGAAAACAAGAAAATCAGAGGGATCAAATATACGAAGGTCGGCAGCGTTTGTAGCAGGTCTAGAAACGGAACGACGCTTTTTTGTAATCGATCGGATTTCGACATAGCGATCCCGACAGGCACACCGAATAACACCGATATCGTCGTGCACACAAAGATGATGGACAGGGTCTGCATCGCTACATCGTAGTGATCGACCAATCCCAACATCATAATTGACGCAAAAACAAAAATTGTTACCTGTTTTGACCGCGATGCGAACCATGAAATCGCAATTAAAATTGGTACCATGATAAACCAGGGAGTTGTAGCAAACAACCACAAGGCCCCGTCTAGCAACCAACTCAGCGGCTGCGTGATTGGGTCTAATACAGCTTTTAAGGCCGGTTTTGCCGCCAAGAATCCGTTTTCGATGCCCTTCGTCACATCGCGCGACTGAATGATGCCTGGGCAACTCTCGTTTAGATTGTCCAGTGAAGGGAATGGAAAAAACTCGCCCTTCGCTTCTTTGCCACTGCTCTTCGCAAGCAGCTCCGCCATCGACATAGGTGCGCTAGAGGCGGCCTCGCCACACCAGCCCTTTAGACCGAATATGTTAAAAAAGCCATCATAAAAGGCCATGTATGTCCCTCACTTGGAAAGTCGCCTCCCCATGCATGCATCACATGGAGAGGCCAATCGTTAGATTAGTTGCCCAATATCGCAGCAAGTTTGCCCTTGGCTTCATCGTTCAACCACGAACTCCAAACGTCTGCATTGTTCACTAGGAAATGAACAGCAGCTTCATCGTAAGATGCATTGTTGTCCAAACGCCACGCCAACACTTCACCCATCTGTGTATTTGTGAAGGATAGTTTTGACAGCAGTTCGACGATGTCAGGGTTCTCTTTTGCAAAAGTCCCAGAAACCGCAGTTGCGACTTTTGCCGCGGGATATGCTGAGAACACTGGGTTTGCGCAGTTAGCATCACCATTGCAGGCATGTGCCTCAGCGTTGTATGCAGGAACTTCTACGCGAACCATCGGGTATTTGCCCAGAACCGCTGTTGGGGCCCAGTAATATCCAAACCATGGTGCTTTTTCAGCATATGCAGACGCAATAGATGTCTGCAAAGTCTCACCAGAACCATGTTGGAAACGCTCAAGTCCACCAGCTTCAGCGCCGGCAGCTTTCAGGTTGTTATTGTTAATGATGTCGCACGCCCAACCTGACGGACAATCGTGGAATTTCCCACCAACTGCAGCTGGATTCGCCATGATGCCTTCCCATGTGGTGAGCTCCGGGTTGGATTCAGCCAGGTACGCGGGGATCCACCAAGCTTCAACTCCGCCATCCGATAGAACATTTGCGACTTCAACCAATTTACCTGAGTCAACCAGTGGCTGATAGGATGGTGTAGAGTTTGCCCATACTTCGGTCAGAATATCGGGCTCGCCTGTCTCCGCAAGTGAAGTCAGTGCAGGGACCGTCGAAGAAGGAACCTTTTGCACAGAACAGCCGTAGCCTTGTTCCATCAAGAATGTCGCAACGGCTGTCACCACCGCTGAGGACGCCCAATCCATCTCAGTTATGGAAACTTCTCCGCAATCTGCAGATGCTATTGTTGCAGAAGATGTGCTAATCGTCATGGCCGCAGCCAAGATCATCTTTTTCATATTTCACTCCCTATTGGATCATACAGTTCATCGGAATAGCGTAACTACAAAGTGCGCGGATGATCAATCTAATTCACCGCGAATTAAAATCTTTTTTGTATTTTTTCGTAATGGAATGGTGCGGGTGGGCCGCATTGAACAGATGTGTTTTGATGTTCGCGCAAATCTTTTTTTATTTATATAAATCAATACTAAAATTTTTATTTTTGTATTTTATTGTTCTTTTTATCTAACGTCAGGGGCTTTGGGACAGAGTTGTTGAATTGAGTGTGGAGGATTTCTGGTTCATCGTAACCTTCATGGATTGAAGATGAGACAAAAATCCGTTGGCAGCAAAGACGCAGCAGATAGATTGGTGAAGAATGACCGCCGCAAGACAGCACGGCGCTATTCAGCTGAGGAAAAGATCCACATAGTTTTGGCGGGTCTTCGTGGCGAAGAAAGTATTGCCGATTTGTGCCGCCGTGAGGGCATCGCAGAAAGCCTATATTGCAAATGGTCGAAGGAATTCCTTGAGGCTGGCAAACGCCAGCTTTCTGGGGATAAGGCGCGTCAAGCGACAGCCCCTGAAGTGAAAGAACTGCGTTCAGAAGCTTTATCTTTGAAAGAATGCGTAGCTGAGCTCACCTTGGAAAACCGCCTGCTCAAAAAAGCGTGATCGGGGATGGGGAGTTCGAGGAATGAGATATCCCGCATCAGAAAAGCTTGAGATCACCCGCACGGTTGAGGGAGCACATCTGCCAACAAAGCAAACCTTGGATACGCTGGGCATCCCTCGCACGATCTTCTATCGCTGGTACGACTTGTATCTTGAGGGCGGGTTTGATGGTTTGTCTGATATACCTTCACGGCCTGGCTTTGTTTGGTACCGTATCCCCGATACGCGCCGTGATGATCTGATCGAATTTGCGCTGGAACACGAAGCCCTGAGCGCAGGCGAGCTGGCAGTGTAATACACCGATGAGACGCGTTTTCATATCTGAATCATCGGCTTATCGCATTCTGAAGGCAGCAGCTTTGATCACAACACCAGATTACGTGGTGATCAAAGCTGCTGAAGAGTTCAAAGACAAAACCACTTCTATCAATCAGATGTGGCAGACGGATTTTACCTACTTTAAGATTATTGGCTGGGGCTGGTATTATCTGTCCACGATCATGGATGATTACAGCCGCTACATCATCTCATGGAAGCTGTGCACGACTATGCGGGCCAAAGATGTGACGGATACTATCGAATTGGCGTTGGCGACATCGGGCTGTGATCAAGCGGTCGTGCAGCACAAACCGCGCCTACTGAGCGATAACGGATCGTGCTACCTCTCTAGTGAACTGGCCGATTGGCTGGAAGAACAGAAAATGGATCATGTTCGCGGTGTGCCGTTCCATCCGCAAACTCAGGGTAGTTGAAGAGATCGTGACCCCAGTGGGGCCGCGTGAGCTCGCACAACGAGCGCTGGTACCAGACCATGAAAAACTGCGTCCTACTGGAAAACTATTATCTACCCGGCGATCTTAAACGTCAGATCGGGGCATTCGTCGAGTATTACAACAACCAGCGTTACCATGAAAGTTTAGGCAACGTCACACCAGCGGATGTCTACTTTGGGAGAGACAAAGCCATCATCAGAGAAAGGGAAAAGATCAAGAAACTGACAATCAAAAACCGCCGCTTGCAACATCAAAAACAAGCTGCATAATCAAACCAAACGTGAACCAGAGCCTCCATGCCTCACACAGCAATCGTGTCCCATTTTACATCACGACGTACAGACATCGCAGTATATAAACAGTCAATAAAATAACAACACCAGAAACAGATAAAGTCACAATGCAAGTGATGCATGAGGTTTCTAACCTTCATCCTCAGGTGCTTAAATTAACTACTATTACTTCTAAGTAAAAAAGGCTGTCCCATTTCAGGGTCAGCCAGTTTGACAGGGAGAGAATATGAAGAACAAGTGTTAATGCTCACTAAAACGACCTGTTGGCTGAAATGTTAAGTTACGGCGCCGCGTTGGAGTTGTGCAACATCGTTAAGAAGAGTATCCAGCTTTCAGCTCAATAGCTAGCCCATCTATCATCTTCTGCATTTCAACATGACAAGTATGTTAGGGATTACAGACTTTGTGTCCGCTTATCTTAAAGATAAGGAACAGATGTGTTAAAATAACCCAAGAGAATGTTGCATCACCTTATACCCTTTTGTGAATATGCGACGAATGCTCCAATTATCATAACTAATGATGCAATTAGCAAACTCGCTCCGATATTCTCCAACCAATCACCTAAGACGCCTGCAGCGAATGGACCTATTGTCTGAGAAAATGCAAAAATGATCGTAAAAACGCTTATGGAATAAGCCCAATTGTTTTCATGAAGGTTTTTTCTGGTGAAGTTTGTAATCGCACCAGGCGCCATAAATACCGACAGCCCGAATATTACCGCAGAAACAATAAGACCTAAAAAGCTGGGAAATAAAACTGGAATACTCGACCCAGCAGCAATTGTGACCAATATTAACGAGAGTGGCGTACCATCATCAAATCTCGCAAATATCGGTTTCCAAAAAAATGGCGAAACGCAGATGCAGAGACCCAAGATAATCCAAACCGAAGTAATTGACAGCGCAGATAACTGTTGTGATACCATCCACGCGGAAATAAACGTCAGATATACAATGTAGCCAAGCCCAAAAGATGCATAACCTGTAAAAATTGCATACATCGAATTGATTGGAATTTTTTGTTTATCATTAGCGACCAAATTACTGCGTGGCAATTTGCTCACGGACCATATTCCAACTGGACAAAATAATACACACAACACGCCAATGATGACCCAGCATATTGGCCAAAACGAATTTCCATAAAAGTCTACTAACAGAGGTATAATCCCCCCAGAAATTACTATCCCGAGGCCCCCACCTGTTCCAAATAATATGGCTATGGAAAGTGCATTCATTCTATGATCATCCTGAAACAATGTTGATGCCAATGCACCCGCTGTTGAAAACGATATTGCACCAAATAACCCGGCCAAAAAACGTAGAACAAACTGAAACTCGATCGTCACCAATATGCCAGTCAAAAATAAGGTCACAGACGTACTGATCAATCCAGCGGCGAAGAGATATTTGGATGGAAACTTTTGCAAGAGGAGCATCGTAAAAACTGCTCCGACGATGTACCCTATCGCGTTTATTGTGCCTAACCAACCAGCTTGCATGTAGTTCCAATTCAAGTCCGCCTGGATAGCGGGCAACATTAAACCATACGAAAATCTAGCAAATCCGTTAGTAACCGTAACTCCAAGTACTAAACCTAATAGTATAAACCATTGTGTAGTAGTGGACCGAATGTGATCAGAGCTGTCGCGTGAAATTTCCATTTGGTTATTTGGGCATCCTGTGAACTTAGTTGGGGTCCAATTAGTTATGGCATCACAAGAAATAGTTATTAGTTTTCGTCCTCGGACAATACTTGATGCACTTCAATTACATTACCGATTGGGTCATAAAAAAATATTTGATGCCAACCTTTCACGGCGTCACTGCCCCAGTTAGAATATGGCACACCACAATGTTCCAAGTGAGCCATGAATGCTTCAATGTCATCTGTTCGGTAAGCTATATGGCCACGTTCTAAAGGGTTCACCACATGTCCTGAGCGAAATGAATTTGTAATGTCTTTCGGGGTTAAGTGTAATTGAATGGTGCCATCTGTGACAAAACTGACATCACCTACAAGCGATTTATCTTGATTAATTGGTGGTAAGTTTTTGCGTTCATCATCACCTAAGGTCATAACATTTCGATAAAATTCACTCAGTTCGGGTACGTTATCTCCACAAAGATTTAAGTGATGCAACCAAAGTTTCATAATTGATAATCCTCAATCAGGTGTGAAAAACATATCGATGGCATTACCCAATATACTTTCGCCGTTTTACTAATACGTCAATTAGTCTTTCACTAATCATTCGGTCATATCCGCCCGTGTAATAATTGTTCAAGGGGAATGTGTTCCGTTAGTGCTCTCGACGTAACTACTGTTACTTATATGTAAAAAAGGCTGGCCCATTTCAGGGTCAGCCAGTTCAACAGGGAGGTAAAACATGAAAAATCACTTCTTCATAAATACTTAAACGACTGAACTTAAGAATTGTTGAGAAATTATCGGTGGCCGCCTAGTGGGGACGTACTCACTACCACCGACACGCGCAACTTAATTGCGTCAAGAAGTTAAACAATTAGTCCAGTTGCATTGCAAGGATTTTGAAAAAGTAACCATAAAGCGGCGTAAGCAAAGCAACAGCAATAGCTGGTAACATAGCATCCAATGTTGGCTCTAAAGTCGAAGTCATAATAACTAATCCGACCAACAGACCCAACCACCCTGCGCGAACGCAACCATCGCCAAAGCGTGTGATCGCACTTTCGTTTGCCCTAGCACTCATCGAATGACCAATACCAATGCCTAAAACAAAAATTAAAGCCATAAGATCGATTGCACTGCCTACAGCATCAGTTGTTACAAATGCGCCCGCAACAATGGCGCTAATAATCGCAATGCCTAAGAATTTCTTCAATTTTACACTCCCTAAGTTGACAAAATAACTGCTAGCACAATCTACAAATATTACCAAATGAAAGGAAACATTACGGTCTCATCTGATAAATAGCTTCCTGCGACGGTGGGCGGCAATGTCAGATGTAATCGCTCTGACCTTAATAAACGCTTAGGTAGTGATTTGTATAATTTTGGGCTGGAAGCTAGAAATCCATACATGATGTAAAAATGTGGTTATACCTGTCGCCTGCCTTCACCAAGTGGCGAGACGAGCAGTAAAAATTTCCTGCCTGTTCTATGACGACTTGCCCCTTTTCAAAGTGCAAGTATTTTAATCATTTTGACATGTTGGTGCACATATATCATACAAACGAGCTCATTAACGTTCGGCCACACTTGGTTAGGCTATGGATTTAAAAAACGGTGATCGATGATATAGTCGTCACGATACTCCCAAATATCAATGACATCACTTAGCTGGAGCCGCATGTCTCTGTTATTTTTCCTACCTTACGCGGCTCCAGCACCTTTAACTCACCATGAAAATGGCTTTTTCAAGCAACTCATCGTTTTGACACAACCACATCTGTCTAGATCGCTGCCAATAGTGTTAGCAGGTCCATCGGGTCACCCATTTTTGACTTTTTAAATAGGAGCAGTAATCTTTCTATCGAACGACGCCAGAAAACAGGGAGCGAACTCATGGAACACATGAGGGATTTTTGGGCGCGTGAATGGTTGCTGCGAAGCATCGCAATGCGACACGATACTCACAAACTTGATGAGATAATAAAAATAGCCACAGCTGCTGGGTACATATGTAGTAACGGCAATCTGACAAAAACAGGTCGTGAATTTATTGAACTGTGCAAGGATGACGATGAAAAAATTCGCCTGCAGAGCCAGATAATTTTCCCTCTTTAAGGCATCTGTGTCAGCACCAAAAATAGTATTGCAATTATTTAAGCAGATGCACCAATTGTGATTGCACCAAGCCATTTTACGCGGGCAAATACTTCTCGATACTGGAACGGCCACTCATACCCTTACGCATACGATACATTTATTAGCTGCCGTTATGCTAAATTTATCTGCTCAACGTTTCTGAGACATGGGTAGTTTTGTATGCCATTAGCGTTGAAATATTAGGCAAGGGTTACCGAAAACCGCACAAAATTCGCTCAAATCCTCCACTAATACTTCACAAAGCACGTTTATCTTTGACCAAGTGATAAAATTTAATTGACGCTAGGTAAGCCAACACAAGGAGACCGCTATGTCAGAGTATGATCCCGATTTTATCGGGCCTATCAGGGCACCCGACTATCTGCCCCTTAAATTTCAAATTATCTTTATACGATCTGTGCTAAAGAGTTGGCTGCAACCGGAGAAAGAACACTTCGCATATCGCGATGATGTGCGTTTCTAGCTAAAATTTTCGTAAACGTACAAAAAGACGATTGCGGACCCACGTTTGCGTGTACTGTACATTAGTGATTGACGCACCCCTAATCTAAATCTTAGCATTAAAGAGTTATTAGGAGCTGGGGGGTTACTAATGGATAAAAGCCAAGAAACAATCAGTAAAAAGATGACCTTTACCGAGTTTAGTGAGAGCTGCCGTTCAAAATTTGCGGAAGCGGTACATGGCACCAAGGATCACGAAGGAAACCTTTTGCTAGATGACCCAAAGGTGCAGCAGCAACTCAAATTGCACAGGGATGCCTTGGATCGATAGTGAAGGCAAATATGTCAAAAGTTGTTTGTATTGTAACCTACAAAGAGATAACTGACCAAGCAAAGCTAGCGGCTTACGCGGCGATGGCACCAGCTACCGTAGAGAAATACGGTGGTCAGTTTTTAGCGCGAGGTTATCCAGTTGCACTCCGTGAAAGCGGGCAGCAGGAACGTACTGTTGTAGGCATCTGGGAAAGCATTGATGTTGCTTTGCAGTGGTATGAAAGCCCAGAATACAAAGAGTGTTTAGAAGTATTGGGCGACGGCGCGCTGCACGATATTAAGTTCCTAGATCACATATAGCCCACGCTGGAATACCCTAGATCGATAGGTCTGTCACCTGATATGCAAAGCGCGTGCTGATCTATGCGCTCAGCGCATAGCGACAATTCCAATTTGTCTGATGCCATTTAGGTCATGCTCTATTACCTATGAGCCATGAACAAAAGGAATGAAACAATGACAAAACTTTGGATAGCGATCGTTAACTGGATGATCAAATCAGGCGAAAACTCAGCCGCAAACTTCAACAAAACTGGCGCGCTTTATATCTAAGCCAGCAAAGGTATTTACCATGCTTAATAAAATCTACCGTGCAATCGTAATCTCACGTACAAAAACTGCCGCCATAAATACATTGGCACATCTTTCAGAACGCGATCTGAATGATATGGGCATCTCACATGCATCTTTTGTTGAAGCGCAAGTCGAAAGCGTAATCGCTGAACTAGACGCACAAGACCGTGAAGCTGCAAACACCATAATGCGCAAACAAATTGAAACCTCAGCAAAGCGTCTGTTTGCTGCTGTTTAATTTACACGCGGATGCTTTGGATCGATAGGCCAACCATCAACTCCGATGGTGCTATCGTATCCACGGGCTTCCACGCTCTGTATGTCGCCACTGTGGCAAGTCCAACAGACCGACTGCAGATTATCTAAATCAAAAACAGTTCGAGATCGCCCTTGTGCGGTTTTAGATGATGCACCACTGCGCTGCGCGGTTGATCTCTACCTACCTGCAAGTGTGCACCGCAGCCGTGGTGCTGGCGTTGGTAAGCATCATTTGTCCGCGCCTAGTCGTCGTATTGTCGCCCAATGCTTCGAGTTGTAGAGTATCGATATTGTTGTGCTTCGGCACTAGCTTTATGTGATGTCAAAGTACACTTAGCGAAAGTAAAAACATGTCTACTTCGAAATTTTTGAAAGAATTGGTGACGGGCAGCCCAGAGAGAAAAGCTGCGCGAGAAGCAAGTCGTCGAAACCCTTCAATCTATCGCTTCGTTATGTTCGTGGCAGGCTTTCTTGTTTGTTCGTATACGCTGCTTCAGGGGCGCGGAAACTGGCTTTTAATTGTGTTGACAGTGGTCTGTGCGGTCGCTGCATACTCCGAGGTCAGAAAGTACCAAAAACTTGACCAAACACTTTTTGATTAACAAACATACTCCGTCAGGATGCCATCATACGCATCGCAAACATTGATATTTCGATCGCCAGCATCATTGTCTAATCAGGGTCGAATGATTTTTACCAGCTAGCTGACGGACGGGTTTTGCCAATGCTATGACGTCTGTCAGCTCACTAACGGGTCGTGCCTCAATACACGCGAAACGGTCAACGGTAAGCCAGATTGGAAACAAAATGATACCTCTATATGGGTTCAGCGGCTTGGCTGGGCGTAAACAAGATTACAAATGTGACTGCTCTCTATGTGGCGGAAACCAAGATAATTGGACCACGCTCAGCGAAACGCAAAAGATGGTCAAAGCCATCATATTGAAAGCACAATGTGAAGCAGAGTTATCAGCGACACGCCAGCCATTTCAAAAGAAGTAGGAAAAGAGGCGGTCGCGCGACTTGAATACAACGGGTGACCGCCCCTAAACGAACCCATGGAGAAGTCTCTTTACGTAGCCAACATAACAGGAGCCATGGAGTTCTTTAAAACCGCTCACCTTGGCGGTCTGCGCATCTATTTTTAGCGATGAACCTAATTAGAATACGTCACAACTCAGCAAAACGATCAAAAAAGGTCGCAGCAGCTTGCTGCGACCAAGTTGGATAGGGAATAACTACGAAAAGTTATGCTAGATTAACGCTCGTTTTCGCCTATCAGATCAATTCTCGCAACGAATGACTTATGATCCAACCGCATTTGGCTGGCGTACATACACTACACGACGCTAAACTCTGGGGGCTGCTATGAAGACCATTAGAAACTTTTGGGCGCGTGAATGGTTGATGAGAGACATCGGCTGTGTGCATGTACGGATTGCATTTACATTTTAAAATGTAACGGTTTTATAACGGTTTTGTAAAAGTCTTATTAATGTTTGAGCCTTTCGACACTAAATGTCTGCTAGCTACGGATTGAGACACACGTTCAGAAATCGTCTAAGAGCCTCTGGATGCCCATCAGAACTGATAGATCAGATTGGTGGTTGGTCGTCTATTGGAACTATTGGATCAAAGTATGGACAGGGGTATGAATTGGATGCAGTTAGGGATCAGTTAGGTTCTGTTCAACTTACCTGAAACCGCTGCAAAGTGATGTTTAAGAAGCTAAGGTATTTGGGCTTCTGCACATATTTGGCACGAAAGGGTGAATTTAATGCGAATTTATTGTCTGTCGGTGTTTGCAGTATACAGATAATCGATTAGTATCATCATGATACAGATTCCTTAAAGCCAAACGTAAGACTATACGGGGAGATAAAATATGTGGCGAACATCAATGATTCTTTGTTCTGCGTTAACACTTGGTGCATGTTCTGATGCGCAAAAGTCTAGTGAAGTTGCGGCAAGCTACGTACCAACTTCGAAATATGAAAATATGTCATGCAGAAACCTTCGTGTTGAAGGCGAAAGATTACGGGCTTCTTTGGGCAATCTAGAGGCATCTGTGGACAAAGCGTACAAGCAAGATAAGAACATGGAAGCTGTAACTTGGATTTTGTTCTGGCCAGCAGTTTTTGCAATGGATGGTAACGATGCAGAGGCTCGACAATTAGCGGCTGCTAAGGGTGAAGCCGAAGCAATCAGAGCAGCGCAACTAAGCAAAGGCTGCAAGCTTTAATTGTTACTCACATGGACTTGACCCCTAATGTTATTCACCTCGACTTTTTCTTATGTTGTAGATCGGGGTGGATACCAGCGAGGGTCAAAGCATTATGCTATCTTCTAGGGGGCTCGACAGTACTATGAGATATTTCCTGGCTATTTTAGCATTAATACTATCCACATCTTTAAAGGCTGAGGAACGCAGTTACGGCAGCTTATTAGTGAGAGAAAATTCTCCTAACACAGTCTATGTTATTGATGAGATAAAATCTGGAGACAGCTTTGAACTGCGCAAAGCGCTTCGAAATCACGATGTTAAACACATTGTGTTAGCTAGTCCGGGAGGTAATGTTTTTGAAGCGCTACAAATGGCAGGCATTATTCATGACAACAAGTTGCTGACTTATGTTCCGAGAGGAGCAGAATGCGCGTCTGCGTGTGCATTTTTGTTCTTCGCAGGTAATGAACGGCTGTCGGATGGACAGCTTGGTGTACATCAAGCATATTCAAGAGATGCAAGTTCAAAGCGTAAAGTTGGTGAAACTGAGTACCTGACCCAATTTACTGTTTCCGAAATCATAGGCTTTTTAAATGAATTCGGCACTCCCCCATTCGTATATGAGAGAATGTTTGAAGGTCTAGAAATGTATTACTTCGACCCCTTGGAATTAATGGAAATCAATAGCGATACATTCAGCCTCAAGTCAGATACGCTCCGACCCGTAACAAAATTCACGCTGACAAAACTTAAAAAAAGAAAAGCACGTTCGGCTGAAACGAAGGAAACAAAACCAGCAAAAAAAGTTGATACTGTGCAAGTAGTTAAATTTATACAGTCGCGACTGAATGAAATCGGTTGTGCTGCAGGTCCTGCGGATGGCTTGTGGGGCAGGAAAACAGAAGCAGCTGTCAAACGATTTGCACGACTTGCAGAGATAACGCCGCCTAATATGCCGGACTTTTCTGCTGACTTTTTGCAAAAACTTGAAGCTGCACCAAATGGCTATTGCCCAAAAATCGCCGTTAAACAAAGCCCGAAAAAAATAGTTAAATCCAATGGGCAACCCAAAATAAAAGACCTAAGCGGAAAATGGCGGATGGTCGCGCATTGTACTAATGGGCTAGGTGTCTTGTTTGGCAGGGCTACATTGTCACCATCGGAGACTTCAAAAAAAAATCAGCCAATTTATAATGTGAAATACATGAATGATCGCAGTCAGTATGCTACAGGTCATCTGTACTATAACCCCGAAAAAGACAGTTCTAGAATCGTGCTGCATTTCGGTGGTTTTTCGATAAACGCCAACCTCAAATTTAGGAATGGCATTTATCAGGGGTTTGACGCAAATGGGTGTAGATTGGAAGTTGAGCCATATTGATTACTGGATCGTCCGACACAGCGTTACACTTTCGAGTACATATGACATTCGGTGGTGGCATGGTACACACGAGTGCCGTATGAAGACTCTGTAAGGTGGTCTGCAGTAGCCGAACCAAGTTTCATGACACTGGCTAGCGCAGTTTTGTCAGACCGCTTTGTGTCGGCAAACCTGCAACACAACTAGACATGTTATGTACTTCACTAACGATTAGTCATTGAAGGTTGGCACATCTGACATAACCTTTTCACCGAAAAGGGCTTAGCATGTCATTAGATGAGAAACTCAAGAACTACGCAAAGTACCAACTTGAGTATGAACGCTCAAATGCTTTGCGAAAGGTAATACTATGGATGTCGCTAATCACGATAGCTGCGGCAATACTGACAGCTATATACGTTCTTGGTATATGAAGCAGGTTAGTTGCTCAAAAGAATAGCCAAGTTAGTACTGCGATTAAGACTAAGTAAAAGATACCTCTAAACCAAAGGGGTGCCTCTTTCTTATCTGACATTAGTAAACCAACAACGTTTTAACCCCAACAGCTTACTCGTATCATTCCAGTTATCCAAGCCAAATCCCTGAACTGTGTAAGAGCTTGTATATGTATATCGTACTAGGGGGGTATGGCCCTCGCAGAGGGGGTATCTTCATATGATGATAACTGTATTCATGTTACGCCTATCAAAGATGTTGGACATAGGCAGAGTTATACTTTGTGTAGCAACTAAAGAGTAACCACCTACCAAGCTCCCCCATACTAGTAACGATAAGAAAGTACTGACCATATTACTGACCATTTAGTGCCGTATTGACATGAACTCAGCACACATGGTTGTAATAAAAACAGAGTGTTAGCAGATACGTTGTGCTTCTGTAGGGAACCAATCACCCTCCACCCGCACCACTTATTAGCTCAAACAATGGAGCTATAACCATCCAAGCATCTGACAACACTCAGTAAATCTAACTGGCATGCCTGATGGCTATGCTGGAGTGTTGACCAATATTCGAGATTGATCAATAGCGAAGAGAAACACAAAGCGTTTAGGAAATTAGTTGATCTACCTTCACAAAGTCCTGCCCCTTATTGCTAGCCCACTCTTCCTCTGCTTGGCGCTGATACTAGTAGGAACGATATTCAGAAAACACAGGATAAACTTGGTTGCCATTTTATTACTTGCTACTGCTTCGCTACCAATCGTCTCGGAGTCTCTCATCCAAGCACTTGAGCAAGATTATGAGTTGTTAACTGTTGATGAGGTTGGGGAAGCCGACGCAATCGTTGTCCTTAGTGGAATGGTAAGAACTCTAAATGAACGCAAGACATTATCCTACGAATGGACCGACGCCGCAGATAGAATTTTTGCGGGGATAGAGCTATCGAAGGCTAATAAGGCGCCTAAAATAGTACTAACAGGTGGCAAACTTCCTTGGTCAGTAGGGAAACCAGAAGGCGAATTCTTGAGAGATGTAGCGATTAAGAACGGTATACTTGCTGAACAAATACGGATAACCGAAAATGTACAAAATACCGATCAAGAAGCGAGAGCAACGGTTAAGTTATTAGCAAACGAAAACCCAAAAGTGATATTGGTTACATCAGCATTTCACATGCCGCGTGCAAGGAAGGTTTTCGAAGCTGCCGGTTTAAAAGTCATACCCTTCGCTGTAGATTTCAGAGCTAGTGCAGATGAGTTAACCTTGATGGATTTCATCCCATCAGCAAACGCACTAAAAGACGCAAGCTTCTTTGTTCGCGAAATGATAGGCAGACTATATTACGTAATAAAGTACTAGCTATATTTTGCTAATCCAGATTGCCAAGTCAGGCACAGAATACCCCAAGCCATACCCCTGCCCGACTGAGTCTTTTGACCATCCACCTAACTGATCAATCATATCGCGTGGGCAACCAACCGATCTCAGTCTGTCCCGCATAGAATGTCTAAAGCTGTGTATGCTGCATCCTGCTGGGAGATAACTCTTCAGCCATTTATTCAGAGCAGCACTAGCGGAGTTACCGTTAGTTTGTTCCTGTCGGTTATATCGCGGGAATGCAAACTTAGATTGGTGTGGCTGATGTATAATCCTCTGTGTCGCCCAAAGTGACGCTCCTACAAGAGGTATATGTCGTTCACTTGGTCCTGTCTTCAGTCCACGCCATGGATGAGATTGAACAATCAGGTGAGGAACCGCATCGCCTAGCACTATATCATCTTTATGTAGTCCTGCAGCCTCCGACAGACGCATCCCCGTGTCACTAATTAATGCAATCAACCAACGCATATCATCGTCAATGTGATAGCACTCATTCTGTATCTCTCTAATCACCTCTAGAGGTACTGGTAGGCGCTTCTTAACTTTGTGGCTGCGATCATAGTAAACACGCGAGAATGGGTTCTTAACATCCAATGCGTATTCACTAATTGCAAAGTTGATTACTGATGTAAGAGAGTTGAATACTCTTGTGACACTAGAGCCAGCCAATCCTTTAGCTATCAGGTAGTCCCTAAACCTGAGAGCGTCTTGGCGAGTGTATTCGTGTAGGTCTTTAAGGGCTGTTGCGTCTACAAGGTACTTACACGCTCTCTCTGCAGCCGCATGAAATGTTTTCCCTTAATCGTTAAATAAGTTTGGAGAGCTTCAGTTAACGAAATGCTGGAGATGGCTGCAGAAGCATTACTATCTATCTTTACCGTTGGCGCTGATCGCAACATGTGCTGCCCCATTAGTTTGGGGTCTGTCATGCGTAGGTGAGACCAGTATTCATCTAGCTTTGCAGCAGCTACTAATGCCCTTGTTTTCGCTGTGGAGGAACACTTGGTGTTCAGCCCCTGCACTATCCGCGGACATAGGTAATGTTGTTGCAGGTCGGTTGGAACGCGTCTGGTGAAGTAATAATAGCCACCACGGTTAAAGGTGTAACGGACTCTTTTGGTCAGCATATTGGTCAACACTCCAGCATAGCCATCAGGCATAGCAGTTAGATTTACTGAGTGTTGTCAGATGCTTGGATGGTTATAGCTCCATTGTTTGAGCTAATAAGTGGTGCGGGTGGAGGGACTTGAACCCCCACGCCTCGCGGCGCCAGAACCTAAATCTGGTGCGTCTACCAATTTCGCCACACCCGCACTGTCACGACCTCGTCGTGTGGGGTGTGATTAGCAAAGTTTGTTTCAGAATGTCGAGAGCAAAAACGCACGAAAGTGAATTTTTTTTACAGCTTAAATTTCAATGCCCTGCCCTGCATGGGTCCGGATCAAATCTGGACTAAAAAATATGGGTTCTGATGCAAGCGCGAGCGCCGCAATTAACACCGTGACCACAAAATGAACAATAAACAAACAACGTACAGATGGGTAAAACACCCTACTCGTTACTTTGGACATCATATCAACACACCATATCGATTCTTAACAATTGTTAACGTTTCGCGTGAAAACCGGTCATTTTTAAGGTCAGAATGCGTCCTCTGTCCTGCGTTTTTTGGACAAATCAATTTGCGACTGTTTTCATTTCGCCTAAAAATTAATCACTTTGCACAAAATTTACCATCAGACGATGGATTTTGCCATCATTTTGAGCACAGACGCCCCAATCACTAGGCGCAGAACATCCCATATGATCTATCCCGTTTAGGTATGAATAAGGAGACCAACAATGAAGAAGATTGAGGCCATTATTAAGCCGTTTAAACTGGATGAGGTAAAAGAAGCCCTTCAGGAAGTTGGTGTTCAAGGTTTGTCTGTGATCGAGGTCAAAGGCTTTGGTCGTCAAAAGGGCCACACAGAATTGTACCGTGGCGCCGAATATGTCGTCGATTTCCTACCAAAAGTGAAAATCGAAGTCGTTTTGGACGATGATCAAGTTGACGCGGCCATCGACGCCATCGTAGATGCAGCCAAGACAGAGAAAATTGGGGACGGCAAAATCTTTGTCAGCCCCGTTGAACAAGCCATTCGCATCCGCACCGGTGAAAGCGGTTCGGACGCCCTTTAATTTAACAGTTTCACGATAGAGAGGAACAAAACCATGAGCGCAAAAGACTTGCTCGCAATGATCGCTGACGAAGGCGCGGAATATGTGGATATCCGCTTTACTGACCCTCGCGGCAAACTTCAGCACGTAACAGTGATGTCAGATCAGGTTGACGAAGACTTCATCGAAGAAGGCTTTATGTTTGACGGATCATCTATCGCAGGTTGGAAATCAATCGAAGCGTCAGACATGAAATTGATCATCGACACAGCAAGTGCCTATGTCGATCCATTCTATGCGGAAAAAACAATCTGTGTGCATTGTTCCGTTGTTGAACCAGACACAGGCGAAGCCTACGAGCGTGACCCACGCGGCACAGCGCAAAAAGCAGAAGCATACCTAAAATCATCAGGTATTGGTGACGCGGCATTCATGGGCCCAGAAGCAGAATTCTTCCTATTTGATGATGTGCGCTTCCAAAACTCAATGAACAAAGTTTCATTCGAAGTTGACGCAATTGACGCGGCTTGGAACACAGACACAGAATACGAAATGGGCAACACAGGCCACCGCCCAGGTGTCAAAGGCGGCTATTTCCCTGTAAACCCAGTGGACGATGGCCAAGACATCCGTTCAGAAATGCTATCAACAATGAAGCGTTTGGGCATGAAAGTTGACAAGCACCACCACGAAGTGGCGTCCTGTCAGCACGAATTGGGTCTCATCTTTGATAGCCTAACAAAACAAGCGGACGAGCTGCAAAAATACAAATACGTGATCCACAATGTTGCACAAGCCTACGGCAAATCCGCGACATTCATGCCAAAGCCGATCGCAGGCGACAACGGCACAGGGATGCATGTGAACATGTCAATCTGGAAAGATGGCAAACCATTGTTTGCAGGCGACAAATATGCGGATCTATCTAACGAAGCGTTATTCTTCATCGGTGGTATCCTAAAGCATGCGAAATCACTAAACGCCTTCACAAACCCATCAACAAACTCTTACAAGCGTTTGATCCCAGGGTTCGAAGCACCTGTGATGTGTGCCTATTCTGCACGTAACCGTTCAGGCTGTGTTCGTATTCCATGGACAGAGTCACCAAAGGCAAAACGCGTAGAAGCCCGTTTCCCAGATCCCTCTGCGAACCCATACCTATGTTTCGCGGCACTTTTGATGGCTGGCCTAGACGGCATCAAAAACAAAATCCACCCTGGCGAAGCAATGGACAAAAACCTATACGATCTTCCTGCAGAAGAGTTGGAAGAAATCCCAACAGTATGTGGTTCATTGCGCGAAGCGATGGAAGCCCTTCAGGCGGATCACGAGTATTTGACAGCAGGTGGCGTATTCACCAAAGATCAAATCGACGGTTACATTGACCTGAAAATGGAAGAGATCGAAACATACGAACACACACCACACCCAGTGGAATACGGTATGTACTACAGCTGCTAATCAGCAGTCTGACCGACATAGAAAACGCCCCGT
Organism: Rhodobacteraceae bacterium HIMB11; assembly: GCA_000472185.1. GTDB lineage: Bacteria > Pseudomonadota > Alphaproteobacteria > Rhodobacterales > Rhodobacteraceae > HIMB11. The sequence goes on along the minus strand of AVDB01000007.1, from coordinate 127,080 downwards.
TTCGCGGGGCGTTTTTTTATGGAAACGACTTGGTGTGCGTCAACAACCAGATCGGGCTTGCCCATTGGCAACGGGTCCAATACCCCTACCCCAACGACAAAAAGTGTTCTGCGCGATAATCTTCGAAGGCACGTGTAAACCGATCTACCTTGGCAATCACATCCTGCCCAAAATGCATATAGAAAAAACTGACAGACGTTTCATATGCATGCGTTGTGCCATCATTGCGTGGCGATGGGATGGATCCGGCCTCTTTTCCGCGCAGGTTTGATTTTTCAAAGCGCGCTTCAAAAAGCGCGCGCATTTGAAAATAGACAATCGCCGTATCCTTTGCCCACGTTGGCCCGGGCATCGCCACAAATTTTGCACCACGGTTATAGGGCAATTCGGCCCCTGTCATATCAAATTGAAACGACGACCACAGGGTGAATTCCCCTGATTTTTGCCGCACCCAGCGATAGGTCGTCATGATGCAACCCTCCACATTCACCGCATGCCGCTCCTGCGCCGTTTCATTGTGGACTGTTTCAATCAATATCTGTTTCAATGTGTCTGCCGTCGCGGGTGTCGTCCAAAACACCAACGCAACTGCCCTGCATAAAATGCGTTTCATCCTTTTATCCCATCTCTCCGAACACCGAGAGATAGCGTAGCGCAGAGGGATTTCACGGTACAATAGTGTAAATGCAGATGGACATGCACCGCAGAGTTGAACCAAGCGGGCTTTCGCCTTTCACTCAGGCCTCAGTATCCACCACAAATGTATGAATGCCGAAAACGACCGCGCGGGTTTTGGGCAGGCGGATCAGGGTTTGGCGTTCGCTGCGCAGGTAGCGTGCGGTGTGGCGTTCCTCGCCCGGGCGGCGAGCGTGCATGCTGCGCGGTTGAAACAGGGCGGGATCTGCATAGTGCAATGCATTAAACCGCCACAGTGGGCGATCCACCTGAATGCCATCAAACAGGCGCTGAACGCGCTTTGCGATTTGATCGTCATAGGGATCAACAGGGTCATGAATGTCAACCAAACCCCGCATAAATTTTTCCGCCAACAGCCAGCTGGCCGGAAAACACAACACAGCCGCCGTCAGGACATGTTCACTCCCCCGCTGTTCCATGATGGCGAAATCATTTTGTGCGATCTGCCCCATGCATCCCATCGGGTCGTCATAATCCACAGGCACGCACCGCCCATCAGGGGTTTGCACCACGCCATCCACATGCTGCATCACGCCTGTGCGGGTGAAATAATCCACCACCTGCCCCAATAGTTCACGCGCGGCAGGCATGGCCGCGCGGTCAATTGCGATCACTTGATCCCGTTTGGTTGTGATCAATTCCTGACGCAGCGCCATCTGCGCACCATAGGCATCATCCATCATCAACCACTGATCTGGGTCCAATGGCGATATCCCGGGTAGTGGTTTTTCGGATAAAGCGTCAAAGGGGATGGATTTTTGCAATATCATGATCACATGCTTTGAATGTATCAGGTCACTACTGAGCATGACCCGACCAAACGCGTTCTGCAACTGATCAAGTGCAGCGCATGAAAATTAAGTCATGTTCGCGACAAAAATTTCGTCGGTTTTTGACGGTTCTGCAAACTTTGTTGGCTTCACCATAACAAAAGACCAATTCGGAGTTTTGAAATGAACGATCACTTCCGCGACTACCGTAAAATTGACCCAAGCCGTGGTGCCACGCTGGATGATGGGTCCCCCAATGATAACAACCGCGTTGAAATTGGCCCAACCCAACTGGCCTTTCGCGAGTGGGAGGATGCGGGGTTACAACCGCCCAATTTGGAACGGATGCGCGCATATCGATGGAAACGTCTGACACAGCATATCGTTGATCGTGGATATGGCGGATTGTTGATGTTTGATCCACTGAACATCCGCTATGCCACCGACAGCACCAATATGCAGTTGTGGAACACGCACAACCCATTTCGTGCGGTTCTACTGTGTGCAGATGGGTATATGGTGATTTGGGATTACAAAAACTCTCCCTTCTTGTCGGAATTCAATCCACTGGTACGCGAACAACGTTCTGGTGCGGATTTGTTTTACTTTGATCGTGGCGACAAGGTGGATGTGGCCGCAGACGTATTTTCAAACGAAGTGCGAGTCTTGATGGAAGAACACGCAGGCGGCAACAAACGTCTTGGGGTTGATAAAATCATGCTGCACGGCCTGCGCGCGTTAGAGGCGCAGGGGTTTGAAATTATGGAAGGTGAAGAAGTCACCGAAAAATCGCGGTCCATTAAAGGCCCTGATGAAATTTTGGCGATGCGCTGTGCCTCGGTTGCGTGTGAAAACGCCGTTGCCGAGATGGAGCGGATCACGCGCCGCGATGTTCCATCGGGAAATATGAGTGAGGACGCCATTTGGGCCGTGCTGCACGCCGAAAACATCAAACGCGGTGGCGAATGGATTGAAACACGTCTTCTGGCCTCGGGTCCACGCACAAACCCGTGGTTTCAGGAATGCGGTCCGCGCATTGTGCAGAACAATGAAATCGTCGCCTTTGACACGGATTTGGTAGGATCATATGGCATTTGCGTGGATATCAGCCGCACGTGGTGGGTAGGTGATCAGGCGCCGCGCCGCGACATGGTATATGCGATGCAACACGCCCATGAACACATCATGACCAATATGGAAATGTTGAAACCTGGCGTTCATATGCGCGATTTGACCTTTAACGGTCACAAACTGGACGATCATTTCCAAAAACAGAAATATGGATGCATGATGCATGGTGTTGGCCTGTGTGATGAATGGCCGCTGATCGCCTATCCCAGCAACTTTGTCGAAGGCGCCTATGATTACCCGCTTGAGGCAGGCATGGTGCTGTGTGTTGAGGCATTGGTCAGCCCAGAGGGTGGTGATTTTTCCATCAAACTGGAAGATCAGGTGTTGATCACCGAGGGTGGGTACGAAAACCTTACGAAGTATCCGTTTGACCCTGTTTTGATGGGACAACCCTAATCCAAGGCACCGATCAGCTGGGTCTTTTCCTTGGCCCAGTCTTCAATCTCGCTGCGGCGCGTGCGCGCCACGGCGATTTTGTCACCATTGGATAAGACGATGTTTAAACGGTCTGCATCCCCTTCTAGATGCAGGATCGCATGGGTTGGCACCCAATAAGACCGATGCGGTTGCACACCATCGATATAATTTAGAATTTGCATCAGATCGCGAAATCAGGATCGTTCCACCAAATCGCCGTGTTTGTGCGAGTACACGCACGATGTTCCATCGCCTGAACATAAAGAATATCCAAAACCGTCAGGGTGTGGTCCCCCAGTACTACGGTTTCGATATCATGCGTTGTGCCGCGTTTTTCGATGATCGGCACCAAAAAGCAATAAAACAGCCATTCAAAAATAACCAAGTGGATCAAAACCACCGGATACATTTCATCCACCCCATTAAAGTTTGGAACATTATAACGTTCCAAAATCGGGGCCATCCACACAACAAACGTGACGACGATCAGAACACTCAAAAATATCCAGAATAGCGGATAATAAACGGCAGTGCGTTTTCCGAAAAAAGGCGCGCATGCAGGTACATCCACCCCACATGACAGGACACGTAAAGCACCGCAGCAACACTGATGATACCCGTGACACGAACAAAACCACCCCATGTATCCAAATTTCTGGGACTGACGAACGTATTGATCAAAACCACCGCTGCCACAAACATCCAGAACGTCGGATTTTTCAGGATATCGATTGCCCGCTGCACATTTGTGTAATCCGTCGGCATCCTGGCATACAGATTTGAATTTCACGGGCGCGCTAATTCACGACTTTAGACCAGTTTATTTTGGACGTATACCCTTTTGGGTCAAGGAAATAATACCCAAGGTCAACCCGCAAAATGGCCCAAAATCAACGCAATGGGTGAATTGACGCAGAATGTTGCATCGACTTGCCCAATTTTACAATCAGAGGTAAAGGGACCAAACCCACACGTTACGAAAGGTAATCTCATGATCTCCCGTTATTCGCGTCCCGACATGGTACACATCTGGTCACCAGAATCAAAATTCCGCATTTGGTACGAGATTGAAGCCCATGCCTGCGATGCGATGGCCGATCTTGGTGTGATCCCGCGCGAAAACGCAGATGCGGTTTGGAAAGCAAAAGACGTCGAATTTGATGTGGCCCGTATTGATGAGATTGAGGCCGTCACAAAGCACGATGTGATCGCGTTTTTGACCCACCTTGCCGAACATGTCGGATCAGAAGAGGCGCGTTTTGTGCATCAGGGCATGACCAGTTCGGATGTTTTGGACACATGTTTCAACATCCAACTTGTGCGTGCAGCTGACATTTTACTTGCGGATATGGATCAACTTTTGGCGGCACTGAAACGTCGCGCACAGGAACATAAAATGACCGTGCGCATTGGGCGCAGCCATGGCATTCATGCGGAACCCACCACAATGGGCCTGACATTTGCACGGTTTTATGCGGAAATGGATCGTAACAAATGCCGTTTGGAAACCGCACGTGCCGAAATCGCAACCGGCGCAATTTCAGGCGCAGTTGGCACATTTGCGAACATTGATCCACGGGTTGAGGAACACGTCTGTGCAAAATTGGGCCTAGAGCCGGAACCGATTAGCACACAGATTATTCCGCGTGACCGTCACGCGGCGTTTTTTGCGGCCCTTGGCGTTGTGGCAAGTTCGATTGAAAATATCGCAACCGAAGTGCGCCACATGCAGCGCACTGAGGTGTTAGAGGCAGAAGAGTTCTTCTCTAAGGGTCAAAAGGGGTCTTCTGCGATGCCGCACAAACGCAACCCTGTTTTGACAGAAAACCTCACAGGTTTGGCGCGTCTTGTGCGTATGGCCGTGGTGCCTGCGATGGAAAACGTGGCGCTGTGGCATGAACGCGATATTTCGCACAGTTCTGTGGAACGCAATATTGGCCCAGATGCGACCGTAACATTGGATTTTGCCCTATCCCGCCTGACCAGCGTTGTTGATAAATTGGTGATCTATCCTGATAACATGTTGGCCAACATGAACAAATTCCGCGGCCTTGTTATGTCACAGCGCGTTCTTTTGGCCCTGACCCAAGCAGGCGTTAGCCGCGAAGATGCCTATCGTTTGGTACAACGCAACGCGATGAAAGTTTGGGAAGAAGGCAAAGATTTCAAAACCGAACTTTTGGGCGATGCGGACGTGACAGCGGCGCTTTCTGTCGAGGAAATCGAAGAGAAATTTGACCTAGGCTATCACACAAAACATGTGGATACGATTTTCGCGCGTGTTTTCGGCGAATAATCCAGTTTGGGAAAGCATTCCTTAACTGCTACGAGCTAAGCCTTGGGGCACAACACTGCCCCGAGGTTCCATGCCCCAAGACATCGACATTCTTGACCCCGTCCCCGTCCCCTTGACCCAAGACATGAGTACCAGCACCAAAGCGGCCATTGTGGTTCGTTTTCTGATGCAAGAAGGGACCGAAATTGATTTGGCAACACTTCCAACATCTTTGCAGGCGGACTTAACCCGTGAAATTGCCGATTTGCGCCTGATTGATCGTGCAACCCTTGCCGAGGTGATCGAAAAATTGCCCATGAATTGGACAGCATTGGATTAACAGCCCAAGGGGGGTTGGGATCGGCGCTGCGCCTGCTTGAGGGGAAAATCACAAACGACACTGCGCGGCGTCTGCGTCAGGATGCAGGGGTGCGATTGTTCGAAGATCCCTGGTGCCGCATCAAACAGTTGGACGAAAAAGAGCTGTTAAAGCTGCTGGACGCCGAAACGACAGAAATCGCCGCCGTGGTCCTGCCAAAACTGGATGTCACGAAGGCCGCCGCATTGTTGGATGAAATGCCGGGGCCGCGCGCACGCAAAATCAACTTTGCCACTTCACAAACGGCGGGCGTAACGCCACAAGCAGTTGATCGCATTGGTCAAAGCCGAATGGCGCAGTTGGATAATAAACCCGAACGCGCCTTTGCCACTCTGCCCGAGGATCGCATCGCCGCAATTCTAACGGCCGCATCAGATGATCTGCGGGATGAGGTCATGAATGGCTTGAGCGAAACTGATCCTGACTTGGCCGAACGTGTTTTGGCGGGTGTCTTTACCTTTGTGGACATTCCAACGCGTATTGCGGCGGTTGATGTGGCAACAGCCGTGAAAACCGTGGCGCAAACCGATATGGTCATTGGCGTGTTACGCAAACGGAAATGGCATGGAACAGGTCAGTGAATTTATCCTAGGCGGATTATCCCGACGCATGACCGAAACCATTCGCGAGGAAATCGAAGAACGTGGTGCCGTAAAACCATAGAGGGTGAAGCGGCCGCGACCGCACTTGTCTCCGCTATTCAGGGACAGATTTCAGCAGGCGAGATCAGTTTTGTTGATCTGGACGACGATTAATCCTGAAGGGCCGCACCAACAATTGGCCCCTGCCCCTGCGCCTGAACAAAAACCGCCAATTTGGCCCCATCAACCGCAGGTATCGTCAGGCGGACCTGTCCATTTGACAACCGTCCAATCGGTTTGAAATCTCGCACAACATTCACATATCGGATGGTTTTGCCACGGTTTTCGCCGCGTTTGATTTGCACCTCTGCCTTGGGCGTGATCGCCACCGCAATCAGGTCATATGTACCATTTTTCAATCCATTTGACGCCGCAGATACCAACAACCCCTGCGTAATTGGTGTAATTTTAACTGAAACGGGCATTGCACGCTTTTTCGCATTCATCACGGCCTTGGCCACATCCATCGGGCGCGACCCGACAACGTCCGCGTTCCCGTTGATAATCATTTGCGGGGTATAGACGTTCTTTTTCTTCATGCGGTGGGCATATACGCGCTGACGCTGCGAATTTTCAGGGCGGCCAAAGATATCTTTCCACCCCATATAGTCCCAATAATCCACATGATAGGACAGCGCGATGATATCCCGTTCTTGGGCCAATTCACCCAAAACGTGATCTGCGGGCGGGCAGGATGAACACCCTTGAGACGTGAATAATTCGACCACGGCCAAGGCACGTTCTGCCTGTGCCTGTCCGACAAACAGCATCAACAGTGTAATAAGACCCAAAAGTGTCGATCGGATATTCATCATGGTGCGCCTTAACTCGTTGCTCAAAAACTACATAGCGGGTTCGCCCCACAATTTCCAATCAACCATTTGAGAGCAATTGTGACAAGCCCTGCGAAAGTGTTGATTGTGACCTTGGCCAAGTCTGGTGATGCCTATGGTCGCATCTGTTGTGATTTATGGCTGTTTGGTTTGCTTGGTATCCCGAAATTCATTAAGAGATCCCAGCGTTCGCAGCCTTTGTGGCAAAGCTCTTGCACCTCAAATCGGCTTTGCATACATAGGTATACAGAATGCGATATGATTCGATCCAACCCTGTTGGACCCGGTCATATTTGGACTGAAACAGATACGAAAAGTTGAGTTACCCATGAGCTTGTACGCTGCATATTTGGAAGAAATTGAAAAACGCAAAGAACAGGGTTTGAACCCAAAACCCATTGATGACGCCGCATTGACGGAAGAAATCATCGGACAAATCAAAGACACGGGCCACGCGCATCGTGAGCAATCTTTGAAGTTTTTCATCTATAACACTCTTCCAGGTACGACCAGCGCAGCAGGCGTCAAGGCAGAGTTCCTAAAAGAAATCGTTTTGGGCCAGATGCAGGTTGCAGAAATCTCAGTCGAGTTTGCGTTTGAATTGTTGTCCCACATGAAGGGCGGCCCATCTGTGCGCGTTTTGTTGGACGTGGCATTGGGCGATGATGTGGATTTGGCAGCGCAAGCCGCAGAGGTCCTAAAGTCCCAAGTGTTCCTATATGACGCGGACACAGACCGTTTGAAAGAGGCGTTTACCGCAGGCAACGCCGTAGCAAAAGACATCCTAGAAAGCTATTCAGACGCGGAATTCTTTACCAAACTTCCAGACGTAGAAGAAGAAATCAAAGTTGTCACATATATCGCCGCCGAAGGTGATATTTCAACCGACCTTTTGTCACCTGGTAATCAGGCGCACTCTCGCTCTGACCGTGAATTGCACGGCAAATGCATGATCTCTGAACAAGCGCAGAAAGAGATCGAGGCGCTGAAACTTCAACACCCTGATAAACGTGTCATGTTGATTGCGGAAAAAGGCACCATGGGTGTTGGATCATCCCGTATGTCAGGTGTGAACAACGTGGCCTTGTGGACCGGCAAACAAGCAAGCCCCTATGTCCCATTTGTGAACATTGCCCCCGTTGTTGCGGGCACAAACGGTATTTCCCCGATCTTCCTAACCACTGTTGGCGTGACTGGTGGTATTGGTGTTGATCTGAAAAACTGGGTCAAAAAAATGGGCGAAGATGGCAAGCCGATCCTAAACAACGACGGCAGCCCCATTTTGGAACAGAAATATTCGGTCGAAACAGGCACCGTTCTGACGATCAATTCCAAAAAGAAAAAGCTATACAGCGCAAATGGTGAAGAACTGGTCGATATGTCCGCATCCTTTACCCCGCAGAAAACCGAATTCATGAAAGCAGGCGGATCCTATGCGATTGTTTTTGGTAAAAAGCTTCAAAGCCTTGCCTGTGACATCCTTGGTATTCCACTAAAATCTGCCTTTGCCGCATCTAAGGAAATCGAAAGCGATGGTCAGGGCCTAACAGCGGTTGAAAAAATCTTTAACGCGAACTCAGTTGGTGTTGCGACAGACAAACCCTTGCTGGCAGGATCAGACGTGCGTGTGAAAGTGAACATCGTTGGTTCACAGGACACAACAGGTTTGATGACCTCTCAAGAGCTTGAGGCGATGGCCGCAACGGTTCTGTCCCCATTGGTGGATGGCGCCTATCAGTCAGGCTGTCACACAGCCTCAGTTTGGGACATCAAAGCACAGGCAAACACACCGCGTTTGATGAAGTTCATGCATGATTTCGGGTTGATCACAGGCCGCGATCCAAAAGACGTCTATCACCCAATGACAGACGTTATTCACAAGGTTTTAAACGACATCACAGTCGATGATTGGGCAATCATCATTGGCGGCGACAGCCACACACGTATGTCCAAGGGCGTCGCATTTGGCGCGGACTCAGGCACGGTTGCCTTAGCACTGGCCACCGGTGAAGCAACAATGCCAATCCCAGAATCTGTGAAAGTGACGTTCAAGGGCAAAATGGCCGATCACATGGATTTCCGTGACGTTGTGCATGCCACACAGGCGCAGATGTTGGATCAATTCGGCGACAACGTATTCCAAGGCCGCATCATCGAGGTGCACATTGGCACATTGTTGGCCGACCAGGCGTTTACATTCACCGACTGGACAGCCGAAATGAAAGCCAAGGCCTCCATCTGTATTTCAGAGGACGCAACCTTGATCGAATCCTTGGAAATCGCGAAATCACGCATCCAAATCATGATCAATAAGGGCATGGATAACGATGCCCAAATGTTGCAAGGGTTGGTGGACCGCGCAGATGCACGCATCGCGCAAATCAAGTCAGGCGAAAAACCTGCTTTGGCTCCTGACGCGGATGCAAAATATGCCGCAGAAGTTGTGGTTGATTTGGATTTGATCAACGAACCCATGATCGCTGACCCAGATGTGACAAACGCAGATGTGTCAAAACGCTATACCCACGACACAATCCGCCCTGTATCCTTCTATAACTCAGAAAAGAAAGTGGACTTGGGCTTTGTCGGGTCCTGCATGGTGCATAAGGGTGACATCAAAATCGTCGCACAAATGCTGCGCAACGTCGAAAAAGAGCAAGGGTCCGTTGAATTCAACGCCCCGCTTGTCGTAACGGCCCCAACCTACAACATCATTGATGAGTTGAAGGCAGAAGGCGATTGGGAAGTGTTGCAAAAGTATTCAGGGTTTGAATTCGACGATGCCGCGCCAAAAACAACGGCGCGAACAGAATACGAAAACACACTCTACCTTGAACGCCCTGGCTGTAACCTGTGTATGGGTAACCAAGAAAAAGCGGCCAAGGGTGACACGGTTCTGGCCACATCAACGCGTTTGTTCAAAGGCCGCGTGGTTGAGGATACACCTGAAAAGGCGGGTGAATCCCTATTGGCCTCTACACCCGTTGTTGTGTTGTCCGCGATCCTTGGGCGCACACCGTCCGTCGAGGAATATAAGTCAGCCGTTGAGGGTATCGACCTAACCAAGTTCGCACCGCCCAAATCAACGCCGATTGATAGCCTTTCTGTTCACTACTAAGTGAACCTCTCCCAAGACTAAGGCCCGCATTTTGCGGGCTTTTTTTATTGTAACATGCACTGCGGATTTTTGGTGAGGCTGAATGCAATGTTGTCATGACATAGGCGTCTGCATGACAACCGATCTGCGACCCGGCGGTGCCGCCGCGTAGGGCGAAGCGAAACGACCACACCTATCCGAAAGGCTGTGTCGGGTTTTAGTTAGACTGCGCCTGTTCCAAGGCGGGCAAAAAGCGTTGCAGGTAATCTGATCCCACCAATGGCCCTGCATAGCGAAATAGGATTGTGCCATCCCCATCCAGGATAAAGGTTTCAGGCGGGGCTGTAACACCCCAATCAATCGCCGTGCGCCCCTGAGGATCAAACGCGATGCCCGCGAATGGGTTGCCATCATCATTGATGTATTTGATCGCTTGGGCAGGATCATCTTTGATGTTCACGCCGTAAATAGTCATGCCCTGCTCTTGCAATTCCAACAACACGGGATGTTCGGCGCGGCACGGGGGACACCAACTGGCCCAAAAATTGACCAAACTCACTTCACCTGCGTTCAGATCCCCTGCCCCAACTCCCTCAAACGACCCTAAGGTTTCCGTCGTGATCGCGGGTGCGGATTGGCCGATGAATGTGGATGGCAAATCGTTGGGATTATCGCGCTGCATCCCCACGTAAAACACCCCGGCAAGCCCCGCGAAAATCAGGGGGGGTAGCAACATCAGCGGTTTAATTTTGGCCATCACGCGCGCCCTCGATCTGTTCCAGACGTTTGCGTGCGGCTGTGTTGCGCATGACCATCCATATCGCAAGGATCGCAAGCAGGGCCAAACCCGCCGCATATGATCCCAAAACCGCAAAGGCGTATTTTCCTAAATCTGGCATCGTGGCTTATCCTCTCTCTCGGGCAAGAAGCGCGCTGGCACGACGGATACGGATTTCTGTGCGTGTACCTATCAAAACAAGGGCCACAAACAGCAACACAAATCCCGTTATCGACATTAACAAGGGTTGGTAAAACACATCGGCCACATTCTTTTCCTTGTCGAGAGACAATGACGCCCCCTGATGCAATCCTTGGCTCCAGAACAACACCGCATATCGGCTTAGCACTGCAAAAACGGACCCAACCATACACAGAACCGAGGTCAAATTCGCCGCCGTATCAGGATTATCAATAGCAGCCCAAAGCGCCACATACCCAAGATAGAACAAAAACAAGATCAGAAATGAGGTCAGGCGCGGATCCCAGGCCCACCATGTGCCCCACATCGGTTGCCCCCAGAGCGCCCCTGTGATCAGGGTGATCAGCGTCATCACAATACCAATGGGGGCTGCCGCCTTGGCCGCAAGCGCGCTGACGTGATGGCGGCGGATCAACCAAATAAGCGAGGCGACCAACATCATAAACCACGCATTGATCGCAATCAGGGCCGCAGGCACATGCAGGTATATGATCTTAACCGTTGAACCCTGTTTGTAATCATCAGGCGTTAGGAAATATCCCCAATAAAGCCCAACTGCGATGAAAAATGCAGCGCCTGCTGCGAACCATGGAACGATCTTGCCCGAAAAGGACAGGAACTTAACTGGATTTGCATATTCCCAAAGTGACATTCCGTCTCCTTAGCGTAAGTTAACCTTTAGAACCGCAGCTGATGCAAAGGGCAACAGTGCGATTGAGGCAAATGTGATGCCCAACAAAAGTGACATGAGCGTGCCCACATCCATCCCCGCGATCCCGCGGCGCGCGAGTTCGGCGCCAAATATCAGCGTTGGAACGTAGAGTGGCAAGACCAAAAGCGACAGTAACAATCCGCCCCGCTTTAACCCCACAGTCAGCGCCGCACCAAATGTCCCAATCACGCTTAGCGCAGGTGTGCCCAGCAAAAGTGATAGAACAATCCAATAAAACGCATCTGATTGTAGGCCCAGCAAGACCCCCAAAACGGGCGCTGCCAGAACCAAGGGCAGGCCAGTGGTGATCCAATGGGCCAAGGATTTCACACTGACCACCGCCTCAAGCGGAAGTGGCGCTGTCGCCAATAGGTCCAGCGTGCCATCCTCAAAATCCAGCGCGAAAATCCGATCAAGCGACAAGAGGCAGGCCAACAATGCCCCAACCCACAAAATCCCTGGCGCAATTTTCGACAATAGGCCCATTTCGGGGCCAACACCGAAAGGCACCAAAACCACAACAATCAGGAAAAACGCAAGGCTGAGCCCAAATCCGCCCCCTGCCCGCATGGCAAGCCGTATATCCCGAAGCAAAAGCGCGCTCATAAAAAGGCCTCATTCGGGTTGAATTGCTGTTCTGGGGCGGCCTTGAACTGGGACAAATCTAATGTTTCGGCCCGCGCGCCTAATCCCAAATCGATGTGCGTGGCAATCACCGCCATGCCGCCCCGATCCAAATGCCCCGCGATCATATCGCCAAATTGGCCAACCGCGACTGTGTCCAATGACACCGTGGGTTCATCCAGCAGCCATATGGGCCGCCCTGTCACCATCAATCGGGCCAATCCCAAACGCCGTTTTTGCCCCGCCGATAACATGCCCCCAGCTCTGTCGATAAGGTGGTCCATGTCAAAGGCTGCAATCGCCGCATCAATGGACCCTGTTCCAAACACGCTGGCCCAAAATTGCAGGTTTTCGCGCACCGTTAGGGTGGATTTGATGCCATCCAAATGCCCTGCATAAACGGCCATCTCCTCGGGCATATCCACCTGTCCTTCATGCACAGGCTGTAATCCCGCAATGGTCCGCAGCAACGTAGTTTTTCCCAAACCATTTGGCCCCCGCAGGATCAGCGCCTGACCTGCGGATACTTCAAATCCAACACCTGACAACAGATGGCGCGAGGCGCGTAGAACACTTAGATTTGAAACAGTTAATGTCATATCACTGGCTTACACCATGATGATGCATTGCAAAAGATGAATTTGATCACGCCTCAGTGATAGGATCACTTACAGGCAGTAACGCAACCGCAATACGACGCCCTTCAGACAGCAGAACATTATAGGTCCGCGCGGCAGAGGGGCTATTCATCGCCTCAACGCCCAGTCCTGCGGTTTCCAGCGTGGTGCGAAAATCCGCAGGGATGTGCAGCGTATCTTTGCCAGTTCCAATGAACAAAACATCAACCTGCCCCGTCAGTGTCAACAGCGTTTCAGTATCACTGTACCCGCCCCATTCGCTAACCCCTGCACCCGAACACAGGACTGCACTGTTATAGACCTGACCACCGACACGAAAAAACCCAGGACCATAGCCATCAATAGGCAGCGCATCGGTGTAGTTGATTTCATTCAAACGCATATGATTTATACCTGCGGAACCTGTGTGCCCGCCTCATTATTCGGTTTGCTCCAATCGCGTTTTACGCCCAAAGCCATCAGGATCGCAGAGGCTACGAAAATCGAACTATAGGTGCCCACAATCACGCCCCATGTCATCGCAAAGACAAAGCCGCGGATCACATCCCCACCCAAAACCAATAGGGCGATCAACGCGATCAATGTGGTGACAGATGTCATCATTGTCCGGCTAAGTGTTTCGTTGATGGACAGGTTCAATACATCCTTCAGCGGTTTAGATTTATATTTGCGCAGGTTTTCACGCACACGGTCAAACACAACAACGGTGTCGTTTAGGGAATAACCAACAATGGTCAAAAGCGCCGCGATGATTGCCAAATCAAACTTGATCTGCAATTCGGAAAAAATACCAATGGTCAGCAACACGTCATGGACCAAGGCCAAAACAGCGCCCACCGCAAATTGCCATTCAAAGCGTAGCCAGATATAAAACAACACGGCCGCAATGGCCAGAATGACTGCAATGATCGCGGTTTGGATCAATTCGCCCGACACTTTGGGACCAACACTTTCCACTGATACAAATTTGATCGCGGGATCAACAGATGATAACGCTGTAAAGGCATCTTTGGTCATTTGCGCGGTCACAGCCTCTTCGCCATCTTGGGCCTGAATACGGATCATGGCGACATGTTGATCAGCGTCAAAACTTGGGTCAAACACCTCGGAAATGATGATGTCGCCCAATTCCAATGGGGCCAAGGCATCGCGATAGGTGCCGACGTTAATTTCAGTTGTGCTTTCTGTTCGGATGGTTGTGCCGCCGCGGAAATCAATGCCGAAATTCAATCCTTGCAACAGGAACGAAATCAGCGCGATCACCATGAACACACCCGAAATGCCCAGCCACACCTTGGAACGGCTAAAGAAATCAAAATTCGTGACGGTTGGAACAAGTTTAAGACGCATCTTACACCTCAATCTTCTTTGGACGGGCGCGATCAAACCAGATCACCACCAACAGGCGCGTTACAAAAATGGCCGTAAAGACCGAGGTGAGAATTCCTAGACCCAGCGTAATCGCAAATCCACGCACAGGGCCAGAGCCCATGGCAAACAGAATGACCGCCGTAATGAATGTGGTCACATTGGCATCAGTGATCGCCGAAATCGCCTTTTCATAGCCCAGTTCAATGGACCGCGCGGGCCCCTTTTCTGCGCGAATTTCTTCGCGGATGCGTTCAAACACCAACACATTGGCATCCACCGCCATACCGATTGTCAAAACAATCCCTGCAATCCCTGGTAATGTCAGGGTTGCGCCCACCAGTGACAGCAAACCAAAGATCAGCCCCACGTTGATGATCAGGGCAACATTGGCAAAGATGCCAAACAATCCATAGGACAGCACCATAAAGATCAGCACGGCAATCCCCGCAACGATACAGGCGATTTGCCCGGCCTTAATGCTATCTGCGCCCAGTTCAGGACCAATTGTACGTTCCTCAAGGAATTCTAAACCTGCGGGCAGTGCCCCTGCCCGCAACAGGACCGCCAAATTGGTGCTTTCCTCAACCGTGAAGCTGCCGGTGATAATGCCAGAACCGCCCGGAATATGGGATTGGATCACAGGGGCGCTGATCACCTCGCCATCCAGCACGATGGCAAAGGGGCTGCCGATATTGTCGCGCGTGTAATCCCCGAACGCACGTGCACCTGTTGGGTTAAAACGGAAGTTCACCGCAGGACGGTTGTTTTGATCAAAGCTGGGCTGGGCATCCACCAATTCCTCGCCCGTGACAACGGGGGCAGAGACAAGCGTATAATAGACACCTTCGTCATTCAGCGACGGCAGAACCTCATTCCCGGCACCTGCAGGGACATCGGGGTTGCCACCGCGTCCAACGACGGGTTGGAACGTCAGTTGTGCTGTGGTTCCGATGATCTCTTTCAACTCGGCCGCCGATCCGATCCCTGGTACTTGAATCAAGATACGATCCGCGCCCTGACGTTGGATGGTGGGTTCGCGTGTGCCCACCTCGTCAATACGGCGGCGAATGATTTCCAGCGCTTGACGCAATGTGCGCTCGGTGGTTGCGGCCTGTTCTGCGGCACTTAGGGTAACAACGATTTCATCGCCCTCGGCCCGTATATCCAAATCATTGCTCATTGCGCCACCAAGGGAGGTCACGGGTTGGGACAACCCACGTACCAACTGCAATGCACGGTCCATACCCGCAGGTTCCGAGATTTTGACGCGGAGTTCATCAGGGGCGCCTTTTTGCAAACGGATGGTGCCCACGGTGGCGCGTTCAGGGCGCAATACGTCGCGCACATCAGGCCACAGGGCTGTCATCCGCTGCGCATATACATCGGCCACCTGCACCTCGGCCAGCAGATGTGCACCACCACGCAAATCCAGACCCAAGTTCACCAAACCAGAGGGCAAAAACGACGGCCAAAGTCCTGTTTTTTCTCGATTTTCAGGGGTATCAAACCCAACCTCAATCGCCTTTTCAGCGTCATTAAACTGCTCCACACGATCGTAAAAGGCGTTGGGGAGTGCCAACACCAAACCCAAGGCCACAACGACCCAGATCACGACCTTTTTCCACAGATCGATAAAGAGCATATTTGCCGTCCTCAGTTCGTCAATTAATCGCTGGCAGGTTCAGTTTTTGAAACCACATCCGCTATCGTTGATTGCACAACGCGCACCTTGACACCTTCGGCCAATTCAAGGTCCAATTCGTTGTTTTCTTTGACCTTTGCAACCTTACCGATCAATCCACCTTGGGTCACAACAACATCACCACGGCGCAGATTTTGCACCATCTTCTGATGCTCTTTGATCTTTTTCTGCTGGGGACGGATCATAAGGAAATACATGATCGCAAAAATCAGTATCAGCGGAATAAATTGTTCAATACCACCCATGTCGGTGCCATCCTTCTTTTTATTTTGCGTTGGCGGAAACCTATGCGCTGGCCCCGGGGTTTGCAAGGTGGATTAACCGTTTAACGGGGCGGTTTTTCACGATCTGTATCACGTCGGTATAACATCGGTGTTACGTCGGTGCGCGCCCCGCCCGTTTTGGGGGATGCATGGCGTGGTGCGCTCCCTTTTGGAACAGAATACCCCGATACCATCTGAGGCACAGTTAGCCGTTGACGAGCATTAAATTCGCATTCAACCTATGGGAGAATTTAACGAACGCGGTATTTAGGTGACCCTGTTTTCAAATTATACAAACTTTGGTACCGTAATGCTGGTGATCCTCGGGTTAATGCTTTTCGCCCTGCTATGCCCTTGGCGCAATCTGCCCACAAACCTCGATACATTGTTGAAATCGCTATGGCGTTTGTCAGGTCCCGTCGCTGTGACCTGGGCCATCTTTGTCCTCGTGCTGATTGGGACCACCGCCTATTCGGTCCTATTGTTGATACATCATCTTGGAACCGTCGGTACAAACGCGGATCACCTTCGGCAGATTATTTTGGCGATCCCTGTTTTAATCGCTGCACTCGTAGGTTTGATCGCCCTGCCCGTGACAATGATCCGCCTACATTACACCTGCCGCCAAACATTGGCCGAGGAAGAGGGATTGATCACCGACCGCATCAATGTCGCGGTGGTGGGGCTGGGTGCAGAGAAAACGGTAAAGTTTGAAGACTCTGTTCGAAAAATTGTGGAGCGAACGGTAGCCAACATCGAAGTTCGGATCGGATCTTTACTTGCATTGGGCCGTCTTACTCGAAACAACTTGGATGTTCACGTGCAAGTCATGCAAATATTGGTAAGCTACATTAATGCTAACCCGATAGTTTTGCGATCATTTAGTCCGACAAAGCGAAGCTCCCCAGCCCCCTTAACTTCGTCTAACACACGATTAGATGTGCAGACGGCCTTTGACGTTATTGGAGACAGAACAGCAGATCAAGTTGAACGAGAAAAATTGAGAGTGCAGACAAACCAAGTACCGCGTTCGTAATACGCAACGCATTATTAATCGGGGTAAATTTAGATGATAAAAATCTGTCAAATCTAAAGTTTGTAGGCTGTGACTTTTCTGGAGCCAATATTGGAACCAACTTATCGGTCACAGAATTTGTCCAATGTGACTTGTTTCATGCATCAGACATTTTTTGGGAAAGGCGAAGGTAGTCGCAGAGTGTTTAATCAAAGGCTTTAAAACGCAACTGAAGTTTGCGCTCAACCAATTTGATCTGAACAACAATTTCGGATCAGGCACCGTCGCCAATCTTTCGCTTGAAGAAAATGTGGAATGGCCCAAGCACTGGATGCCCGAGGGAACGCATTACACGTTATTGAAAGACGCCTGGGAAGCATGGTTGCTGGCGTAAATTGGCTAGTATGCCCTCTATATTGAATAAATGACATAAACGCCCGTGGGCGGTTAACTGGGCTGAATGAAATGAAGCCCCCGCCCTTGGGGACGGGCGTGGGCTGATCATGCGCGATTAGTCTTCACTTTGCTTCGACCGCGCTTGATCTGGGCGGGCAGCAGTCAGATCAAAAACATGAGCCAATCGCCAGATTGGCATGCGTCGACCTCTCCCATCAAACCGTAGTGTGGCTACGGCAAAACGGAATGCACGTTCTGCGCCATCCGAGGTCGGGTTGGGGCCTTGAATATCTCATCAACGGCCAACCACATAGGCCCACCCACATATCCCAAAACACAACGATCAAATTCCCCCTCTACCCCTGCGAAAAAAAATCATGCATAAGGCCCGCAGAAAGAGTCGTTACACCTGAGGAGACATCCCAATGCATGATATTCGTGCCATTCGTGAAAACCCTGCTGCTTTTGATGCCGCTTTGGCGCGTCGTGGGGTGTCGGATGCGTCCTCGGGCCTTTTGAAAATTGATGGCGATCGTCGTGCCGCAATCCTTGCGGCCGAAACCGCGCAGGCCGAACAGAATAAGGCCAGCAAAGAGGTGGGTGCCGCCAAGGGCCGTGGAGATGAGGCGGAATTTGAACGCCTGCGCGCCTTGGTGGCCGAGAAAAAGGCCGAAGTCGGCGAAATGAATGCCCGTGCCAAGGAATTGGATGAGGCATTGACAGATGCGCTTGCCCGTCTGCCCAACCTGCCCCATGATGATATTCCCGATGGTGCGGATGAGGCGGATAATGTGGAAATACACCGCTGGGGCACCCCGCCCGAAATCGCGGGCGCCAAGGAACATTATGACCTGCCTGCCGCACGCGGATTGGATTTTGAAACGGCGGCGAAACTCTCTGGTTCGCGCTTTGTCGTGTTGCGCGGCGCGATGGCGCGGCTTCACCGTGCCTTGGCGCAGTTCATGTTGGACACGCATGTGAATGAACATGGGCTGACCGAAACAATGACGCCCGTTTTGGTGCGCGATGAGGCGATGTTTGGCACAGGACAATTGCCGAAATTCACCGAAGACAGCTATCAAACAACAAACGGGTGGTGGTTGATCCCCACATCCGAAGTAACCCTAACCAACACGGTTGCTGGCGATGTGTTGGAAGAGGCCGATTTGCCTATCCGCATGACAGCGCATACCCAATGTTTCCGCTCCGAGGCGGGATCAGCGGGCCGCGACACTGCGGGCATGTTGCGTCAGCACCAGTTTGAAAAGGTGGAAATGGTCAGCATCACGCATCCTGATCATTCCCGCGCTGAATTGGATCGTATGACAGGCTGCGCACAGGCGATTTTGGAAAAACTGGGCCTCCCCTATCGCACGGTTGTTTTGTGCACAGGCGATATGGGCGCAGGCGCACGGCGCACCCATGATATCGAGGTGTGGTTGCCCGGCCAAAACACCTATCGCGAAATTTCCTCTGTCTCTGTCTGTGGTGATTTTCAGGCGCGCCGAATGAACGCCCGTTTCAAACCAGAGGCAGGCGGTAAACCCGAATTTGTCCACACGCTGAACGGATCAGGCCTAGCCGTGGGTCGCTGCTTGATCGCGGTGCTGGAAAATGGTCAGCAACCTGATGGGTCCGTCGCACTACCCGCCGTCTTGCACGGTTATCTGGGTGGCAACACACAGATCACTGCCGAGGGTGCGTTGGCATAGATAACACCTAGCTTAGTGAAAAATCTGGCGTTTGCAGGGTGATAACGATCACATTTTGTTCTTGCACGCCCGGATCATGCGCAGTCTGAGCGCAAGCAAAGGCGTAGTCATTAGCGACTTAATTTTGATCGTATCAGTGACATGCTGGAACAGAACCCCAAGCTGCCCGAGGTGGCGACAAGGGCGCCGCCTATGGGGCGGGCAGCGCCTTGCTAATCTAACGATTGGCTGGGTGCCTAGAACTGATCGATCAAAATCAAGGCGCTTGGGTATATCGCCTATGATCCAGTCCACGCGTGTCCCGTCAAACCGTAGGTTTGCCTTTGGCAAATCGGTGCGAGAACTTCGTTGCCTTAGCCCCATTAACCGCCCACGGGCATTAGAACCGTTGAGACACAACCGAACTTAGGATTTGCCCACAAAACGGAAACCACTCAGGTCGAACGCTTGCCTTCCAAATGCTTGCGCAGGCGTGACGGGGCTGCCTTTTTCTTATCCTTATAAGGATTCTTATCCCCCTGCCCGCGCATGGTCAGGCGGATGGGCGTTCCCGGCAAATCAAAGCTTTCGCGCAATCCGTTGACCAAATAACGATTGTAGCTTTCGGGCAATTTATCAGGGCGGGAACACATCACCACAAATCCTGGGGGGCGCGATTTGGCCTGTGTCATATACCGCAGTTTGATGCGGCGTCCTGCGGGTGCGGGGGGTGGATGCATTTCGACCATCCCCGCCAACCAACGGTTCAACTGCGCGGTTGGGATGCGACGGTTCCAAATTTCATGCGCGCGCATAATCGCCGCCTGCAACCGATCCAAACCGCGGCCAGTACGTGCGGATACGGTGATCAGAGGGGCGCCGCGCAGCTGGGGCAATAGGCGTTCAAAGGCCTCTTTCAGATCGCGCAGCTTTTCCTGCTTTTCGTCTTCAATATCCCATTTATTCACGGCAACCACCACTGCACGCCCCTCTCGCGCGGCAAGGTCCGCGATGCGCAAATCCTGCGTTTCAAAGGGGATCGCCGCATCCAGCAGCACAACAACCACTTCGGCAAATTTCACCGCGCGCAAACCGTCAGAGACAGAAAGTTTTTCAACCTTGTCCTGTACCTTGGCCTTTTTACGCATACCAGCGGTGTCAAAGATGCGCATGGGCACGCCGCCCCAATCCATTTTCAGAGAAATAGCATCGCGGGTGATCCCCGCCTCGGGGCCTGTTAACAAACGATCTTCGCCCAAAATTTTGTTGATCAGCGTAGATTTCCCTGCATTGGGGCGTCCGACAACCGCAACCTGTAGCGGTTTGGCATTCGTGGGCATTTGATATTCATATTCGTCATCCTCGGAAATTTCCCCGATGATGTCGATTTCTGCCTCGGCCGCTTCGGCCTCGGCGCGCATTTGGAATTCATCGGCAATGGGCATCAGGGCGGCCAGCAAATCACCTATGCCTTCCCCATGTTCGGCCGATATGCGCAAGGGTTCGCCAAGGCCAAGGTTCCAGGCCTCCAACACCCCTGCATCTGCGGCGGCCCCTTCGCCCTTATTCGCGGCCAAAAAGACGTGTTTTGCCCGTTTGCGTAGGATTTCCGCAAAAATTTCATCGACAGGTGTGACACCGACACGGGCGTCAATCATGAACAAACAGATATCCGCCATATCCACCGCGCGTTCCGTCAAACGGCGCATGCGGCCCTGCAAACTGTCGTCTGTTGCATCCTCAAGCCCCGCGGTATCAATCACGGTGAACCGCAGATCCCCAAGGCGCGCTTCGCCTTCGCGCAGATCACGGGTGACGCCCGGCTGATCATCAACCAGCGCTAACCGTTTGCCAACAAGACGGTTAAATAGGGTGGATTTGCCCACATTGGGGCGGCCAACAACGGCCAAAGAAAAGCTCATGTTCAGAACCTAAAGTCGATTGAGAGCCCCGCATACACCACTTTTTCATCAACGAAAAGCGTGCAATTGCCCGTCCCCTGAAACAAGGTATAAAACCCCGCCCGCTATGGCAGGATGAGTTGTCGCTCCACCCGGTACTCCGATTTTGCCAATCAACGCGCCATTAGATGGATCAAATTGACGTAACAAACCGTCGTTTGAGGCCACCAAAATGCGCCCCCCCGCCAGAACGGGACCATAGTGGGCTACGATTTCTGAGCTGCGCCGCGGGCTGATTTTACGGAAATTCGGCAAATCAACGGCCCATAGCGTTTCGCCATTGGATGCATCCACACGGATCAATTGGTTCATATCATTTAGGGCGAAAATTGCATTGCCCGCGGGCCATAGCTGACCGCGCACACCCTGATTATTGGTCCAAATGCGTTCGCCATCACCCAGTGACATAGCAACCATGCGCCCTGATGCGCCCGCCGCATAAACACGCGCTCCCGCAATTACGGGGCTTGCACCCAAATCAACAACGGCGCCTTCTGCCCGTCCAGCGCGCGCGCCCTTAAGGGATGAGTTCCAATACACCAATCCGCCCTTGCGGAACACGGCCTGAACCTCTCCCGAGCCAAAACCGAACAGGGCGAATTTATCGGAAACAGCAGGGGCGGTTGATCCGATGCGATTGTTCACATCGTCCACACCATCAATTTGCCATCTGACACGGCCATTGTCTGCCTCGATCGCCCATGCGGTGCGATCCGAACTGATGACATAGACCAAGCCATCATAATAGGTGGGGCGCGTGTTCCCCGCACCACGCAAGGAATGTGACCAACGGATCGCGCCATTGGTTGGATTGATCGCATGCAACACGCCATAGGCGGTTGCCACAAACAATGTCCCATTGCCATAGGCGATGCCTGCGCCTGTCGCCTCGCCCTTGCCCTCACCCTGTGGAGTTAGGTCGATGGACCAAAGGGCGGCACCTGATGTGGCATGCGCGCTTAGGCGGGCTTCGGCATCAACGGTAAAAATGCGCCCATCGGCCACAACAGGATCGGCCGTGATCCGCGTGCGTTGGCCATCGCCGACGCCAATCGGAACGCTCCACTTCAACTGGGGATTTGCGCTCAATGTGGGATGGGTCGTACGGGTGCGTGCGGTTCCGTGTCCTTGCGGCCAATTTGCATTTGTGCTCATGCTCGGGGCACGAAAGGCCACGGATTTATTAACGATTTCTGCGCGGGCTGGCGCGTCCTGGATCAGGGCATCAACGGCTTCACGCTTGCCCGGGATGATGGGCTGTGGCTGCTCACACCCTGCAAGAGCGATGGCACAAACTGTCAATGTGGCGACGACACGAAACATCATTCCCCCTGCTCCTTATTTATGGGGTGCTATTGCCCGTTTGGATCCTGCCCCAAGGCGATCATCAACTGTCCTGCACGTTGACGCAAGCCTTGAGTGAGCTCTGCATCCTCAAGGATCATGGACAGGCGGTTTACTGCCGTTGCACTGTCACCTGACGCCAAATCAAGAAGCGCCAATTGTTCTTCGGCCAAGAGACGCAGTGGGTTGCCCGGTGTAGCCAGCTGTTCAAACCCCATGCGACGTGCGCCTGCGTCAATCCCGCTTTCGGCAACAGTCAAACGTTTGAAATTCAGGATATCACGGTACATCTGATCCAAATTCCCACTGACGGCCGCGGCCTCAAGCTTGGCGGCGGCCCCTGCCCCATCTTTGTCCGATGCCAGTTCCGCGGCCTGCAACATGGCAATCATCGCGCCCGCCGATGCATTGGGGGCAGAGATGGTGTCCAATTGCGCAACACGTGCGGATGGATCGTTTTCTTGCAAAGCCTCTAACACAGACGAGCCAAATGTTTCCGAGGCGGTTTTTTCCGCAGCGCGGCTGTATTCGCGATACCCTGTGCCGCCCACAACGATCACAACCAGCGCAACGCCGATCCAGCCGTATTTGCGAAAGGTTTTAAACAATTTTTCGCGGCGGATTTCTTCGCTGACTTCATCGATAAAGCTATCTGTATTGCTCACGGCGGACCTCACATCTTGTATTTCAGGTTTTGTAGACCCAACTGAAAAGGAATCCAAGAGCAAGATTGCGTTGCTGCACCTGCAAAAAAATGTGAGGAATTCATTAATCTAAACTGGCGGGTTTAGCGTATATCTGCTAAGTGACGGCTAAATTGGGTTTCGTTTTACCCGTTTGCCAATTCGTTGGAAGGAAGATTATGCGCATTACGTCCTTGATCACGGCTGTTGTTGTGGTTGCCGTTTTATATTTAATTGTCTTTGAACGTGACGCTGTGCGTCAAGTCGCAGGTGGGGCATCCCCCACGATTTTGTGGGAGGCTTCCAAGGACACTCCATTGGTGAATGACGTTGTGGTCGAGGACGAGAGTGCCGAGACAGAAGCACCCGCGGAGGCCCCAAGCGAACGCCCATTGATTAAGGTGGTCGCGCTGAAATCAACCGCCCGTGAAATTGACAGCGCGGTTGTGCTGCGCGGTCAGACCGAGGCCGCGCGCAGTGTCGTTCTGCGTTCCGAAACATCGGGACAAGTGATCAATCAACCCCTGCGCAAAGGCCATGTAGTGGCCGCGGGTGAAACACTATGTGAATTGGACCCCGGCACGCGCGAGGCGAATTTGGCAGATGCCATTGCCCGCCTGAAAGAGGCAGAAGCCCGCGTTCCAGAAACCCAAGCCCGTCAAGACGAGGCGAAAGCACGCCTAGAAGAAGCAAAAATCAACTTTAACGCTGCAGATAAACTGGCCCAAGGTGGATTTGCGTCAGAAACACGTGTCGCGTCCACTCAGGCGGCTGTACGCTCTGCCGAAGCCGCAGTGGAAAGCGCAAAAGCAGGGTTTGATGCAACAAGTTCGCGCATCCAATCCGCCGAAGCCGCCGTTGCCGCCGCACAAAAAGAGATTGATCGCCTGACAATCAAAGCAACCTTTGGTGGCCTATTGGAAAGCGATACCGCCGAAATCGGCAGCCTGCTGCAACCTGGGTCGGCCTGCGCAACTGTGATCCAATTGGACCCCATTAAAATCGTGGGATTTGTTCCCGAAACAGAGCGTGATCGCGTCACCGTGGGCGCGCGTGCGGGTGCTCGTCTGTTGGACGGGACAGAGGTATCTGGCAATGTAACCTTCCTATCGCGGTCAGCGGATAAATTGACGCGCACCTTCCGTGTTGAATTGGAAATTCCAAACCCCGATATGACCATCGCGGATGGGCAAACCGCCGACATCCTGATTGCCTCAGACGGCAAAGCCGCGCATTTAATCCCGCAATCCTCGCTTACGCTGAACGATTCGGGTGCATTGGGTGTGCGCACGATCCTCGCGGATAACGCGACCAAGTTTGTGGAAATCAGCCTGCTGCGCGACACCCCAAATGGGGTATGGGTATCGGGATTGGATCCTGAGGTTAGCATCATCGTCGTCGGTCAGGAATATGTGATCGACGGGATCGTTGTTGATCCAACCTATCGGGAGTTGGGCCAATGACAGGATTAGTCGATTGGGCATCAGAACGCGCGCGTATGATCATTGCGCTGATTATTGTGTCGCTAACTGCAGGGATATTTAGTTACACGGGCCTTCCCAAAGAGGGTGAACCTGACATCGAAATCCCCGCATTGTTCATTTCTGTGCCCTTTCCCGGCATTTCCGCAGGGGACAGTGAAACGCTTTTGGTGCGCCCAATGGAAACGGAATTGGGCGATATTGACGGCCTAAAAAAAATGACCGCCACCGCATCTGAAAACTATGCGGGTGTTGCGTTGGAATTTGAATTTGGCTGGGACAAAACCAAAACCATGGCAGACGTGCGCGACGCCATGAATGCGGCCGAGGCGAATTTTCCATCGGGTGCCGAAAAATATTCGATCAACGAAATTAACTTTTCCGAATTCCCGATCATAATTGTGAACCTAACGGGACAGGTTCCCGAACGCACGATGACCAAGATCGCTAAAGATTTGCAGGAAAAGATCGAAGGCATGGATGCGGTTCTGGAAGCAGCGATTTCAGGCCAGCGCGATGAAATGGTCGAGGTCACAATCGACCCTTTGCGCCTTGAAAGCTATAACGTCACCGCAGGTGAATTGATCAATGTTGTACGCAACAACAACCAATTGATCGCAGCAGGCGAAGTGGACAGCGCACAGGGCACATTCGCGGTGAAAATCCCATCCAGTTTCGATGAGGTGCAGGATATTTACGACCTGCCCGTCAAAACGAATGGCGACCGCGTGATCACACTGGGCGATTTGGCGGAAATCAAACTGACCTTTGAAGATCGTGAAGGGACCGCGCGTTTTAACGGCGAAACAACCGTGGCACTGCAGGTCGTGAAACGCAAAGGTTTCAACCTGATCGACACAGCCACAGCAGTGCGCGAAATGGTCGAAGCAGAAATTGACGCCTGGCCCCAAGATTTACGCGCAGCGGTGCACATGGGCACCTCAAACGATCAAAGCCGCGTTGTCGATTCCATGGTTAGCCAATTGGAAGGATCGGTTTTAACCGCAATTGCCTTGGTGATGATCGTTGTTTTGACATCCCTTGGAACGCGGGCGGCCTTGCTGGTGGGCTTTTCCATCCCAACGTCATTCTTGTTGTGTTTCGTGCTGTTGGGCGTGATGGGGATCACCATTTCAAACATCGTGATGTTCGGCCTGATCCTTGCGGTGGGCATGTTGGTGGATGGGGCGATTGTTGTGGTGGAATACGCTGACAAACGCATCCAAGAGGGGAGCGGCCCGATGAGCGCCTATGTCGAAGCGGCCAAGCGGATGTTTTGGCCTATCGTCAGTTCAACCGCAACAACTCTATGTGCGTTTTTACCCATGCTGTTCTGGCCGGGTGTTCCCGGGCAATTCATGGGCATGCTGCCTGTCACGCTGATCTTTGTTCTTAGCGCATCTTTGGTGGTAGCGTTGATTTTCCTACCCATCATGGGCGGCGTATCGGGGCGAGTGTCCCGCACATTCGCCACAGGGTCAAACGCGCTGCGTGCTACGCTGCCATGGGTGGTGCGTGCGGTATTGGTGCCTGTTGCGATCTATGGCCTATTTTTGGCAGCGATGCAGGCATTAAACCCCAGCTATCTGTTGGGATTGGACGTCGCAGATGGCCGGATGGCAACGGCCCTTGGTATTGCGATGTTTATTGCTGCGGCCGCAATTGCGTCCATGGTTTTGGGCGCGGTCAAAATCGAACGGCAGGCCAAACGTGTGACATATGGATACCGACGCACCTTCTTTGGCTGGATCATCAAATTGATTGCGGGCAATCCAATTATGCCCTTGGTCAGTATTGCAGGCGTTATTGGATTTTCCATGGCCGTCTTTTCCTATTTTGGTGAAAACAATTTGGGCGTTGAATTTTTTGTGGAATCCGAACCTGAACAGGCGATCGTCTATGTAAAGGCACGCGGAAACCTATCGCTTCATGAAAAAGATGAACTGGTGCGCCAAGCAGAAGAGATTGTTTTGCAGCATCCAGGCATTTCATCTGTCTTTGCCTTTGCGGGTGCGGGGGGATTAAACCAAAACACCGCAGGGGCCAGCGCGCCCAAAGATACAATTGGACAAATCCAATTGGAAACCGTCCCGTGGGAAGATCGCAAGGATCGCCCCGAATTGGACGGTGACATCGTGATTGACGAATTGTCCGCCGCACTGCAGGAAATTCCGGGTATTCAGATCGAAGTTTTAGAATTAGGCCGCGGTCCTGCAACGGCAAAACCCGTTCACCTGCGCCTGAAAGGCGACAATTGGGAAGATTTGCTGGCAACCACGGCGGATATGCGCGCCGTCTTTGATGAAACACAGGCCTTGACCCAGATCGAAGATACACGCCCCCTTCCTGGTATTGATTGGCAAATTGACGTCGATGTTCAAAAGGCGGGCCGTTATGGGGCCGATGTGGCCACCGTGGGGGCGATGGTGCAATTGGTTACACGGGGGATCTTGCTTGACACCATGCGCGTTGACAGCAGCGATGAAGAGGTTGAAATCCGCGTGCGCATGCCCGAGGAACATCGCCTGCTTGCCACGCTGGACACTCTAAAGGTGCGCACAAGCGATGGTTTGGTGCCGCTGTCAAACTTTATCACACGCAAGCCCGTTGAGAAATTGGCCGAAATCAATCGCATCGACAAAAAGCGGTATTTCGACATTAAGGCAGGCGTGGCATCGGACGCAAAACGCACTGTGATTGATGAAAACGGCGAAGAAAGCGACGTCATCATCAACGCCAATGAACGTATCGAATATCTAACCGAACAGATCAACGCCATGTCCCTGCCCGCAGGTATTTCATGGGAATGGACAGGGGATCAGGACGAACAAAACGAAAGCCAAGCCTTTTTGATGAGCGCGTTTTCAGCGGCCCTTGCATTGATGTTCATTATCCTACTAGCGCAGTTCAACAGTTTCTATAACTCATTCGTGGTTCTAATCGCGGTGGTTCTATCCACAGTGGGCGTATTGATTGGGATGTTGGTCATGCAACAACCCTTCTCGGTCATTATGACAGGAACGGGGATTGTGGCGCTGGCGGGGATTGTTGTGAACAACAACATCGTTTTGATCGACACCTATCAGGAATTTAGCCAAACAATGCCGCGGATTGAGGCGATTATTCGCACCGCCGAACAACGTATTCGCCCCGTGTTGCTGACCACCATCACAACAATGGCGGGCCTTGCGCCGATGATGTTCGGGCTGAGCCTTGATTTCATCAGCGGTGGCTATTCCATCGACAGCCCCACAGCGCTGTGGTGGAAACAGTTGGCCACAGCTGTGGTTTTTGGTTTGGGGATTGCCACGGTTCTGACCTTGGTCTTTACCCCCTCGCTTTTGGCGGTGCGGGTATGGATTGAAACCTATGTGATGTGGATTGGCCGCCTATTGGTGCGCCTTGGGGCATCGCGTCATGGCAAGGCTGCCAAGGATTGGTCCCTGCGTCGTCAAGCACGCCGCACAAAGACCACGGAAATCATTTGGGATGAGGATCACCTAAATCCTGCAAAACCCGTGATAATGCCCCTGCCTGACGCAGCGGAATAAATAAATGGTCTGCGCATGCAACAATGCGCCGACCAATTCGTGCATTGGTAAGAGTCATCGCCCCTAGAATTCAGTGAAGTCTGCTCTTTTCCCAAGCGCTCTCTGGTGGAGCGAGAGAGCGCGTCATTTAGAGTAGCTGGGCGATTAACACCACATTCTGAAGACCTCTGCATAATGCGAAAACCCAACAAACTTGTCCCACGCGGCAGCACCGCCGGGTAGCGCCTGCCTACCCCTCGGCAGGCGCTTTCACCCTATCAATACTTTGAAACTTTGGCCTGTGGTTCCGAACAAGCACATGTTGCTGCGCCACACTTTTGCGCCTACCCAGGCAGGCACTCCCCTGATCTTGTAGAGGATCGAATATTATACAGAGGACTTTATTGCGTGGTCAACGCAGTTGCGCGACGCCTATTCCTCGCCTGATTGCTGCATCGACCATAGTGCGTGATAGCGACCATTGCGGGCCAAGAGGTCGTCGTGTTTCCCCTCTTCCACAACCAGTCCTTTTTCCAACACGATGATGCGATCCGCATCCGCAATGGTGGAGAGGCGGTGGGCAATGGTAATGACGGTGCGCCCCTCGCCCGCGCGGGCCAGCGCGTCTTGGATTTCATGCTCTGTCTCGGTATCCAGCGCCGATGTCGCCTCATCCAACAACAGGATCGGTGGGTTTTTCAACAGGGTGCGGGCAATCCCCACACGTTGTTTTTCCCCGCCTGATAATTTCAGGCCGCGTTCACCCACTTGGGTTTGATACCCTTCGGGCAGCGACATGATGAAATCGTGGATTTGGGCGTCTTTGGCCGCCTGCTCAACCTCGGCACGTGTGGCGTGATCGCGGCCATAGGCGATGTTGTAATAAATCGTGTCGTTAAACAGAACCGTGTCCTGGGGCACCACACCGATTGCGCGATGCAGGCTGGTTTGGGTCACATCCCGCACGTCCTGATCATCAATGCTAAGCCCGCCCTGACCCACATCATAAAACCGGAACAACAACCGCCCAATCGTGGATTTCCCTGATCCTGAGGGGCCAACAATCGCCACGGTTTGACCTGCGGGGACATCAATATCCACGCCTTGCAAAATAGGCCGCGCAGGATCATAGCCGAAATGCACATCCCTAAGGCGCACATGCCCGCCCGTGACGGTCAAATCTTTGGCATTTGGGGCATCCTTAATTTCTGCAGGTTGATCCAGCAGATCAAACATATCCCCCATATCAACCAAGCTTTGGCGGATTTCGCGGTATACTGTTCCAAGGAAATTCAACGGCATGGTGATTTGAATCATATAGGCATTGACGATCACAAAATCCCCAACACTCATCGTGCCTGCCTGAACCGCGTTGGCCGCCATGACCAAGACGGCAATCAACCCCAATGTGATGATCAGCGATTGGCCAAAATTCAGGAAGGCCAAGGAATAACTGGTTTTCAGTGCCGCTTCTTCGTAACCGCGCATCGCCCCGTCATACCGATCCGCCTCGCGTTGTTCGGCACTAAAATACTTTACTGTTTCAAAGTTTAGCAGGCTATCAATCGCCTTTTGATTGGCATCGGTATCCTGTTCATTCATCTTGCGACGCAGTTTCACGCGCCATTCGGTGACCGCGAATGTGAACCACACATAAATCCCGATGGTGATAAAGATTGTCACCATATATTCGGGGCCAAAAACGAACAGCATAACTGTCGCAATCCCCAACAGTTCCAGCACCAATGGACCCATTGAAAACAACAAAAAGCGCAACAGGAATTCAACGCCCTTAACGCCGCGTTCTACAATACGGCTAAGCCCACCCGTTTTGCGCGTGATGTGATAGCGCATCGACAGGCGGTGGATATGCACAAAGGTTTCCAAAGCCAAACGGCGCAAGGCCCGTTGCCCAACTACGGCAAAGACCACATCGCGCAACTGTTCAAACCCGCGCAAAATGATACGCGCGCCCCCATAGGCCACGATCAATCCAACAGCCCCCAGCGCAAAGAGCGGCATGCTCCCATCAGACAAGGCATCAACCGCCGCACCGTAAAGGAAGGGGGAATAAATCGACAAAACCTTGGACAGGATCAAAAACAACAATGATCCAACAACGCGCAAACGAATGTCCATGCGATCCTTGGGCCACAGATAAGGCGCCACGCGCATGATGGTGCGCATGCCAGAACGCCG
This sequence comes from Rhodobacteraceae bacterium HIMB11, assembly GCA_000472185.1. Classification (GTDB taxonomy): domain Bacteria; phylum Pseudomonadota; class Alphaproteobacteria; order Rhodobacterales; family Rhodobacteraceae; genus HIMB11. Next base: position 96,252 of record AVDB01000007.1, on the reverse strand, counting down.
TTCATCCGCGGCGGATTTATCGTTGGGTGTTGGTAGGTTTGGCTGCTGCAGTGCTGCAGATTGGGCTTTGGCAGACATGAGACCTCATTTCATCAATAGCTCTCAGTTAACCCTCGCGGCACCGAAGTTCCAGTGCCCCGAGGAAAATTTACGCCTTATTGTTCTTCTACTGCATCATCAGGCAGATTGAAAATCTGGCCCGGATAAATCAAATCCGGATCACGGATTTTATCGCGGTTCGCTTCAAATACCTGCACATAAAGTATACCCTGACCATAGCGTTCGCGCGAAATACCCCACAGAGTATTGCCCGGTTGCACTGTCACCACATTGATACGTGCGGGGCTTTCCGCGGCAGAGAGTTGTTCTTGCAGTTTTGAACGCGCTTCGCGTTTAAACGGGGTTTCCATGCGCGCCAGAACCTTGGACGCATCTGCGTTCAACTGATCAACGCGCAGCGTGTAAACACCGGGTTCAATCGCGGATGCATCATAACTCCACGCGCCCAACGCGTCTGTTATGGTTTCCCCAATCACAGCGTTGTTTAGATATAGCCGCAAGAGACCACTTGGCACACCGCGGCCAGCAAGTGTCAGCGCCCCTTCCTTATCATAGCTGATTGTATCAAGGAAGATTTCGGGGTTTTCCGCGCTTGCGGGGGCTTTGGAAACGATCTTGACGCCCGAGACATCGGCAATCATGACCGTTGGTGTGTCTTCTTGCTGTGCCTCTTCCTCTTGGATGGGCTGTTCAGGCGCTTTGGCGATGTCAACTTCGGCTGAATCTTCAACGGCGTCCTCGGGCGCCGCTTCGGTAACCTCAACTGTCTCCTCAACAGCCTCTTCCACGGCAGGGTTTTCTGTAACTTCGGCAGGCACCTCTGCCGCTTCTAGTGCCACAGCGGTGGCCGTTTCCGCAACCGCTTCTGTTGTGGTTTCAACTGCTGTTGCGACCTGCTCTGTTGCGCTTTCAAGAACCTCTTGGACTGCGTCGACCTGCTCGGCCAAGGCCGTTGTTACGGTGGTTTCGGTATGCTCTGGCAAGGCGGCGGTTGCAGTGTCCTCTGCCGTTTCTGGCGCCTTGATCACCTCGGCAGGCATGTCAGCTTGCGTGGTTTCTACGTTCTCTTCTGTCGGTTCATCCACATTCTGTGTGCTGATGCGCGCGACAGTGTCGCCTTCGCTCTCAGTGGCCTCCGCGACCTGTTCGACTGGTTCTTCGGAAGCAACGCTTTCTGTTTCCTCAGTCGTTACCTCACCGACAGCGGCTACAGTGACATCCTCGGTGGTCTCTTCAATTGCGGCCACGGGCGCTTCTGCTGCGGGCTCTGGTTCAGGTTCTGGCGCCTCTTCTGCCACAGCAACGGCAATCGGCGCCTTGATCTGGCCTGGTGCAACAATCACCTCTTGTTCGGAATAGATAAATTCATCCCCATCAACGCGGCGCAGTGAAATGATGCGCGGTTGATCACTGGGCTCGATGTCGAAAAACAGGACAAAGTTTTCATCTGAACCGATTTCACCACTGGCTGCGACGGCATCATCCACCAATGCCTCGATCACGGCCTTGGCGGTGCCTTGACCCGCGAGCAGTACTTCGCCAGATGGGTCAACACGCGCCACTTCGATCACGGGGCGGCGGATGACGGGGGTTTCGACGACTTCAGGGGTTGGGTCCGCCTCTACTTCTGCTTTTGCCTCTTGCACCTCCTCGACAACGGATTCCTCTGGCGCGGCGGGTTCTTCTTCAACAGCAGGTTCAAGTACGGCTTCTTCGGTGTCGACAACAGGGGCGGTTTTCGTCTTGGGTGCCGCAGTGGCCACCTGTTCAACAGCAGTGGCTTCTTTGGACGCTGTCCCCTGCCCCGAGATCCAGATATACGCACCCAGCCCTGCCGCCACCACAACGGCGATCACAGCCGATGGGCCCTGTGATAGTTTCATGCCTCGTCCCCCATATGACCCAGCGGTCAAAAACTTTATTTCCAGTTGAGCGTTCATAGCAACCAAAGTAGACAAGGTCAAAAGGAAGCTTTCATCATAGGGGTTAGGTCATGGGATCACGGTCAATTTGCATTTATTGCGGATCACGCGTTGGGGATCGCGCGGCATATGTTGAACAGGCAACCGCATTGGGTCAGGCCATTGCGGACAATGGATGGCGCTTGGTCTATGGCGCGGGTGACATTGGATTGATGGGCACAGTGGCCCGCGCAGCCCAAGGCGCAGGTGCCGAAACCTTTGGCGTGATCCCTACCCATTTGGTGAAGGCCGAGGTTGGGAAAACCGATCTGACCCGCTATGTGGTGACCGAAAATATGCATGAACGCAAAAAGGTGATGTTCATGAACGCAGACGCCATTGTTGTGATGCCGGGAGGCGCGGGTTCAATGGATGAATTTTTCGAAGTTCTGACATGGGCGCAATTGGGTTTGCACACCAAACCCATCGTTTTGATAAATGTCGAGGGGTATTGGGACCCGCTGATCGCCCTGATGGATCACATGATTAACAGCGGTTTTGCTGATGCATCCCTGCGGGATCTATTTACAGTGCAGGCGAACGCCGCTGGTGCGGTCGCGTATTTAAGCCGCGAAAATGCATCGGTTAGTTAAGGCCCACGAAGAATCAAGATCGCAAGCCGACCGCGGGTGGCGCTTGCCAATCTATTGATTGGCGGGGAATTAGAATTCACCACGCAGATATTTGCAAACCTTTAAAAACCGCCGAAAACAAAAGAACCCTGCCAACAACGCTGCCAGCAGGGTCCGAACATAATCGTCATACAGCGCCCAAGGATTACATGCGGCTTGCGACGTTTTCCCAGTTCACCAAGTTATCTAGGAAGTTTGTCAAATACGCAGGGCGTTTGTTGCGGAAATCGATGTAGTAAGAGTGTTCCCAAACATCACAGCCCAGCAATGCTGTTTGACCAAAACATAGTGGGTTCACGCCGTTTTCTGTTTTTGTCACTTTAAGGCTGCCATCGGTGTCCTTGACCAACCAGCACCAGCCAGAGCCAAATTGACCTGCGCCTGCGGCTGAGAAGTCTGCTTTGAACTGATCAACAGAGCCAAAGCTTTCAACGATTGCTTTTTCCAACTCACCTGGCATGTCGCGGCCTGTTGGGCCCATCATTTCCCAGAACTGAACGTGGTTCCAGTGTTGGGATGCGTTGTTAAATATACCGTTTTGTGCAACTGCACCGGCCTGATATGTGCCAGTGATGATGTCTTCAACTGATTTGCCTTCCCACTCGGTGCCAGCGATCAATTTGTTGCCGTTGTCCACATAGGCTTTGTGGTGAAGATCGTGGTGATACTCAAGCGTTTCTTGAGACATGCCCAGATCGCCAAGCGCGTCATGTGAATATGGGAGATCAGGAAGTTCAAAAGCCATTTGGGGCCCCCTTTTTATGAAAGTGATTTCTGCCTTTACATGTTGCCTAAATTGGCAGATCGTCAAGTCCCCTAGCCCGATCTGGCGCGAATTTTTTTGTGAATCGGCCGTGGGCGTTTCAGGTTTTTTGCACCCTGATCAGGCTAGGCGACGATTTTCCCGTCACTGATCACCCGTCTGATCACGCCCATGTCACCAATCGGTTCGTAACACACCACATCGCCGCGTTGTCCAATCGCAATCTGCCCCCTGTCCTGCAAACCTGCCGCAGCAGCGGGGTTTGTTGACACGGTGCGCATAGCACGTGGCAAATCCCCCCACAGGTTGGACAACATCAGTGCCGATTGCAGCAAGGCGGCAGGTACATAATCCGATGAAATCACATCCAATAAATCCTGCTGGGCTAATTCTAACGCGGAAACATTCCCTGAATGCGATCCACCGCGCATCAAATTTGGCGCCCCCATCATAATCGCAATGCCCCGTTCGCGACAGGCGTGCGCCGCCTCAACCGTTGTGGGGAATTCGGCAAGGCCCATGCCGCGGTTTGCCGAATTTTCTACGTGTTCCACCGTGGTGTCATCATGGCTGGCCATAACCGCCCCCAACCGCGCGGCGGCCGCGCAGGCGGCGTTTTCGTTGGTGGCGCCCAACTCATCCCGCGCATTGATCGACACATCGACCAATTTTTGAAACGCCGCCTCATCAATGCCGCGTTTGCCCATGATATAGGTTTTGTATTTGTCAAAATTGCGAAACTGACGTTGACCGGGCGTGTGATCCATGACGCTGACGATACCGACGCGGTCCTGATCCGTAAACGCTGCAAGCTCATCCACCAGCGTGTGCGCACAGATTTCTGCGCGCAGGTGGATCAGATGTTTGATCTTTAGCATATCATCATGGATGAAAGACAACAGGTGATTGGCCAACGCACGAGCAAAGGGAGCGTATTTTCCCCGTCCTGTCGACAGGGAGCCAACCCGCATCGCATCAAACACCGTTGTCACCCCACACCCCGCCATTTCCGCATCATGCGCCAAAACGGCCGCTCCTTTGGACCAATGCACGCCGGGGCGCGGCTCCAAATGACGTTCCAAATTGTCGGTGTGAAGTTCAATCAAACCTGCCGCAACGAACGCTCCCCCCAGATCTACGGCCGTGGTCACGGACGTTCCTGACAGGTCAATTTCCGCAATTTTTCCATCCCGCAGGACCAATGTGCCGCGCACAACCTCATCCTTTAGGATGATTTGCGCATTGCTCAGGACCGTCTCAGACGGGGTATAGTGTGCTGGCATCGCGCTAATAATCTGTGTTTTTGTCCCCGCAGTTAAAAATGGGTTTGCCCCGCGGGTCAAGTCGTGCGTTTGGACGGGCAAATTCATGCCAATGCCCAGCGCAGAGGTTTTGTAGCAATACGATTGATTTGTCCCTTGGCTTCTAAATCCAGCTGAACCGTTTTCATCCACCATCCAGATTTCGCGCCATTCGGGAACAGCGTTTGATCAATCTGACCGTTGATCGCAGCCATCATTTCGGTTTGTGTTAACCCATGTTCTTGCCCTGTTAGAATGGCAAGCAAGGCCGATTTTGCCGCCGCATATTTCACCGCATCTACCCGAGTGATGTGCCCAGGGTGATTAACATTTTCAACTTCTATTTTGTCCGACATCACGCCCCCTTTCCCGAAGAAACGTAAAAGTACATGTGGTGGTTGCGCAATAAAAAAGAGGCGCCGAAGCGCCTCTTGGTAAAGCAGTCCGTTTTGGTGCGTATTTACCAATCGCCGACTTCAAATCCCGCTTGGGCCGAATTGCGCAATTGGTTGAACATATATTCGCCAACCGACCGGAAACAGATGATCCGTGCACTGTCGTTTGATGTCATCCAAAATGCCGCTGGAATTTGTGCAAAACGTGTGCGGCGTACGGTTCCAGCCGGCATGGATTTCATGTCAATCGGCGCAAGTTTTGCGATGATTTCGGACGTTGCGGATCCATTTAGATCAAACACCGCACGGGCATCGGATACATTCATCACCATACTGTGTGTATCCCCAAGCGCCGCGATCAAATCGGAAACCATCTGATCCGCCTGATCATAGGCGCAGACAATCATCAATTCATCTGGCGACATCCACAGGATTTGGCCCGCATCTGCGTCCGTTACCGTCAGTGTCGCAGGCACGCCTGCCCCCATCACGGATTTCACGGCCTTTTGCACGCCCGCATCAGCCAGATCACCACGCAGGGTGATCATGCCCGTTACAGGGGCCTCTGACACATCAACATAGCCTGTTGCACGTGCCCCATTCATTGCAGTTTGGATATTAGACATTTTGCTTAGCCCCTTCTGCATCATAAAAGACCTGATCAACGATTTTCGCCTTCACCAGTGATCCATCAACCTTATTAAATTCAATCACCTCGCCCATGCGATCAGGACCATGATGGACAAGGCCCATGGCGATCCCACGCCCAAGGGTTGGTGAATAATAGGTTGAGGTCACGCGCCCTTGGGTCTTGCGTTGACCATTGGCATTGGTGCCAGGTGCAAACGCATAGGACCCATCAGGCAGGACAGACCCATCCAATGTTTCTAGACCAACCAATTTCCAACGATCGGGAGATACCATATGGCTGCGCTGTTGGGCGCGCTTGCCAAGGAAGTCCTCTTTCTTTTTGGAAATGGCCCATTGCATGTTCAAATCTTGAGGGATGACCGTGCCATCGGTTTCGTCCCCAATCATAATGAACCCTTTTTCGGCACGCATCACGTGCAACGCCTCGGTTCCATAGGGCATAACGTCAAATTCAGCCCCCGCCTCAAGCAAGGCATCCCAGAATGCGCGTCCCTCATTCGCTGGGACCGCGATTTCATAGGATAACTCGCCCGAGAACGAGATGCGATACACCCGCGCCTTGAACCCGCCAAGCGTACCATCGGCCCATTGCATGAACTTAAGCGCATCTTTGGACACATCCATGCCGCCCAGTTTTTCCAACACTTTGCGTGCGTTCGGACCCACAACGGCGACTTGAGCGAATTGTTCGGTCATGTTCGCAACATAGACTTTCCAATCCCACCATTCGGTTTGCAGCCATTCTTCCATATGCGCATGGATACGGTCCGCCCCACCAGTGGTGGTGTGGCATAGCCATGTATCCTCATCAATGCGGGCAACAACACCGTCATCAATCAGGAACCCGTTTTCAGAACACATCAACCCATAGCGGCATTTGCCGACTGCCAGATTGCTCATCATATTGGTATACATCATATCCAGGAATTTGCCTGTATCAGGCCCCTTGACTACCAATTTGCCCAAGGTCGACGCATCAAGCAGACCCAAAGATTTGCGCGTTTGCAGGATTTCACGCTCGACCGCTTGGGCACGCGTTTCTGATCCACGACGATAGCAATAGGCACGGCGCCAATGACCCACGGGTTCGTAATCGGCCCCGTTTTCATCGTGCCATCCCTGCATGGGTGTTTGACGCAGGGGTTGGAACACCTCGTCCCGCGCAGCGCCCGCGATAGCACCCATCGAAATCGGTGTATACGGCGGACGGAAGGTTGTGGTCCCCACATTTGGAATATCTGTATTCAATGCATCAGCAAGGGTTGCCAAGCCATTGATATTTGACAATTTACCCTGATCCGTCGCCATACCCAATGTTGTGTAACGTTTGGTATGTTCAACGCTTTCATACCCTTCGAGCGCGGCCAATTGAACATCACTAACCTTAACGTCGTTTTGGAAATCCAACCAGGTTTTCATGCGTAGTTTATCGCCGGCACCTTGGGGCATCAGCCACACGGGTTCAACCGCGTTTTCACCCTTTTCACTTGCCTCTGGAACACGAGTGCTTGGCGCTTTGTGCCCCAAGGCTTTGACCGCCTCTTTGGCGCGTGCTATGGCATCAGCCAGGACCGCAGATAGGGCCAATTCCCCGTTCGCAGATCCCGCAGGTGTCACAAAGCCTTCACCGTTTTGATCGGTTGGGCGACGGTTCAAATCAGGGCGGAACATCACCGCCTGATCATCCCAGTTCAACTTGCCACCGCAATGTGAATAGAGGTGAACAGCAGGCGACCAACCGCCCGACATGGCGACTGCGTCACATGCGATTTCTTCAAGCACACCGCCTGAACCCGCCTGCGCACAGATGGCAACCCCTGTCACACGCTTGCCACCTTTGACTTTGGCAATCGCTTTGCCGTTTTCAACACGAATGCCCATTTCGCGGGCTGTGTCGCCCAAACTGCCTGCGCCATTTGCGCGGGCGTCCAGAATTACAGGCACGTCCAATCCCGCCTGTTTCAACGCAATCGCCGTGCGATAGGCATCATCGTTGTTTGTGACAACAACAGTGCGATCCCCAACTGCAACACCCCAGTTCACAACGTAATCACGCACGGCAGAGGCCAACATGACCCCCGGAATATCATTGCCCGCAAAACTAAGCGGGCGTTCAATCGCCCCCGTGGCGGTAATGATCTGACCCGCACGAATGCGCCATAGGCGATGACGTGGGCCTGTGGTCTTGGGCGCATGATCGCTGACGCGTTCATAGCCCAACACATATCCATGATCATATACTCCTGCCCCCATCATGCGGGTTTTCAGGGTGACATTGTCCATCGCGGCCAGTTTTTCCAAACTGTCGTTGACGAAATCTTCGGTGCTTTGCCCACCAATTTCGCCACCATCCACAACGGCGCGACCACCCCAATGAGCAGTTTGTTCCATGACCAAAACCGATGCCCCACTGGCGGCTACCGTACGCCCGGCCTGTAGGCCCGCGATCCCGCCGCCGATCACTACAACGTCGTAAAACGCATAGAGGTGTTCATAGGTGTCCGCATCCTTTTCCGTCGGCGCCTTTCCCAGACCCGCAGATTGACGGATAAAGGGTTCATAGATGTGTTTCCAAAATGGGCGGGGATGAATGAACATCTTGTAATAAAAACCCGCACTTAGGAAACGCGCGAACAATCCGTTCACAGCCCCAATGTCATATTCCAAAGACGGCCAGTGGTTTTGTGATCCAACACTTAAGCCATCAAACAATTCAGTTGTTGTAGCGCGTTGGTTGGGTTCAAATTTTGCACCCTCGCCCATGTTCATCAGGGCATTGGGTTCCTCGGCGCCTGATGCGACGATGCCGCGGGGACGGTGATATTTGAACGAACGGCCCACCAACATCTGGTCATTTGCCAACAAGGCAGAGGCAAGCGTATCGCCCTCATGCCCGAACAGGCGTTTGCCGTTAAAATTGAATTCGACTTGGCTTGCGCGGTTGACCAAACGGCCGCCTGTTTTCAAACGCATGCTCATGAGAAATCCCTCCATGACCAACCAGGGCGTTTTGCGCTGATCTTGTCTTTGATCTCTTGTGGGGGTTCAAAGGTTTGGGCCGCATAGGTGCCAAAAACCTCAAGGCTTTGGGTGCAGCGTGCGGCGTGGAACCACTTGCCACAGCCATAGACATGACGCCAGCGTTCAAAATGCACGCCTTTTGGGTTTTCACGCATGAACAAATAGGCCTCAAAATCCTGATCGCTTGATCCAGGACCATAGCGTTTGATATGCGCCTCGCCCCCTGGGCTAAGCTCGGTTTCTTCACATTTCGCGCCGCAATAAGGGCATTCCAATAATAACATCTCAAACCCTCCTTAGTGCGCCACGCCTGCGGCAACGCTTTCGTCGATGAATTTGCCTTCACCGAAACGCCACATTGTGAATTCATCGGCCAGTGGGGATGCACCTTTGGCCATCAATTCGGCCATGGCCCACCCTGATCCTGGGATCGCCTTAAATCCACCTGTGCCCCAACCACAGTTGATGAACATGTTTTCAACGGGTGTTTTTGAAATGATGGGCGAACGGTCGCCCGTCATATCCACAATCCCGCCCCACTGACGCAGCATTTTCAAACGGCTGATCATTGGGAATGTTTCAACCAATGCACGCACGGTTTCCTCGATATGATGGAAAGATCCGCGTTGGGTATAGTTGTTGTACCCGTCTGCACCGCCACCGATGACCATTTCACCCTTGTCCGATTGGGACATATATCCATGAACAGTGTTCGCCATCACAACCACATCCATGCAGGGTTTGATCGGTTCAGACACCAACGCTTGAAGTGCCACAGATTCAATTGGCAAACGGAACCCCGCCATATCGGCCAAAACGCCCGAATGTCCCGCAACCACAACGCCCAGTTTGTCGCAATCAATCGCGCCCTTGGTCGTGTCAACGCCGAGCACCTTGTCCCCATCACGGCGCACGCCTGTAACTTCGCATTGTTGGATGATGTCCATACCCATATCAGAACAGGCACGTGCATATCCCCAGGCCACCGCATCGTGGCGCGCGGTGCCCCCGCGTGGCTGCCACAGTGCGCCCAACACCGGATAGCGCGGACCGTGGATATTGATGATTGGCACCAGTTCTTTCACACGTTGGGGCGAAATGAATTCCGTGGCCACACCCTGTAGCGCGTTGGCATGCGCCGTGCGTTCATAGCCGCGGATTTCATGTTCCGTCTGCGCCAGCATCATTACCCCGCGGGGCGAGAACATGACGTTATAGTTTAAATCCTGGCTCATCGTTTCATAAAGGCTGCGCGCTTTCTCATAAATCGCGGCCGACGGATCCTGAAGATAGTTGGAACGGATGATTGTCGTGTTACGGCCTGTGTTGCCGCCGCCCAACCAACCCTTTTCCAGGATCGCGACATTTTTAATACCGTGGTTTTTGCCCAAATAATAGGCCGTGGCCAAACCATGCCCCCCCGCGCCCACGATGATCGCATCATAGCGTTTTTTGGGTTCAGAGGATTTCCATGCGCGTTCCCAGCCTGTGTGATAACGGGCCCCTTCGCGCGCGATTGCAAATGCAGAATAACGTCTCATGTGATTTCGAATCCGGTTTTTCGACTGTGCGTTCGGTATGCCCTTATCCTGTTCATTTCCCACGATCCAGTGCGTCACAACACAGCCGACTTGCGACATCTGTGCCTTCTTGTTGTTTTCCTCTTTATAACCAACAGCATGATCGTTACATATGTCGCAATTGATATGGAGGGGACATGACGTTCTGGATCATCGCAGCGGGTGCTGCTCTTATCCTTGCCTTTTTCTTATTTCGCACGCTGATTTCGCCCGTGCCGACGGACGAAAGCGAAACGCAATTGGCCATATACAAAGACCAGTTAAGCGAAATTGAACGTGATGAGGCGCGTGGCACCCTTACGGCGGATGAGGCAAAACGCCTGCGCACCGAAGTGTCCCGCCGCATTTTGGCAGCAGATGACGCACAAAAAATCGCCCCCAAATCCATGTCCGCGACCGAGGTCGCCGCTGTTGTTGCGATTGTTGTTGTCACACTCTTGGGCGGTGGTTTGTGGACCTATTCGAAATTGGGCGTTCCGGGATATGACGACCTGCCCCGCGCTGAACGTTTCGCCCGCGCAGCGAAGATGCGCGAAAACCGCGCCACCCAAGAGGATGTTTGGAACAGATTGCCCGCCGAAGTACTGAATGAGGCCGAGGGGCAATATGCCGATTTGGTCAAAAAACTGCGCGAAACGGTCGAAAAACGCCCCGATGATATCGAAGGGCACCGCATTTTGGTGGGTGTTGAAACAGGATTGGAAAATTACCGCGCGGCCTTGCGTGCGCAAAAACGGATTCTGGACATTTTGGCCGGTCAGGCCGGTGCAGAAGATTTCTTTGAATACGCTCAGTTCATGATTTTCGCCTCTGGCATGTATGTTTCGCCCGAGGCAGAAGACGCCCTGCGCGCCGCACTGGCCCGCGATCCCGCAAACGAAGGGGCGCTCTATTACATGGGTTTGATGATGCTGCAAAATGATCGCGCGGATGTGGCCTTTAGCACATGGCGGCGTTTGTTGAACGAGGGTGATCCAGAAGCCCCATGGCAACAATTCATTCGCCAAGATATCGAAGAAGTCGCCGCAATGGCGGGTGCAGTGAATTTTGAACTGCCTGCCCCGCGCCTGAAAGGACCCAGTGCCGCAGACATCGAAGCCGCATCAGACATGTCCGAAGAAGATCGCGAAGACTTCATCCGTTCGATGGTGGCGCAATTGTCGGATCGTTTGGCAACCGAGGGCGGCAGCGCCGCAGAATGGGCCCGCCTGATTTCATCCTATGGCATTTTAGGCGAGGTCGAAAACGCGAAAATCATCTGGACCGAGGCACAGGCCGTCTTTGGCAGCGATCAGGGCGCGATGGAGCAACTTCGCGCCGCCGCAAAAAGCGCAGGGGCGATCGAGTGATCACAGACGACATAACCGAATACGCACAGGCCCTGCCCCCCCTTTCACCACTGATTGGGTTGGATTTGGGCACGAAAACCATTGGCATCGCGGTTAGTGACACGTTCCTATCGGTTGCAACCCCTTTGGAAACGATCAAACGCAAAAAATTTTCCATAGATGCCGAGGCTGTGATCGCGATCATCAAAGCACGCGGGATCGCAGGTATGGTTTTGGGCCTGCCCCGCAATATGGACGGCAGCGAAGGCCCCAGATGTCAGGCAACCCGCGCATTCGCCCGCAATTTTGAACGCCTTCATGATATGCCAATCGCATTTTGGGACGAACGTTTGTCCACGGTTGCGGCGGAAAAGGCCCTGCTTGAGGCGGATACGACACGAAAACGTCGCTCTGAAGTTATTGATCATGTGGCCGCGTCGTATATCCTTCAGGGGACGCTAGATCGCATTCAGCACATAAACCGAGCAGACACTTAAAATGAACACACCCATTTGGAAACGTGATGAAATTGAATCACCCTGTGTGCAGATTTGTGTCGTGCATCCTGAAACGCGCATTTGCACAGGCTGTTATCGCACCATTGATGAAATCACCGATTGGTCACGCATGACACCCGGGGCGCGCCGCACCATCATGGACGATCTGCCCGCACGCGCCGACCAACTTATGGTGCGCCGCGGCGGCCGCGCCGCACGTTTAAAGCGGAGATAGATCCGTCCATATGCCTGATACATTGTGGGTTGCAACATCGCGCTACGCTACCCATATGCTGGCAATTAAACTCTAAATCATGCAAACGTGGAACCGGAATTACCAAACATGAAAGGAAACATTTTCCCACCAAATGGCTGGACCCCCGTGCGCATGCCCGATTTGACGGGCAAAACATATGTCATCACGGGTGCGACCGCGGGCACAGGAAAAGAGGCGGCATAACACCTAATCGCAAAAGGCGGTAGTGTCGTGATGCTAAACCGTAATCCAGAAAAATCCCAAGGTGTGATTGAGGCAATACAATCTGAATTCGGCGCAGATGCCCCTATCCGCGCGATCACCTTGGATTTATCTGACCTAAGCAGTGTGCGCCGTGCCGCGGCCGAGGTTTTGGAAACGGTTCCACAAATTGACACCCTCATCTGTAACGCGGCAATTGCCCAAGTCCCAAAGCAGAAGCTAACCGTTGATGGAATTGAAAGCCAATTGGGTACAAACCATTATGGGCATTTTTTGCTGTGTAACCTGCTGTTTGATCACATTGAGGCCTCCTCAGGCCGTGTGGTTGTGGTCAGTTCGCTGGGATACAAAATGGGGATTAAACGCATCCAATTCGACGACATGAATTGGGATAAAAACTATCACCAAAACAAAACCTACTGTCACAGCAAACTGGCGCAAATGATGTTTGCCTATGCATTACAAGATAAAATTGCCGCCGCTGGGCTAACCACGCAGGTTTATGTGTGCCATCCTGGGGCCTCTCGGACGTCATTGATCGAAACAAATGCCAATCAGATTTCCAAAATCATGTTCGCGATCATGGCCCGCCTTCCCATCGTACAATCCGTAACGCACGGGGCCTATCCCCAACTGATGTGCGCCACTGAAAATGGCCTGGATCAACGCGCCTTTTATGGTCCAATAGGACGTTTGGAATTTTCTGGGCCTGTGGGCAAAGGCGTCTTACTTGACTATGCCTATGACCCCACGGCGCTTGAACGTTTGTGGGGCCTGTCAGAGCAACAAACTGGATGCAGCTGGGCGATATAATGCCGCCTCTGTGTGCACGCCTTAGCTAGGCGATCGTTAACCAATCCAAAGCTGAGCGCACCTCGGGACGAAAATATGCGATCATGCGTCCTTCAGGCGGGGCCTTGGCTGTGGATGCCCATGGCGCAACCCCATGCAAACACATCGGATGCAGGACATAGGCCTCGCCAGGGCAGGCATGCACCTCGACCCGCTGACAGGTGTCAAACACATGTTTGCGCACCTCTTTATACAGATCGGTGATGTCCGTTTCGCGGATTTGGGCATCGGTCAGGCCCGCAAACGTATCCTGAAACGCGGCTTGCATAATCTGATGTGATCCTTCCCAAACCACCATCGGACTGGCCCCTGCGTCAAAGTTATTCAGCGGCATGCCCAAAATATAGGCGTGGGGTTCGCGGACAAAGCGCCGTTTGGGCGTTCCGATGCCTAATATCCCATCCACATGGGCCGCATCACGATTTTTGCGAAACTGAAATGCGGCATAGCTTTCGCCTTCGCGCGGTTTTGGATAGCCGGGATAGGTGATGGACACCTGCGCCTTGTGATAGGGACCGGGACAAATGCTGCGCAAACGCGCGGGAAATTCTGCACCTGGCACATCCCCATTTGCAGCATTGGACAATGCATCCACCCCAACAAACCACGTGCCTTCACAGACTAACCAATCGGCCTGCATCTTGGGGTCTTGGGTCACCCCAATCGCGATGTGATGCGCACGTTTCGCCCATTGGGCAAGTCGCGGGTCATAGGCGATGCGCCGCCATCCTGTGGACCCAAACATCGCGTTAATATCCCATGGCCTTGCGCAGCATATTGGCCGCAACAAAGACCAAGAATATTGCAAAAAACCTCTTCAACTTTGCCGCCTCCATCTTATGCGCAAGCGCCACACCCAATGGCGTTGTCACCAGTGTCATTGCAATAATGAGGCCAAATGCCGCCAAATTAACGGCCCCCACCGTCATTGGGGGACGCAGCGTGGGATCAAGCGAGACAAAGAAAACCCAAAACGGAAGGCACCGCAATCAGCAATCCAAACCCCGAGGATGTCGCAACAGCGCGATGGATTGTCATGCCATGCAATGTCATGGTCGGCACGCCCAGCGACCCGCCACCAATACCCATCAGCACAGAAAAGAAACCGACCAGTGGCGCATAAATCGCGCGGCGCACGCCCGTTGGCATATCATCCGCAACGCGCCATTCGGTTTTGCCAAAGGCCATATAAAGCCCAATGCACATCCCCAAACCGCCAAAAATCCATTGCAAAGTTGAAGATCGCAATTGCGCCGCAAAGGCAACAGAAACCAAGGCGCCAATCATGATGCCAGGGGCCCATGTGCGCAGAACATTCCAATCCACACCCACGCGTTTGTTGTGGGCACTGAGTGAACGCAAGGATGTCACAACGATCGTAGCAAGCGATGTGGCAAGGCAAATTTGCATCAAGTCCTGATGCGCATAGCCCAAGGTGGTAAAGGCATAATAAAATGCAGGCACCAAAATCATGCCGCCCCCAACACCGAACAGCCCCGCAATAACACCTGCAACCGCGCCCACAATTGCCAAGGCAATCACCATTTCGATCATTGCGAAATCTCCCTTCCTGTCCCCATGCAGTTTAGGGCCAGTCCACTGTTGTTCAACGAATTTTTGGGGCTACAGCCCTTTTCGCAGCGCATCGAAATCACGCAGTTGTGCGATCAATGCGGGCATATCGTCGATCTGGATCATGTTGGGTCCATCACAGGGCGCATTGTCAGGGTCCTGATGGGTTTCAATGAACAAACCCGCCACACCAACCGCGCAGGCCGCGCGTGCAAGGGCCGCGACAAATTTGCGCTCGCCCCCCGATGAATTGCCCCGCCCACCCGGTTGTTGCACCGAATGTGTGGCATCAAAAATCACAGGGTACCCAGTTTCACCCATGGTTTCCAACCCACGGAAATCATTGACCAATGTGTTATACCCGAACGATGTTCCGCGTTCGCATAGCATGATCTGGGTGTTCCCCGTGCTAGCAATTTTTTCGGCGACATTATGCATTTCCCATGGGGCCAAAAACTGACCCTTTTTCACATTGATGGGTTTGCCCGTATTTCCCGCCGCCAGCAACAGATCCGTCTGACGCGACAAGAACGCAGGAATTTGGATCACATCCACCACCTCGGCCGCGGGGGCGCAATGGCTGACCTCATGAACGTCTGTGATGACAGGACAGCCAAAGGTGTCGCGCACCTCGGCCAGAATGCGCAGGCCTTCGTCCATGCCGATGCCGCGCGCCGATGTGATTGAGGACCTGTTCGCCTTATCATAGCTGGTTTTAAAGACAAATTTTGACCCCGTGGGCGCACAGGCATTGGCCACACGTTCAGCCATCATCATGGCGTGGTCGCGGTTTTCCAACTGACACGGCCCCATGATAAAGGCAATCGGATTGTCCCCGCCAAAGGGAACATCCCCAACCATCACTGTTTTTTGCGTGCTCATTGCTCAATCACTCCTTCGATACGAGCCACATCCTCGGGGTTGTTTAATTCCCAAAAGACACGGCCGCGCCCCTCAACCTCGACACATTTGACGGTTTCGCCATTTTCCAAAAACCGCAACTGTTCCAACCCCTCTAGGCGTTCAAGCATCCCCTCGGGCCACGACATATAGGCACTTAGCGCTGCGGGACGATAGGCGTAGACCCCAACATGGTGGAACACAGGCAATTCCGCATCCGCAGGCCATTTGTCGATATCCATGAACGGCACCACCTCTTTGGAAAAATAAAGGGCATGATTGTTTTTATCAAAAATCGCTGTGGTGCCCCCCACCCGACCTTCGCGGCGGTCAGCGGTAAAGTGGCCGTATGTCAAACGATCAAGGCGCAGCACAGGGGTGGCCATTTGCGCGTCCGCATCCTGTTTCATGGCGGCGATCAAATCCTCGACAAACCAATGGGGTGTTAGGGGGGCATCGCCCTGCAAATTCACAATCAAATCTGCGTCTAGGGCCGCATTTTCCAGCGCCTCGGCGCAGCGTTCGGTGCCATTGCGGCAGGTTTCAGATGTCATGATCACATCCGCACCAAATGCCTGTGCGGCATCGTGAATGCGCGCATCATCAGTCGCCACATAAACCGCGTCAACACCCGTCACACGACAGGCCGCCTCCCAGCTTAGCTGGATCAGGGATTTGCGTGCCCCATCCGGCAGCGTAAGTTCCACCAATGGTTTCCCTGGATACCGGGTTGAGGCATAGCGGGCGGGAATAATGATAACGGTTTTCATGCAACACCAGCGCGCAATAGATCGTGGATATGAAGGATGCCAATGGGCATGTTGTTTTGATCAACCGCCAATAACACACTGATTTTTTTCGTGTTCATAATGTTCAATGCCTCGGCTGCGAACATGTCGGGGGTGACTGTCACGGGGTTTTGTCCCGCAATATCCCCTGCCATTGCCTGCATCAAGGTATCCATATGGCGACGTAAATCGCCATCGGTGATTACCCCTAGTAATGCACCCTCTTGGATCACAACGGCAATGCCGAACCCCTTTGATGTCATGGTGATAAGGGCGTCTTGCATCGGGGTTTTATGATCGACAATCGGCAGCGCATCGCCACGGTGCATCAGTTGCGCAACCGTTGCCATTTGCGCCCCAAGTTTGCCGCCCGGGTGGAACACATTGAAATCTTCGGGTTGAAAATCGCGCCGCTCCATAAGCGCAACAGCCAATGCATCACCCAAGGCCAGCGTCAGTGTGGTGGATGTGGTCGGCGCCATGCCAATGGAACAGGCCTCGGGTGCCTGCGTCAGAGTTAATTTATAATCGGCCGCCTGCATCAGCGTGCTGTTCGGTTTTGACGAAATTGCCGCCATTGGAATGCCAAAACGCCGCGTATGGGCCACAATATCACGAAGTTCGGATGTTTCACCCGAATTGGAAATCAGCAAACAAAAATCTGCCGCTGTCACCATGCCCAAATCCCCATGGCTCGCCTCGGTCGCATGAACGAAACTGGCAGGCGTGCCCGTGCTGGCCAAGGTTGCGGCAATCTTGTTACCGATATGCCCTGATTTCCCGACACCTGAAACAATGACGCGGCCCTTGGTCTGCAAAATCGCCTCAACCGCGCCTGCAAAATCGGCAGGCAAATCCACCGCCATTTGATGCAGCGCATCCGCCTCAATCGAAATCACACGAGCAGCGATTGCATTAATATCATCTTGGGTCATATCCGCGCCCTGAGCTTAGCTTCGTGGATCAGATACGCGGAAGTGCTCCTCGAAAGCAACTGTTTTCATGCGAAATTTTAGAAAACAACGAATGCATCATTCTGAAGGAATATAGTATAAAATTACACCTGTGACGGCAGCCACAAAACGATCTGCGGAAATGCTACCAAACCTGCGATAGTTAGTGCATCAGCTATAAAAAACGGTGTCACACCCTTGAAGACGTCTTGAACCGACAAATCGTCACGTACACCTGCTACCACAAAGCAGTTAAGACCGATCGGAGGCGTTATTAAACAAAACTCCGCCATTTTAACAACCAAAATCCCAAACCAGATGGCACACATTTCACCTGACATTCCGAATGCACTTTCTGCCGCGCTAACATCCTCACCACCATTTAGAGCCATAACCGCAGGATACACCACAGGCAGCGTCAACAATAGCATCCCAATTGCGTCCATAAACATGCCCAAGACTGCGTACGCTAGTAGAATACAAACCAATATGAGAAGTGGTGACGCGTTAAGACTGGTAATCCAATCCGAAAATGCGCCTGGTAAATCTGCAAACCCCAGAAAGCGCACAAAAATCAAAACGCCCCAAATGATCGTGAAGATCATTACAGTGAGTTTGGCTGTTTCAATCAAGGCGTCCTTGAATTCGTTTAGGCGCATTTTTCGCCACATTGCCATGCAGAAAACTATAAATGCACCAATTGCACCGCCTTCTGTTGGTGTACCCCATGCATCTTCACCAAAAGGGTTATAAACGAAACAAATAATAATTAGAATCACTGCAACTATAGGTAGCGCTCCGGGCAGTGACTCAAATCTCTGTTTCCAAGTGAATCCAGTTACGGGTGGACCTACTGATTTGAAAATTACAGCCATCCCTACGATTAATAAAGCATACACTACTGCAGAAAATGCACCTGGAATGAAACCTGCAAGCAATAGTTTTCCAACGTTTTGTTCAACAATTATGGCATAAATTACCAAAATGGCGGAAGGCGGTATAAGTGATGCTAATGTTCCACCAGCAGCAACTACTCCGGCAGCAAATTGTTTGCGGTAGCCGACTTTTAGCATCTCAGGGATTGCGATACGAGCAAACACAGCAGCCGTTGCTACTGACGCACCAGACACTGCTGCAAAGCCGGCGGTAGCAAATACGGTTGAAACTGCTAAACCACCTGGCAACCAAGCAATCCAGCGTTTTGCGGCCTCAAACAACGACTGCGTTAGACCTGCATAATAAGCAAGGTAACCAATCAAGATAAATGTCGGGATTAGGCTAAGTTCATGGCTGGCAACTTTAGAGTGTGGGACTTGACCAGCTTGTTTCACCGCAACGGTGAGCGCCCATCCAAATTTCTCTGGATCAAAGTCTTTTTTAGCCCAAAAGATCAAGACTAGGCCCACTACCCCAGCTAAGGCGGCCGCAAAAGCGACTCTCATCCCTGCAACGACAAGCACAAGAAGCCCGGCTGTAACCCAAAGTCCAATTTCTATTTGTTCCATTACTGTTCCCTAGATCCCACAGCGTTTGCTTCTGCCGCCGCTTGCGCAGCAACGTCTACAACCAGGGGCACGGCACTGGGTGCGGTTTCATCAAAAATTAAAGCCTTACCAAAACCAAGTGCCTGAAAAAAGAGTCGTACGCTAATCAATCCAAACCCGATCGGAACTAATATTTTTGCCGGCCAAATTGGCAAACCAATATCGATTGTACTGTCTCGGCTGTATAATGGCGCGTTCCAGTCAAACGCGCGATCAAAGTGCGCCCAGCTTCCCCATGTCAACAGGATCATCAATCCCAAGATTATAAGGGTATTGACGAGCTCGAAAGTCCATAAGACGCGCCCCCGTAAGCGGCTCACTAATAGATCCATACGAATATGGGTGCCGTCTCTCATTGCAAAACTAACCGCTAAGATCGCAATCAGCGGCATGAGTTGCATAATCCAATCGACGTAGCCGCTTAAGGGTCTTTCGAAGAATTCCCTACCGCCCACTGATCTCACAGCAAGCAAAATAAGTAAAAATATCGCAATTCCCGAAATCAGCGCGAAAAATCTCTCTACAATCAGAATTGTACGATCAATGCGGCTCAATAAGGAGCCATCTTCAATAATCGAAGTCGTGTTGGCCATGAAATCTGGTCACAATTCAAAAAAATGTATGAGGGAACGTTTCCGTCCCCCCACGTATTTCATTATTTTGACGCAGCTAGCGTCGACTGAACGAGGTCGTATAGCTCTTGAGCTGGCAAGCCTTGTGCTGTCATATCAGCAATCCAAGCGTCGCGCGCTGGTACAGCCGCTGCTGCTTTGAATTCTTCGATAACCGAGTCAGCGATCATGACTTTTTGCACGTTTTTCTCAGCGAGGATTTGATCCCACTTCGCAAGAAGGTCTCCATAGTTCGCAAGATAGTGATCGATCGCTTCATCAATAGAACTATCAAATGCCTCTCTATGTGCATCTGACAGTCCTTCGTAAGCGTCAATGTTTACCACGACTGGGCAGTTAACTGTGCCTGGGTTCAGGTTGGCCGTCCACCAATCAGCCTGGTTAATTGTACCGAATGATAAATGCGCATGCTGAGCAAAAGCAACAGTGTCCACAACTCCACTTTCCATTGCCTGGTACGCCTCTGTTGCCGTCACAGAAGTTGGCGTGCCGCCCACCGCTTTAAATGCAGCGCCAAGACCACCAGTGGCCCTCACACGCATACCCTCAAAATCCGCAAGTTCATCACGCGGCTCACCAGTGCCCACTAGGTTATATTGAGGCATTGGCGATGTCATGACGATCCGTGCATTCCACTGCTCCATCTCTTTTTTCACCGCAGGGTGATCATACACAGCGTGGCTTACCGCTACTTCTTGCTCCAGGGTTTCGACCCCTAAGAAAGGCAACTCCAGAACTGTAATTGCGCGGTTTTTGTCGCGGTGATACCCAGCGCAGAATTGCGCCATTTCAAATGCACCAATTGAAATTCCGTCAAGATTTTCACGGTTTTTTGATAGGCCACCATAGCTGACATTCATCGTGAACTCGCCATTGGTTTTTGCGGATACCAATTCTGCAAGTTTTTCAACGTGTTCAGTGAACGCACGGCGCTTACCCCAAACGGATACATTCCACTCTTCCGCTAGTGTTTCCGTAGCCAATGATGCAACAACTGCTGCGACAGCAAATTTTGCCATATTCTTCATATGATTTCCTCCCGTTTATAACACAGAGATTAATCTTAATAGTGGCTATGACAAGTTGTTTTTGAATTAATCTAATGGAATTGGCTGGCGCAAATGCACAATCTCAACGCCAGGGTTCCGCGCATATATTTCAAGATTAGATCGATGATCCCATCCAAGACCCAGCCGCATCCCGTTTTCAAGGTGATAGGCCACCTCGATCCCAGAGCGGAATTCAATCGCTCCGCCCAAATCCACGTCGACCCGCGGGAATAAAGGCCCGTCATCGCATGTAATTGCACATCCAAACGCTCTGTCCCTGCCCCCTAAAACTGATCCATAATTTTTACTAATCTTTGTTATTTTGAGGAGGATGGTTATGACTCGGAAACGATATGGCGAAGATGATATATTGCGATTGATCCGCGGGATTGAGGTGCATTGCAGCAGTGGGATGGATGTTGTTAGCGCTTGTCGTGCTGCGGGTGTTTCGGACAAAACCTATAATGGTTGGCACAGGAAGTATGGCGGAATGAACCATGCTCGGCTGAGCGAAATGAAGAGCTTGGAAAAAGAAAACCAGCAGCTGAAGAAGATTGTTGCCTACCCTGAGGTAAACGCTAAATTTGCGACATAAATACAAAGGTTTGAATTGGGGCTTGGCCTGACGGGCCTAGGGGCATATAACTCCCCTGCAACAAAACACGAGTAAGCGAATGCGCAGCGCAACTATCACGCGAAATACCGCCGAAACACAAATTTCGGTGACCATCAATCTGGATGGGACGGGACAATACGACAATCAGACGGGCGTGGGGTTCTTTGACCACATGCTGGATCAATTGTCGCGCCATTCGCTGATCGACATGACCATTCGCGCCGCGGGCGATTATCACATCGACGATCACCACACGGTTGAGGATACGGGCATCGCCCTTGGTCAGGCCATTGTTCAGGCAGTGGGCGACAAAAAGGGCATCAATCGCTATGGCAGCTGCCTGTTGCCGATGGATGATGCATTGGTGCGCGCGGCGCTGGATATTTCGGCGCGTCCGTTTTTGGTGTTCAACTTGGAGATGCCCACGCAGAAAATCGGGAATTTTGACACCGAATTGGTGCGCGAATTTTTTCAGGCGCTGTCAACACATGCGGGCCTCACCCTGCATATTGATCAATTGCATGGCCTGAATTCACACCACATCGCCGAGGCGGCGTTTAAATCGGTGGCACGTGCCCTGCGTCAGGCGGTTGAAATTGATCCGCGCATGTCACAGGCCCTGCCTTCGACCAAAGGGGCGCTTTGATCCGCCATGCTGACCGCTCTGATTGATTATGAAAGCGGGAATTTGCATTCCGCGCTGAAAGCATTTGAAAAAATGGCCGCGGAACTGGATGCAGGCGATGTTGTTGTCACATCCGATCCTGACGTTGTGGCGCGTGCAGATCGTCTGGTTTTGCCGGGCGACGGCGCCTTTCCCGCCTGTCGCGATGCATTGATCAACAGCGCCATTTACGATGCCCTCTGCGAGGCGGTCGAGCAAAAGGCGCGGCCCTTTATGGGGATTTGCGTTGGCATGCAGTTGATGGCGAAAGAGGGCCATGAATACACCCAAACATCAGGTTTGGGGTGGATTGACGGGGCCGTGCATAAAATTGCGCCCGCCGGTCCCACATTGAAAATCCCGCATATGGGGTGGAACAATTTGATCATCGACCACCCCCACCCTATTTTTGATGGGGTCGAAACGGGGGACCACGCCTATTTCGTGCATTCCTATCAGATGCAGGTCGCAACCCCAGAACAGCGCATCGCGCACGTGGATTATGCGGGCGATGTCACGGCCGTTGTGGCCCGCGACACCATGATCGGCCTACAATTCCACCCAGAAAAAAGTGCCGCGCAAGGCCTGCGCATGATCGGCAATTTCCTGAACTGGCGTCCTTAGGGTTGGCTTTGGTTTGTGCGATGGCGCAGTATGGCTAGCTGCCTGTGCAGATGGCGCGGGGGCGCCCTCT
This sequence comes from Rhodobacteraceae bacterium HIMB11, assembly GCA_000472185.1. Lineage (GTDB taxonomy): Bacteria > Pseudomonadota > Alphaproteobacteria > Rhodobacterales > Rhodobacteraceae > HIMB11. The sequence goes on along the minus strand of AVDB01000007.1, from coordinate 73,321 downwards.
GCTGTGTTTTAGAAAGAACCGATGGCAGTACGCCTTAGTTCACGCGCGTCCATGTTCCGCCATCACGGCAGATGATTGCAACGCAGCCCTTAACCTTAAGCCCATTGCCGCCGTCAACCAGCTCCATCTTGGAACTATAGGTTTTGTCGCGATCTGGGGCCCAAATTTTGCCGCCGCCGTATTTTCCATTTCCTTTGGAGGTCATGTTCCAAATAATGTTTTTGCCAACGTGACGGGGGTCCGCGGCGCTGCCATCCCCTTCAAAGCTGGCGATCAATTCACCGCAAATGGTGTCGCCGCATTGTTTCACCTGAATATGACCGTAATTTCCGTTGTCATCAGGAATGGTTTTCCACGTGCCAAAAACAGGATCCGCCAGCGCAGGAACCGCCAAAATCACGCCAAATACGGCCGCAACCAAACTGTTTTTCATATCAACCTCCCATGTTTTGCGCATAGGCTGCGGTGAAGTCGATATTTTAGCAAGCCTCACCGTAGGTCACGTTGCATTTTTCACCGCCCCATGTCACAAGGCCGCGACACAAGAAATGAGGTAGCCCCATGATCCTATATCCCGCGATTGACCTAAAAGATGGCAATGCCGTGCGCCTGTTGCGTGGGGATATGGACAAATCAACCGTGTTCAACACAGACCCCGCCGCGCAGGCGCGGGAATTTGTGGATGCGGGATGTGAATGGCTGCATCTGGTCGACCTAAATGGCGCGTTTGAGGGGGAACCCGTCAATGCCGCCCCTGTTGAGGCGATTTTGTCCGAATGCAAGGTGCCCGCGCAGTTGGGCGGTGGCATCCGCGATATGGCAACAATCGAAAATTGGCTGAACAAAGGGTTACAGCGCGTGATTTTGGGCACTGTTGCCGTTGAAAACCCTGATTTGGTGCGCGAGGCCGCGCGCGCCTTCCCAGGGCATGTGGCCGTGGGCATTGATGCGCGCGATGGTAAAGTTGCAACCAAAGGATGGGCCGAGGAAACCAATGTGATGGTCACCGATTTGGCCAAATCGTTTGAGGATGCGGGTGTTGCCGCGATCATTTACACGGACATCAACCGTGACGGCGCGATGCAGGGGCCCAATGTTCAGGCGACTGCTGATCTGGCCCATGCGGTGTCGATCCCCGTGATCGCATCGGGCGGTGTGTCCTCAATCGCGGATCTACAGGCGTTGAAATCCTGTGGTGCGCCCCTGAACGGTGCTATTTCTGGACGCGCGCTCTATGATGGGGCGATTGATCTGGGTGAAGCGTTAAAGGTGATGAATGCTTAAGACACGGTTAATCCCCTGTTTGGACGTGGCCGATGGCCGCGTGGTGAAGGGTGTGAATTTTGTCGGCCTGCGTGATGCGGGCGACCCTGTTGAGGCCGCCGCGCGATATGACGCCGCGGGCGCGGATGAGATTTGTTTTCTGGACATCCACGCCACCTACGAAAACCGTGGCACCATGTTTGATATGGTGCGCCGCACGGCAGAGCAATGTTTCATCCCCTTAACCGTTGGTGGTGGCGTACGCACGGTTGAGGATGTACGCGCCCTTCTGTTGGCGGGTGCTGACAAGGTGTCGTTTAATTCCGCCGCTGTGGCCAACCCCGATGTGGTCCGTCAGGCCGCGGATCATTTTGGCAGTCAATGCATTGTCTGTGCGATTGATGCAAAAACCGTATCCCCCGGAAAATGGGAATTGTTCACGCATGGGGGCCGCAAACCCACAGGGATTGATGCGGTTGAATTTGCGCAAATGATTGCGGAAAAAGGCGCGGGTGAAATCCTGCTAACCTCGATGGATCGGGATGGTACGAAATCGGGGTTCAACCTGCCCATGACACGTGCAATTTCGGATGCGGTGTCTATTCCTGTGATTGCCTCAGGTGGTGTTGGCAATTTGGATCATTTGGTGGATGGTGTGACCCAAGGCGGTGCCTCCGCCGTATTGGCGGCCTCAATCTTTCACTTTGGGGAATATACCGTCCAAGAGGCCAAAGCCCATATGCAAGCCGCTGGCATTCCGATGAGGATGAATTGATGACCCTAGATGATCTGTTTGAAACGATAAAACAGCGTGCCGCCAGCGATCCTGAGGAAAGCTGGACCGCGAAATTGATGGCCAAAGGCCCCGAAAAATGCGCCGAAAAATTTGGCGAAGAAGCGGTTGAGGCGATTATTGAAGCTGTGAAAAACGATCCCAAAGCCCTGACCAGCGAAGCGGCAGATGTGATATTTCACCTGATGGTCATGCTACATGCCCGCGGCGTTGAATGGCGCGATGTCATAAACGAATTGGCCCGCCGTCAGGGACAATCTGGCATCGCCGAAAAAGCGTCGCGTGGGTGATTTCGTATCATCAAAATCTGTTAGTGTCTGAAAGCTAATATTTTGAACGCAATTTGCTGTATATAGGCCCCTATCGAAAAGCGTGCATATTATTCACCCAGATCATGCGCGGTCTGAGCCAAAGCGAAGACTAATCGCGCGTGATCCAGCCCACGCCCGTCCTTAAGGGCGGGGGCTTCGTTACCTCAGCCCTGTTAACCGCCCACGGGCGTGTGGAAACGCATTCATCGCAGGCACCATATTGTGCCTAACTCAGCTTTGACGATATCACACCCGTATTGAATCCTGCCATGCGCAACTCCCAGAACAGGCGTTGATATTCGATTTTCGGGCAGCGGTTCATGATCACGTCAATACCCTTTGCACGTGCTTTCCCTGCGGCCTCGGGGTGGGTCACGCCGATTTGCATCCAGATGGTTTTTAGGTCTGCAAACCGCTCCATCGCCTCATCCACAATTGGAGGCACCGCGTCTGATCTGCGGAAAATATCTACCATATCAATGGGTTCTTCAATTTCTGACAGGGACGCACGGATGGTTGATCCAAAAAGCTCTTTTCCCGCGTGCCCTGGGTTGACTGAAATGACATTAAACCCCTTTAACCCCAAATAACGGGCCACGAAATAACTGGGGCGTTGTGGATTTGGGCTGACCCCGACCACCGCGATATTTTTTGTCCGCTTTAGAATGTCGCGCAAATGTGCATCGCTATAGTGTTCGTCCATGGGCCCCTCATTTTGTTTTTGGCACAGTGCGATGGGGCCGTGCCCAATGTCAATTGCGATCCGACACCGAGGGATGATTCCATTCAAAACTGGATAATTTCACCTGTCGTTTGGCCCGCACCCAAATGAACCGCCCAAACCCACGCGACATGCCAAAGCTTGGGGCCTTGGCGTTGATATGCAGGCCCTCACGCCGACCCTCTGGCAGGCGCAGACCATGGCGTTCGGCGTGTTCCATCATCCAGATCAGGGGAATATTGGATAATGGTCGCGCTGCGTCATGCCCCAACAAATGCCCCCCGACATCCGCATGGGACCCTGAAAACCACACCTGCTCCATTTCATGGGGCGCACCTGTTTCATCCGCCTCCCAACGTTCGGGGGCATAGGCCGCGCGTGTTTCATCCAAGGTCAGCGCATGATAGCCCGCCAAAACACAATCGGATATGCGATGGTTATGAAAGCTGTAATTGTCGGGTAAGATTTGTGCAAACCAAGGCAGGTTCACACTGAGCGCGCTGACCGTATCGTAAATGCCCATCATGTTGATTTTCACATCCCCATGACAGTAGCGCGATTTAAAATCCTCTGATCGGCGCGGTCAACGTAGCGTGTTGTGGCAAATTCAGACCGCAACAACCCAACGCGATCAATAATCCCAGACAGCGATCGCACCGCAAAGGCACCGCGGGAATATCCAAACATATAAATCCGATCACCCGGCCTGTAGCGCGCGGCCAAAACGCCATAGGCCTCTTGGATTTGCGCGCTTAGCCCGCGCCCCACCAACACGCGCCAACTGGTGCGCCAATTCCCCCATTGCAGCCCAGGGATATAATGCACGCTGGTGGTCATCGTGCTTTGCCCCAACTGCTTGTAAAGCCAACCAATATGGGTCTCGTGCCCCTCTTTTAGGGTCGAAAGGGTGCCATCAATCAAAATGATATGCGTGCGGGTGCGCGGTGACGCGTCGGTCTTTCCTTGGCGGTGTCTGTGTGCCCCGCTGCCCAGCGCAGCACACGGGAAAGTGCGTTACTCGGCGGCCTTTGGCGCGTCATTCAGCATTTGCCAAACGCGATGCGGGGTGAATGGCATGTCCGCTTGGGTCACACCACGATCCCACAGGGCGTCCTGCACCGCATTTGCAACCGCCGCCATTGCGCCAACGGTTCCTGCCTCACCACAACCCTTCATGCCCATGATGTTAGCCGTGGACGGAACAGGTTCTGTTTCAAACTTAACAAAGGGCATATCCACCGCGCGGGGCATCGCATAATCCATAAATGTCGCGGTCAGCAACTGACCATCCTCATCATAGACCACATGTTCACATAAGGCTTGTCCTAGGCCCTGTGCGACACCGCCGTGCACCTGACCTTCTGCCAATAGTGGATTGATAAGGTTCCCAAAATCATCAACCACAACATACCGATCCACAACAGTTTTCCCTGTTTCTGGATCAATCTCAACCTCGGCCACATGCGCCCCATTGGGAAACGAACGCGCCTCAAGTGTTGCGCGTGCCTCTTGGATTAATAGATCGTCACGCCCATCCTCGCGGGCCATTTCCGCCGCCTCAAGGAAGGTCGGCGTAAGGTTTGAACTCGCCGCGCGGAAGGTTTCATCGTCAAAGGAAATATCCTCGGCCGCGACACCCATTTTATCCGCAAGATAGAGAGTAAAGCTTTCGATCATTTTATCAACCGTCGCCAAGGTGGCATTGTTTTGCACAGTGACTGAACGCGATCCGCCTGTGCCCCCACCCTGTTTGATCAGATCACTGTCGCCCTGAACCACGATAATTTTATCCAGTGGAATACCCGTTTGATCGGATAGGAATTTCGCATAAACCGTTTCGTGCCCCTGCCCGTTTGATTGCGTGCCGACGAAAATGCAAACTGTTCCATCGTCGTTAAATTCAACACGCGCGCTTTCGCTTGGGTCGCCCAAGATAGATTCAATATAAAAACACAGTCCCTGACCGCGCAGTTTGCCTGCCGCCTCAGATGCGGATTTGCGTGATCCAAACCCCGCGCGATCACAGGCGCTTTCAGCGTGGTTCAAAACGCGCGAAAAATCACCGACGTCATAGGTTTCGCCTGTGGTTGTTTTATAGGGGAACTTGTCCAAGGGGATAAAGTTTTTGTGGTGTAATTCCCACACATCCACACCCAATTCACGCGCAGCGCGATCCATCAGGCGTTCAAGGACATAAATCGCCTCGGGGCGGCCCGCACCGCGATAGGCGTCGACTTGTGTGGTATTTGTATAATACCCCTTCACACTAAGGTAGGTGGCCTGCACATCATAAGTGCCCATCAAAACCCGTGAAAACAGTTGCGTTTGAATGGGTTGCGCATATTGCGAGTTATAGGCCCCCATGTTGCAATCCGTATGTACGCGGTAGGCCTGAATGCGGTGATCCGCATCAAATGCAAACTCCGCCCATGACACCAAATCGCGCCCTGCATTGTCGGTTAGCATTGCTTCTGTACGATCTGACATCCAGCGCACAGGACGGCCCAATGTCATCGCAGCGTGTGCCAAAACATAAGCCTCGGGATAGGCCATGGCTTTCATCCCAAATCCACCGCCTGTATCAGGGTTGGTGACGCGGATGTTATCCTTGGGCATGTTCAACATTTGGCTGAGACGGTTCCAATGGGCCCAAACCCCTTGAGCGTTCATGGCAACATGCAACCGTTCGCCGTCAAATTCCGCATAAACTCCACGTGGTTCAATGGAATTCACGATGACGCGGTTGTCCCCCACCTCCAACTTCACCACATGCGCGGCCTTATCAAATTCCGCTTGGGTTTTTTCGGCGTCCCCCATTTCCCAATCAAAGGCCAGGTTGCCAGGCGCCTCGGCGTGGATATCGGTGTCCCCCGGGGCCAGTGCCAAATGGACGGGCAATTCATCATAATCAAATTCAATCAACTCGGCCGCATCACGGGCCTGTTGCATCGTGTCGGCAATAATCATCGCAACTGGTTCACCCACGTGGCGCACACGATCAACGGCCAACAAAGGACGCGGTGGTTTTGCCCCATCCGTACCATCGCGGTTTTTCACAACCGTGCCTTCCAAATCCATGGAAATGCCTGCCGCAATCAGATCATCCGCCGTAATCACAGCGGCGACACCCTCATTCTCACGCGCATCGCTGACGTCCAGATTGGTGATCACGCCGTGCGCGATGGGCGAGCGGAAAACAAACGCATGAAGCGCATCGGCAGGTGCGATATCGTCGATGTATTTACCAAATCCTGTTAGAAAACGCTGGTCTTCTAGGCGTGTAATAGGTTGGCTTTTCCCGAACTTATCCATGTGGTTTCTATCCCGTTGATCCGTCGTTGATTTGTGCGAACACTACTCATAGATTTAGGGCTGTCCAACCCTTTTCCACCTTTTAATGAAAACTCCTCTGTATTCGTGACGCAACGTGCAGAAATTCTTGGCAATGTTGCTTTCCCTTTTGCGAAAATCGGGTTAGACCGATCCGCGCAAAACAACACGATGAATAGGCAGTTTCATGGCACTGGAAAAAACCTTCGACACTGGCACGGCAGAAGCGCGCATTTACGCAGCGTGGGAACAGGCAGGATGTTTCAAAGCGGGCGCAAATGCCACGCGGGATGAAGCATTCACCATCATGATCCCGCCCCCTAATGTGACGGGCGTTTTGCACATGGGCCATGCCTTCAACAACACCTTGCAGGATATTTTGATCCGCTGGAAACGCATGCAGGGGGTTGATACCCTGTGGCAACCTGGCACCGATCATGCAGGGATTGCCACGCAAATGGTTGTCGAACGTGAGTTAGCCAAAGCGGGTGAGCCAAGCCGCGCTGAAATGGGCCGTCAGGCGTTTTTGGCGAAAGTCTGGGAATGGAAAAAACAATCAGGTGGCACCATCATCAATCAGCTTAAACGCCTTGGCGCCAGCTGTGATTGGGACCGCACCGCATTCACCATGTCAGGCGCCCCCAATGCCCCCGCGGATGAGGATGGCAATTTCCACGACGCCGTTATCAAAGTTTTCGTTGAGATGTATAACAAAGGCCTGATTTATCGCGGCAAACGTTTGGTCAACTGGGACCCGCATTTTGAAACGGCGATTTCGGACCTTGAGGTTGAAAACATCGAAGTTGCGGGCCACATGTGGCATTTCAAATATCCGCTGGCAGATGGTCAAACCTATACCTACGTCGAAAAGGACGAAGATGGGAACATCACGCTAAGTGAGGAACGCGACTATATCTCAATCGCGACCACGCGCCCTGAAACCATGTTGGGCGATGGTGCGGTTGCGGTGCATCCCAGCGATGAACGCTATGCGCCGATTGTTGGCAAACTGTGCGAAATTCCCGTTGGACCCAAGAAACATCGCCGTTTGATCCCCATCATCACCGATGAATACCCCGATCCTGATTTCGGATCAGGTGCGGTGAAAATCACGGGCGCGCATGATTTCAACGACTATCAGGTGGCCAAGCGTGGCGGCATCCCGATGTACAACCTGATGGACACACGCGCCGCGATGCGCGCCGATGGCCGCCCCTACGCAGAAGAGGCCGCCGAGGCGCAGCGCATTGCAAATGGCGAAGTCGAGTGGGATGAAAACAAAGTTGCCGCCATGAACCTTGTCCCCGATGAATATCGCGGGCTGGATCGGATGGAGGCCCGTGAACGGGTTGTTGCCGCCATTAAGGCCGAGGGCAACGCCGTTATGATCCCCAACCCCAAAGCGGATGAGGACAGTGAAGCCGACCTAATCCCACACGTCGAAAACAAACCCATCATGCAGCCCTTTGGCGACCGATCAAAAGTCGTGATTGAACCCATGCTGACCGATCAATGGTTTGTCGACACCGCCAAAATCGTAGGCCCCGCATTGGACGCGGTGCGCGATGGGACCGTGAAAATTATCCCAGAATCGGGCGAAAAGACATACTACCACTGGCTGGAAAACATCGAACCCTGGTGCATTTCGCGCCAATTGTGGTGGGGCCATCAGGTGCCAGTGTGGTTTGACGATGCGGGCAATCAGTATTGCGCGGCAACCGAGGCCGAGGCACAGGCACAAGCGCACGGCAAAACACTCACCCGTGATCCAGATGTTTTGGACACATGGTTCAGCTCTGGCCTCTGGCCAATCGGCACGTTGGGCTGGCCCGAACAGAATGCGGCATTGGACAAATATTTCCCAACCTCAACCCTGATCACAGGACAGGACATTTTGTTTTTCTGGGTTGCAAGGATGATGATGATGCAACTGGCCGTGGTCGATCAGATCCCGTTTGATACGGTTTATCTGCACGGGCTGGTCCGCGATGCCAAGGGCAAGAAAATGTCAAAATCCACGGGCAACGTGATTGATCCGTTGGACATCATTGATGAATACGGCGCGGATGCGTTGCGGTTCACCAATGCCGCGATGGCATCCATCGGGGGTGTGTTGAAATTGGACATGCAGCGGATCCAAGGATACCGCAATTTCGGCACAAAACTGTGGAACGCCGCCCGTTTTGCCGAAATGAATGAGGCCGTGCCATCCGATGGAACCATTCCAATGGCCGACCAAGCGGTCAACAAATGGATCATCGGCGAAACCGCCAAAGTGCGCGAGGTTGTAGACGCGGCCTTTGACACCTATCGGTTCAACGATGCGGCGCAAGCACTTTATGCCTATGTTTGGGGCAAGGTCTGCGATTGGTATGTGGAACTGTCAAAACCGCTGTTGAATGGCGACGATGAGGCCGCCAAAGAAGAAACGCGCCGCGTGATGGGTTGGGTGATTGATCAATGTTTGATCCTTCTGCACCCGATTATGCCCTTCATCACAGAAGAGCTGTGGGGCGCATTGGGCGCGCGGGCCAAAATGGTCGTACACGCAGATTGGCCAACATACAGTTCCGCCGAATTAGTGGACGCCGCAGCAGATCGTGAAATGAACTGGGTGATCAGCCTGATCGAGGGCATCCGTTCCGCCCGTTCACAAATGCGCGTTCCTGCGGGTCTGCGCATTCCGATGATCGTGACCGAACTGGATGATGCAGGTCAGGCCGCATGGGCGCGAAACGAGGCGATGATCCTGAAACTCGCCCGTGTGGTGGATTTGACCCACGCGGATGCCTTCCCCAAGGGGACGATCACCGTGGCGGTTCCGGGCGGTACCTTTGGCCTGCCGCTCGCGGATATTATCGACATTGATGCGGAAAAAGAGCGCCTTGAAAAATCTCTTGGGAAATTGGCCAAGGAATTGGGTGGTTTACGCGGACGGTTGAACAATCCGAAATTCGTCGCCTCTGCCCCTGATGAGGTGGTCGAAGAAGCGCGCGCAAATTTGGCCGAGCGCGAAGAGGAAGAAGCCCAACTAAAAGCCGCGATGGATCGGTTGAACGAGATCTAAGGCGTTCACGTTTCTATAATCGCATAGTTCGGCACAGATGAACAAGTCGACCGCGGGTGGCGACGAAGACGCCGCCCATGGGGGCGGTCGGCGTCTGCCAATCTCCCGATTGGCTGGATGAGAACTCAACTAAGACTGAAGTTTAGAGCGTCACACCAACACGAAACTCAGGACCAAGGGCGCAACGCCGATGGTCATGACGGTGGAGACAACGACCAAACCCGCCACCGCATCGGCATCCACCTTGAACCTTTCGGCCAGTAGATAGGATGTCACCGCAACGGGGGCCGACATTTGCAGGATCAGCACGGAATAGGCCACATCAGGCAAATCAAAAAACGCACCGACTAAAATGGCAACGCCCGTGCAAATCGCGATTTTCGCGGCAGACATCCAAATAGCATTCACAATGTTTGCGGGTTTCAAGCGCGCAACTGCAACCCCCAGCGTGATCAGCATGATTGGAATGCCGATCCCCCCGACCAGATTGATGGTATTGGCCAAAAATTCAGGCAACTGCCACCCCTTTACCAAAAACACCAATCCCAGTAGCGTTGAAAGAACCAAGGGTTCACGCACCAATTTGCGCAAGGATGTACCCCCCGTGATCACATAAATCCCGATGCTAAAGGCAAAGACCGATGTCACACTGAACAAAATAATCGCATAGCCAAATCCCGCCTGCCCAAAGGCAAACAAACACAGGGGCAATCCCATGTTGCCTGTATTCCCACTGACGAACGGCGCAAAATAGCTGGGCATGTCCAAGCGGGCCAGTTTGACAAAAATGTAAACCGCCACCATCGCCCCGCCATAGGTCGCAAGTGAGGCCCAGAACATGGTGGCCAAGGCCTCGGGGTCGATGTCCGTGTTGACCAAACTGTCAAACACCAAACAGGGGATCGCGATATTGCTCGCCAAGCGGGTAACAAACTCGGTTGGGTACTCCACCCCCCGCTTCACCCAGAGATAGCCGCTGCCCGCAATCAAAAAAACAGGGGCAACAACATTAAAAATGATCAGGAACAGGGCCATGCCCTAGCCAGCATCGCGGCCCTCGGGGCCCGTCATGTCAAAGCCAAGATGGCGTGCAACGGTAAAGATATCCTTGTCCCCGCGCCCACACATGTTCATGCAGATGATGTGATCAGACGGCAGGGTTGGCGCGATTTTCATCACGTGACCCAATGCATGCGAAGGTTCCAGCGCGGGAATGATCCCTTCTGTCGCGCAGCACAGTTGGAACGCCTCTAGCGCCTCTTTATCCGTGATCGACACATATTTTGCACGGCCAATATCGTGCAGCCATGCGTGTTCTGGTCCAATCCCTGGGTAATCCAGACCTGCTGAGATTGAGAATCCTTCTAAAATCTGACCATCCCCATCCTGCAATAGATAGGTGCGGTTGCCGTGCAAAACACCCGGACGCCCACCCGTGAGGGATGCGCAATGTTCCATGTCGTCATTGACGCCTTTACCGCCCGCTTCAACACCGATGATGTTTACATCGTTATCATCAAGGAAGGGGTAAAACAGCCCCATGGCGTTGGAGCCACCGCCAATTGCCGCGATCAGCGTGTCGGGCAAACGCCCCTCTGCCGCCATCATCTGTTCTTTGGCTTCTTTGCCGATGATGGACTGAAAATCACGAACCATCGCAGGGTATGGGTGTGGGCCTGCAACGGTGCCGATGCAATAGAATGTGTCGCGCACATTGGTCACCCAGTCGCGCAGTGCATCGTTCATGGCATCCTTAAGCGTGCCGCGGCCTGATGTGACGGGCACAACCTCTGCCCCCAATAGACGCATACGGAATACGTTTGGCGCCTGACGTTCCACATCATGTGCGCCCATGTAAACCACACATTTCAAACCAAATTTCGCACAGACAGTTGCGGTGGCCACGCCGTGTTGGCCTGCCCCTGTTTCCGCGATGATACGGGTTTTGCCCATACGACGTGCCAGAATGATTTGACCCAACACGTTGTTGATTTTATGCGCGCCTGTGTGGTTCAGCTCGTCCCGCTTCATATAGATTTTTGCGCCACCCAAATGATCGGTTAGGCGTTCGGCAAAATACATCGGGCTGGGGCGGCCAACATAATGCGTCCACAGATCATTCATTTCCGCCCAAAACGTATCGTCCGTTTTGGCGCGTTCATATTGCTCTTCCAGCTCTAGGATCAGCGGCATCAGGGTTTCCGACACAAAGCGGCCCCCAAATTTACCAAAACGCCCCTTATCATCTGGGCCTGTCATAAAGCTATTGAAGAGATCATTTGCCATTGTTGGTCCTCCGCCATTCACCCGCTAGGTTTAGCCTGTCATGTGGGTATGGTAAAGCGCCCGCGCGATAAATCACGCGATGTCACGGGAAAAATTTACACACTGCTGCTTTGAACGAATTTTTGGATCAATTTAGCGTTTTTTTGGCCCGGTGCATCTTCGACGCCGCTGGACACATCCACCTGTTTTGCGCCCGTCATTTTCACCGCTTCGGCCACGTTTTCAGGGGTTAGCCCGCCTGCCAACATCCAGGGACAAGGCCAACGACGCCCTGCAATCAAGCGCCAATCAAAGGACAGGCCGTTGCCACCTGGCAATTCACCACCCTTGGGCGGTTTTGCATCCACAAGAATTTGATCGGCCACACCGAAATAGCTTTCCAGTTTGGGCAGATCATCCCCATCCGCAATGCCAACTGCCTTCATCACGGGCAGGCCATAACGCGCCTTCACCTCTGCCACGCGTTCGGGCGTTTCACGGCCATGAAGCTGCAACATATCCAGTGGAACAGTTCCAGTGATCGCATCCAATTCAGCATCGCTGGGGTTCACAACTAAGGCGACCTTGGCCAATCCCAAGGGGGCTGCCAGTGCCAATTCCCGCGCTGCTGGAAGTGTGATATTGCGGGGGGATTTTTCAAAAAACACCAGCCCCATGTAATTCGCGCCCGCATCCGCGCAGGCACGTACATCGTCCACAGTGGCCAGGCCACAAATTTTCACAGATACAGGGTTTGTCATTTGGGTTATGCGGGGTCTTCAATCAGGGCAAGGACGTCATCTTGGTCCTTGTACTTTTCACCCTTTAACTTGGCAAGCTCGCGCTCGGCCTTGCGCAGGGCACGGCCATTGCGTGAGGCTTCGGCACGTAATTTATATTCACGCAGCCATTCCCACGCGAACCCAACGCCGACGCCAAAGAAGATGCCCAAAAAGAACACGAAAAACACAGGGAGGTTGATTGAAAACGCAAAGGGCGCGATATCGTTCAATTCGGCAGGCAACAACGACAGGGTTGTCATTTCGCGATTTGCGACAGCCAACAAAACCAAAACAAACGCAAGGCTGGCCAAAAAGGCATAGCGCAAATACCGCATTACGTCTCTTTCCCGTTCAAACGATCCCGCAGCAATTTACCCGTTTTGAAAAACGGCACTGCCTTGGCCTCAACAGGAACGGATTCACCTGTGCGTGGGTTGCGGCCCATGCGGGCGTCCCGCTTTTTCACCGAAAAGGCACCAAATCCGCGCAACTCAACCCGTTCGCCTTTGGCAAGTGCATTGGTGATTTCATCGAATACAGTGTTGACGATGCGTTCAACGTCGCGCTGAAACAAGTGTGGATTTTCATCTGCGATTATCTGGACCAATTCCGAACGGATCATGGCGACGTTACCCTCCCAAGTGTTGCGCACCCACTATAGGAATAATGCGAGGGCTGAGAAACACTTTGTGAAAATTTACCGACATATTCTCGAATTTTTGCCGACTTCGCCCAGAGTGTACCGGAAAAACATCCTTTGAAAGCAATGTTTTCTGCAAGTGCAAAGATTTTTGCGCCCCACGTCACGGCCTGTTTACGAATCACGAGGCAGGCAGACCAGCACGCAAATCGCGTGCATGGACCGAAGAATGGTCACGGCGAGTTACCAACATTTCAAGCCCCCAAAAACAAAAATACCCCCTGCCAAGGCAGAGGGTATTGATGCGAAAGCTGTTGCTTGGGGTTATTCGTCGCCCTTTAGCGCCGCGCCCAAGATGTCGCCCAATGATGCACCAGAATCTGATGAACCATACTGTTCGACCGCTTCTTTTTCTTCTGCGATTTCGCGTGCTTTGATCGACACACCCAATTTGCGTGTTTTTGAATCGATGTTTGTCACACGTACGTCGATTTTATCACCGGCTGAGAAACGCTCTGGACGCTGCTCTGCACGATCGCGGGATAGGTCAGAACGACGGATGAATGTTTTCATGCCTTCGTATTCAACCTCGATGCCACCATCTTCGATTGCAGTAACTTCAACAGTAATCACAGAACCGCGCTTCACGCCGCCTGTTGCCTCTGCGAATTTGTCACCACCCAATGCTTTGATGGATAAGCTGATGCGCTCTTTTTCAACGTCCACTTCGGAAACAACGGCCTGAACCATGTCGCCTTTGCGGAAGTTTTGGATCGCATCTTCACCGCGCTCATCCCACGAGATGTCTGAAAGGTGAACCATGCCGTCGATTTCGCCGTCCAAACCAATGAATAGGCCGAATTCAGTGATGTTCTTAACTTCACCTTCAACTTGGCTGCCTTCTGGGTTGGTTTCAGCAAATACTTCCCAAGGGTTGCGCTGACACTGTTTTAGGCCCAATGAAACGCGGCGCTTAACACCGTCGATTTCCAAAACCATAACTTCAACTTCTTGAGATGTTGAAACGATTTTGCCTGGGTGTACATTTTTCTTGGTCCATGACATTTCTGACACGTGAACCAAACCTTCAACGCCCGCTTCTAGTTCAACAAATGCACCGTAATCTGTGATGTTTGTCACTGTACCTTTGTGCACTGATTCAAGTGGGTATTTCGCCGCAACGATTTCCCATGGGTCTTCTTGCAACTGCTTCATACCCAATGAAATGCGGTGTGTTTCTTTGTTGATCTTAATGACCTGAACTTTGATTGTTTCACCAATAGTCAGGATCTCAGATGGGTGGTTCACACGGCGCCATGCCATGTCTGTGACGTGCAATAGGCCGTCTACACCGCCTAGATCAACGAAGGCACCGTATTCAGTGATGTTTTTCACAACACCTTCTACGTCTTGGCCTTCGGCTAGGTTGCCGATGACTTCTGCGCGCTGTTCTGCACGTGACTCTTCAAGGATTGCACGACGTGATACAACGATGTTGCCACGACGGCGGTCCATTTTCAAAATCTGGAACGGCTGTTTGATATTCATCAATGGGCCTGCGTCACGTACAGGGCGTACGTCAACTTGTGAGCCAGGCAAGAACGCAACCGCACCGCCCAAATCAACAGTAAAGCCACCCTTGACGCGGCCAAAGATTGCGCCATCGACACGCTCTTCACTTGCGTGTGCTTTTTCCAGACGATCCCATGCCTCTTCGCGGCGGGCCATTTCGCGTGACACAACTGCTTCGCCTTTGGCGTTTTCAGCGGCGCGCAAATAAACCTCAACTTCGTCGCCAACGGCAACTTCTGGGGCTTCACCTGGGTTTGCGAATTCTTTTAGTTCAACGCGGCCTTCCATTTTATAGCCGACGTCGATAATGGCTTGTCCCGCTTCAATTGCGATGACTTTGCCTTTGACAACTGTGCCCTCTTGGGGTGTGTCCATTTCGAAGCTTTCATTCAGTAATGCTTCGAATTCTTCCATAGATGTGTTTTGAGCCATGTGGTCTCAGTTTCCTTTACTAGCATTTATTCTGGCCAAGAGGTTGTCTCCTCTGGTCTTAGGGTTCATTGGTCAAATCGATTTTTCCAAACGCAAAAGGGCCAGTTATTGCCTGACCCTGCTCAACACTCTCACGTTCTCGCGGTTATTACCGTTCTGACAGCGCCCCTTTAGCCTTGTTTTTATAAAGGATCAAGGGGTTTAATGGGGTTTAATGGGGATGCAGGTAATAAATAGCAAAGGCAAAGTCTCCCCCGATCACATAACCGACGCCGGGTCGCTCAAAAGTGCCTCCCGTTTTGCTGGATGCAGGCCTCTAGGTTAACACGAGAGATCGGCGCTTGCCAATCTAACGAATGGCTGAATAATCCCAGCAATGGCTAAAAATGAGGATAATGAGGGACTCTCCATAATAATCCGTTGTTTCGTCTCACCCAAATCATTCTCGGTAGAAGCGCAGCGAAGACTTATCGCGCATGATCCAGCCCACGCCCGTCCCGAAGGGCGGGGGCTTCGTATCCACTCAGCCCTGTTCACCGCCCACGGGCGTGTTCTTAATCGTCAATGTATATAATAAGTTAGGATAATTCGGCCTATGGTTATCCTCATATCCATAACTGAGATCAAACACTGTCTTTCATTCGTTGTTTAGTGCTTATTACAATGAACACCAACGGATAAATTGGATTTTCCATTTAAAAGAAAAACAGGAATTGTATGTGCAACAACGGTCAGCGGGACAGCGATATCTATCCAAAAATTTACAAACATTCCGACTGGTGCATCGCATGGAAAAATCATCATCTCCTCACCGCCCACTCCCTCCTCAGGAGGGATGTAAATCGGCTCTGCACGACAACTGATAACTAAATCAACGATTAGATAAATGATAAAACATATCGCTATAATTCCGATCACTACGGCAGCCTTTTGCCCCAAAAATCGGTTTGCAAGTCGCATCATCAGCGACACGACCAACAGGTAAAGGATACTTGGGGTAAACATCAAAAAAATGAACATCAAGCAAACCATCCAAACCCTTCGATAACTTAGAAGGATTTTCGGCAAAGTTTGCGCGGCTCAATCTGCACAGGCGGACAAGCCCCTACCCGCGCTTTGCCTCGATCAATTCAATCGCTTTAGCCACTGCTTCATCTATACTCAAATCGGTTGTGTTTAGATGCATCGCATCGTCGGCTGGGCGCAGGGGGGCATCGGCGCGGTTCATGTCGCGGTCGTCCCGTTCTTTCACCTCGGCCACTACCTGATCCAACGACGCATCCTGCCCCCGTTCGATCAATTCGTCATAGCGGCGCTTGGCGCGCGCCTCGGCGCTGGCGGTGACAAATAATTTCGCGGGCGCATCGGGGCAGATCACCGTGCCAATATCGCGCCCATCCAACACTGCCCCACCTGCACGCGCGGCAAAAGCGCGTTGGAAATCCAGCAATGCGGCCCGTACCTCGGCAATAACTGCGACCTTGGACGCCGCTTGGGCCACATCGGGGTTGCGCAAATCATCACGTGCCAAATCATGCTCGGACAGGGTCAAGGCCGCCTCGATCGGATCAATACCATCCATCATTTTGCGCCCCAAAGCCCGATAGAGCAGGCCCGTATCCAAATGCGGACACTGAAAATGCGCAGCAACGGCGCGGGCGATTGTCCCCTTACCCGCCGCGGCAGGTCCATCTATGGCGATTGCAAAAGGCATTTTAAACGCTGATCCGTTCAATATTCGCGCCCAGATCCCCCATCAATTGTTCAAAAATCGGGAAGGATGTGGCGATTGGACCGCCATCATTCACCGCAACCGCCGATTTTGATGCAAACCCAAGGATCAAAAAGGACATCGCAATGCGGTGATCCAAGAATGTTTCACAGGTTGCACCACCAGGTACATTCCCTGCCCCCAAACCTGTGACTGCCCACCAATCTTCGCCTTCATCCACGCTGACGCCATTTGCGCGTAACCCTTGAGCCATGGCGTCAATGCGATCACTTTCCTTGACCCGCAATTCATGGACCCCGCCCATATGCGTAACCCCTGTCGCATTGGCCGCAACAACGGATAGGATCGGGTATTCATCAATCATACTGGCCGCGCGATGTTCAGGCACATTGATCCCCTTCATATTCGGGGAATAGCGCGCCCGCAGATCGGCGACAGGCTCGCCCCCCTCTTCGCGTTCATTTTCAAAGGTCAGGTCTGCACCCATCTCTTGCAATGTGATAAACAACCCTGATCGTGTGGGGTTTAGCCCGATATTTGGCACCAACACATCTGATCCGGGCGTAATCAGGGCCGCGCACACGGGGAATGCGGCCGAGGATGGATCACGTGGCACATGAATTGTTTGCGGTTTCAGTTCTGGTTGTCCAGTCAGGGTGATCACCCGCCCCTCATTCGTATCCTCAACCGTTAATTCGGCGCCAAAGCCGCGCAGCATACGTTCGGTGTGATCGCGAGTGGCCTTGGGTTCGACAACCACGGTTTTGCCGGGCGCATTCAGGCCTGCCAACAAAACAGCCGATTTTACCTGAGCCGAGGCGACAGGCAAATGATATTCGACAGGCACAGGATTTTCCGCCCCAACAATCGTCAATGGCAAACGCCCCTGTGATCGCCCCACGGATTGCGCCCCAAACAGCGCCAATGGATTGGTGATCCGCGCCATGGGGCGTTTGTTCAAACTGGCATCCCCTGTAAAGGTTGCCGTGATGGGCGATGTCGCCATCATCCCCATGATCAGACGCACGCCTGTTCCCGAATTGCCGCAATCAATCACTGTTTCGGGTTCTGCCAATCCCCCAACGCCCACACCATGTACGGTCCAGTGCCCCGGCCCATGCTGCGTCACTTCGGCCCCAAAGGCGCGCATCGCCTTGGCCGTGTCCAATACATCTTCGCCCTCAAGCAGGCCAAAGATTTCGGTTTTCCCCACCGCCATGGCCCCAAACATGAGGGACCGATGTGAAATCGATTTGTCCCCAGGAACATGCGCCGTCCCCGTCAGAGGGTTTGCATGACCTGCTTGCATTGGAATGGGCGTGCCGTGTCCAGACATGTGGCGTCCTTTATGTCTTGATTGCTTAAAATTCGTCTCTTGTTAGCGGAACCAGTCCCCAAGGTCTAGGCGTGCGGTTTCTGAAACGTCAAATAATGCGCGCCCCGCCCCTCACGAAAGGCTTTTTGTTCATACCGCGTTGAAATCCAATCCTGCCAAGGGGTACGCCAATCGCACGGCCCCTCTGCCAACCATTCAAATCCCGCCTTTGGGACCTCTTGCAATGTTTGGCGCACGTAATCGGGGATATCGGTGGCAACTCGCAAAATGGCACCAGATTTTAGGACATCATAAAGGGGCAGCAAATGCTCTTGCGTCACAAATCTGCGCCGATGATGGCGCTTCTTGGGCCATGGATCGGGATAGAGCAGAAATGCCTTTGACACAGATGCTTTCGGCAAGACATCAAATAAATGGCGTGCATCGCCTGGATGAATGCGGACGTTTTCAAACGGCGTTTCGCGCAATTTTTGCAACAACATCGCAACGCCGTTCAAAAATGGCTCACACCCAATAAAGCCCACATCGGGGTTGGATCGCGCCTGATACACCAAATGCTCGCCGCCCCCAAAGCCAATTTCCAACCACAGGTCCTTTTGACCAAATAGTGCCTGCAAATCCAACTCCGTCCGATCTGGATTAACATCCCAAGACACATTTGGAACGCTCAGGCGCTCCAAATCCTCATCCAAGGCTTCAATCTGCGCAGGACGCAGGGTTTTGCCCTTAAAGCGCCCATAAAAATTGCGCCACGGAGCTCCGTTGGGGTGATGTGTGTTTTCCATGAGGCGGGATGTAATCGTTTCGCGCGTGCCCTGCAAGCGCGAAGGCGAGCCCGATGCAGGATGCATAAGGGCGAGAGATAGAGCGGCGCGCCCGACAGGGCGCGCCACCGTTTAATTTAGACGGCCGCTTTCAGCGCATCGATCAGATCGGTGCGCTCCCAGCTGAACCCACCATCTGCATCAGGCGCGCGGCCAAAGTGGCCGTAGGCAGCTGTTCGTTGGTAAATGGGTTTATTCAGGCCCAAGTGCGTACGAATGCCGCGTGGGGTCAGGTCCATACAGTCTGACACAGCCTTTTCGATCTGCTCTTCGCTGACCTGACCCGTGCCAAATGTATCTGCATAAATCGAGAGTGGACGCGCAACGCCAATCGCATAGCTCAGCTGGATCGTACATTTCTCGGCCAAACCTGCGGCCACAACATTTTTCGCCAAATAGCGCGCCGCATAGGCTGCGGAGCGGTCAACCTTGGTCGGGTCTTTCCCAGAAAACGCTCCGCCACCATGCGGGGCTGCACCGCCATATGTGTCCACAATGATTTTGCGCCCTGTCAGGCCCGCGTCCCCATCAGGTCCGCCAATCACGAATTTCCCAGTTGGGTTTACGTGCCATGCGGTATCTGGGGTGATCCACCCCTCGGGCATGGTCTCGCGGATATAGGGTTCAACCACAAGGCGCACATCATCGGATGTCATCGCTTCATCCAAGTGCTGTGTCGACAAAACAATGGATGTCACGCCAACCGGCTTTCCGTTTTCATAACGCACGGACAGCTGGGATTTTGCATCCGGTCCCAATGTGGGTTCTGTGCCATCCTTGCGCACCTCTGCCAAACGGCGCAGGATCGCATGCGAATACTGAATGGGGGCTGGCATCAGCTCTTCGGTTTCATTGGTGGCATAGCCAAACATGATCCCCTGATCGCCTGCGCCTTCGTCTTTGTTATCTGCGGCATCCACACCTTGGGCGATATGCGCCGATTGTTCGTGCAACAGGTTGGTCACCTCAACGGTTTCGTGATGAAATTTATCCTGTTCGTATCCAATATCTTTAACGCAAGCGCGCGCGATCTCATCGATGCGGCCCATATAGCCTGCTAATTTCTCTTTGTCGGACAGGCCAACTTCGCCACCAATCACAACGCGGTTAGTTGTGGCAAATGTTTCGCAAGCGACCCGTGCCTCTGGCTCTTCTGCCAAAAAGGCGTCCAAAACCGCATCAGAAATGCGATCGCAAACCTTATCGGGGTGTCCCTCAGAAACAGACTCCGACGTAAATACATATGTGCTTCTTGTCATGTAAAATGCTCCATTAGATGTGTATCGTCACGCCAGGAAGCCGTTGTGACGACGTTCAACCGGACTAGGCCCATGTGACGGGCGCGTCAATCCTTAATTACACTTTGACGCATCGCGAGCGCGAATAGTGCGACCCAGATCACCCAAAACGCCCAATTTCCAAACCATGTATAGGGGGTTTTATAGTGCATGAGCGACACCTGCACATCGAGATGACCTGCTGTGTTCAGCGGCATTTGATCCACAATCTCACCACGTCCATCTATCACCGCACTGATGCCTGGATTTGAGACGCGGATGATCGGCATACCCTGCTCAATTGCCCGCAGTCGGGTGATTTCCAAATGCTGGGCAGGACCCGAAAAACCACCAAACCAAGCATCATTTGAGATTTGCACAATCACATCTGCGTCCTGCCGCGCTGCGGATACCGCCCGTGGAAAAATGATTTCATAACAAATCATCGGCAGAATTTTAACGGAATTGGACATGATCATGGGGGTGCTTGAGCGTCCCGCAGAAAACCCAACCCCAAAGAGTTCAGGGGCAAATCCAAATCCATTGCGGAGCAACCAATCCTCAAACGGGAGGTATTCGCCAAAGGGCACAAGGTGACGTTTGTCATAAATTTGCGGCGGTTGATCCTCGTGCGATAGGACCAATGAGTTATAAAGGCGGTCTTGTGCATCAATCCGCAAAATTCCAAAAATCACATCCTGCCTGCCCGCCGCGCGGCGCAGGCGTTCAATGTGGCGATCTGCATAATTCAGAGCGGTGTAGATCGCGCTTTCTGGCCAGATGATGACGTCAACCTTTGGGTCCGCAGCGGTGGCGTCAATCATGCGATCCAAAAAAATGGGGGCGTAAAACGGATCCCATTTCTGCTCTTGCGGGGCATTGGGTTGGACCAAGCGCACCGTTGTTTCGGCCACATCGCGTCGCATTTCAGGAAGCGGGATCAGGGCGCAGGTCAGCATAATCGCACTGACCCCTGCCGCCCGTACCAGCAATCTTTCAGCGCACAAGGCTGAAATCAACAACAAAAACAGGGTCACACCATGTGGTCCGACCCAGGCAAAGAAGCCAACAAAAGGGCTTTCTACCAATGTGTAAGACAAAAGCCCCCATGGGAATCCCGTGAACAAAACGCCGCGCAGATAGTCCGCCATTGTCAGGCCCAAGACCCAACCAAGCGGCCCAAAGCCACGCGCAAACCACCCCGCAGCGCCCCAAAACAAGGCAAGCCCCCCCGCCATCAAAATCAGCGCAAAGGGCGCCATGAACCCCGTGGTTTGAAGATCAACCAAAAACGGTTCGACAATCCAGTTCATCGTAACAAGGAAATATCCAAACCCGAGCATCCATCCCAGTTTCATGGAGGATGCCGCATCGCGCGACAGACTAAAAAACAGGATTAAACAGGCAATGCTGATCGGCCAAAGCGACAGTGGCGCGTGGCCAAGTGCAACACCGCTGCCCAAGAGAACCACAGAACATTTGGGATATCGCGCCGACAAGCGTAACGCCCTATCCCAAACGCGATGACGCATGATTTATTCGGCAGCCTTCACAACCGAGGCCAAACGCAAACGGATACGTTTAACCCGCCGTGGATCGGCATCAACAATTTCAAATTCCGATCCGTTTGGATGGGACACAACCTCGCCCCGCACGGGTACGCGACCTGACAGCATAAAGAGAAGCCCACCAATTGTGTCCACCTCTTCTGCGTCGATGTCATCATGGGCGATCAAGTCAATGCCCGTTTCCTCGGCAAAATCATCCAAGGGCGTTTTGGCAAGCAACAGGAATTGACCTGGTTTTTCCTCGCTCCACAGATCGGCCTCTTCGATGTCGTGTTCGTCTTCTATTTCACCGACAACTTGTTCCAACAGGTCCTCAATCGTGACCAACCCATCCACTCCGCCATATTCGTCAATGACCAACGCCATGTGCGACCGTTCCGTCTGCATCTTGGTCAGCAGCACAGACAGCGGCATTGAGGGCGGCACAAACAACACAGGACGCAGGGTTTGCGTAAGGTTGAAATCGTGATCCTCGGTTTCAAATCCGTGGGACAATGCGAAATCCTTTAGGTGCACCATGCCCACAGGCGTATCCAACGTGCCTGAAAACACGGGCAAGCGTGTCATAGTACTGCTGCGGAAGGTGTCGACCAATTCGGATTTGGTCATCGTGTCCGGAACCGCGATGATTTCCGCCTTGGGGATCACCACATCCTCGACGCGCAAACGGCGGAGGTTGGCAAGGCCCAATCTCGGCGCACTACTTTGGGATTGTGGCGTGCTTGTTAATGCATCGCCATCTGCGGGTTTTGGGGGAAATAAACGCCCAAAAAATCCAGTTCGTTTTTTATGTGTGGTCTCGTTTGACTGCGCGCTTTGCGCTGCACTCGAGGACCCGTCAATATCGCCCATTTTTTCCTTCCGTCAATTTGGCGGTCTTACTGATCATATGGGTCTGCGATCCCCATATTGCCAAGTATTTCAATTTCGATACCTTCCATCAATGTGGCATCTTGGTCACGTATATGGTCATAGCCTAATAGATGTAAAACGGCATGTACAATTAAATGTGTAACATGGTGCTGTGGTGCGATTTTGCCAGCCTCGGCTTCGCGCAGGCATGTGTCATAGGCAATCGCAATATCCCCCAGTTCAGGATCAAAAGTGGCATCTGGCAAATCGGGGCGCGCGCCCTCTTCTTGCGCGGCGCGTTCCTCGGACGGCCATGACAACACATTGGTGGCCTGTGCTTTGTCGCGAAAATCCCCGTTCAGCTCTGCGATTTTGGCGTCATCACATCCCAAAACACAGCATTCAAACCCCGCATCCGTCAGATCAAAGTGGGACATCACAGCATCAAAGGCCGCTTGCGAACACCTCTCTAAATCCAGTGTGCTCCACCGTTCATCCTCTAGGATGACATCCACGCTCATTGTTCTTGGGACCGTTTCGCGTTCTTAATCAATGCGCGTTTGCTGTCTTCGTCGTAGGCCTCGATGATTGCGGCGACCAAGGGGTGGCGCACAACATCTTTGGATGTGAAATAGTTAAATCCAACGCCCTTGATCCCCTTCAACAGGCGTTCGGCGTCCGACAGGCCCGACACAACACCGCGCGGCAAATCCACTTGGGATCTATCGCCCGTGATCACCATCCGCGATCCCTCTCCCAAACGGGTTAGAAACATTTTCATTTGCATGGATGTCGCATTCTGCGCCTCATCCAGCACCACAAACGCATTTGCCAATGTCCGCCCGCGCATAAATGCCAAGGGTGCAATTTCGATGCGCTTTTCCTCGATCAACTTGGCCAATTGCTTGCCCGGCAAAAAGTCGTTCAGCGCATCATAAAGGGGCTGCATGTAAGGATCGACCTTATCCTTCATGTCTCCTGGCAAATACCCAAGCTTTTCACCCGCCTCAACCGCGGGGCGCGACAGGATAATCCGATCAACATCACCCGAAATAAATTTACTAACCGCAACAGCCACCGCCAAATAGGTTTTGCCTGTCCCCGCAGGGCCAATTCCAAAGGCCAATTCATTTTCCATCAAGGAATGAACATAGGCCTTTTGTGCATCTGTGCGCGGTTCAACAGATTTTTTGCGCGTTTTGATTTCAACACTGCTTTTTGAAAACATCTCAAGCTGGTTGTCATTCTCTGGGTTCATCCGCAAAGCCCGATCAATATCGGCAAATTCAACTGATTTGCCGTTTTCCAATCGTTCATACAGGTTGCTGAGCACGCCATGCGCTTCGCTTGCGGCCTCATTCGGGCCAAAGATATCCAATTGATTGCCCCGTCGGATGATTTGCACATCCAACTGCTGTTCAATTTTGGCGAGATTTTTGTCAAACTCTCCACAGAGCTCAATCATCAATCGATTGTCAGGAAATTCCAACGCAGTTTGACCTGCACTTGTGGGTTCTTGCGGTTCAGATAGCGTACCTTGCGCCACTCACTACTCCATGTCTGCTCATAGATATGGTGCCAAGCGAATCTAGAAAACGCAAGGGATAGATTTTAGATTGTATCGTTTTTGTAAATCGCCCTTAAAACCGCTGCCTGGGTTCGATCAGGCCCAAATCCAGATATTGTTGGTCAGTCCAGGAAAAGCGGACCGAGTTAAACCAACGAAAATCCCCGATTTGTTTTGACGATGTTGGATTGCGTTTCAATGCCTTTGCCGTACGGAAGGACGCGACGGCGGCTGTGATATTGTTATGCCATGGGCAGGAATAGGTGTTGTATTCGGGGTCAGAAAACAAAAACTGTTCTTGCATGACCAAATCTTGTTTCGCCAGAAACAAGGCCATGCGATCAATGCGGCGACGTTCATAGGGAACAAATTCGTCATATCGCCATTTTAATCCACCGTAAAAATTCAATTGCCGCTCAAGCGGTTGGTGCGTAGGTTGATCCAAGCGGGCCAAGGCATAATATCCCGCGCGATCTAGATAGGCATCATCCACATTCACACCTGTTGGATCCGCGTTCAAATCGCACGCATAAAGATCGCCAACATAGGTCAACATCGATCCACGGCGTTCTTCGGTATGAAACGCCAGCAATTCCGCAACCGAGCGCGAACTGGAAAACGGGAAAAACAGATATTCGGCGTTAAATCCAACATAAACCCACGCCCCCGCCATGTGCGGCATAAGGGTATTCACCGTCCGTTCAACACGATCATCCGCGAATGTATCGACATCTACGGTGGTGACTTGTGTCAGAGTGTCTTCATCAACATCGGGGAGTGATTTGGCCAAAACGATGATTTGTTTGAACCCCAGATTAAGGTGGTGGTCCAATGTTGTTTCAACTTCGACATCATCCTCAATAAACAAAAGCGCGATCGGTCCTTTGGCCAGGCTGCAGCCTTCGCTTTTGATAAACGATGTTAAATTTGGATAATCCATCGTGCCTTGCATTCGCGTTCGACAGCCTCAGTTGTGACAAGTTCAGCATGCATTGCAAGTCACACAAGTTTTGTGTAGCACACGAGCAGCAAATTTGCCCTAAGGATCGCGCCATGTCAGAGCCAAAAAAGCTATACATCAAAACATACGGCTGTCAGATGAACGTTTATGACAGTGAACGCATGGTCGAGGCATTGGGCGGATCGGGATATGTGGAAACACAAACCCCCGATGATGCGGACATGATCCTATTGAACACTTGTCACATCCGCGAAAAGGCGGCGGAAAAGGTCTATTCCGAATTGGGCCGCTACAAAACGCTGAAATCAGAAAAGCCTGATTTGAAAATCGGTGTCGCAGGATGTGTGGCGCAAGCCGAGGGTGAAGAGATTATGCGCCGCCAACCCATGGTGGATTTGGTCGTGGGCCCACAAAGCTATCACCGCCTACCTGAACTTGAGGCCAAAGCAGGCACAGGCAGCCGCGCGATTGATACGGATTTCCCTGAAGAGGATAAATTCGAACACCTGAAGCGCCGCCCCCAGGCAAAACGCGCCCCTGCTGCGTTTTTGACCGTGCAAGAGGGCTGTGACAAATTCTGCGCATTCTGCGTTGTGCCCTATACCCGAGGTGCCGAGGTGTCGCGCCCGGCAGAGCGCGTGTTACAAGAGGCGCGCGATCTGGTTGAACGCGGCGTGCGCGAAATCACGCTTTTGGGGCAAAACGTCAATGCCTATCACGGTGCGGGCGCGGATGGTTCGGAATGGACCTTGGCGCGATTGATCTGGGAATTGGATGCGATTGATGGATTGGAACGCATCCGTTTCACCACATCCCACCCCAATGACATGCAAGATGACCTGATCGAGGCGCATGGCACCTGTAAAAAACTGATGCCCTATCTTCACCTGCCTGTTCAGTCGGGATCAGACAAAATCCTAAAACGTATGAACCGTAGCCATGATGCGCAAAGCTATCTTAAACTAATCGAACGTATTCGCGCCGCACGCCCCGACATCCTGATTTCTGGTGATTTCATCGTTGGTTTCCCCGAAGAAACAGATCAGGATTTTGAAGACACCATGAACCTGATCCGCGAGGTGCAGTACGGTCAGGCGTTTTCATTTAAGTATTCCACGCGTCCTGGTACCCCCGCCGCAGAGCGTGATCAATTGCCAGAGGACGTAAAAACCGAACGCCTTCATCGTTTGCAAGCATTGATCACAGAACAACAACGCGCCATTCAGGACTCGATGGTGGGCAGCGAAGTTTCGGTTCTGTTTGAACGCGCAGGGCGGTTTGAGGGACAGATGGTTGGGAAATCCGAATACCTGCATGCGGTGCATGTTACGGACCCAACGATCCAAATTGGGGACATCCGCCGCGTGCGAATTACCCAAAGCAATCCGAATTCTTTGGACGGCCAAGCCGTGAATTAGGGCCATTTCGTGTTCCGTGCCACATTTCACTGTTTGTCATAAAACGACAGTACCTGTTCTCTGGGGCACTGCTTCCATGTGCAACACAGTTCCAAGGAATGAGTCACATTCTCGCCATATTTTCGATGAACTTGAGGCGAACTGGTTAAAAAAAACCAGTGCCATCTCCCCTAAAATATGTCAGTTAATACTGTTGTATAGTATATACACCCACATGTATACGTATGGAGACTGTTTTGAGTATGATTAATCGCTTGGGGGGCGGATTGTTATTTTTGGTGCTGGGTGCATTTAGCGTGCTGGGGACTTCGGCTGCGGCGCAGGCGGAACGCTATGTACCAACCATCTGGGTTGATCCAGATGGATGTGAATACTAAATCATGGATAATGGCGCAGAGGGTTATATGAGCCCTCATCTTACACCGGAGGGATTACCGGTGTGTCGCCAAGGTCCAACATGCGGTGCCTTAAATACCGATCAATTCTTTGCAGCTGATCAACAACGCATTGATACTCATGGACGTGCGCGCTTGTTGAATTTCTTCAGAAGTTCAGAAGCCACGGTGTTTTCAATCGCGGGGTATACGGATGCACCTGTATCTGATGCCTAAAATCTGCGGCTGTCGCAGCGACGGGCAAATGCTGTTGCGGCAATCGTACGCGAGGCGGGTAATCAAGTTAGCCAATCTGTTGGTTATGGCGAACGCAAACCCCGCGCAACGAACCACACAGCAGAAGGCATGTCACAAAACAGACGTGTCGAAATTATCTGCGTGCGTTAGTTAGGAGCACATTATGAGTATGTTTGTTAAGCGGGCCATGTTGGCCGTGCTTCCCCTTGGGCTTAGTGCCTGTGGTGGCGGCGTAGAATTGATTTCAGAGGCGATGTTCATGGGACAAGCCAATGACAACAAAGCAATTGACCGTGGATTTGACGCAAAACCACTAACCGAACTTCAGGCAGGTATTTGGATTGATCCAAACGGCTGTCACCATTGAATTATTGATGATGGTGTTGAAGGGTACATGAATGCGCGGCGCTACCCTGATGGACGCCCCGTGTGTGATCCACGAGCGGTCCGCAATTCTGTAGGTGGTGCATTTAAAGCAGGTGGCACAAGCCTGCAGGGTGATCCGATTTAAACCGCGACGTATTGGGGACCATTCGGTGTGAATGGTTCTCGATGCACCCGCTGTTTATAGGTTCTCTGGCTGTGGCATGCCCAAAACGTGGTATCCACCATCAACGCGGATAATCTCACCCGTTGTGCAGGCCCCCGCATCAGACACCAAATAAACGGCCGTTCCACCCACAGCTTCAAGCGTTGCATTAGAGCGTAAGGGCGCGTTTTGATCCGTATGCTTATAGGTTTTGCGCGCACCACCAATGGCAGCACCCGCAAGTGTTTTCATCGGACCGGGGGAAATGGCATTGACGCGGATTCCATCAGGACCCAAGTCATTTGCCAAATAACGTGTTGTGGCCTCGAGTGCGGCTTTGGCCACACCCATCACGTTATAAAATGGTGTCACTTTGTTTGATCCTTGATATGTCAGGGTGATCAAGGTGCCACCATTTTCTTCCATCATGGGATGCGCACGACGCGCCACCTCGATGAAGGAATAGGCCGAGATATCCAGTGAATTTTTGAAATTATCGCGTGAGGTGTTCACGAAACGACCCGTCAATTCGTTTTTGTCGGAATAGGCAATCGCATGCACCACGAAATCAATCGTTGGCCAACGCGCGGCCAGCTGATCAAACGCGGCATCAAGGCTTGCGTCATCCGTCACATCTGCATCGACCATAAAATCCGATCCAACCGATGCAGCCAAGGGCGCCAATCGCTGACCAAAGGCGTCGCCCTGATAGGTGAATGCCAATTCTGCACCAGCCTCTGCCATTGCTTTCGCAATACCCCAAGCGATAGATCGTTCATTGGCCACACCCATGACCAAACCGCGTTTTCCAGCCAGTGATTGCATATTTTTCTGCCCCGCTTGTCGTTCTTTGACCCTAAATGACGGTTTTCCCTCTGGGCGTCAAGCGTGGGCCAGAATTCGGAAATAGGTACATAACGACATCATCAAAATAACGAATTTACTGCGCGATCAGGGGAGCGCCTGCCTGGGTAGGCGCAAAAATGTGGCGGTGCGAAATGTGATTGCTCCGAACAAAAGGCCAAAACTTCAAAGTGTTGATAGGGTTAAAGCGCCTGCCGAGGGGCAGGCAGGCGCTACCCGGTGATGCCGCCGGCTAGGACAGTATGGTTGGCACATTACCCGCAATATTTTGACATCAGCATTGAGCCATTGGTTCCGCCAAAGCCAAAGCTGTTGGTCATCACCGTATCAAGGCCCGCGTTTTCAACAAGGCTTGTTGCGATTTCCGCAGGATCAAGTGCGGGATCCAATGTTTCCACGTTGATCGAGGGCGCAATGAAATCATTGTCCAACATCAACAAACAATAAATCGCCTCTTGGGCACCTGTCGCCCCTTGGCTGTGGCCTGTCATGGATTTTGTGGAACTGACAGGGGGTGTTGATCCCTGACCAAAGACGCGGCGCACGGCCTCGATCTCGCCCACATCGCCAACGGGTGTCGATGTACCGTGGGCGTTGATATAAGATACCTTACGATCACTGTTTAGAGATTGCAGCGCAAGGCGCATCGCGCGCTCGCCCCCCTCACCCGATGGGGCAACCATATCGTGCCCATCTGATGTCGCGCCATAGCCCGTAACCTCGGCATAGATTTTGGCTCCACGCGCCAATGCATGTTCCAAATCCTCTAACACAACGATGCCACCACCGCCGCCGATTACGAAACCATCGCGATCTGCGTCAAATGCGCGGGATGCGCGTTCGGGGGTGTCGTTGTATTTTGATGACATCGCGCCCATCGCGTCAAACAGGCAGGACAATGTCCAATCCAATTCCTCTCCGCCACCTGCAAACATCACGTCCTGTTTGCCCATCATGATCTGTTCCGCGGCATTGCCGATACAATGTAAGGATGTGGAACAGGCCGAGGTGATGGAATAATTGATGCCCTTAATCTGAAACGCGGTTGATAGGTTCGCCGAAATGGTCGAGGACATGCATTTTGGAACCGCAAGTGGCCCAATACGTTTGGGCGATCCCGCCTTTAACACCACCTGATGGGCGACGAACATAGAACTGGTTGATGGCCCCCCTGATCCCGCAACCAATCCTGTGCGTTCGTTGGAAACCAATGCATCGTCCAAACCCGCATCCGCGATCGCTTGTTCCATCGCCAAATAGGCATAGGCCGCACCTGGCCCCATGAAGCGAAGGGTGCGTTTGTCGATCATATCGGCCAGGTTTAATCCCTTGATATCGCCTGCGATTTGACTGCGGAAACCATATTCCTTCATGTCTTCATTCGCGGTGATACCAGAGCGACCTGCCTTTAGGCTCTCTAATACTTCGGAAGCATTGTTCCCGATTGATGAAACAATCCCTAATCCTGTGACAACCACTCGGCGCATGTCGCTCTCCCTCTTCGTATGTCTTTAGCTCTCTGACAGAGCGACTTTCATATCTTTTACCTGATAGATCACTTCGCCATCCGCTTCGACGATCCCATCGGCAACACCCATGGTTAGGCGGCGTGTTTGCACGGCCTTCGTGAAAGTCACACGATAGGTCAGCATTTTGCGATCTGGGCGCACCATGCCAGTTAGTTTGACTTCACCAACCCCCAGTGCATAGCCGCGTCCCTGCCAGCCGCGCCAGCCAAGGTTAAAACCCGTCAGCTGCCACAAGCCATCAAGGCCCAAACACCCAGGCATGATTGGGTTTCCGGGGAAGTGGCAGTCAAAAAACCACAGATCAGGTTTGATATCGAATTCCGCGATTACATGGCCCTTGCCGTGCTCACCACCATCCTCGGAAATTTCCGTGATGCGATCCATCATCAACATCGGAGGCTCAGGCAATTGTGCATTTCCTGGTCCGAACAATTCGCCGCGGGCGCATTTTAACAAATCATCGCGGTCAAAACTTGATGGATATGGTGACATAGTATCGCTCTCATTTTTGTATGCTTTTGCGCTCTCTAGCATCCGCAGCTCTGATCTTGCAAGTATTCTGACTTGTTTCACATGCGCTCAATGACGAAAAGAATTGAAACTGCCCGCAAAACGATCATATTATGAGGTGAACATGGAACGGAAGCTTTGAATGCGAACAGTGTCTACACAACGCGCCCACGACTGGCTGGCAAAATCTGATCTGCGCCCAACGCGGCAGCGGGTTCTTTTGGCTGAGGCATTGGTGGGGGACGGACAACACCGCCATGTCACGGCGGAAAACCTGTTTGAACGGGCCCAAGGTAGTGGTGAAAAGGTATCATTAGCCACCGTTTACAACACCCTGCGTGCATTCTGTGATGCAGGTTTGTTGCACGAAATCACCGTCGATGGCACCAAAAGCTATTTTGACACGAACACCCATGATCACCCCCATTTCTATTGGGAAGATGATGCAAAGCTAAGCGATGCGCCTGCAGAAGACTTGAAAATCATGCAGGTGCCCGATGCCCCAGACGGCACCGAAATCGCATCCATCGACGTTGTAATCCGACTTCGCAAAAAAGGATAATCCCATGCGCGCTGTGACGTATTCTGCCTTTGGCTCTGCCAAGGATGTGATGACGCTTGTCCAAATGGACACTCCCACCCCCGCCGCGGGCGAGGTTTTGGTAGAACTTGAATATTCGGGTGCAAACCCATCAGATGCCAAGGCGCGTGCAGGCGCACGCCCTGGTGTCACAAAACCCACATTTGATGTAATTATCCCAAATTCAGATGGGGCAGGCATCATCACTGCCGTGGGTCAGGGTGTGGACCCTGCCCGCATCGGATCGCGCGTTTGGATTTGGAATGGGCAATGGCAACGCCCCTTTGGCACTTGCGCTGAATATATCGCATTGCCCGCAGATCAGGCGGTCGATATGCCCGACGATATGGCCATGGAAACGGGCGCATGTTTGGGTATTCCTGGTTTGACCGCTGCGCATGCGGTTTTGGGCGGCGGTGATGTTGCGGGCATGACCCTGTTGATTTCGGGCGGTGCGGGATCGGTTGGGCACAATGCCATTCAACTCGCCAAATGGGCGGGGGCAACGGTGCTTGCCACAGGATCGCCCGATGCCTTTGATCGGATCACAGCAGCAGGCGCTGATCATGTTTTGGATTATCGCGCGGCTGATTTGGCGGATCAAATTTTGGCAATTGCGCCAAACGGGGTCGACCGCGCAGTTGAGGTTGAATTTGGGCTAAACGCCGATCTGTTGCATCTGGTCGTGCGCGCCAACGGAACAATCGCCGCCTATGGGTCGGGCAAAGAAATGGCCCCAACCTTTCCTTTCGGTCCTTATCTATTCAAGGCGATCACAATCGACATCGTGTTGATCTACATCCTACCCAAGGCAGAGCGGGACGCGGCCATTGATGCATTACACCGCGCCCATGCGGCGGGCGCATTTAAACCCGCGGTGCATCACATCCTGCCCATAGAAGACAGCGCCGCCGCCCATGACGCCACAATGACACCTGGGCGCGCAGGTGCGGTATTGATAAGGATGCGCTAATTACTAACGCATGCGTTTTCCTGCGCAGAACACTACACGTATCTGTCGAAAAAATTAAGTGCTTGCCCCCTTTCCCCCAGCGCATAATCATGGTTTCTTGGTCAAAAGATCAGGAGAGATTTATGCCAATCAAAGCATGCGTATTTGATGCCTATGGAACATTATTTGATGTGGCGGCCGCTGCGCGCATCGCATCCGCAGAGCCAGAGCATGCGAAATTGGCGGCAAGCTGGCCGCAACTGGCAGAGATTTGGCGCACGAAGCAGCTTCAATACACTTGGTTGCGGGCGATCACAGGGGATTACACGGATTTTTGGCAAGTCACCCAAGATGGATTGGATTTTGCCATGGCCGCCCTCAGCCTTGAGGGTGAAGCCGAAATGCGCGAACGCCTTTTGGCGCTTTATTGGGAATTACAGGCCTATGAAGAAGTGCCCGAAATGCTTGCCAAACTAAATGAACAAGGGTTCATCACCGCTATCCTATCAAATGGGTCCCCCGATATGCTGAATGGCGCAGTGCAATCTGCGGGATTAGACGCGCTGTTGGATGATGTTCTGTCCGTGGAAAGCGTTGGCATTTTCAAGCCCAGCGCCAAGGTCTATGACCTCGTGGGTGAAAAGCTGGGCGTCGCCCCAAGCGAGGTTTTGTTTGTTTCATCCAACGGATGGGACGCGGCGGGGGCCTGTGGATACGGGTTTCAAACCGTCTGGGTGAACCGTGCAGGTGATCCAATGGATAATCTGCCCGCGAAACCAAACTTTGAACTTGATGATCTGACACTGATCCCTGATTTGGCCGCATGCTAATGACACATTTCAAAACGTCTGACGGCTTAAACCTGCACTACACGGATCAGGGTGCGGGGTTGCCCATTCTATGTTTGGCGGGACTGACGCGATCGGGACGCGATTTTGATTTTGTTGCCCCCCACCTGAACGATGTTCGCCTGATCACATTGGATTATCGCGGGCGGGGTGCATCGGATTGGGCCGATGATTTCACAACCTACACCGTGCCGCGCGAAACACAGGACGCAATCGAGTTACTGGACCATCTGGGACTGGAAAAGGTTGCGATTTTAGGCACCTCTCGCGGTGGATTGAACGCGATGTATATGGCCGCAACCGCGAAGCAGCGCTTGTTAGGTGTTGCGTTAAATGATGTTGGACCCAAGCTGGAACAAGCGGGTTTGGATATAATTTCCGATTATTTAGGACGCCGCCCCGCCGCAAAAACCCATGCCGAGGCGGCAGAGGCACGCGCACGCACCGTGACAGGTTTTGCAAATGTGCCCCCCTCCCGCTGGTTGGAAGAAGCACGCATTTTATATCAGGAACATCCAGATGGCCTGCATCTGACCTATGATCCAAAACTACGCGATGCGGTGATAGACGGGTTCAAAAATGCAGGCGATGTGGATGCATGGCCCCTGTTTGAGGCGCTAAACAGTTTGCCCACGGCCCTTATCCATGGTGCAAATTCTGATCTGTTGTCACGGGAAACCGCACTGGAAATGAAAAGACGCATGCCCAACATGCACCTGACCCATGTTCCAGATCGCGCGCATATTCCGTTTCTAGATGAACCTCAATCACTCGTCACATTGTCCGCCTGGATCAAGGAGATGAATGATGGACTATAGCCGCATTCGCGCCGCCAATGATCGCCTGATGGGCCATAAACGTGTGACGCCTCTTCTTTCCTCGCCCTTTCTTGATGACATTGCGGGAAAGCGGGTTTTTGTAAAACCCGAATGCCTGCAACACACGGGTAGTTTTAAATATCGCGGTGCTTTTTCTGCGGTATCCGCCCTGCCCGATGAAACACGTGCCAAAGGTGTGATCGCCTTTTCCTCCGGCAATCACGCACAGGGCGTGGCCTTGGCCGCGCGTCAACATGGGATCAGTTCGGTGATCATCATGCCAGAGGACGCGCCAAAGACAAAAATCGACAACACCCGCGCCTTGGGCGCAGAGGTGGTTCTATATGATCGCGAACATGAGGATCGTGATGAAATCGGCGCGCACATTTCACAGGAAGGTGATTTAACCCTAATCAAACCCTTTGACGAACCAGAGGTGATTGCGGGCCAAGGCACCTGTGGTCTGGAAATTGCAGAACAGGCCGCCGAATTGGGCATAAAGGATGCGGATGTTTTGGTCTGTTGCGGGGGTGGTGGCCTGACATCTGGGATCGCATTGGCATTGGAACAGGATGCACCTAATATGCGTGTGCGTCCCGTCGAACCCGAGGGGTTTGACGATGTGTGCAGATCCCTGATCTCTGGCAAAATCGAGCGCAACCCCACCACTTTGGGCAGCCTATGTGATGCGATTGTCACCCTGTCCCCTGGGCAGTTGACCTTTCCCATAATGCAGCGGTTGTGCCATGCGGGGATCACAGTGACCGAGGAACAGGCCCTGAATGCCATGCAACTGGCCCATGACAGGTTGAAAATTACGATTGAACCGGGTGGAGCGGTGGCGCTGGCCGCGGCCCTCTTTCATGGCGATCAGACATCATCAGACTGCGTGATCGCGGTTGCCTCGGGCGGGAATGTTGATAGAGATGTGTTCGAACGCGCGCTAACCGCATGAGGGCATAAATGAAAATCGCAAAATTAGATCACATTGATCTACATTATCGCGTTGATGGGAATCCAAATGGGCGTCCCGTTGTTTTTGCAAATTCGCTGGGTACCGATCTGCGCCTATGGGACGCGGTCCTGCCCCTGTTGCCGCAGGGCAATTGTTATATCCGTTATGACAAACGCGGACACGGGCTATCGGCCTGCCCCTCTGCCCCCTATTCCATGGGAACCTTGGTGCGCGATGTTGAGGCATTGTTGGACCATCTGAACGTCAAAGATGCGCTGTTTGTTGGCCTGTCCATCGGCGGCATGATCGCCCAAGGTTTGGCAGTAAAACGCATGGATTTGGTGCGTGCCATGGTACTGTCCAACACGGCTGCCAAAATCGGCCAACCCGCATTGTGGGAGGATCGCATCAATGCAGTTCGCAAATCTGGTATCGCGGCCCTGTCTGATGCGGTTATGGACCGCTGGTTTGGGGCCGATTTCCGTGCAACACCCGAATTGGCCGCATGGAAAAACATGTTAGAACGTCAACCTGACGAAGGCTATATCGGATGCTGTCAGGCGATTTCTGGAACGGATTTTTACACACCCGCATCTGGATTACGCCTGCCGACCTTGGGGATTGCAGGATCAGAGGATGGATCAACACCCCCTGATTTGGTGCGCGAAACGGTTGAGTTGATCCCGGGTTCCCGTTTCGAATTAATCCGCCGAGCGGGACATTTGCCCTGCGTTGAAAACCCTGCTGAATACGCCCGTATCTTAACCGAATTCATGACAGAGGTTGGACATGCCTGATATTTTGTTGGTGCACGGGTCCTGCCATGGCGCCTGGGCCTTTCGCGATCTTGCGCCTGTGCTTCAGGATTTGGGGTACACGGCACGTGCGATTGATTTACCTGGGCATGGGAACACCCCCCACCCCATCGCCGATATTACACTGGAGCTATACGCAGATACAATTTTGGACGCGATTGAGGAGAGCGCGATTGTTCTGGGCCATTCCATGGCGGGCTTTCCCATTTCGGCGGCGGCGGAAAGGGCACCTAATCGGATTGATCGCCTGATCTATCTCTGTGCCTATGTGCCGCGCAATGGTGTTTCGCTGGTAGACATGCGCAAAGAGGCTCCGCGCCAACCGATCCTTGAGGCAGTTGAGCGCACTGCGGATGGATTGGGTATGAACATCCTTCCCCATAAGGCACGTGATTTGTTTTATCAGGATTGTTCCGATGCGGATGTGGAATTCGCAA
The DNA here is from genome assembly GCA_000472185.1 of Rhodobacteraceae bacterium HIMB11. Lineage (GTDB taxonomy): Bacteria > Pseudomonadota > Alphaproteobacteria > Rhodobacterales > Rhodobacteraceae > HIMB11. Next base: position 37,141 of record AVDB01000007.1, on the reverse strand, counting down.
TTTCAAACCTATGCACGCAGGCCATCAAACCACAGGCGACCCCAATCCAAATTGGCGAAAATTATGCCCGCGTTCCAAAATCCTACATTCGCTGCACACTGGACCAAACCATCCCACCAGAGCATCAATTGACAATGGTGTCGGATTGGGACCAAAAAGATGTCTATGACATCGCGCGCAGTCATTCGCCGTTCTTTTCAGATCCCCTTGGGTTGGCGGCATTGATTGATCAGATCATAAAGGATTAAACCCATGGCGGCCTCTCTGTTTGATAGTCCGAATTACGCAAAACTCTTTCCCGTTGGGGATGCAGGCCGCCTGTTTACAGATACAGCCGAAGTGCGTGCGATGATGATGGTCGAGGGGACGCTTGCCAAATTGCAGGGCAAGGCGGGCACAATCCCCGAAATCAGCGCACAAGCCATTCACCGCGCCTCGCTCGAAGTGCAAATTGATCCTGCAGGTTTGGTCGATGCCACAGGACAAAATGGGGTCAGTGTTCCTGGTTTGGTTGCGGAATTCAGAAAACTGATGCAGGCCCCCGAACATGCACAATATCTGCATTTTGGGGCGACATCGCAGGATATAACAGATACCGCATTGATGTTGCGCTTACGGCAGTTACTGGGATTGCAGGAGAATGCACTAAAATCCATGATTGCGCATTTAAGCAAACTGGCGACAGATCACGCCGAAACCCCGATGGTTGCCCGCACCTACGGGCAATCTGCAACGCTGACCAGCTTTGGGGCAACCGTTGCATCATGGGGTCATCCATTGATTGATCTGTTGGATGAAATGGAAACTCTACGCGCCAGCACACTTTGGGTGTCCCTTGCGGGCGCGGCGGGCACGGCCTCGGTGCTAGGGGATGATCCGACGGGACTTCGGGCCGAATTGGCCGCGGCATTGGGATTACAGGATCCAAAACGCAATTGGCACAATGACCGCAGCCCAATCCAGCGTATCGCCGCATGGCAAACCCGATTGACCCAAGCCTTGGGCAAATTTGCCCAAGACATTTTGATCCATTCCCAAAGCACCCTGAAAACCGTGCAAATTGGCGCAACAGGTGGATCATCAACCATGCCGCAAAAGGAAAATCCCGTTCAGGCTTCGGCCATTGTGGCATTGGCCACACAAGCGGTCGGTTTACAAACCACCCTGACCCTTGCCGCCCAACATAAAGAGGCACGTGATGGCGCTGCGTGGTTTAGCGAATGGTTGGCCCTGCCCCAGTTGTGTTTAGGCGCGATGGCAGCACTGACGATTGGAAATGATCTCTCTGCCGCAATGTCGCCAAATGAAACCGCGCTATCCGCACAGATCACCGCCACAAATGAAATGATCCATGCCGAGGCGTTAAGTTTTGCATTGGCCAAAACGATGCCCCGCCCCGAGGCGCAAGCGGCCGTTAAACAATTGTGCCAAGAGGCAATGGCCACAGGATCAAATTTGATCGCCTTGGCACAAACCCAGTATCCATCCATCAATGCCGCCCAGTTTGGCAGCGCACATCAAATGGGCACCGCGCCAGAGCAGGCCCATGCCTTTGCCGCGCGCGCCAAAAAGGCAGAAACATCGTGAGCAAATCAAAAGTCAACTTCCCAGTTATCATTATCTTGATGACGGTTCTGCTCGACTCGATGGGGATCGGTATCATGATCCCTGTGATGCCCGAATTGTTCAAATCGGTCCTACCAAATTCCACAACCGCCGATGCATCGGTTTGGGCTGGTGCATTGGCCTCGATTTTTGCGCTGATGCAATTTCTGTTTGGCCCCCTTCTGGGCACCCTGTCTGATCGGGTGGGGCGCAAACCTGTTATCCTAATCTCTTTGATCGTAATGGTTGGATATTATCTCATCATGGCCGTGGCGCAGACCGTTTGGTTATTGCTGATCGGGCGAATTGTGGGCGGAATAACGGCGGCAACCCATGCCACGGCCTCGGCCTATGTTGCCGATATTTCGACTTCTAAGGAAAAGGCCGCGCGTTTTGGACTTGTCGGGGCGGCCTTTGGTATGGGGTTTGTTCTGGGGCCTGTTTTGGGTGGCTTGTTGGGTGAATTTGGCCCGCGTGCCCCGTTTTATGCGGCGGCGGCCTTGGCCGCGCTAAACGCCCTGTCCTGTGCGATTTGGCTGCGCGAAAGCGTAACGGATGATATCCGCCAAAGCTTTGATTGGCGCCGTGCCAATCCCTTTGGCGCGTTTCAGGCGCTGGCCAAATTGGGCGGATTGCGGGACATGTTCATTGTCTTTCTTCTGTATTCCATCGGAACCGCGATTTATGCGGCGATCTGGCCCTTTTTCACTGAAGTGCGCTTTGACTGGTCACCGGGGATGATTGGGATATCGCTGACTATTTATGGGGTTTGTTTTGCGGTTGTTCAGGGGGCATTGGTCAAACCCTTTATCGCCCGTTTTGGTGAACGGCGCACCTTGATTTATGGATTGGTGATTGAGGTTATATCGCTGTGGCTCATCTCAATCATGACGAACGGCATCATCCTGTTGATGATGATCCCATTTGCAGCCCTTGGCGTGATTGCCCAACCCCCACTGCAAGCCTGGATGTCACGTGCCGCAGGGGACAGAAATCAGGGTGCCTTACAGGGTGTTATTAGCAGTTTGAACGCCTTGGCCATGATGATCACACCGATCACGATGACCAGCATCTTTTACGCGTTTAGCAAGGATGACAGCGCGTTTTATTTCCCGGGCATGCCCTTTTTCATCTCGGGCATCTTGGTTCTGATCGCGCTCTTGGTGTTCTTTCGCATCCCTCCGCAAAAATAATGCCGCCTAACGACCATCAATGACGATTTCGGGCTTGCGTCTGCGCCTGTCTGTTCCAAACTGATGAAAAATCAGTGAGGACAAAAAATGACCCGCATCAAAGCCGCCGTATGCCATGAATTTGGCAAACCCCTGCATGTCGAGGATATCGACCTGCGCGCACCTGAAAACGATGAAATCGAAGTCACATTGGGTGCCGTCGCGATTTGCCATTCGGATATTTCCTTTGCCAACGGGGACTGGGGTGGTTTCCTGCCTGCGGTTTATGGGCACGAGGCCGCGGGCCGTGTCAGCGCCGTTGGGGATAATGTGCGCGGTCTGGACATTGGCGATCATGTTGTTGTGACGTTGATCCGTGCCTGTGGGCATTGTTCAAACTGTTCAGGGGGGGCGCCAACCATTTGCGAAACCCCTGTGGATGGGGTTGAAGGGCCGATCAAAACAGCCGAAGGTGCTCCCCTAATGCAGGCGATGGCCTGTGGGGCATTTGCGGAAAAAGTGGTTGTCGCCCAATCCCAAGTCGTGAAAATCCCTGAGAGCGTCCCTTTTGCCTCGGCCTCTCTTTTGGCCTGTGGCGTGATCACGGGCGTCGGCGCGGTTGTGAATGCCGCAGCGTTGCGCCCCGGTCAGGACGTTGTGGTGATTGGCGCAGGGGGTGTTGGCCTAAACGCAATTCAGGGCGCACGCATTGCAGGCGCACGTCGCATCATCGCCGTGGATATGAGCGAAGAGAAATTGGAAATCGCCAAGGAATTTGGCGCAACAGATGGTGTCTTGGCAACGGGTGACACCCCGTGGCGTGATGCGAAAAAGGCGATTGGACGCGGTGCAGACGCAGTCTTTGTAACCGTTGGCGTCAGTGCCGTTTATGATCAGGCCCCCCGCTATTTGGGATATGGCGGCAAGGTTGTTATGGTGGGCATGCCAAAATCGGGCGAAAGCTCCACCTATGAACCCGTGATGATGGCCGCGGTATCCCAAGGCATGGTTGGTTCAAAAATGGGCGATGTAGTGATCCAACGCGATATTCCATGGATGGTCGATATGTACCAACAAGACCGCCTGAAATTGGATGAATTGGTGTCGGGCCGATGGCGTTTGGATCAAATCAACGAGGCGATCGAGGATACAAAATCAGGATCGGCCAAGCGCAACGTCATCGAATTTGACATCTAAAGGAGGCGTTTCATGCGTCTAACGGATCTGGATATTATCGTCACTGCCCCCCCTGCACCGGGATGGGGTGGGCAGTATTGGATATTGGTAAAACTGACAACGGACACGGGCATCACGGGTTGGGGCGAATGCTATGCCTCCTCAATCGGACCAGAGGCCATGCGCGCTGTCATCACAGATGTCTTTTCCCGCTATTTCCTGAACGAAAATCCAGAAAACGTGGAACGCATGTTTCGTCGTACGTTTTCATCGGGCTTTACACAGCGTCCTGATTTAACGGTCATGGGGGCGTTTTCGGGATTGGAAATCGCCTGTTGGGATATTCTGGGCAAGGATCGGGATCGCCCAGTTTGGGCCTTGCTGGGCGGGATGATGAATGAACGTGTGCGCGCCTACAGCTATCTTTATCCGATGGCGCATCACGATGTATCCCAATTCTGGACGAATGCAGAGTGGAACGCAGAAAGTGCCGCGGATTTGGTTGCCCGCGGCTATACAGCGGTCAAGGTTGATCCGGCAGGCCCCTATACCATGCGCGGGGGCCACCAACCTGCCCTAAGCGATATTTCCATGTCCGTCGAATTTTGCGCCGCGATCCGTGCCGCCGTTGGGGACAGGGCCGATATTCTGTTTGGGACACATGGCCAGTTCAACACCGACGGCGCCATTCGTTTGGGCAAGGCGATCGAACCCTATAATCCCCTTTGGTATGAAGAGCCCATTCCCCCAGACAACCTGCTGGAATTTGCGAACGTCGCACGCGCCGTGAACATCCCCATTGCCACAGGTGAACGCATGACGACGAAGGCCGAATTTGGAACAGTTCTGCGCACAGGCGGTGCGTCAATCCTGCAACCTGCCTTGGGGCGTGCAGGCGGCATTTGGGAGATGAAGAAAACCGCCGCGATTGCCGAAATCTACAACGCACAAATGGCACCGCACCTTTATGCGGGGCCCATTGAATGGGCCGCCAATGTGCATATGGCCGTGTCCATTCCCAACTTATTGATCGCAGAAACCATCGAAACCCCATTTCATGATCAGTTGATTAAGGGCAGCATACGGGTGGACAACGGATTTATCCCCGCCCCTACGGCCTCAGGTTTAGGGATTAATGTGGACGAGGATTTGGCCCGCGCCCATCCGTTTACGGGCACAGGTCTGCACCTGATGATGCAGGACGATCCCTGTGACTATCAAAGCGGCAATGCGTTTCAAGGGGGCGCGCCGATAAAGAATTGATCTCAAAAAGCGAATATGTCATGGTGCGCCCAAAATTTATAACAGGCGTAACATGGCAATCGATTTAAAATCCCCTCCAAAAGAGATGGAAACAAACGCGGCACTTGCGGCGAATTTCCTGAAAACAATGGCGCATGAGGGGCGTTTGATGATCCTATGCCATTTGGGATCGGGCGAAAAATCCGTAAGCGAATTGGAAGACATCCTGAACTGTCGCCAAGCTGCTGTAAGCCAGATGTTGGCCCGCCTGCGCGAAGATGGCATGGTTGACACCCGCCGTGACGGGAAAACCATTTACTATTCCTTGGCAAACAATAACACCGCGCAACTTATTGAATTGCTCTATAATATGTTCTGCGGTCCTGACGCGAAACAGCAGTAAACGTTTTTGACAGCGATGATAGATCACGCGCGGATACATCCGCGCGTGATCTTAGTGCATGACGTGGGTTATGCGCGTTCCCACTGATTGATGAAGGCCCCCAGCACGCCGCCGATGGCCGCGTCATCTGCCCCACCTGACACTTGTGCAACAAGGCCGCGCTTTTTATCATCCATCACAGACACAACGGATGCATCAACTCCCGCATCAGCCAGTGCCGCGTTGTAAATGCGTGTAATCGCGCTTTTGCGCAGATCGGGTTTGAACACTTTGCCCACGGCTGTTTTGGGCAGCTCTGGCAAAATTTCCATATGTTTTGGATGGGCTGCACGTTCCGATACATTTTCTAGGCAGAAGGCCAACAATTCCTCCTCGCTCACCTCGGCCCCTGCGACCAATTCCACGTAAGCACATGGAATTTCACCCGCGTGTGCATCTGGCTGACCAATCGCACCAGCAAAGGCCACGGCGTCATGGCCCAACAGCGCCTCTTCGATCAGGGCGGGATCAATGTTGTGACCACCACGGATGATCAAATCCTTGGCACGGCCTGTGATCCACAGATATTTATCCGCATCCTTACGGCCCAAATCGCCCGTACGCAGATAGACATCGTTGTAATACAGATCTTTGTTCTTGTCGGCCTCTGTATAGGTGCCGCCTGGACGCACACCTGGGTTCGCGATACAGATTTCGCCAACCTCATCCACACCACATTCCTCCATTTCACCGTCCACGGTTTTGATGACTTTGACATCTGTGTATGGGAAATTCAGACCGACAGAGCCGACCTTTTTCTCACCATCCACAGGGTTACAAGACACCAAACACGTCGCCTCGGTCAGGCCATAGCCCTCGACAATTGTGACGCCTGTGGCTTCTTCAAAGCGGCGGAACAATTCCAATGGCAGCGGCGCAGACCCCGAAAAGGACGTTTTTACAGTGGAAATATCTGCGTCCACAGGTCGCTGCATCAGGGCAGAAATCGCCGTTGGAACGGTAATCACAAATGTGATGCCCCAGCGTTCGATCAATTTCCAGAAATTGTCAAACACGCCATCCCCACGATAGCCAGCGGGTGTTGGGAACACCACATGCGCCCCAGATGACACCATAGCCATCAAAATCACATGCACCGCAAAGACGTGGAACAAGGGCAATGGACAGATCACTGCGTCCTCTTCGGTGAACAAAAGTGTGTCCCCAAGCCAGCCATTATAAATCATGCCTGAATAGGTGTGCTGCGCAACCTTTGGCATACCCGTGGTGCCGCCTGTGTGGAAATAGGCGGCGACACGATCTTCGCGGACATCTTCGAAATCCAAGGTCGCGTTTTGTTGTGCCATCAACGCGTTAAAGTCATAGATTTTTGCCTGATGCGACACCGGATTTTTTGGGCGGATCAGGGGAACAATCACTGACTTCGGGAATGTCAGATAGCGCAGCAGATCAACTTCAACCACCGCTTTGACATTTGGGGCCGCGGCCACCGCTGCGGCCGCCTTTTGTGGGATATCGGTTTTTGGAAACGCCTTGAGCGTCACGACAACCTTGGCATTTGTTTCGCGCAAAATGGCGGCAATCTGATCTGCGTCCAGCAACGGGTTGATCGGGTTTACAATCCCTGCAACAGCCCCGCCTAAAACGGACAGAACCGTTTCGGTTGCATTAGGTAGAATATAGGCCACGACATCGTTTGGCCCCACGCCCAAGGCACGGAACATATTGGCCGTTTGCGTGGTTTTTTGATGCAACTCATTCCAAGATAGCGTTTCGGCCTTATCCTTGGGTCCTGATGTTAACTGATAACTGACCGCAGGGCGTGATCCAAAATTATTCTTGGTCCGCGTCAACAGCTCATAAAGTGTGACTGGCACATCGCGTTCCGCCCATGTGCACTCTTCTTCCAAGGCCCGTGTGTCTTCTAATGACGCCCACTGCATTTGGCCATTCCTCCCTGTTTATTAGCTTTGTACAATGATTTAGAAAGGGGTAGAAAATCAAGCCAAATTTAAGTCGCCGTAAGGTTAACTTGGGTCAAATCCCGCTGTAAATTGCAACTTGGCCAAACGCGCATATAGCCCCTGTTCGGCAATCAGGCTGTCGTGGGTGCCCTGGGCGACGATTTTTCCTTGATCCATGACCAGAATGCGATCCGCCTTTTTGACCGTCGCCAAACGGTGCGCGATGACCAATGTCGTGCGATCCGCAGATAGGTTTTCAACAGCCGCCTGAACCAAACGTTCGCTTTCTGCGTCCAAGGCGCTCGTTGCTTCATCCAGCAGCAGGATGGGCGCATCCCGCAGGATCGCGCGCGCGATGGCAATGCGTTGTTTTTGACCGCCTGACAACATCACACCACGTTCCCCAACATAGGTGTCATACCCATCGGGCAAGGCCGATATGAAATCATGCGCTGCTGCGGCCTTGGCCGCGGCGATGACATCCGCGTCACTGGCCTCTGGTCGGCCAAAGCGGATATTTTCCATGGCAGACACCGCAAAGATCGCTGCATCCTGTGGCACCAAGGCGATGTGTTGGCGAAAATCATGGCGCGCCATGTCGCGCAAATTGACGCCATCAATTGTGATGCCCCCAACCTCTGGATCATAAAAGCGCAACAGCATTTGCATAATGGTGGATTTCCCGGCGCCCGAGGGCCCAACAATCGCCACAGTTTCTCCTGCTGCAACCTTAAATGCGACATTGTCTAGCGCAACGGCATTTGGACGCTGTGGATAATGAAAAGTCAGAGCGTCAAATGTAATGGCACCAGACACAGGCTTAGAGAGGGTCTGTGGTGCAGTCGGGTCCTGAACCGAATCCTTGATTGAGAGCAATTCAACCAAGCGTTCGGTTGCACCTGCGGCCCGCTGCAATTCCCCCCAGATTTCGGAGAGGGCCGCAACACCACCCGCTACCATTATGGAATAAATCAAAAACTGCACCAATGTGCCTGCGGTCATTTGCTCGGTACGCACATCATTTGCACCAATCCACAAAACACCCACAACACCCGTAAAAACCAAAAAGATTACGATTGCCGTCATCCATGCCCGCGCAATAATCCGACGGCGCGCAACAACATAGCTTTTTTCAGACACATCATCAAAAGATTTTCGCGTTAGCACCTCATGCGTAAAAGCTTGAACAGTTTGAACAGCACCTAAATACTCTGAGGCATTGCCCGAACTGCTTGCTATCCAGTCTTGGTTTTCTTTACTCAACTTACGCAGGCGACGCCCCAAGGTAAGGATTGGAATAATCACTGCAGGTACGATCAGCAAAACCAAACCGGTCAGTTTTGCTGATGTCAGCAACATCATGGCCAAGCCACCGACAAAGATTAGAAGATTGCGCAGTGCAATGGAGACCGATGATCCAATTACAGACAGGATCAGCGTGGTGTCAGTCGTAATTCGACTCAACACCTCACCTGTAAGGACCGTTTCATAAAAACTTGGCCCCATCCCTATCACACGGCCAAAAACAGCCTTGCGTATGTCCGTAACGACCCGTTCACCCAGACGTGTCACCAGAGAATAGCGCACCGCTGTTCCCAAGGCCAAAAGTGCGGAAATCGCAATTGCCGCGCCAAAATACTGATCCAGCAGCCCAACCTGTTCCACATTAAAAGTGTCAATCACACGGCGCACAGCCAACGGGAACACGAGGGAAATCGAGGCCGTCAGGACCAAGGCAATTAACGCAGCTAACATGAGACCGCTATAGGGTAGCAAAAACGGCCACAGCGCGCGCAAGCTAGAAAGGTTCTTTGATGTTGCGCGGTCGGCAGTTTTGCTCATGGTAACTCCGTGAAGATTGTGTGTGGGTTAAACGCGAACAGCTTCACAACGTCAAGGTCCACAATATTGAGAGCACCCCATTATCTGTCTTTATGTCGACAATTTCTGTCATTATATCTCCGCGTCAAATTAACAATTCAAAATAGAGCTGGTTGATTTTCAATGAACTAGTTGAGATGCATTTTTTCAAACAAAACTCTGACATTGGCTGCAAATGATGGCACCTAGGTGAATGAGTTAAATGAGTTAAAGTTTGATATAATATGCAAGTTGGTGAATAGTGCATTAGTAACAACGTAAAAGACGAGTCGAGGGTGAGACATATAATCTTGATATTAGTAAGGTAAAAATTCAATGCGTGAAACTTCAGTTATGGCTTTAGATGTCGTTGGTTTTTCAAAGCTGATGGGGGACAATGCAGAAGCTACTCTAGAGACCCTGTCGGCAAGGCGAAAAATCATACACGACATCATTTCCACGCATAATGGTAGGGTTTTTAACGAAGCAGGTGACAGCATAGTCGCAGAATTTCCTTCAAACCAAGCTGCTGCAACAAGCGCAATAGAGATCCAATCAGAAATGTCTCGTCTGAATATGGGGTCTGTAGCTGAAAGACGAATGCTTTTCAGAGCAGGCGTCAATTACGGAAAAGTGTTAGAGTCTGAAGGTAACGTATTTGGTGATACCGTTAACGTGGCAGCTAGATTGGAAGCTGCATCATCGCCTGAAGGCGTATACATTAGTGAAATTGCTCATAAAACATTAGATCCAGAACTTTCTGAAAAGTTTTCATATCTGGGGGCTTTGTCTCTAAAAAATATTAAATATGATGTTGAAGTATATGTTTGGACGCCTGACCACCAAGCTGGGAGATACGGTTCGTCTGATACCGTTAGAGTGAATGAAGCATCGATGATACCGGGATCTTTGGCTGTGTTAGAGCTAAAAAACCTTAGTTCAGACGAAGAACAGCAATATTTCTGCGAGGGTGTTTCTGAGGAGCTTATAAACACGTTATCCAGATATAAATCCCTCAGAGTTACTTCCAGTAACGCTAGCTTTGCATTCAGTGATAAAAAGTACTCCCCGAAAGAAATAGGGGCAGCGTTATCAGTAAAATATGTTCTATCGGGTAATGTCCGTAGCGGCGCGAATAGAGTGAGAATTGGAATAAAGCTTGATAATACAGAAACAAACCAAACCATTTGGTCAGAGAAGTTTGATGCTTCAAAAGAAGACTTGTGGGACTTAGAAGAAAACCTCGCTGCATCTGTGGCATATCAGATTGTCGGACAAGTTGAAGCTGATGAAATTCGATCCGCAGCGAACAAACCACCCGAAAATGCTGGAGCCTACGACTTAGTGTTGAAGGGTCTTAAGCACCATAGAAATGCCGGGTACTCATTCGAAGATTCCAAGAAAGCTACAGCTTTGTTTAATAAAGCATTGGAGCTAGATCCCAATTATCCAAGGGCGCTAGCTTGGTCTGTGTGCTCCACTGCCGGGCTGGCGTCATGGGATCCAAAATCCGTAGCGGAAGATTGGTTGGATAAAGGAATTAAACAGATTGAAAAAGCGTTAGAAATTGATCCAGATGATGCAGAGTCTAATCGAATAATGGGATCAATTCAGCGTTCAAAAGGTAATTTTGAAGTTTCAATCGCTCACCACAAGCATGCTGCAGAATTATGCCCTTCAGATTTGTATATTTCTTCTAAACTTTGCGAAGTACTAATTTATGATGGACGCTTGGAAGAAGCACAGCAGGAACTGGAAAGGGCTAAGGAGATTAACCCAACGGGTTCAGACCTGTTGTACACAATCGAGGGAATACTTAAATTTTGGCAAGAGGATTATGCATCAAGTAGGGTTTTACTAGGAAATTTAAAAATGCCTAGTCCTGTTGCCTCTATATTCATGGCAGCTGCAGAATTTCACTCCGGGGATACAGAAGCATCTAGTCAACGTGTAGAAAAGATCGAAAGAGATTATGGCTTAACCGTACAAAAGCTATTCGATGGAGAAACTTACAGGCTCGATAACATGAAAGCGAAAATTGCTCCCATTTTCCCAATCCGGGACGTTGCTTAATTAATCAATTTGAAAACATGCTTACAGATCGGTTGGTTACACGATAAAGGGGATAATCCTTGGAGCGGGTAGCGGGAATCGAACCCGCACCTTAAGCTTGGAAGGCTCTTATGATACCATTTCACCATACCCGCTCAGCAAAGACCGACATAATTCAGGACATGTTGAACGTCAATACAACTTTGTAAGCAAAATTCCGAAATAGTTTATATTTCAAAACATCTATTATCCTATAATCCATATAAGCCGTGAAATGACCTGTATTTTCCAATTGTATGCGTTTAACACTTGAGCCGATTTTTTGAAGTCTTTAAACCGTTAGTTAAGGGTTACACATGCTAAATTACTTTGAATATGGGAAAAAACAGGCAGGGCCAACTATTCTAATTGTGCATGGACTTTATGGTTCAGCCCGCAACTGGAGCGTAATTGCGAAACGACTTGCCGATCAGCACCACGTTATCGCGGTGGACCAACGCAATCATGGCGAAAGCCCATGGTTAGATTCGCATTCCTATCTCGATATGGCCAATGACCTGCTTGAAATTGCACAACATATTAACCGCCCGCTAAACGTAGTGGGCCATTCAATGGGGGGCAAGGCCGCGATGGTGATGGCACTGTTGCGCCCTGATTTGGTAAATCGCCTTTTGGTGGCAGATATCGCGCCCATCGCCTATGTGCATGATCAATCCCAATACATTCAGGCGATGCAAGCGGTTGATTTATCGCGTGTTCATAAACGCTCAGACGCCATTGAACAACTGGCCGAAATGGTTGATGACACGACGCTGCAATCCTTTTTCACCCAATCATTGGATGTTGCCGGTAAAAGGTGGAAATTGAATTTAGATGTATTGGGTCGCGATATGCACTACGTTCTAGGCTTCCCCAATATTCAGGGATCATTTGATGGATCTGTTCTTTTCCTAAGCGGCAGTGAAAGCCCCTATGTCCATGAAGACGGCAAGGCGCGAGCCAAGATGTTTTTTCCAAACGCGCGCTTTGCCAAATTAAACGGCGCGGGACACTGGCTTCACGCGGAAAAGCCGCGTGAATTTGAGGCGGCCGTGCGCCACTATTTTACAGCAGATAATTAACCGTGGACCGCGTCATCTTTTCTAGCAACAAAGCACCTGCGCCAATTCAACAAATTGCGAATACCACCCTATAATACGTGACTGATTGTGTCGTTTTGACGATCTTATTTCGGTGAATCTGTCAGGATTATAAATTTTCGCTGTAGCCAATCAGTGGTCTTCGCCGCTCAGAGTTGCATCCGCCGCACTTTAAATGCGCCGACAGACGCGATAATTTACCTTGCTTGATCTCGCAGTCGCGCACGCTTGTTGAAGGGTCCCAGTTAAAACTGCGCGCCCAGAAAAACACAGCGCAGCGCATGTGCGAACAATAATGTCTTTCATTGTGTGCCACATCTGAAGGACATAATTATTTACTTTTTCTAACTACAACCACACAAATGTAGGTTCCACCTAAGGCTCGGCTATTCTGCGTATAATGGCGCTGTTTGATATTCCGGAAACTTTCCCTGAAACCTAAGGTCGTTTTCACGATCAAAGCTTGACGATTTCACAAATTCAAATCATATGCTGCGCTATGACAGAGCTTAGCAAAATCCGTAACTTTTCTATTGTTGCCCATATCGATCACGGGAAATCCACGTTGGCCGATCGTTTGATCCAATCCACGAATACAGTGGCCGATCGTGATATGAAGGAACAGCTGCTAGACAGCATGGACATTGAACGCGAACGGGGCATCACGATTAAAGCAAACACAGTGCGGATTGACTACGTCGCAGATGACGGTGGATCCTACGTTCTGAACCTGATCGACACACCCGGCCACGTTGATTTTGCCTATGAGGTGTCACGGTCGATGCGCGCTGTAGAAGGATCGCTCTTGGTGGTTGACAGCACCCAAGGGGTTGAGGCGCAGACATTGGCAAACGTCTATCAGGCGATAGATGCGGATCATGAAATTGTGCCCGTTTTGAACAAAATTGACCTGCCCGCTGCAGATTGTGATCGTGTGGCCGAACAAATCGAAGATGTGATTGGCATTGATGCATCAGATGCGCTGATGGTGTCGGCGAAAACAGGCATCGGGATAAAAGAAACACTAGAGGCGATTGTCCACCGCCTGCCTTCCCCAACGGGTGAACGGGATGCGCCGCTAAAGGCGATGTTGGTGGACAGTTGGTACGACGCCTATTTGGGTGTTGTCGTATTAGTGCGTGTGATGGACGGCGTTTTGAAAAAGGGTGACCGCATTAAAATGCTCTCCAACCATTCAACCCACCATGTGGACCGTTTGGGCGTTTTCCGCCCCAAGATGCAGGATATTGATGAATTGGGCCCTGGTGAAATGGGATTTATCACCGCATCTATCAAACAGGTGCGCGACACCCGCGTGGGTGACACAATCACGCATGAGAAAAAAGGCACTGATGTCGCCCTGCCCGGTTTTAAACCCTCACAACCGGTTGTGTTCTGTGGTTTGTTCCCTGTGGATAGCTCCCAGTTTGAAGACCTGCGGGACGCGATTGAAAAATTGGCGCTAAATGATGCGTCGTTTAGTTTTGAAATGGAAACCTCGGCCGCGTTGGGCTTTGGCTTCCGCTGCGGTTTCTTGGGGCTTTTACACCTTGAGGTGATCCGCGATCGCATCGAACGCGAATATGATATCGAATTGATCACAACCGCACCTTCGGTGATTTATCACGTCTATATGAAAGACGGGGAAATGATCGAATTGCACAACCCTGCCGATATGCCCGACTTATCCAAGGTCGATCACCTTGAAGAACCGCGGATCAAGGCGACCATCATGGTGCCAGATGATTATTTGGGCGATGTATTGAAATTGTGCCAAGACCGCCGTGGTTTGCAAGAGGATCTGACATACGCAGGATCACGCGCAATGGCGGTTTATGACCTGCCCTTGAACGAGGTTGTATTCGATTTCTATGACCGTTTGAAATCCGTCACCAAAGGATATGCATCATTCGATTATCAAATGACGGGGTATCGTCAGGATAATTTGGTGAAAATGGCGATCCTTGTGAACGAAGAACCCGTTGATGCCCTATCTGTTATGGTGCACCGCGATCGCGCAGAACAGCGGGGGCGCGCAATGTGCGAAAAACTAAAGGAATTGATCCCACGCCACATGTTCAAAATTCCAATTCAGGCGGCAATCGGTGGCAAGGTGATCGCGCGCGAAACATTGGCAGCCCTGCGCAAGGATGTCACCGCAAAATGTTATGGCGGGGATGCATCGCGTAAACGCAAGCTTTTGGATAAGCAAAAAGCGGGTAAGAAAAAGATGCGCCAATTCGGCAAAGTCGACATTCCTCAGGATGCGTTCATCTCGGCCCTGAAAATGGACAACTAATTGCGGCGAAATCGCCGCTATTGCGTCAAACTTTTCTCAACCTTAGATTGCACTCCTTTGGAAAACTACAATCCAAGGGGTATTTTCATATGCAAAATATCAAACCCGCGTCTCTGAAATTTTGGCGGATTACGAGTGGAATGATAGCAACCGAGGCGTTTTTGGTTCTATTGTTCCGGATCGGTTTTGGATCGTTTGCCTATTATTTCCTGTTTCACTACAGCGCCAATAGCGAATTGTGGGACACGATGATGCGAATTTGGAACATGATTTATGCCGTTTATAACGGTGAGGCCATTGATGGGATGTCAGAGGCCCTGGGCCAAGAGGCGTTGTCGGAAAAAGCCAAGGAATAATTTTTTCTAAAGATTTCGCAAACTTATGCTAGGCTCCTCTTAGCCAACAAGAGGAGCGGCACAATGACTGCCACGACGACACTCTCGCGCGAACTCAAACTTGCGATCTTTGCAGGCTGCATGATTTCCTTCATCAGCTTTGGATTTTCTGCCTCTTTCAGCGTCTTTTTGCGCCCCATGTCCATTGAACTGGGCTGGGGACGCGAGGTGTTTTCCTTGTCCCTTGCTATTCAGGCATTAATGTGGGGCATAACCCAACCACTTGCGGGCATGTATGCCGACAAATACGGATCATTACGCGTCTTGGCCTTTGGGGCCGTGGTGGCGGCCTTGGGCTTTGCCTTGCGCGGTGTCTTTGATGATCCGACCCTCTTTATCCTGACGGGTTTTATTGTGGGTGCGGGCACGGGGGCCTGTTCGTTTCCTGTGGTGATCGTCGCATTGGGCAAGGTTGTTCAACCCGCACAGCGCAGTTTCATCATGGGGCTCGGCACGGCCGCGGCCTCGTCGGGCATGTTTGCGGGCGCCCCGATTGCCACAACGCTGATTGGATTGATGGGTTGGGGCGTGTCGATCTTTTTCCTGGCGTTTTCATTCGTGCTGATCCTGCCGCTTCTGATCTTTGTGGCGCGTGTGTCGGAAACACCTGCGGACGCTGGCATGGCAAACAATACATGTGCTGCGGTCAAAGTCGCCTTTTCAGATCGGTCTTACACCTTGTTATTTTTTGGCTTTTTCGTCTGTGGATTTCACGTTCAGTTTATTCAAACCCACCTACCCGCCTATATCATCGACGAAGGGTTAACCCCGATAATTGGCGCATGGTCACTGGCATTGATTGGATTGTTCAACATTGCGGGATCATTTTTGTCAGGCTGGTCTGGACAGGTTTATCCAAAACCAAAACTCCTCTCTGGTATTTATCTGACACGTACAATTGTCATTACGCTGTTTATCATCGCCCCACTAACGGGCACAAGCGTTCTGTTCTTTTCAGCAGCAATGGGGATTTTGTGGCTGTCCACCGTACCGCTAACCACCGGATTAATCGCGCAGACCCAAGGATTGCGGTATCTCTCAACCTTGGCGGGTCTTGTGTTCTTTGGCCATCAGGTTGGTGGATTTTTAGGCGCGTGGCTTGGCGGGAAACTCTATGACACAACTGGGGATTATGAGGCCATGTGGGTTGCGGCGATTGTCCTAGGTCTGATCGCAACAGTGCTGCATTTACCGATCCGCGAAAAACCAGGTGCACTGGCCAAGGCAGAGGCATCGTAATTCACGTTTTGGGATGGTACCGCCTCCCCGTATCTAACAATTATATTTTTGTGATTGTTAATGTACGTTATACTCATATTTTATTGATTATTTTCAAATGTATTGTCTTTCAATATACTTTATGAACCTTTAGTATACACTACTAAAAGGTACATATTAAGGTACATAAATTGACAGCAATGAATAAACTTACAAATGCGTTTTTACGCACAGCACCAGTTGGTGAACATTGCGATGGTGCTGGACTTTGGTTTAGAAAACGTAGTGATGGAGGCGCTCAATGGATCCTTCGTTATTCCACAAATGGAAGCCGAAAAATCATTGGGCTTGGCGGATACCCAAATATTTCTCTTAAAGTCGCTAGGGTAAAACGTGACGAATACAGATCAATGTTACGCGATGGTATTGATCCAAAAATAGTACGTTCACAAACACACAAATCACCTCAATACACTTTGGAAAATTATGTAAACAAAGTTTATGAAGAAACGATTAAACATGAATTGAAAAACAAAGGAGAAACAGGTCGTTGGCTATCTCCCTTAAAAACACATGTTTTTCCTACACTTGGAGATGTAGATATAGAACATCTAAAGGCAGACGATGTTGTTAAGTGTTTACGACCTATTTGGCATACTAAACCCGATCCCGCAGCCAAGGCATTGGGGCGCCTTAGTAGAACAATAGACATCGCGGATGCAGACGACTTAAAAGTTGATCTAGCTCTTATCAAAAAAGCAAAAATTCGTCTGGGACGACAGATACAATCAAATGATAAGCATCTCAAATCGATGAGCTACAAAGATTTACCAAGCTTCTACAGCTCCTTGATAGAAGATCCCTCACAAACCCAATTGGCACTACGCTTGTTAATCTTAACAGCCGCAAGAGTTGGGCCACTACGTTACTTGGAACTCAACGAAATTTCGAAAAATATCTGGACGATACCAAAAGAAAAAATGAAAGGCCGCCAAGGTCAAACTCAAGATTTTCAAATACCGCTATCTAGTGAAGCTTTAGATGTAATAGAAATGGCAAAACCATTTGCTAAAAACGGTTTTTTGTTCGCGGGTAGCAAGAAAGGTACAGTTATCAGCGATAATACCCTTGGGATGTACATGAGAAGGGCAAAGACCAATGCTACAGCCGGTGGATTTCGTGCAACTATTCGTACTTGGTTGGAAGAAGTAGTCCAGGCTAGGTTTGAAGTAAGTGAAGCGATTATGGCCCACAAAGTCGGCAGTAAAGTTACCCGCGCATATGTTCGTACTGATCTATTTGACCAGAGAGCTAGTCTAATGAATGCTTGGGCTAAGTATGTGACTTCTCAAACATGAGGATTCTTTTAGTCATTTACAGTATTGTAGAATTATGGTCGCGATTGAACCGGACAACTTAGATGATGCACTAGAATTCATTGAAGAAATGTTTTCTAGACATTTTGCGTTAGACTTGGGGAACAGAGTGCTCAATGTTTATGAAGATGTTTGCTCATCAGAGTGGTTCTTCGCAACACAGAATGAATTTGGCTATCTAATGATAACCAAAGATCCTGAATACATAATTGAACTGGCACGCATACACTCATCATGGTTTTATTGGTTGGAAGATGGAATTTACTACGCTGACATGAATGCATATCCAGTTCCACAGACTGTGAGGCAATTTTATGCCCCTTATTTAAAAGGCATTATTAAAAAGCCTAAGAAACATACTGGGCGAAAACCAGATACCGAATTTCATTTTGTCGTTAAATACGCACTTATGATATTAAAAGACTTCGGAATACCTCCAACAAAAAATCAGGAACGATCGGAGAAAAATCATGCTTTGTGCGGCGCAGACTATTTAGAAAAAATACTAAAAAAACTTGGAAAAAATCATATTTCATCATCTTCTAAAATCCAGGATATTTGGTATCGTCAACCTTCATTTCCCAAAATAATATACTGATAATTAACAATTTTACCCATTCGAAATTTTCTCAATAATTCTACATACGACTTGGCCGGTTAATAGTCCTACAAAAGATACATCCACTAATGCACAGGAGTATCCGCAGATGAACTATTTGAACTTTCAACAACTTCAAAAAAAGCTTGGCAACCGTTCAAGATCCGCAATTTATGAAGATTTGAAACAAGGGCGACTACCAAATCCATTCAAAATTGGTCGGCGTTGTTACTGGACCGAAAGAAGCATTGATCAACACCTGAAAGATGCCATTGAGCGTTCATCAGATGCATAACACAAAGAGATGCTGTCGCTTCAACTTCATTGAGGACTTGTTAGTGTTGGATGACACAAGCAGTACACTGAAAGCTTCAGCATTATTTAGGCTGAAGTTAGATGCGTATGACCGCACTTTACTTGCGGTGACTGTGCTATTGGCATGCGATCCCGATAATATCATCACGTGTGCAGAAGCAGCTCTGGAACAGAACACGTTTGGTTTACCGATGCCAACTTTTTCAACACCCCAACAAGATGCGCAATGGTGGGTTGATAGAGCGACCACTGAGGAGCGGATGGCTTTTCTTGTAAAGAGCTACAATTCTCTAACAAAAAAACTGCAACGTGACTTCCGCGATTTCATCACAAACGGAGAGACGCAATGAACGCTTTCTCAAGCTACGCTCAACAGCATGACAGTGGCATCTCACATCAACTGCCAGATAACTTAAATTATTTATGCGATATAAACTTGGAGAAACCACATTTTCTGATTGAAGGTATACTCCCGCGCAACGGCCTAAGTGCCATCGTTGGACCATCTTACTGTTATAAAACTTTTATTGCACTAGACATGGCATTAAGCGTTGCTGCTTGCCTTCCTTTTCATGAGATGGATACACAGCAAGGAACTGTGATTTATGTAAACGGTGAAGGCCGTTACGGCATAATGACCCGCATCAATGCCTGGTGCCAAAGCAAATCATTAGACCCCAAACGTCTCCCATTCATTTTGTCGAAGTCGCCAATAAATCTTCGTGATCCTGCTGAATTGGCAAAATTATTGGATATCTATCAGAATATACCTGACGTACGACTGATCGTAATAGATACATTGAACCGTAACGCCGGCGGCATGAATGAAAACGCACCTGTTGATATGGCGGAATTTGTGAACGCTTGTTCTTCAATGGTTCATCACTTCGACTGTGCGGTTTGCGTAATTCACCACACTGGAAAAGACACCAGCAGCGGTGCGCGTGGGCATTCATCATTCTATGCGGCACTTGATACTGAAATTAGCGTGAAAAAACTGGGCGATCATGATGTGCAGATGATCTGCAGCAAGCAAAAGGATGCTCCAGAATTTGAAACAATGCAGTTTATTGCAGTTAGCACTTTAGACAGCATCATTTTGGAAAAAACCGAAACACGTAAAGCCAACTCCAAGAACAAACTGACTGCTGACCAGAAGTTAGCATTGGAGTGTTTACAGGAGTTAATTGAAGCGAATACGGCGACAAATGGCGATGTCGCCGGCAAAAATGTTCACCTTGATAAATGGCGTCATGAGTTTAAGCGGCGACACACTGGCGACAACGATAAAAGCAAAAACACTGCACACCAACGTGCGCGTAACACACTGGTTTCATTGAAATTTGTCGAAGTAAAAGATGATTTTTACAGTTTGGGCGACAAGACGACATGAGGCGACAAATGGATAAAAGTCGCCCTGCACAAATTAAACATCGGCGACACGACAGACACATGTCTTTAGACATGTCGTCTTGTCGCCGTGATAGTGGTGGGTCTTGTTCAGTCAGCTGTTGGAACGGTGGGCTTTGTGTTCCACATGGTTTTACAATTATCCCGCATCTTATCAGCGCATTCTTTCAGTTTTTCCCTGCGTTGCTGGTCAGACAGCACATAAACGGCCGCTGCTCCACCGACGGCTCCTGCGGTTACGCCAGCCATGAAGATATTGGCTGCTACAAACTTCAACGGAAACAACATTTCAATCTCCCTGATGATGTCTACGACCATGAGTTAGGATTGTGTGCTGTCGATGCGATATGCATTTTGTCGCAATCACCGGTCAAAATTTCTGCCGTCGCCCCCCTTACGCAAATCTTGTATCTAGGAAGGCGAAATGTATCCCGCGTACCCGTGCTTAGATGGGGTTGGAAGAACCTAATTTGGGCAAGGTCGAACCTGAGCCGTATTGGTATCGATTGCCGGAATAGCGAACAAGTCATAAAGCTCCACGCCAGTCATACCATATATCTTTATCTTATAGGCAAATCCGTCCAAATATTTGCTATATACGATATCTTGAACATAACCTGTTTGCCCGTACCACTCCCAGGACGTATTGGTTGGGGTAATGCACATGCCATCCTCATACTTTGTCTTAGGCCAATTAATCTTAGGCTTTTCATTGTGGTACACCGCGTTCGCGAACGTTGGCGCAACAATGGCAGCAATCAAAATCAAGTAACGCATAGGCTTCTCCTAGAAACGTCCATTCCACTCATCCAGTGCTTGCTGAATAGTGTTTATCACATTGACGTTGGCGCTGTTACCGCCAGCTACGGACATCGAAACCATGGAGTATTCAATCAGTCCGAACAGGTTTCTGTTTCCAACAGCATACCCAATGGTTTGGAAACCAACGTTAATCCCACCATAACACCAGCCCTGTTCGTGGCGTGTTATAGACGCATTTACGATCAGTGCGGTACCTTGCCTATCCGTAGGAAACCCGGGTTTTGGTTTAACAACGTTGATGCCCAACGCTTTCAGTTTGCCTTCGGCGTAGTTGATGCTTTCGCTAATGTTCGTCCAGCACCCGCCAGTCGCGCCATCAATGATGTAAACATAGACATCGCCAAGATCGCTTACCTTGGCAGTATCATCCCAAATCTTAGCCGACAGAATGCTCGGCAAACAAAAAGCGATTATCAAAATCAAATAACGCATGACTTAATTCCAGAACGCAAGACCGATCGCGTCGAGCAGAAACAATACTATAAACAGCAAAACCATTGTTTCTATGTTTCTCACAGCGCGTTGCGTTCGTGCGGCATTTAAATTTTGGTGCAATTGAAGATAAACATCGCTGGGTGGCAAACCTTGTGCATCTTTTTCATCAAAAATTTGATTTGCCAAATCTTCATGAGCTTTTACAGGCTTTTTTGCTTCACGATCACTCCAATAGTAGGCGATCGCGACCAAAGCGAAGATACCAATAACGTCCATAATAACCCTCAAACAAAACCTTATCTTTGTAAGCCTATCAATTTAGGTTTTTCTGGCAACCCTGTGCATTTTGGTAAGTCTCAAGTTAATGAACGCAAAATTAAAATCGCACCGAATTACAGACTTATTGAATTTACATCACCAATGTAATTAAATTTTTCAAATACGGACCAATGAAATGACCGCATGCAGGAGCCTTGAATGTTGACCGCCGGAATGATGTACAATGTGAAATTCATAAGAGAGGCTTTGAGGGAGCGACGATTAGAACCTATCAGTGAAGCTACTGGTATTTCCCAAACAACATTGGTTCGCGTGCGAAATGGAATAGGCGCCCCCAGTTATAAAACGCTAGAAGCGTTATCGAACTACTTGATGGATGCCGAATGACAGCATTTTCAAAGTTTAGTTTTGCAGCTTAAATAGTTGTTAAGATAGATTTATGCTGTAATTACTTCTGCTCTCATCAACAAAATTCTTTAATCAAAAAATCGCCAATTCGGTGTGGATCGGTACCTCTAATCGACATCTTTCCAAGTGCGTCAACTATTTCAGCTGCGGGTACATTAAAAAGGCAAAAAATTTCATTGCGTTCTTCAGCCTTACTGTACATGAAAAAACGCAACAAGTCTTTATAAGCTCCAACATAGGTATAACAAGTACTAGAGAATGACGTATCCTGGTTACAGCTATCCAACAAATTATTAGTATTGAAATGATCTGCGTAGCTTTTCGACGCACAAATGAAAATCATGACGGTAAAAAGTACACGCATTCAAACACCCATTTTCGCATTGTATGATCTAGTTTTTCGATTGGCATTATATGTTACAATGTTGAAATGAAAAACGGTAGAAATACGGCTGGTCAATTCGCTGCAGGCAACTCTGGCAGACCAAGAGGTTCGCGCAACAAGGCAACCATCGCCATTGAGAGCCTTCTACAGGGCCAAGCAGAGGCGTTAACACAGACTGCTGTGACCAAAGCGTTAGAAGGCGATACAGTTGCTCTGAGGCTTTGCATGGAGCGTATAGCCCCTGCCCCTAAGGATCACCCGGTTTCATTTAGCCTTCCTGATATGAGGAATGCTCTGGATGCGTCGGAAGCTGCTGGAAGCGTGTTAACTGCAGTCAGTGAAGGTGAGTTAACCCCAATTGAAGCAACGCGCGTAATGGGGCTTATAGATAGCTACAGGCGCACTCTGGAGCTGACAGAAATTGAAGAGCGGCTGCAGGCTTTGGAAAGTATATCAACCTGATACAATGTTTACACAGTATCAATTTCAGGGTTAGGCTCACTCTTGAACAACTATTGGTCGCCTAATGAGAACCTTCCTTTTCGCAATTATTCTTATTCCACTTCTTTCTATGAAGCCACTCTTTGCCCAAGTCGAAGATGGAGTGAATATCCGATATTTGCAGCGTGTTCTCACAAACTTATGTTATAAACCTGGTCCTATTGACGGCTTGTGGGGCAAGCGAACAGCTAACGCTGTAACTGAGTTTTTGGCGGATGAGGAAAAAGAATATGACGATGTTCTGACAACTTCAGAAGCCAAATTTATATTCGCTAGAGCATCTGAGATAAATCTTTCAGGCAAATCAAAGAAGTGTAACTCTGCGACTTCTAAGAAGAATAACAAGCCAGTTAAGAAAGTAGTTACTCAGAAAAACAAGTCATCAAACAAAGTAACAATTTTTGAGGGTAGATCACAAATTCCCGACTTAGATAAACAAGTCAACGATGCAACTATTTCGCATTATTACAGAGTTGGCGATAAGTTCTTAAGCTACAAGAACGAAACTTATAAAATCCGTCCATCAAACGATCCGGTTCAGTTCCAAAAGAACATTGAGAAGAGCGATACAGTTGACCATGAACTTTCAAATTCAGCTATATTTAGTTATCTGTATTATGATGATGGTGTGATTGTGTATGACGCGTTACCCCCTAAGGGGCGTTTCACCGTAAAGTTAACAGACAAGTCATATTTTCAATCGAATTCGATGGGTAAGAGTATCACTTCTTACATCTTAGGGCATGCGATTTGCCAAGGGTACATTAGCTCTATCAATGAAGAAATCTATGATTGGGAATTAATGGAAGATACCCTCTATTTCGGGCAGCCTCTGATTAATCTACTGACGATGACGGCAGGAGACTCTCATGTGATAGATCGAGGAATTTTTACAAACACAGGACGTAATTTTCACGGTAATGCCCCTTTAAAGAAAGCAGTGGAAAACCCCAAAGAACTCAAAGGTTCGAAACGAAATTCAAGAAGATCATACAAATACAGCAACCTTACTACGGATGTAATTTTCAATTACATAATGCATCGTACAGGATCTGATTTTGAGAAGTTCATTAAACAGATTTACCAAGATAAAATTCGAATAGAAAACCCTGTAATCTTAGCAATGAATCCGATTGAGGGTTACTCTAGAGACAGACAGCCCTCAATGAAGACCCGCATAAGACAGGGCGCCGGTGTCTACGGTATCTCAGCTACACGTTACGATTATCTTCGGATAGCAAAAGCGATCTTAGACGATTGGAATAATAATACGTGCGTAGGGAAATACCTAAAAAAAATACATGCGAAGAGAGTTCCCACCAACTTCAGAAATGCTAGATGGGATAGTACTGATCGGCGCTGGGGGAAGGTAGATTTTTGGAACCTTTCAAAATCATATGCCGGGCAATTTTACACAGATATCAAAGGGCTCAGAAATAAGACTGTTCTAGTGATGAACGGGGCTAATGGGCAGCAAATTGCGATCGATACCGACGATAATAGAATTGTGGTGATCAATGCTGCGATGGAGAAATTTTACGACACATACAAGCTTGGTTATGAACCGCTGAAATATGGTAGAATACGTTAAATAAATGAAAAAAATTATCATCACAGCCACCCTTCTCCTCTTGCTTTCTCTCAAGCCTCTATTTGCAGGTGTGGCTAAGGGAGTGGATGTCAGAGAAGTTCAAACCATACTCACTGAGTTTTGTTTCGATGTAGGGCCTATTGATGGCGTATGGGGCAAGAAAACAGAAAAAGCTGCAGAAGAGTTCTTTACCAAATACTTTACTAAGTATGGAGGCTATTTGGGGCATATGGAGGTTAAAATGTTGCAAGCCTCATTTCGTGCTGGAGTGGTCGGTGGACAAAGAATTAAACGCTGTCCAATTGAAATTACTCCTGAAAAGGAAATACAAATTGCAAATAAAAACGTATGCAAAATACAAGAATTGTTATCGCAGCAAGGCTATAATGTCGGCTTGGTTGATGGAGTTGTTGGCAAAAAAACAACTGACAGCTTGGCGCAATTCTATGCGGCGCAAAACAAGAAGTTCGATGGAAATTTAAGTAAGTCTGTAATTAGGGATTTAGAAAAGGTGTCAATTAAAGATTTTTCAAAACCTGACGGCTTTTCAACTGAATATAAAAATCACTTTAATAAAAAAAGTAACCTAAGAAATAAGTTCTTTCACGACAATATACATCAACAAAAAATAACAAGGCACTTTTCTGATGATTGCGGAGTAGCAAAAATAATTTGTTGCAAAGGACCACGATCAGAGTGGGATACAGACAGTGAGCGTGTTGAACTTGAACTAAATTTGCATCCGTTAAAGCGTCAATATGAAATGGAGTTTTTATTCAGAAGCAATGGACCACAAAAT
The DNA here is from genome assembly GCA_000472185.1 of Rhodobacteraceae bacterium HIMB11. Taxonomy (GTDB): domain Bacteria; phylum Pseudomonadota; class Alphaproteobacteria; order Rhodobacterales; family Rhodobacteraceae; genus HIMB11. Next base: position 11,697 of record AVDB01000007.1, on the reverse strand, counting down.
TATAACAGACGGGTGTTAATAGCTCAATTCAAAGGCCATACAAATAAAGTTAACGGTGTTTACCCCAATGCTGACCCACCTGTTGCCGTTTATGCAACCAACAAAGGAGAGGTCAGCTGTGTAAATTTTTTGGAAGTAAACAGAGTACAATATTATGTGGCACCTGTGAGGCTAAAAAATAATGGCTATCTCACGGATGGGAAATGGCATCATATAAAGATGAAGTGGAAATTATCTATAACTGAGGATGACAGTCTTTGTGAGGTTATTGTGGACGGAAAAACAATTATATCGATGGATAGTTTAAAAACTGTTCCATTTGGACTGAAAGATAGAGGTTCTGCACGAATAGGCCCTTATCGCGATAATGATACCTATATCCAAAGTTTCTATTTCGATAATTGGTTAGTTAGCTCAAGATACTAGAACGTCGTAGTGAACACCTATGCGTAACTTCAAAGCACGCCTAAAGAAGCTAGAAGCAAAGAAACCACCTGTTGAACAGATTGTTCGTATTTACTGGGCGGATGGCACTTTTGTGGGTGAAATGCGCTACTAGTGGTAGGAAATTCTGCGTACAAGGTACATAAAAAGGTACATAAATATCCCGTATCTCTATTAAGATACTGATTTAAAATGATAAAGGATTTTGGGATGGTACCGCCTCCCCGGCTCGAACGGGGGACCTCTGGATCCACAATCCAGCGCTCTAACCAACTGAGCTAAGGCGGCCTGAGGTGCGATTTAACTTTGCCCTGCGCGGATTGCAACCCTTATTCGCGGATTTTCAAGGGCAAGTGTTGATTTTCCACGGGCACGCTCCTCTTGCATTGGAGCTGAACTCCAGCTAACCCAGTACCAAGTGATAGGAGCGTTAAAAATGGGCATCAATACGGAATCTGACATCGAAGCAAACCTACAAATCGGACCAACCGATCAGGGCATGGTGCGGATTTATGTATTTGCGGGTCAATTGGAAATTCCGATGGATTTTGAACCCGAAGAAGCCCAAGAAATCGCCGAAGAAATCCTTGCCGCGGCCAAGGCTGCCGAAACATTGGGACAAAAACGCAAACGCTAAAGCCGCGCGTCAGGGTCGCGAAAGCGTTGCAGGCGTAACGCAGCATTTTCCGCAAATTTCCGAACCATCTTTTTACGACGTGCAGGCGCCAGTTTGTCCAATGGCGCCTCATTCACAATTGCGGCATCATAGGCATCGGCGATGATTAACCCGTGCCCCTCTGGCAGCAATTCTAGCGGAAAATCCCGATCCACCGCCCAATAGAACCGATCGCACCATTCCAAATAATTGTGCCATTTATTGTCGGACATAAAATCCGCCTTGGACGATTTGCATTCAACAATCCAAAGCTCTTCTTTTGGACCCAAAACCATCAAATCCACACGCAAGCCCCGCGTTGGAACAAATTCCTCTAAACTGGGAAACCCCAACAATCGCAGATGGCGCGCCGCACCGCGCGCCAGCAATTGACCAGGTTGTAAAATGTCAAAATCATCCATGGGATAAATGTGAACAATCCATGAACATTTTGCAAGGTCGCAAACAGAACAGAACCCAAGAATTTTACCGTCATGTTGGCCCCAACGGAGGAGCAGTATGGCACGTCGACAACGCAAAATCCCCATGGTTCGCAAAACAAACTATGGACAATTACATCATGCACTTGGCCCGCAATCGGTGCTGAGCGAAGATAACGTTGCTCAAATCCACGAAAATGCGCTACACGTTTTGCAAGAATTGGGTATTTCCATTCTGCTGCCAGAGGCGCGTGAATTGCTAAAATCAGCAGGGGCGCAGGTTCAGGACCATATGGTGCATTTCCCCCGCGATATGGTTGAAAATGCACTGCAAACTGCACCGAAACGCTACACCATGCGCGCGCCCGACCCAGACAAGGATCAAGAAATTTATTTGGGGCGCCAACTCTTTGCCTCGTCAGGGGGGTGCCCCAACGCATATGACCGCATCCGTGGACGTCGCCCGGGGGATTTGGAAAGCTATCGTGAGGCGATCCAGTTACAGCAAAGTTTTGATATCATCCATAAACTCAGCCCCGCGCCCGAACCTCAGGATGTCCCAAATCATCTGCGCCATTTGGCGATGGTGGAAACCCAAATCGCGAACGCGGATAAGGCATTGGCCATTTACGCACGTGGACGGGCGCAGGTGTATCAGATGTTTGAATTGATCCAATCTGCCTTGGGAATAAGTGAGGATGAATTTCGCGCAAACCCCTATTGCTCAACCGTTATCAACACCAATTCCCCGCGCCTGATCGACAATCCAATGGCCCAAGGATTGATTGATTTCGCCCGCGCGGGGCAGCTAACCATTGTGACACCCTTCTGTTTGGCAGGTGCCATGGCCCCCATCACCGTGGCAGGCGCACTCACCCTGCAACATGCCGAGGCGCTGGCTGGCATCACACTGGCCCAAACCGCATCCGCTGGGGCGCCTGTGATGTATGGGGGATTTGGATCAAACGTGGACATGAAATCAGGGGCGCCAGCCTTTGGAACACCAACGCACATGCAAATGACATTGGGATCAGGACAATTGGCCCGTCACATCGGCCTGCCCTGGCGCTCGGCGGCGGGGGCTGCATCAAACACGCATGACATGCAGGCCGCATCCGAAAACACCATGGCGATCATGGCAACTGCGATGGCACAGGCCACCCTGACCTTGCATACAGCGGGTTGGTTAGAGGGAGGTCTGACCTTTGGCTACGAAAAATTCATCAATGATATCGAAGTTTTGCAAATCCTTGGGCATTTTTCAAAGGGGGTTGATCAAAGCGCCGCTGCAATGAGCCTTGATCCGATAACCGAAGTGATGCCAGGTGGACATTTCTTTGAAACGGGGCAAACCATGGAACGCTATGGCAGTGAATTTTACGATCCGCTGGTGGCGGATTTGTCAAACTTTGGCACTTGGGAAGCCGCAGGGTCCATACCGTCGCAAGAGCGCGCAACATCCCTGTGGCAGGCGCGGTTGACAGAATTTACACCACCCTCGGGCTGTGCGGAACGTTTGGGGCGCATGGCCGCGCGTTTGGCGCAGATGCGCGAAGCGCGGGGCGCACCGATTTTGGATTGATGCCATGCACAGCGTCCAGCGTGCATCAAAGATCGGGACTTGTTTTTCCCGCGCCTCCAGCCTATCTACCCACTCGGCGGGTGCTGTTCCTCGCGTCAGACGGTAACATTCCGGTGGCCTTAAGCAAATCCGAGGGAGCTGGCTCTGTCGTTGCCCTGGCTTCGTTACCTGGCGCCCACCTGAATATCAGGTCCTCGGGAATGCGTTTACCAGACGGTTGCTACGGGCCCGCCACACATTCTACCCATTGCAGTGACCAAGCCCAAATTCTGGATCGGGCTTTTACGCGTGAAACAAAAATTTTCGCATTTTTTTGTCATACACCAAAGGACAAGCACACGCCAAGGGGCGGTTAACAGGGCTGAATGAAATGAAGCTCTCGCCCTTCCGGACGGGAGTGGGCTGGATCATACGCGAATAGTCTACGCTTTCGCTTCGACCGCGCATGATCGGGGCAATAAAATTAATCCTTAGTCAAGAAATTTAGTGAAATAAAGCATTTCACAGATAGTTCGTTGTTAGCGCCGCCCTAAGTCGGATTGGAAACAGAACCGCGCATTTCAACTTTAAACAATGTGACTTGAAAATGCCTTAAAACGCCTCGGGCTTGGCCTCGCGGGCCATATGATCCAAAACAGCGTTGCAGAACTTGGATTCTTTCCCATCGGGGTAAAAGGCGGCGGCCAGATCGACGTATTCCACGATCACAACCTTGGGCGGCGTATCGGATTGCGTCAATTCCGCACCTGCGGCACGAAACAGGGACCGCAATGTTGGATCAATCCGTGCAATCGGCCATTTGGCCACCAATGCGCGATCGGTCATTTGGTCGATCAAGGCCTGATGGTTCACCGCGTCGTTGACGATTTTTTTAAATAGGTCTGGATCGCCCTCTTGCATCTCGCCTTCATCATAGATCGCGCCAAAACGGTGATCCAAAAATTCACGCGCCACAACATCGCTGGCCTGCCCTGAATGTTCCATCTGAAACAAGGCCTGCACCGCATAAAGGCGGCTTGCCGTGCGCATTTTGCGTTTTTGATTACCAGAAAGTTCAGGACGAGTGGTCATGGTGTCGTTTAATCCGATGCAAGTTGATATGCGTCATCTGAGGGGCGGAATCCAACCCCCTTACGCGAAGCGCCCCATTTACGGGTCAATGCAATCAGATGCAAGGCCGCAGCCGCCGCGCCGCCCCCTTTATTTTGACCATCCGCTTTGGCACGTACAGTTGCCTGATCCATATTTTCAACGGTCAGGATACCGTTCCCAATGCATAAGCCCTGCAACCCCAACATGGTCAATGCGCGTGAACTGTCATTGCAGACGGTTTCATAATGCGTTGTTTCGCCCCGCACCACGCAGCCCAACGCCACATAGCCATCAAAATTGCTAAGGCGTTCGGAAATGCCGATGGCGGTGGGAATTTCCAATGCGCCTGGCACCTCGATCAGATCCCATGTACCACCCGCGGCCTCAATCTCGGCCTTGGCCCCTGTGACCAATTGATCAGCAATTTGTTTGTAATAGGGGGACACTACAATCAGCACTTTGACAGGTTTGTCAAAACTTGGGCGGTCCAAAACATAATGCGTTTCATTTGATGCCATTATCCCAGCTCCGAAATTTTTTGTGTGCCTGTAATTTCCAATCCATAGGCCTCAAGCCCGACAACCTTGGGCGTTGGTGAATTGGTCAGTAGCGTAAGTTTTGACAGCCCCAGCGCCGACAAAATCTGTGCGCCAAGCCCATATTGGCGCAGTGTTTTGGGACTGCTGTCCTCGGCCTCTTCAAACTTCATAGAGGTGTCACGCAATAGGACCACAACACCGCGACCTGCTTGCGCGACGATGTCCATGGCATCGCCAAATTCATTTGTGCGCCCTTTGGGGCCCGCGCCGATGATGTCCAACATCGGGTCCATGGCATGCATACGCACCAAAACCGGATCATCCCCGCTGATGTCGCCCTTGATCAGGGCCACGTGTTGGTCGCCGTGCGTTTCATCTTCGAACACGCGCATTTGCCAATCGCCACCAAATTCCGATGTCACCGTGGTTTCGTTTTTCACGCTCACCAAATTGTCGTGGCGCCGGCGATAGGCGATCAAATCACTGATCGTGCCAATTTTCAGGCCATGTTTTTGTGCAAATGAAATCAGATCAGGCAGGCGGGCCATTGATCCATCTTCGTTCATGATTTCGCAAATCACACCTGATGGGTTTAATCCTGCAAGGCGGCTGATATCAACAGCGGCCTCGGTATGGCCTGCACGGACCAACACACCACCCTTGCGCGCGCGCAGCGGAAACACGTGTCCGGGTGAGGCCAAATCTGCCGGTCCCTTTGATGCATCAATCGCCACCGAAACGGTACGTGCGCGGTCATGGGCCGAAATGCCCGTTGTCACGCCCTCACGCGCCTCAATCGACACTGTGAACGCGGTTTCGTGACGGGACGAGTTATTCGTGCGCATCAAATCCAGACCCAGATCATCCACCCGATCCGATGTCATCGCCAAACAAATCAATCCGCGGCCATGGGTTGCCATAAAATTGATCGCATCCGGGGTCGCCATTTGCGCAGGGATCACCAAATCGCCTTCGTTTTCGCGATCTTCATGATCGACCAGAATGAACATTTTGCCGTTACGTGCGGCATCCAAAATATCCTCGATTGGGGCGATAATGTCGCGATGCGTCGCCTCTACCAAACCTGGTTCATCATAATTCATGGGCAGCTCCTGATCAGATTACCTACCCCTATACACGTTTTCCGCAGGTGTTCCAGCGTAACTGCGCCGCACGCGCACAGAAATGCGTCAATCTAGGATATCATCAAACACATCTTCGATCACGTCAAAGGCCGTCTTCATGAAACTGAACCCTTTCTTTTTCTTGGGCTTCTTCTGGGGCTTCATCTTTTTGGCGGACTTCTAGGAAACGGGATGCCAAGGATCAGCGGGGCGTTTTTTGGGTGTTTTGGCACACGGTTCAACAGGCAGACGCTTCAGATCGTGCAATGGTGCACCACAGGACCCACAGCTTAGTTCATGGCTGTCTTTTCCACGAAAAACCAGCGCCGCTTTCGTGCCGCAATAACAACAGGTGGCAATTTTTTGTGCGGCCATGTTTTCCTCTTCCCTTGTCGACCTTCACAAAGATTTAGGTGATCCTCATAAAGTTTTAAACTTTATCCCTCTAAATTTCGTTCAAATGTTACATTTTCTGAAACCCAGCCCGACAAACGTGAAAAAACTGCCCTTTAGCGCCAGTGAAGAGCGTGTGCATCTGATCATCGGATACACGGCGTTTTTCCTGCCCATTGTGTTGTGGGGAATGACACTTGCGGATTTTGCGTGTTTCCCCGCCTCGATCAGCCATTTTTATTACATTCCGATTGCAGGTGATTTGTTTGTTCGGGCGTTGATTTTCATTGGTATGTGCATGTTGCTCGTTTACCGCGTCGACGGGCCACGTCAGTTCATGACACGTGATGTGATCCTGACCCGCATCGCAGGGATAGCGGCCATCTATGTTGCCGTTTTTCCCACCCGTGGCAGCGGGTGTGTTTTAAACGGTGAAACCCTGCGGCCCTTTTTGTCAAACGCACAGGGCGGGTTGGATTTGGCTCAAAGCATTCCTGCCCCAACGGACCTGAATACCCCATGCGCAACATCATCACTGCATGCGCAGGCTGCCGGTGGAAGTGAATTCATTTTACAAGGATGCCTTCACACAGATTTAACAGCGCATTTGGGTGTGACGTCCCCGTTTTGGAATAATTTCCATTATATCGCTGCTGCCGTTTTGTTCGCGATTTTGTTTTATTTCACGCTGTTTGTGTTCCGCCGTGTTCAGATTGAACAGGATGTTATCAATGGTCAAATCGGTACGCATAAACGGCGACGCAATCGTATTTATTTCGGGTGCGCAATTTGCATTACGCTGGCGATGGTGGCCATTGGTGGCGCAACCGTCTCTGAATGGTATCTGGGATCATTGGTCCCATGGTGGGAAGGCTATCGCCTTACCTTTGTATTTGAGGCGATTGGCCTAATGGCGTTTGGCGTTGCGTGGTTGGTAAAAGGGCGATTTATCCCTTGGCTAATCCCCTAACGCGTGACGGCATATAGTGCGACCGCAGCCGCGTTTGATACGTTCAGCGATCCAAATTCCCCTGCAAATTCGATGCGCACCAATTGATCTACAGTTTCCTTGGTCCGCTGGCGCAACCCTGGCCCCTCTGCCCCAAGTACCAGCGCGATGGCGCGGTCCTGATGCGCGGCATAGACGGTGTCGATTGCCTCACTCGCCTCGCCATCAAGGCCCAGCACCAAATATCCCAGCTTTTGCAGCTCTTGAATAGAATCGGCCAAATTGCGCAGACGCAAATACGGTTGGCGCTCCAATGCCCCACTGGCAGTTTTGGCCAATGCACCCGTTTCAGGCGCGCTGTGGCGCTGTGTGCCGATGACGGCACTTGCCCCGAACACCTCGGCAGATCGTAAAATGGCACCCACGTTATGGGGGTCCGTCACCTGATCCAGCAGAATCAAACGTGGCGCCCCTGCCCCTGGGGCCAATGCGACATCCTCAAGACTGCCCCATTTTAACGGTTTCGTTTCTAAGGCCGCGCCCTGATGCACAGACGCAGGATCAAGCGGGGCTGCAAATTTACGGGGATCACAGATTTCTGGATCAATACCCGCATGCTGAACCGCATCCGCCAATTTGTCGGCCGCATTTTTCGTCAGGATCAAACGCAGATGCTGTCGATTTGGATTTAACAGCGCATCGCGCACCGCATGCAAACCAAAAAGCCACACTGTTTCCTGAGCTGCCGCCTTTTTCGCTTGTTCTTTTTCAACAACCCACTTTGGCTTTTTCATCGCAAATTACGCCTTTTTTTCTTTGTTTTGCCTTCTGCGCCAGAATGAGTTCGAATTTCAAGGGATTTTCTAGTTGACGATACTATTTAACAAGGCTAATCACCCCTTCATTCAAGTATTTAACACTTGGTAAGTGGGCGACAGGCCGCAAGGTGTGGCAGGGGACTGTAACTCCCTCGCGGAGACGCACGCTAGGTTCGATTCCTAGGTCGCCCACCACTTACTTCTCATAAATTCAAGCACTGTGATACGTGATCTTTGCATGACAAAGAATGCCCCACAAAATGTGGGGCCAGTCCAATGGGGAGAAATATGTTGAGGCATCATGTCAGGGGTGCATCACTCAACATGTATACAGCTGTACACTATATTATCAAAATGACAACAAATAGTTACACACCTGTCAATTTATCAACCACATTTAACAAAGCAACGCAACAGTGCCCTTCGCGCCATGCATTTTCTGCATTGCAGCAATTCCAACTTGGATGAGGTAAGTTAGCGATAACAATGCTATCTAATCCTCATAGCAAGAAAGGAACAAAAAATGCTAAGAACACTATACCGTGTAATGATTATCAGCCGCGCCAAAAGCGCAGCATATCAAACACTTGCCATGCTATCAGATCGCGAACTTGCGGATATCGGATATTCACGCGCATCCTTTGTTGACGCCTATATCGCGAATATCGTTGCGGAACTGGATGCAAACGATGCAATCGCAGCATCACCTGTGAACGCAAACTTGGTTGGGGCCGTTTAAACCGCCCCACCCGCTTATTTTTATTTTGATACCTGCCGCTTAGTACGGCAACCCGACATAGTTTTTCGCTAATACCCGCTGCGCTTCAACATTGTCGCGCAGATGCGCAATTTCAGCGGCCTGAATGTGGTGATCGAAATCGCTTTGCTCTGGGAAATGATGCAATAGCGTTGTCATCCACCACGAAAAGCGCTGTGTTTTCCACACACGGGCCAAGGCGCGCGGTCCGTATTGATCCATCGCAGATGCATCATGATCCAAATAGTGGGCCCGCATCGCCTCGAACAAATAATGGATATCGGACGCCGCGGTGTTCAACCCCTTTGCCCCTGTTGGGGGAACGATATGCGCCGCATCGCCACACAGGAACAAACGCCCCCACTGCATCGGTTCACAGACGAATGATCGAAGGGGTGCGATTGATTTTTCAATCGAGGGTCCTGTCACCATCTGTTCGGCAGTTTCGGAAGGGATACGACGACGCAATTCGTCCCAAAATGCATCATCACTCCAATCCTCAATCCGATCTGTCATGGGGCATTGGATGTAATAACGGCTCAGTTCCGCATTTCGCATGGAACACAGGGCGAAACCGCGTGATGAATTGGCGTATATCAACTCTTCATCCGCAGGTGGTGTCCGTGACAAGACGCCCAGCCAACCAAAGGGATATTCCCTTTCAAACTCTTTTCTTTTGTCTTTTGGAATGCGTTGGCGCGACACACCATGAAATCCATCACAGCCAGCAACAAAATCGCACTCAACACGATGCGTCACGCCGTCTTGGTCAAAGGTGACATAGGGGGCATCCCCCTCAACATCGTGGATCTCAACATTTTCAACACTGTGGAAGGTTTTGGCTCCAATTTCAGCGCGCGCGGCGTATAAATCGCGGGTGACTTCGGTCTGACCATAAACCATGACCGAGGTGCCCGTTAATGTGCTAAAATCAATACGCACGCGTTCATCGTTATAGGTGATCAGCGTGCCATTGTGCACATGTCCTTCGCGGTCCATCCGCGCACCCACGCCCGCCTGACGCATCAGGTTTTGAAATCCCACTTCCAGAACCCCTGCCCGAATACGACTTAGGACATATTCCTGTGTTTGACGTTCTAATACAACCGCGTCGACACCGATACTGTGCAGCAATTGCCCCAACAACAAACCAGAGGGCCCGCCCCCGATAATGCAGACTTGTGTTCTCATTTATCAAAACTCCCGTACTGCAAATTAGCACAGGGTTTCCAAAAGAAAATAGAGGTACCGCGACATGTCGGGAAAGAAAGTTACGTTTTTCGCTTGCAGCGGGCGAAAGTTATTTATAAACAGCACCCACCCAGGGACGCGGGCGTAGCTCAGGGGTAGAGCGTTACCTTGCCAAGGTAAATGTCGTGAGTTCGAATCTCATCGCCCGCTCCAAATTTTCCAAATTTGGTCATAAATCTTGTCAGATGATCCACCTGCGTTAGTTCATGCAGACGGAGGAATTGACGATGTTTTCACCCACCCTTTTGTCGAAAATCCATGAGCTGACCAATAATTCCAGCGTTGAAACATTTGTCATTGTGGGCGCACAGGCGGACAGCACTCTTTTGATGTTGGTTTCGGTCAGTACGCGATTTGACAGTGGCCTGATGTTCAAAGAGCTGGGCAGCTATACAACATCTGACGCCGCCATGCAGGCCGCCGCGTCCGTTGCAAGCGCGCTTGAGATTTATGAAGAGGTTCAGATCGTCAGTGTCCGTCTGGATACCTAATCCAGATCGTCTTCTGACGCGTCCCAACCGTGTCGTTTGACCAATTCATGGGTCAGTCGCTTTTTGTACCGCCGCTGACGCCGCCGCGCCTTGCTATTTGTTTGCCGCCATCCTTCACGCTTGTCCTGCACGATGTCATCCAGATCATCGACCGTTTCCACATATTGCGCATCAGATTCATAGGTACGTTTCGCCATAACCGTGAAACTAGGGGCCAGGTGCCAAAGGTCACGAAATGCTTGAAATGAAACGCGAATGGGATACTGAATATCGGGACAGTTAGGTGGGTGTGATGGATCACAAAAGCTTTCTCAAAACTCTAAGCGCGCAGGATAAGGCGCGTTTAAATGCCCGTTCTAACGTGCATGGATTGCGCCATCTGATGCTCTACTGCGCAGTGCTGGGTGTAACAGGGTCCTGGATCAACTTCGCCCTCCCCCTGTGGCAGATTATGTTGATCCCGCATGGTATCCTGATCGCGTTTTTGTTCACACTGCAACATGAATGCACCCATAATACGCCGTTCCGATCCCTGTGGTTAAATAGCGTTATGGGACATTTGATTGCGTTTCTATTGTTTCAGCCGTTTTTATGGTTTCGCTATTTCCATCTGGCGCATCACAAATACACCAATATTTCTGGCAAAGACCCCGAATTAGATGGTCATGAAAAACCAAACAGCTGGGGCGCATTTGTACGCCATATTAGCACGGTGGATTATTGGTGGGCCAAGGTCACGACATTGATTGGGAACAGCCTCGGGCCGCTGACTGCATCCTATATCCCACCGCGCAAACGGCGGGCCCAGCGTGCAGAAGCGGTCCTATTGATTGTGGCCTATGTCGTCGCTTTCGCAACAGCGCCTACCGCCCTGCTGTGGCTGTGGATTGTGCCACTGATCCTTGGGTTTCCCGTGTTGCGCCTGTACCTATTGGCCGAACACGGACGCTGCCCGGAGGTGGAGGACATGTTTTTGAACACACGCACCACCCTGACAACACGTATCGTACGGTTTTTGGCGTGGAATATGCCCTATCACGCGGAACATCATGCGATGCCATCGGTTCCGTTTCATAAATTGCCAACGCTGCATAAAATGACCGCCGCGCATCTGGGTCAGATCAGTGATGGGTATTCAGACTTCAGCAAAGCGTATGTTTCA